>NZ_VCJS01000349.1 GCF_005893125.1 Nonomuraea basaltis | reverse complement strand
AACGGCACGGTACTTCTGCCTGCCCGTGAGCCTTCGGGCTTGCTTGAGCCGAGATGCCTGGAAAGCGGGCTTGTCCGGTTCTGAGGGGGCGGGGGCGCAGAAATGCACTCCCGCTACCCGACCCCGATCCCAGCCGTGTCTCATGCGTGCGGAACATGGAAACCCCGTCGGGGTCCGCTCCAGGTCCGACCAGAGCGGTAGGCCAACCGCGAGGAGAGCTGAACTCCCCGGCGGGAACAGGATGCCCAAGAAGCCAAGGCCGGCGGCCGAAAGGCAGCGGGAAACCGGGACGGCAAGGTCGCTTCCTCCAGCGACGGTCTCGGATAACCGGCCGGATACCGGGCACGGTGCCCGGGCCCGAAAGGGCGCTGACGTGGGCAGGTGAGCCTTTGACGACGAAGCACCGACTCCGCTGGAACCGAGGGACAAGTTGGACGCCACATGGTGAACGGACCCGAGGATCTGCTGCGCCTGGACGCCGAGAAGTGGGAGACCATCGACTGGCGGGCGCAGGAAGAGCAGGTACGGCGACTGCGGCGCAGGATCTTCAAGGCGGTTCAGGAAGAGGACTGGCCCAAGGCCAGAAACCTCCAGAAGCTGATGCTACGGAGCCGGGCCAACACGTTCATGAGTGTGCGGCAGGTGACGCAGCGCAACGCTGGCCGCAAGACCGCGGGCATCGACGGGGAGGTCGCGCTGACCTCCGAGGCCAGGGCCGAGGTGGCGGGGCGTGTGCACGCCACGATCGGTTCCTGGAAGCCGCGCGCGGTCAGGCGGGTGCACATTCCGAAAGCCAGCAACCCCGCCAAGCTCCGCCCGCTCGGCATTCCGGTAATCATGGACCGATGTCATCAGGCACGGGTCCGTAACGCGCTGGAACCCGAGTGGGAGGCTCGGTTCGAACCCCGATCGTATGGGTTCCGGCCGGGTCGGAGCTGCCAGGACGCGATTCAGTCCATCTTCCAGGCCACCAGTCAGAGGCTGGCGAAACGGATGTGGGTACTGGATGCGGACCTGGCGGCGGCGTTCGACCGCATCGACCACACCCGGCTTCTGGAGGCCATCGGGTCGTTCCCCGCCAGGGACATGATCCGGGACTGGCTGAAGGCCGGGGTGTTCGAGGAGGGCACGGGATTCTCACCGACCGACGAGGGCACCCCTCAAGGCGGCGTGATCTCCCCGTGTCTGATGAACGTCGCGTTGCACGGACTGGAAGAAGCCGCCGGGGTCAGCTACCGAACTGACGGCTGCCATGCCGGAGAGACGGTGGCAGGACGCCCGATAGTGGTCCGCTACGCCGACGACATGATCGCCTTGTGCCACTCCAGGCAGCAGGCCGAACAGGTCAAGGCGCGCCTTGCCCAGTGGCTGAGACCCAGGGGTCTGATCTTCAATGAGGACAAGACCCGCATCGTTCACCTCGCCGAGGGGTTCGAGTTCCTGGGTGTCCTCATCCGCCGCTATCCCAACGGCAAGACGCTGACCACACCGAGCCCCTCGGCGGTCAGGCGGCTGAAGCTGCGGCTCGCGGCCGAAATGCGCAGCCTGCGCGGCTCGAACGCGCAGGCGGTCATCGCCCGGCTCGATCCCATCGCGCGAGGCTGGGCCGCCTACTACCGTGGCATGGTCTCGTCCAAGGTGTTCACCGCCTTGGACAACTACGTATGGAGGCTCACCTTCAAGTGGGCCAAGTGCGGCCATCCGAACAAGCCGAGGCGCTGGATCGTCGACCGGTACTTCGGCAAGTTCAACAAGTTCAGGAACGACTGGTGGGTGTTCGGCGACCAGGAGACCGGCGCCTACCTCACCAAGTTCGCCTGGGCCCCCATCGTCCGACACACGCTCGTCCTGGGCCGAGCATCCCCCGATGACCCTGCCCTGGCCGAGTACTGGGCCAAACGGCGTGCTCGGGTGAAGCCTCCGCTCGATCGCTACAGCCTCCGCCTGCTCACCAAGCAAGACGGCCGCTGCTCGCTCTGCGGGGACCACCTGCTCACAACGGACCAGCCGCCCGAATCGCCTGAACAATGGGCGCGATGGTGGTTGAACGTCGTCCGACGCGCGATAGCAGCCGACTACCTGACGCACTACGGACGGCCCGGCCCCACCGGCGATGGCCAGACCCGCCTTGTTCACGCCTCCTGCCATCGCGGCTACCTCGCCCGCCTGCGCAGGAGCCCAGCACAGCACACCTGAACCGCCCTTCGCGGCTTGCTTGAGCCGTGTGCCGCGACGAGTGGCACGCACGGTTCTGAGGGGGCCCCGGTGCAGCAATGCACCGGGGCTACCCGGCGAGCGGAGGGCCGGGCATCCAGGTCGACGCCGGGCATGTGGCGACCAGCGAGACGTAGAAGTCGCCGTCCGCGCAGCCGCCCACCGACCCCTCCGTCCGTAGGTGTCAACCCTCGCGCGATTTGGTCGAGATCAAACGGGCTCCAGCTTAAGAAAATTAAGATCAACCTTGAAATAGTGAAGGTTCGTCGGGTATATCTTTGGAATGGATTGGCAGGAACTTACAAACCTGACCCAGGGCCAGCCCTTCGTCGTCGAGCGGGTGCGCCTGGCAGGCAGCAGCGTCGCGATCGAGGGCGACTTCGAGCTACCGCAACTGGCTCAGCTCAACGTCGAGGATCAGGTCTTCATCACGGCGTTCGTACGGTGCCACGGCTCCATCAAGGAGATGGAACGCATCTTCGGGGTGAGCTATCCGACGATCAAGGCGCGGCTGAACCGGATCACACAGATGCTTGACTTCGTCGAGACCGACCCGGCGCCGTCGCGGGCCGACATCATCGAGCGGTTGCGCCGCGGCGAGATCACCGCACAGCAGGCACTGTCCGAGTTGGAAGGGCCCGCGTGATGCCGCAGTTGGTGACCGTACAGGTCAAACGCCCAGACCATCGTGCCATCCGGATCTGGGTGCCGGTCCTGCCCGTGGTGCTCGTCCTTTCGCCGGTCATGGTCCTAGCCGTTCTGGGTGCGGCCGTGGCCTGCCTCGTGTTCAGCATCAGCTGGGTGCGCGCGCTCGGCACCGGCTGGCGCATCGTCTCGGCGTTGCCCGGCACCCGGGTCGACGTCGAATACAGCCGTACGGCGGTGCTCGTATCCATCCAGTAGGAGAGGTTTCGATGAACGAACAGCGCAAGGACGTCCTCGACATGCTGGTCGAGGGCAAGATCACTGCAGAGGAGGCGGAGCGGCTCCTCGTCGCGCTCGAACGAGACCAGTCGCCGGCGGCTTTGCGCCTCGAGCCCCGGCCGAAAGGCAGGGCGAAGTACCTGCGGCTGGAGATGGAGTTCCTCGAGGACGGCGAGTCAGGGCGGCTCAACGTGCGGGTGCCGCTGCAACTGCTGCGAGCCGGTGTACAGCTCGTCGCCCTGATCCCGCCGCGGGCGCTGGACCGGGCCAACGCCGAGCTGGTCAAGGCGGGCGTTCCGATCGACCTGACCCAGCTCAAGCCCGCACAGCTCGAGGCGCTCGTGGAGCACCTCGACGAGACGATCGTGGAAATGGAGGCGCCCGATGGCCACCTGCGTGTCTTCTGCGAGTAAGGGGAAACCATGACCAGCCAGCAATCCACCTGGACCGGCATGGTCCCGGTAGACGATACGGCCTTAGCCGTCACCGACACCGACGGCGACGATGTCCCCGTGATCTACCTCAACGGCCACGCCGCCGTTCAGCGGCAATGGCGGCGGGTCCTCGCCGAGTTGGGGACGGAGTGGCGGCATATCACCTACGACATGCGGGGGCGTGGTAAGTCGAAGCGTTCGGCGGATTATTCGTTCGAGACGAACATCCGAGATGTCGATGCTGTCCTCGCAGCCCGGGGTGTGGCCCGGGCGGTGGTGGTGGGCTGGTCCTATGGAGCGTTTGTCGCGGCGCACTGGGCCAGCCGGAATCCGGCCCGTACCGTGGGCGCGGTCTTGGTTGAGGGCGCGCAGCCCTACGACTGGTTCGACGAGTCCATGGAACCGGGGATGCGCAAGATATGGAAGCGGATCTGGTGGCCCATGCAGCTGCTGCGCCCGTTCGGTATGGCTCCACGGATGACCGGCGACCAGCTGGCAGACAGCAACATCGAGGTCGGCAAGATCGCCCGCGAGCGTGACCTGGGCCCCGTGCTGGACAGCATCACCGTCCCGGCGCGCTACGTGGTCGCTTCTGGGGAGTCCTTCGGAAGCCAGGGCGGGCACGAACGGATACGCGCCAGCCTCCCTGCGGTGACTGCCCGCAATCCGAACATCCAAATCAGCGCGAAAGTCGCCAGCAACCACGGTTCGATCCTGCGTAAGGACTATCGCGCCATCGCCGAGGCCGTACGCGAGATCGCCGCCCTCGACCACGAGGGGAACTGAAGACGCCGCCGTCACGGTGAATCCCGCACGGGAGCCAGAGGTCTACACGCCCTCTCCCTCCACCGTCTCCGCGGAACGGTAAGGAAGCGCCTTCGGCTTCGCCCCGGTCGTCGCACTGGAGGCGACCGGCTCCGTCCTGAGCGCCGAGGGGCACGCGAGCGCCCGTCTGACACGGCGAACATCGTCGTGTCGGCCGGGCCGGGCGACGAGGCCCGGGGCCGGTCAAAGCGTTGGGTGTCCTCGACGGGGGACCGTCGCGGCGGGCCGCCTTCCAGACCGACGGCCTGCGGCGCACCGCCGACAGCCGGCGAATTCCCAGCGGGTCATACAGGTCAAGTGACCATCGGGTCGTCTCGCTGCGAGCGCCCTCGGAGTCGGCCGTACGAGCGGCTTCGCGCGGGCAGAAGACGAGGGCTCAGCCATGGATCGGCGGTCTCTGGATAGCCGGGCGGGATGCGGCGAGGATGGGGCCATGGACAAGAAGGAACCGGCGGAATTCCTGCGCCACCGGCGTGAGATGCTGCGGCCCCGCGACGTCGGGCTGGTCGAGGGGCCGCGCAGGCGTACGCAGGGGCTGCGCCGCGAGGAGGTCGCGCAGCTCGCCGGCATGTCCACCGACTACTACGCCCGGCTGGAACAGCAGCGTGCTCCGCAGCCCTCCGTCCAGATCACCGCGGCTCTCGCCCGGGCGCTGCGGCTGACCCTGGACGAACGCGACCATCTCTTCGTCCTCATCGGCCACAACGCCCCAGCCCGCTTCCACCGCTGCGAACACGTCAGCCCGACGCTGCTGCGGGTCCTGGACCGCCTGGACGACTCCCCGGCCCTGGTAACGACCGACCTGGTCGACACCCTCGCGATGAACCCCTTGGCCGTCGCGCTGCTCGGCGACCAGACCCGCCACACCGGTCTGGCCCGCAGCGGCTACTACCGCTGGTTCATGGACCCAGCCGAACGTCTGGTGTACCCCGAGGAAACCCACGAACGCCACGGCCGCGCCCAGGCGGCACGCCTGCGGGCCGCGCTGACAGCCGGGAGCGACACCCCCCGAGCCGCCCGGATCCTCGCCGAACTCCAGGAACACAGCCCTGAGTTCGTCCGCATGTGGGAACTTCAGGAGGTCGCCCGCTACGGCGACTGCAAGACCATCCTCCATCCCGAACTCGGCCGCATCGACGTCGACGCTCAGCTCCTGTACACCGAGAACCGCGCCCAGACCCTGGTGGTGCTGACCACTCGGCCCGGCACGGAGAGCCACAGCAAACTCGAACTGCTCTCCGTCATTGGGCACCAGCAGCTCACCCCCTGACGTCCTGGACCGGGGACCGGGCCGGGCTCGGCGCGGGAGGGCCCGGACAAGGACACCCTGGAATGGTGCAGCCCGCACGGCTTTTGCCCTGCGCTCTACGGCCAGATATGTCGGCCCCCTGCCGCTGCCCGGGCTCCGTGATCAGGCCGCCCATTTGACCGGATGCCCCCTCCGTTTTACTCTCGAATGCGTACGGAGGCAGCATCCGTTTTGCTGCGGCCGCAGGATCACGGCAGGCAGGAGGGCGCATGAGCGCCGGTGAACAGCGGGGACGCAAGCCCCGCGCGGACGTCCAGCGCAACCGCGTGGCCCTCCTGGAGACCGCGCAGCGGCACTTCCTGCAGCACGGGGTCGGCACCTCCCTTGAGGCGGTGGCCAAGGAGGCGGGCGTCGGGCCCGGCACCCTGTACCGGCACTTCCCCACCCGGGAAGCGCTGCTGGCGGCTGTGCTGCAGACGCGCTCCGAGGAGCTGGTGGCCCGCCAGGCGGACATCGACCAGCTCGGCGACCCGGCCGAGGCGCTGGAGCAGTGGCTGCGGGCGATGGAGGAGTATTTCAGCGCCTTCAGCGGGCTGCCGGACCCGCTCATGGCCGCGGCCCGGGCGCAGGAGCCGGACAACCCGCTCACGATTCCCTGCGACATCCTCATCTCCGCCACCGATCAGTACGTGCGAGGCGCGCAGCTCGCGGGGTGCGTGCGCGCGTCGGTGCGGGGGCACGACTTGTTCCTCGCGGCCTGTTCCGTTGCCTGGATCAAGGGCACCGGCACCGAGGAGGAGTCGCTCGACCGGCTCCGCACGCTCATCGCGAGCGGCTACCGCCAGCGGGACACCCAGGCGTAAACCGCCAGACACCCAGCCCCGCCCCCGCAAGGCCAGGTGGCACCACCACACGGCCATCACATCGCGCTGTCCTCAGGGGCAGCATTACCTCTCAATGGATAAATCATGAGAATTACTGTCATAGGCGCCGGTGCCATCGGCGGGAACCTCGCTGCCAAGCTCAGCGCGACACACACGACGACCACGAACAGCGGCGCTCACTTCGGCAAGGTCGTCATCACCCGCTTACACCACCGCGTCCGCGGTCGGCCGCAGCCCCGGTCGCGCCGCAGGGACCAAGCCCCGGAACCCCGGTCACCGAAACCGGGGTTCCGTTCCGGACAAGGAGTTTCACCATGAAGATCGGCATTCTCGGCACCGGGAACATCGGCAAGACGTTGACCAGGCGGTTGAGCGCGGCCGGGCACGAGGTAAAGGCGGCCAATTCGCGCGGCCCGGAGACGATCGAGGCGTCTCGGGCGGACGAGCGGTGACAGCGGCGGAAGCCGTAGTGGACGTCGACGCCGTGATCCTCTCCATTCCCTTCGCCCGCATTCCGCAGGTCGCACCACTGATCGCCAAAGTGCCGGCTGACACGGTTGTCATCGACACGTCGAACTACTTCCCGCATCGGGACAACGGAATCGCGGCGATCGAGGCCGGCCAGGCCGAGAGCGTGTGGGCTGCCAAGCAGCTGGGCCGGCCCATCGTCAAGGCTTGGAACTCGATCGGATCCGAGTCGTTCGCGCACAGGAACAAGCCGGCGGGAAGTGCGGACCGCATCTCGCTCCCCGTCGCGGCCGACAGTCCGCGAGAGCGTGACCTGGCAATGGCACTCGTTGAGGACACCGGGTTCGACGCCTTTGATGCGGGGCCGCTCGCGGAATCGTGGCGGCAGCAGCCTGGCACACCCGCCTACTGCACGGATCTCACCCGTCAGGAGCTGCCGGACGCACTGGCGGCGGCCGACGCGGCGCGATCACCGAAGCGGCGCGACCTCGGGCTCGCCGTGGTCCAGGAACGCTTCAGGGCCGGCACGCAACCGGACGCGGAATACCTTGTCCGCCTGAACCGCGCAATTTCCATGTGAGGAGGGACGGGGGCTGACGCGGTGACCCGTCAGAGGCCCTCGTGTCTCGCCCCGCGTCTCCAGCTGCTCCGCGACGAACCCCGCCACCCCCGGCGGCACGTCGGCCGGCCAGCCGGAGAAACTCCTCCAGCTCCTGAACGGACGGCTCGCCGGCGAAGCGCGCGTACCGGGCCTTCTGCTCTCCTGAAGGGTAGTCAACAGGGGATCGAACGGATCCGGCCGGTGACGTAGTTCGTCGGTGGCGTACGCGCCGAAGCGGCTGATGTGGGCGCGCAGGTAGGGCGCGATCTGGCCGAGCTGATCGGCAGTGATCTGCCAGCCTTCGGCGACCAGCTGCCGCACGATGTCGGAGATGTCCAGGGCGTTGTGGAAGACGACCAGGTTGGCCAGCAGGGTGTTGAACTTGATCAGTTTCTCCTGCTCTTCGGGGTCATTGTCGGCCAGCACCCCGCCGAACCCGAGCCACTTGGAGAAGCCGTTGTAGGACTCGACCTTGTTGGTCGCCGCGGTGACCCGCGCCCGTAGCGCCGGGTCGGCCAGATAGCGCAGCAGGGCGACGGTGCGTACGCTGCGGCCGACCTCGCGGAAGGCCTTGTAGATGCGGTTCTTGCGGGAGTTGGACCGCAGGCGGCGCATCAGCGTGGCCGAGCTGAGGCGGCCCTCGCTGATGGAGATGGCCACCTGCATCAGGTCGATCCAGTGCTTGTCGATCAGCTTCCAGTCGATCACGTTGCGGCCGCTCTCGCCGAACAGCTGGTCGATGTGCGGGTAGGTGATCTTCTCCGAGGCGCGGAAGAAGATCAGGTCCTTGAAGTTGCGGATGCGTGGCATCAGGTCGAATCCGAACAACGTGGCCAGGGCAAAGACTGGGAAGTTCTGGCCTTGGGTGTCGGCGTGCACCCGTAGCGATGATCAACCCTGCCGAACGACCGTGTTCATCAAACCGCAACCAAACCCAAGCGGAGGGTCACATCATCCGACAAACGAACCCTCTGAGCAGCGCCGCAACACTCCACTATCCCTTTCTCTCGTGCTTGGTCTGCCCCCTGGTGGTGGTCGTGGTGGTCGACGGCGGCGTGTGGGCGGGGGAGAATATGAGCCCCTGCAGTAGGCGTCCAGGAAGAGTCCCGGTGTGCCATGAGCGTGGATCGAGCCCGTTCGGCGGGTGAGCGCGCGGACACCCTGCTGCGGGTCGCGGTCGGGGCGGCACGCTGGATCAGGGCCGCGGCCTCGGGTGACGGCCGCTGGCTGGCCAACCCGGACGCGCGTGGCAGGTCGGCGCTGGATCCGGAGCCTTTCTCCCTGTACGCGGGCGCCCCGGGCATCGTGCTGTTCTTCCTGGAGCTGGCGGCGGCCACCGGCGAGGAGGAGTACCTGAGGGACGCGCGGGCGGGCTGCCGCTACCTGGCCTCGGCCTTGGGCGAGGTCGCGGATGTGACGTTCCACCACGGGCTGAGCGGGATCGCGGTGGCGTTGTGCGAGGCGGGGTGGGTGCTGGGCGACGGGGTCGCGGAGGAGGCGGCCGCGGCGGCGATGGACCGGGTGGCGCGGTCGGCGCGCCCGTTGGAGGGCGG
>NZ_VCJS01000348.1 GCF_005893125.1 Nonomuraea basaltis | reverse complement strand
AATTATACGAGGTAGTGTTCCTGGGGTACTTCAAGGTAAGATAACTATTTTCTGTTTTTTTTTAGTGTCTCGTGGGCTCGGAGATGTGTATAAGGGACAGGGGGGTGCTGCTCGGGTTGTGCGCGGGCGGGGTGCTGGGCGCGACGCTGACGTTCTGGATCGGATCCACGTTCACGCTCGGGGCCGTCACGGTGGAGGCCGCGGCGGCGCCCGGGGTGAAGATCGTCCCCGGGGCGCTGAAGCTGACCGCCCAAGGCGTGCTGGTGTCCTGGCCGCTGCTCGCTGTGGGGCTGTTCGGGCTGCTGGAGGGCATGCACGGGTACCGCGAGTCGCCGCTGCGGCAGCCGTACGGTGAGCCGCTCTGAAGGCTTCTCTATAGGGGCGGCCGGCGCAGGCCGTGCCGCGTGGCCTGCTCGAACGCGCGGGCCACGCGCAGCACCCTGGCGTCCTCGAACGGCCGGCCGACGATCTGCACCCCCACCGGCAGCCCGTCCGGCGTGAACCCGGCCGGTACGGAGGCGGCGGGGGCGTGCAGGACGCTGATCCAGTACGCGGAGCGCATCCACGCGAGGTAGTCGGGCAGCCTCTCGCCGTTGATCTCGCTGACGTGGGGGTGCTCAACCGGGAACGGCGGGACCTGGCTGACCGGCGCGATCAGGACGTCGTACGTGTCGAAGAAGGCGGCCATCCGCTGGTAGAGGCGGCTGCGCGCGCGCTCGGCCCGGGCCAGGTCGGCCCCGGTGACCTTCCGGCCCTGCTCGACGTTCCACGCGGTGTTGGGGCCGAGGCCGTCCAGGTCGCCGAAGTTCAGCACGTAGTTCCATGCCCGATAGGTCCGGAACGCGTCCTCGGCCTCGGACAGATCCAGCTCGACCTGCTCGACCCGCGCCCCCAGCCGCTCGAACACCCCGGGCGCCGTGGCGGTGACCGCCGCCGTCCGGGGGTCCACCGGCAGCCCGCCCAGGTCCGGGCTCCACGCCACCCGCAGGCCCGCCACGCCCTCCTCCGGCTCGGGGGCGAAGACCTCCTTGATCGCGTACGGGGAACGGCGGTCGAACCCGGCGACGACCCCGAACATCAGGGTCACGTCGTCGACCGTCCTGGCCATCGGCCCCATGACGGACAGCGTGTACCAGGCGTTGGTCTCGGACGGGACGGGGACCCGGCCGGGGGTGGGACGCAGGCCCACGACGTTGCAGAAGGAGGCGGGATTACGCAGGGAGCCGCCCATGTCGGAGCCGTCGGCCAGCGGGACCATGCCGGTGGCCAGCGCGACGGCGGCCCCTCCGCTGCTGCCGCCCGCGGACTTGGACAGGTCGTAGGGGTTCCTGGTGGCGCCGAACACCTCGTTGACGGTGTGGGAGCCGGTGCCGAACTCCGGGGTGTTGGTCTTGCCCACGCTGATGGCCCCCGCGGCCCGGAGCCGCTCGACGATCAGGTCGTCCTTGTCGGGGACGTGGTCGGCGTACAGCGGCGAGCCGTAGGTGGTGCGGATGCCGGCGGTGTCGACGAGGTCCTTGTGCGCGACGGGCACGCCGTGCAGCGGACCGGCCGGCTCCCGCGCGTCGGCGGCCTTGGCCGCGTCGAGTGCCCGCTCGGCGACCAGGGTCACGATGGCGTTGACGTGGGGGTTGACCTGCTCGATGCGGTCGAGGTGGGCCTGGAGGACCTCCACGGCGCTCACCTGCCTGGTCCTGATCAGGTGTGCCAGCTCGGTCGCGCTGAGGTAGTGCAGTTCGCTCACCCTTGCGATCCTGCCCCATGCCGTACGGGCGGGCGACGGCGAGGTTTGCCCACCGCCGCCCTGGCGGCTCGTCGGGTTACCACTCAGGCCGCCTACAGTGCGCGCGTCACGGCGACCCGCCACGCCCACCTGGTGGGTGGTGGGAAAGCCTCGATCAGGCGCCCAGGCACGCGGGGCCGAGGAGCTGCTTCAGGTCGCCCATCAGCGCCGGGGACGGGGTCACCCGGAGCCGGTCGTCCACCCGCAGCACGGTCGTCTTGGGCCCGTTGTGCACCTGCAGGTGGACCTCGGACGTGCCCGGATGCATGGCGAGGATCTCCTTCAGCCGCCCCACCACCGGAGGCGTGCAGCGCGTCAGCGGCAGGCTCACCAGCAGCGGCCCGCCCGCCTCCTGCGTCAGGTCGGGCGCCGTCACCTCCATGGCGATGACCTTGGCGACGTCCTCCCGCTTGTCGATCCGCCCCTTGACGAACACGATCGCGTCCTCGGCCAGGATCGTCGAGCACAGCTGGTACGCCGACGGGAAGATCATGACCTCGATCGACCCTTCGAGGTCCTCAAGCTGGGTCAGCACCCACGTGTCGCCCTTCTTGGTGACCTTGCGCTGCACCCCGCTCAGGATGCCGCCCACGGTCACCACCTGCCCGTCGGCCCGGCTCTCGTCCTGGACGGCGGCGATCGAGCAGTCGGCCCCGGCGGACAGGATGTGCTCGACGCCGAACAGCGGATGATCGGACACGTAGAGGCCGAGCATCTCCCGTTCGAACTGCAGCAGGGTGTCCTTTTCCCACTCCCCCGGCGGGAGCTGCACGTCGAACGTCTGGTCGTCGCCGCCCTCGATCGCGCCGAACAGCGAGTCCTGGCCGATGGCCTCGTTCTTCTTGATGTCGATGATCGCGTCGACGGCCTGCTCGTGCACCATGACCAGGCCCTTGCGCACGTGCCCCAGCGAGTCGAAGGCACCCGCCTTGATCAGCGACTCGATCACCCGCTTGTTGCAGACGATCGCCGGCACCTTGCGCAGGAAGTCCTTGAAGTCGGCGAAGCGGCCCTTCTCCTTGCGGGCGGCGATGATGCCGTCGACCACGTTCGCGCCGACGTTGCGGACGGCCGACAGACCGAAGCGGATGTCGGTGCCGCGCGGGGTGAAGTCGAAGTCGGAGTCGTTGACGTCCGGCGGGAACACCTTGATGCCCATGCGCCGGCACTCGTTGAGGTAGAGGGCCGACTTGTCCTTGTCGTCCTTGACGCTCGACAGCAGCGCGGCCATGTAGGCGGCCGGGTGGTTGGCCTTGAGGTACGCGGTCCAGTAGGAGACCAGGCCGTAGCCCGCGGTGTGGGCTTTGTTGAAGGCGTAGTCGGAGAACGGCAGCAGGATGTCCCACAGCGCCTTGATGGCCGCGGCCGAGAAGCCTTTGTCCTGCATGCCCCGCTCGAAGAACTCGAACTGTTTGTCCAGCTCGGACTTCTTCTTCTTGCCCATCGCGCGCCGCAGCAGGTCGGCGCCGCCGAGCGAGTAGCCGGCGACCTTCTGCGCGATGGCCATGACCTGCTCCTGATAGACGATCAGGCCGTGGGTCGTGTCGAGGATCTCCTTCAGCGGCTCCTCGAGCTCGGGATGGATCGGGGTGATCTCCTGCTGGCCGTTCTTGCGCAGCGCGTAGTTGGTGTGCGAGTTGGCGCCCATCGGACCCGGCCGGTAGAGCGCCAGGGCGGCGGAGATGTCCTCGAAGTTGTCGGGGCGCATGAGCCGCAGCAGCGAGCGCATGCCACCGCCGTCGAGCTGGAAGATGCCGAGCGTGTCACCGCGGGCCAGCAGCTCGTAGGCCTTGCGGTTGTCCAGCGGCAGCTCCAGCAGGTCGATCTGCTCGCCGCCGGTGGCCTCGATCATCTTCAGGCAGTCGTCGATGATCGTGAGGTTGCGCAGGCCCAGGAAGTCCATCTTCAGCAGGCCGAGCGTCTCGCAGGTCGGGTAGTCGAACTGCGTGATGATCGCGCCGTCGGAGTCACGGCGCATGACCGGGATGTGGTCGGTCAGCACCTCGGCCGACATGATCACGCCGGCGGCGTGCACGCCGGTCTGCCTGATCAGGCCCTCCAGGCCCTTGCCGAGGTCCATCGTCGCCTTGACGTCGACGTCTTCCTCGTAGAGCCTGCGCAGCTCGCCTGCCTCGGCGTAGCGCGGGTGGTCCTTGTCGAAGATGCCCGCCAGCGGGATGTCCTTGCCCATGACGGCGGGCGGGAACGCCTTGGAGACCTTGTCGCCCAGCGCGTACGGGTAGCCCAGGACGCGGCCGGCGTCCTTGATGGCGGCCTTCGCCTTGATGGTGCCGAATGTGGCGATCATGGCGACCTTGTCGGCGCCCCACTTCTCGGTCACGTAGCGGATCACGTCGCCGCGCCTGCGCTCGTCGAAGTCGATGTCGACGTCGGGCATGGACACGCGCTCGGGATTGAGGAAGCGCTCGAAGATCAGGCCGTGCGGGATGGGGTCGAGGTCGGTGATGCCCAGCGCGTACGCCACCAGCGAACCGGCCGCCGAGCCACGCCCCGGGCCGACACGGATGCCGTTGGTCTTGGCCCACATGATGAAGTCGGCGACCACGAGGAAGTAGCTCGGAAAGCCCATCTGGATGATGACGGTGAGCTCTTTCTCCACCCAGGCCCGGTGCTCCTCGTCCACGCCGCCGGGGAAGCGGCGCTCCATCCCCTTCCAGACCTCCTGGCGGAAGAACTCCTCCTCCGTCAGGCCGTCGGGGACGGGGTAGGTCGGCATCAGGTTCTTGGACTCGAAGAACCCGGCGGGATCGACCTTCTCGGCCACCAGCAGCGTGTTGCGGCAGCCCTCCGCCCACAGGTCGGAGGAGTCGACGGCGCGCATCTCGTCGGCGTTCTTGATGTAGTAGCCGCTTCCGTCGAAGCGGAACCGGTCGGGATCCGACAGCTGCTTGCCGGTCTGGATGCACAGGAGGGCGTCGTGAGAGGCGGCGTCGGACTCGTAGGTGTAGTGGGAGTCGTTGGTGACCAGCGGCGGGATGTTCAGCTCTTTGCTGATCCCGGTCAGCCCGTCGCGGACGCGGCGCTCGATGTCGAGGCCGTGGTCCATGATCTCCAGGTAGAAGTTGTCCCTGCCGAAGATCTCCTGGTATTTCGCGGCGGCCTTGACCGCCTCGTCGTACTGGCCCAGCCGCAGCCTCGTCTGCACCTCGCCCGACGGGCAACCGGTCGTGGCCATCAGGCCGTCGGCGTGCTCGGCCAGGATCTCGGCGTCCATCCGCGCCCACTTGCGCACGAACCCCTCGGTGTAGGCGCGCGAGCTGAGCTTCATCAGGTTGTGCAGGCCCGTCTTGTTGCGGGCCCAGATCGTCATGTGGGTGTAGTAGCCACCCGCCGAGACGTCGTCCTTCTTCTGGTGCGGCTCGCCCCACAGCACCGGCTTCTTGTTGTGGCGCAGCTCCGGCCCGACGTACGCCTCGATGCCGATGATCGGCTTGATGCCGGCGCCGGTCGCCTGCTTGTAGAAGTCGTACGCGCCGTGCAGGTTGCCGTGGTCGGTGATCGCGATCGCGGGCATGCCCAGGTCGCCGACCTGTTTGAACATCTGCTTGAGCCGGGCGGCACCGTCCAGCATCGAGTATTCGGTGTGCACATGCAGATGGACGAACGAGTCGCTGGACGACATGGAGCGGCGCCTCCCTGTCTGAATGTGATGGTGAGCTCTGACTCTAGTAGCCGGGACCGACATCCTGGAGCCGTACCGCGCGACCGCCCGGCCTCGCGCCACGCGGCGGAATGATCGCCCGCCGGGCGCGCCGGATCACGGGTTACGCTCGATGGGGCAGGGAGTCGCCGTTCGGGGGAGGTTGCGCTGAAGGAGTCGGGACAGGACGTCGTCCGGCCTCCGAAACCGGGAGTCACGCAGCTCCCCGCCGAGCCGACGACGACCCAAGAGGTCGCACACACTGTGGCGGCCCTGCCCTGGCGGAGGATCATCCAGATCGCGGCGGCCGCCGCCGCCGGCGTCGCGCTCGCCGTGGCGGGCCTGCCCCTGGGCGTCTACCCGAAGCTGACCTGCGCCGCGCTGGACGTAGGCTGCCCCACCGGCAAGGGGCCACGCGGCCGGTTACCCGAGGTGATCCGCCTGACGCCCGTACAGGTCGCGCAGAGCGGCACCTACGTGGCGCTCGGCGACTCCTACTCCTCGGGCGAGGGCGTGTACGAGCTGGACAGGCAGCCGCTCAACGACGGCGCCGACCGCTGCCACCGCGCGACCGGCTCCTACGTCCCGCTGGTGGCCCAGGCCTACCGCTTCGGCGGTGGCACCGCCTTCTATGCCTGCAGCGGCGCCACCACCGGCCAGCTCTTCTCCGGCCAGTACGGCCAGCAGCCCCAGATCACCCGCGTGGGCCCGTCCACGAGCCTGGTGACGCTGAGCATCGGCGGCAACGACGCGGGCTTCACCAAGGTGCTGACGTCCTGCATCGCCAAGCTGCCGTGGTCGTCGGCGTGCGTCGACCAGGACACGGCCGTCTCCCGCCGCATCGACCGGCTCCGCCCCAACCTGGGCAAGGTCCTGCGCGAGCTACGCGTCCGGGCGCCCGGCGCCCGGATCGTCGTCCTCGGCTATCCCCGGCCGTTCCCCGCGCAGCCCATCGCGAGCGTCGACAACCTCAGCGCCGAGGACCAGCGGTGGATCAACGACATGACGCGGCGGCTCAACGACACGGTGCGATCGGTGGCGGCGGAGTTCGACCGGGGCATCGCGGCGTTCGGCGGGGCGGGCAGCGTCGAGTACGTGGACGCGTACGAGGCGTTCACGGGGCATGAGGTGGGGCGGCCCCAGCCGTACCTCAACGGGTTGCACGTGGACATGGACGAGCTCAAGGTCAACGCCCGCAGCTACCACCCGACGGGCGACGGCTACCGCCGCTTCGCGGACCTGATCACCAAGCAGATCGCCACCGGCCCCGGCCGCTCGATGAACAACTTCCAGCTCGCCAATCCCTGACGTCACACGACCAACGGGCCCGCCCTCCTCTGCGCCGGGTCGGCGAGACGCGGGACGGTGCGGCTCGGCGCAACGCGCTCGGTGACCAGTGTGGGGCGGCAGCGGGCGGGCTCCCTACTGGCGTGCGCGTTCCTCGGCCAGATGGAGGCCCGCTTCGATCACGGCGTTCATGATGGGTGCGAGGCGTGCCTCGCCGAGCGAAGGTGCCCGCAGCGCCATCCTGGCGACCAGCGCCCGCTCCCGGGCCATGTCACGCCCCGCGAAGCCCCCGACCGGCTTGAGCCGCTGCACGGTGCCCGCCAGGTCGGCGCGGCGCTCGAGCAGCGTGGCCAGCGCGGCGTCCACGCGGTCGATCGCCTCCCTGCACTCCGGCAACGTCGCGGGCGTCTCGGGCCGTAGCAGCGCCCCGACGACGGCCACGGCCTCCTCCGCCACGCGCAGGGCCGCCGGCTGGTCCGCCTCCGCATCCGGCTCCGGTTCGCTCGACAGCGACCCCGGTCGGCTCAACGGTCCCGGGCCCTCCGCCATGCGACCATGCCCCCGCGCCGCACTCCCCGAGCCGTCAACGATCAGGCCGTCGGCGCCGGCCGCCACCGCCGCCGCGGACAGCCCGATGTTCCGGGAGACGTCGGCCAGCACCGGTCGTCCCGAGGCGGCCCGGGCCGCCTGCATCAGTGCCAGGTCCGGCCGGCCACCCTCGCAGAGGATCACCCGGCCGTCGCCCTCGGCTTCGCAATAGCCGGCCAGCCCCAGCCACTCCTCCACGGAGGCCGAGGCGCGCCGCTCGACCACCACCGGCAGCCCGAGCCCGGCGGCCGCCCGTACGAGCGGGATGTCGCGCGTCCACGTGGCCCCCACCACCACGGCGTCCGCCAGCTCGGCGATCGCCGGCAGGTCGGCCGCGGAATACGGCTCCGCCAGCGTGACCCGATCCCGCAGCACCTCGTACGCGTCCGCCCGCCCGTGCTGCGCCCGCAGGCTCACCCGGCTGCCGATCACCACGGCGGGCCCGTCGCCCACGAGCAGATCCCCGACGGCCACCGCGTGCCGTTCCAAGGTCGATGACATCTCGACTCCCCATTCGGGCCGGCTCGCTGGAACCGGCGTGGAAAAACAAAAAGGCAGAGACGGGTGTCTCTACCTCGTGCCGGCTCCAGGTGGTCGCTAGCTTCCGACCGGCCCTCCCGGAGCCGGCTCGATAAACGCGTAGCGACAAGTCATATCTGAAGCCTACACCCACGCCTCCACCTGCTGGACGGTCGTTCTCACATGGTGGACTGTCCTTCTGGCGAGTCGCCGTTGATCCCTCGCTATGGGAGTATTTCTTGGCCAAGAGGGAGGGTTTGAGGCCGTTGATGTCGGATCGCAAGCAGGACGGGCGTCGCATCGCCGGCCGCTACCAGCTGCAGGAACCCATTGGCAGGGGCGGGATGGGCATTGTCTGGCGTGCCCACGACGAGCTCCTCGACCGCACGGTCGCGGTCAAGGAGGTCAGATACGCGGCCGCCCTGGGCGAGGAAGTGCAGCTCCTGAACCGGCGCACGATGCGCGAGGCGAGGGCGGCGGCCAGATTCGAGCATCCCAACGTGATCGTCGTACACGACGTGATCGAGGAGGATGGCCGTCCCTGGATCGTCATGCAGCTCGTCCAGTCGCGTTCCCTGGGCACCGTGATCAAGCAGGACGGGCCGCTGCCGCCCAAGCGGGTGGCCGAGATCGGGCTGGCCGTGCTTGACGCGCTCTACCGGGCGCACGAGGCGGGCGTGCTGCACCGCGACGTCAAGCCGGAGAACGTGCTGCTGGCCGACGACGGCCGGGTCGTGCTCACCGACTTCGGCATCGCCACGCTGGAGACCGAGACGCAGCTGACCGTCACGGGGCTGGCGGGCACGCCGGCGTTCATCGCGCCCGAGCGGCTCAAGGGCCTGCCCGCGCGCCGCGAGTCGGACCTGTGGTCGCTGGGCGCCACGCTGTACACGGCCGTGGAGGGCCGCTCGCCGCACGAGCGCGGCATGGCCCTGGCGACGATGCACGCCGTGCTGACCGACGAGCCGGATCCCCCGAAGAACGCCGGCCCGCTGACGAACGTGATCAGCGGGTTGCTGGCGAAGGAGCCGGTGCAGCGGCTCACGTACGAGGAGACGGCGCGGCTGCTGCGCAACACCATCGCGCAGGTGAGCCCGCCGCCGACCGCGCAGTTCCCGGCCCAGGAGCTGGAGGTCCCGCCGCCGGCCAAACCGCGCAAGGAGCCGGCCAAGGCGCGCAAGGCCCCATACCAGTCCACACCGCGCAAGGCGCCGGCCGAGGACGACACCCCGACCGACCCCGACCTCGTGCTGCCCGCCCCCGCCACGGTCGCCGTGGGCGCGCCCG
>NZ_VCJS01000347.1 GCF_005893125.1 Nonomuraea basaltis | reverse complement strand
AGATGTGTATAAGGGACAGCCCCTGGCCGGACGACCCCCTCCAGCGGCTCTGGCACGCCCAAACCCTGCTGCGCGAGTTCCGCGGCGACGGCCACGTGGCCACGCTCCTGACGGAGGGCATCAGCGGCCTCGAAGCCCTGGTGCTCCACGCCGCCAGCGGCGAGGTCCCCACCCCCTTCCTCAAGATCAGCCGCGCCTGGCCGGAGGAGGCCTGGACCGCCGCAGAAGACCGCCTCCGCACCCGGGGCCTCCTGGACGCCGGCGCCCTGACCGCGGAGGGCAAGGCGTTGCGCCAGCACATCGAGGACCGCACGGATGTCCTGGCCATGCCGGCGTACGAGGCGTTGGGCGAGGATGGCTGCGTACGCCTGGCCGAGCTGGCCCGCCCCTTTGGCCGCCGTGTCGTCGATTCGGGCCTCCTCAACATCGGCTGACCGTTGCCGCAGGCGGCCTCCGGCAAGTCCAGATGGGGGACGTCGTACGCCCACAGCACCCGGCCGCAACAGGGCCGTCGCAACCACAAGGGCATCCGAACCAGTCATGGGATGTCCAGGGCCGTGCCGTACAGGCGGGAGACCTTGATCTTGATCACCACTCGCCCCTCGCGCGCCTGCTGCTCCAGGTAGACGGTGGGATCGGCCGGATCGTCCGCGAGGGCCAGCAGTTCCTCGGGGCTGTCCGACACCTCGGCCTCGCCCTCGGCGACGGCGAAGGACCAGACGTCCGGGCCGCTCACGTGGAGGGCGACGTGTGGGTCGTTGCGTACCTGCCGGGCCTTGAGCCGGCCGGCCGTCGTGGAGATCCGGATGATCCGTCCGGCGGGATCCCACCGGTAGAGGACGGTGGACATGGCGGGGTGACCGCTGCGCCTCACCGTCGCCAGCACGCCGAACCGCTGCTCGCCGAGGAGCCTCACCAGCTCCTCCTCGGTCAGCGTCCGAGGTGCGGGCCCTGACTGGTTCTCGTTCATGTTCTCTCCTCAACGGTGTTCAGAGGGTGGTGAGCGCGGCCTTCTCGGGCTCCGGAGCGGGAGCGGGACGGCGCAGTACGGCGAGGCTGACGATGAGGGCGGCGACGAGGAGCCCGGCGGAGACGGTGAAGGCCAGCCGGTAGCCGCCCGTCAGCGCCGCCGCCTCGGAGGCCCCGGAGGCGAGCAGGACGCCGGTGCGCGAGGCGGCGAGCGTGGACAGGACGGCGACGCCGAGCGCCATGCCGATCTGCTGGGTGGTGTTGAACAGCCCCGACGCCAGCCCGGCGTCGTCGGCCTTGGCACCGGACATGCCCAGCGTGGTCAGCGCGGGAAGCACCAGCCCGCCGCCCGCGATCAGCAGCATCACCGGGAGCAGGTCGACGGCGTAGGAAGCCTGCACCGGCACCCTGGTGAGCCAGCCCATCGCGCCCAGCAACAGCACCAGACCGGCCGCCAGGACGGCGCGCTCGCCGAAGCGGGTGTTGAGCCGGGCGGAGACGAACAGCGACACCCCGCCGATGGCCACCGCCGCGGGAAGCATCGCCAGCCCGGTGTCGAGGGCACCGTAACCGAGGACCTTCTGCATGTAGAGGGCGACGATGATCTGGAAGGCGAACATGGCCGACAGCGCCAGCATCTGCACCAGGTTGGCGCCCGAGACATTGCGCGAACGGAAGACGCGCAGCGGCATCAGCGGGGTACGCGCGGTCGCCTGGCGGACGAGGAACCCGGCCAGCAAGACGAGTGACACGGCACCGAGGCCCAGCGTGTGGCCGGCCAGCCAGCCGTACTCCTCGATCTTGACGACCGTGTAGATGCCCAGCATCAGCCCCGCGGTCACCAGTACGGCGCCGAGGACGTCCGCACCCGCGCCCAGGCCCACTCCCCGATCGGCCGGGAGAGCCTTGATCGCCACCGCGACGGTGGCCAGTCCGATCGGCACGTTGATGAAGAAGATCCAGTGCCAGCTGAGCGCGTCGGTGAGCACTCCGCCCAGGACCTGGCCGATCGAGGCGCCGGCGGCGCCGGTGAAACTGAAGACGCCGATGGCCCTGGCCCGCTCCCTGGGTTCGGTGAACATCGTCACCAGGATGCCCAGCACCACCGCCGAGGCCATCGCGCTGCCCACCCCCTGCAGGAAACGCGCGGCGATCAGCAGGCCGGGACCGGTGGCCGCCCCGGCGAGCAGGGAGGCGGCGGTGAAGACCACGTTGCCGGCCAGGAACATCGTCTTGCGGCCGATGAGGTCGCCCAGCCGGCCGGCCAGCAGCAGTAACCCGCCGAACGCGATCAGGTAGGCGTTGACGGTCCAGCTCAGCCCGGCGGGGGTGAAGCCCAGATCGCGCTGCATGGCCGGCATGGCCACGGTCACGATGCTGCCGTCGAGGATCGTCATCAGCATCGCGGCCGAGAGCACGATGAGGGCGCGGAGTTTGGGATACGACATGGTCTCTCCTGTTCAGAAGCAACAGGAGAAACCGTAGCAGATAGTTTTGTTGCAGACTATCTCTTACGGTCTATTGCCGCGGGCGACGGGCCGTCGCCGGCGCCTCCGCAGGGGTGGCGAGGTGCCCCTGAACGAGCCGGTTCATCGCACGGAGCAGCACCTCGCGCTCGTCCTCCGGCAGCGCGCCGAGGGCCGCACGGTGAACGCCGTCCACGATCCGCTGGCTGCGCTCGGCGACTTCCCTGCCCTTCTCGGTGACCGCGATGATCCTGGCCCGCCGGTCGGTGCTGGACGGCCGTCTCTCGGCCAGCCCGGCCTTCTCCAGGGCGTCCACCGTGACCACCATCGTGGTCTTGTCCATGTCGCCGATCTCGGCGAGCTGGATCTGGGTGCGCTCCTCCTCGATGGCGTGGACCAGCACGCAGTGCATGCGGGCGGTCAGGCCGATCTCGGCGAGCGCCGCCGCCATCTGCGTACGCAGCACGTGGCTGGTGTGATCGAGCAGGAACGACAGGTCGGGCTCCGCGCGTGATGGCGCCATGGCGGTCATGGGCCCAGTCTAGTTTCGTTGCGGATTATCTGCGCGAGCCGGCGTGCGGCTTCGATCAGCTCGGCGCGGTCGGCGCCGGCGGCGAAGCCGAGGCGTAGATAGGCCGCCGGGCGTTCGGTGGCGAAGTAGCGGTTGCCGGCACTGACGGCGACGCCGTGTTGACGCGCCCTGCCGGCGACCACGGTGTCGTCGGTGCCGGATGGCAGGCGGACCCACAGGTGGAGACCCCCCGTAGGAACGCGGGTGAGGGTCCAGCCGGGAAGTTCGTTCGTGACGGCGGCCGTCAGTGCCCCGCACCGCTCTCGCAGTGCCGCGGCCAGGGTGCGGACGTGCCGTTCCCAGGTGGGGGAGGTGAGGAGTTCGAGCGCCGTTTCCTGGAGCGGGCGGGCGACGAAGAAGTCGTCGACCAGGCGGATGGCGCGCAGGCGCTCCATCACCGGGCCTCGGGCCACCAGGGTGCCGATGCGCAGGCTCGGCGCCGCTGGTTTGGTGAGGGAGGTCAGGTAGACCACGGTGCCGTCGAGGTCGTCGGCCAGCAGGGGCGGCGGCACCGGCGCGCCGTGGCCGAGGTGCCGCGCGAAGTCGTCCTCGATCACGAAGGCACCCGCGGCTCTGGCCGTGTCGAGGATCTGCCGGCGGCGTTGTGGCGCCAGCACGGTGCCGGTGGGGTTGTGATAGGTCGGCTGGCAATACAGCAGGCGTGCTCGCGTCATGGCGAAGGCGTCGGCCAGGAGGTCGGGTTGCAGGCCGTCGGCGTCCATCGGCACCGGTACGGGGCGCAGGCTCGCGGCCCTGGCGGCGGCTATCGCTCCCGGGTAGGTGGGCGACTCCATCAGGATGGGGTCTCCTGGCCCGGCGATGGCACGGAACGCCATGGAAAGGGCGCTCTGCCCGCCGGCCGTGATCAGGATGTCGTCCGCGCTCACGCCGCCGCCCGCCATGGTGGCGAACACGCTGCGCAGGGCCGCCAGGCCGCTCGCGGGGGCGCGGTCCCACGCGTCGGGGCGGCGTGCCGCGCGGGCCAGCGCCGCGGTCAGGATCTGGGTGGGCTGGAGCGATCGATGCAGGTAGCCGCCGTCCAGCATGATCGTCCCTTCGGGGGCCACGCCGAACGCGTTGGTGAGGATGCTGGTGTCGACGGTCCGGTCGGCGAGGGTGACGGACTGCCAGGCGGTGTCGGCGACCTGGGTGCGTCGCTCGACGCGTGCTGCCACGTACGTGCCGCTGCCTGGCCGGGTGATCACCACGCCCTCGGCGGCGAGCGTGGCGATCGCCTGCGACACGGTGGCGGGGCCGACCCGGTAGCGCCGGATCAGCTCCCGGCTGCTCGGCAACCGATCGCCCGGCGACAGCCGGGCGATCATCGCCCGCATCCGGGTCACCAACTCCGCCGAACTGCTACTGTCTGACATGAGTATCGATAATAGCGCTTCCATGCTTTCCACAGAATCGCTTCTGGACGTCGCGGCCCTGCGCGCGGACACTCCCGGCGTCGGCGACGTCGTGCACTTCAACAACGCCGGCTGCGGCCTGCTGGCCACTCCCGTGCTGGCCGCGATGGTCGACCATCTGCGGCTGGAGGCGAACATCGGCGGCTACGAGGCCTCGGCCGCCCGCGCCGAGCAGGTCCGCGAGTTCTACATCGAGACCGCCGCACTGATCAACTGCGCTCCCGAGAACATCGCCTTCGCCGGTAGCGCAACCCATGCGTTCTCCACCGCCCTGTCGGCGATACCGTTCGAGGCCGGTGATGTCATCCTCACCACCCGCAACGACTTCATCTCCAACCAGATCGCCTTCCTGTCGCTGAGCAAGAGGTTCGGCGTGCACGTCGTCCACGCGCCCGACCTCCCCGAGGGCGGGGTGGACGTGGCGGCGATGGCGGAATTGATGCGCCGGCACCGCCCGCGTCTGGTGGCCGCCACCCACATCCCCACCAACTCCGGCCTGGTCCAGCCGGTCGCCGAGATCGGCCGGCACTGCCGCGAGCTGGACCTGCTGTACCTGGTCGACGCCTGCCAGTCCGTCGGCCAGTACCCGATCGACGTCGCCGAGATCGGCTGCGACCTGCTCACCGCCACCTGCCGCAAGTTCCTGCGCGGACCCCGCGGCTCTGGCTTCCTGTACGTTTCCGACCGCGTGCTGCGCGCCGGCTACGAGCCGCTGTTCATCGACATGTACGGCGCGCGCTGGGTCGAGCCGGGCCGCTACCAGCCGGTCGAAACGGCAGCCAGGTTCGAGGACTGGGAGTTCCCCTACGCCATCGTGCTCGGCTGCGCCGCCGCCGCACGCTACGCCCGCGAGGTCGGCCTGGACGCCATCGCCCGCCGTACCCCTGCCCTGGCCGCCGGTCTGCGCGACCGGCTCGCCGGCCTGCCCGGAATACGGGTGCTCGACCACGGGCGACAGCTGGGCGCCCTGGTCACCTTCGCCATCGACGGCTGGCAGCCGGAGCCGTTCAAAGCGGCCCTGGACGCGCGCCACATCAACTCGGCGCTCAGCTTCCGCCATTTCGCGCAGTTCGACTTCGGCGACAAAGACATCGACTGGTGCCTGCGCCTGTCACCGCACTACTACAACACCGAACACGAAGTGGACCAGGTCGTCGCGGCGGTCGCCGATCTCAGCGTCACGGCGTGATTTTCCATCCCACGCCCGCACAAGGGGTGGTTCGGTCCATCATGGGGAGTCACTGGCTGCTGCGGATGCCAGGGCCGGTGGGCTGGAAGACCGAGCTGCGGGATCATGAGGAATCATGCGGACATTTTTCGAGCCGGGCGAGGACGAGGAGTTCGAGGCGGCCAAGGACCTGCTGATCCGCCGCTGCCTCGACTGGGCCGACGGGGGCGGGCTGAACGCCCACCCCACGGTGGTGGCGTCGGCCCTGGACGCGCGTCATCGCAGCACGGACGGGCGGCTGGCGTTCTGGAACGCCGAGCAGGTGGGGCGGTTCCTGGGGGAATGGATTCCCCGGTACGTCATCGCGCCGCGAGAGGTGCTCGAGGCCGCGCCGGAAACCTTGCTGACGCTGCTGCGCTACCTCGACGCGACGGGCCTGCGGGATCCGCGCGGCGCCACGCCGGCCGAGCTGGAGGCGGCCGTGGCGGAGGCCGCGAAGGAATACCCGGCGGTGCTGGACGACCTGCTGCGCCTGGGGCCGGCGAAGTTCTGGGCGCAGGTGGCGCTCGATCACGGGGTCGATCTCACCGATCAGAAGGCCCTGAACAGGTTCCAGCGCGACATCGACGCGGGGCGGGTGGCGTACGACGCCGACCTGCTCGAAAAGATCGTGGAGGCGCGCTTCCTCGATCCCGGGCTCGACGAGGAGCGGGCGTTCCCCCAGCCTCCCGTCGTCCTGCCGCCCGTCCCGGAGCTGGCCGCCGCGGCGGCGCGGAGCGAGACCGTACGGCGGCTGACGGCTCTGGCCGACTGGGCGGGAAAGGACGGACGGCCGCTCACCACCGCCGGGAACCTCCGCCTGGCCGACGCCCGTGAGCTGGCCCAGCTTCTCGGCACCGGAGAGCACGACCTCAAGGCCCGCAGCGCCACGGAGCTGCCCAAGCTGAACTTCCTGCTCGAATGGGCGAAGGGCATCCGCATCGTCCGCGTGCACAAGAGCCGCCTCGTCCGCGTGGCCAAGGCCGCGCCCCTTCTGCGCGATCCGGAACAGCTGTGGTCGCCGGCCTTCGAGGCCTTCTTCGACCTGGGCCTGGAGGTAGGCCCGCCGGAGAGCTTCGCGTCGCTGCTGGCCGAGGACTTCGACGAGGCCATGCCGGACGTGCTGAACAGCGTGTACGGCCTGCCGGGCCGGGTCCCCGTGGCCCGGCTCCAGGAATCGGTCTGGCTGGCCTGCCAGGAGAACTACCCGATAGACGACGATGACCTCCGGCACGACCTGTGGCGGCAGGAGGTCGACCGGGACCTGGTCGCGGCGCTGGAGGCGCTGGCCGAGCTGGGCGCCGTGGAGCTGGACCACGGCATGGCCGACGAGCTCTACTCCAGCGACCTCGACGACGAGGACCAGGTGTTGCCGCCGGCGGCGCGGGACCGCCTCCGCGCCCGCCTCGCCGAGCCGGGCCTGCTCGTCAGCCTGACGCCGCTCGGCGTGCGGGGCATACGGGAGCGGATGCTCGCGGAGGGCCGGGACGCACCGCTCGTCGGCGAGCTGGCGCAGGCCACACCGGGCGAGCTGCTCGGCGTGCTCGCGGAGCACTACCCGCCGGACACGGCCGTGATGGAGCTGGACGGCTGGCTGGCGGCCCATGGCGGCGACGTCGAGCCGCTGCTGGACGCCATCCGCGCCTGCCCGTTCCGCACCCGCGCCTCCGCCATGCTCGACGCCCTGGCGGAGGCGCGCCCCGACGATCAGCTGCTCCTCAGGCGGCTGCGCGGGGATCTGGCGCTGGGCCCCATCGCCGTGACGGCTCTCATCGAGGAAGGCGCGATCCAACCCGATGACCTCACGTCGGAGGAGCACCTGCTGCTGATGGCAGAGGGACTGCTCACGCTGCTGGAGCTGGGCGGCCCTGACGAGGTCATGAACCAGGTCACCCAGATCGCGGGACGGGAGGCGCCGGAGATCATCGACACGGTCGTGCGCTCCGGCCATCCCGCCGAGGTCGGCATGGACGAATTGCGCAGGCTGGTGGCCGAGCCGCTACGCGCCCGCAGCCACCGCCTGCGCTTCGTGGAGGGGCCTCGGCCGGGTGCTCGGGGCCGTCATGGGAAGAGACGCAGGCGCTAGGAGCTGCTTCCCGGATCAGGTTCGGAGCCAGATGAGGAAGGCTGCGACTGTGAGGGTGCCGCGCTGACGAGCGCCGCTTGCAGCATGGCGCGTGCCGACCAGCACATCGTTTCCACCGCCTCTTCACGGGAGAGGCCGGCGATGTCGGTGAGCCATATCAGCGCTTCGATGCCGCTAGCGGATCGGATCGCCACGGCGAGCCGATGCACATCGATCTCGGGGTTGGTCTCGCGCAGGGGCACCAGGGCGTCCTCGATCCAGCCGATGGCTCGCCCTCCGCGTAGAACCGGCTGGTCGGTGTCGGGGGCCGGTTCCAGCGACAGACGCAGTGAGGTGCGCAGCTGCGGTTCCCACTCGACCGTTATGCGGGTGAAAGCCTCCATGACCAGGTCGAGCCGGGCCTGCGGATCGCTGGGCGCATGCTCGGGCAGCAGCGACTGCTGCTGGGTCTCGGGATGTGCGGCAAGCAGCAGCGTGCGCTGGTTGGGGAAGTACCGGTACGCCGTCGTCCGGGAGATGCCCGCTGCAGCCGCGGCCTGCTCCACGGTGGGGAAGGCACCCTGCGTCAGCAGCTCACGCGTGGCCGAGATGAGCGCTTGTCGCGTACGAGCCTTCTGCTGATGACGGCCACTCAACTCATATGGTACTGACATGCTCATCATGGTACCTTCGTCCCATGGGACTTCAGTCCCATATCGGCGTCGGTGTCATGACGAAGCAGACCGGGTGATGCGTTCATGGACCAAGATCCCACCACAACGAATCCCGACCTCTATAAACTGATCTTCGAGAACGAGCGCATCCGGGTCCTGGAGTACAAGGACAAGCCGGGCGACAAGACCACACCCCATCGGCACCCCGACAGCGTCATGTACACGCTGGGTTCCTTCAAGAGAAGGGTTGCGGCCGGCGCCCGGCAGGTGGATGTCGAGCTCCAATCCGGGCAGGTGCGATGGGTCGGCGCTCAAGAGCATTCCGGCGAGAACGTCGGCGACACCGACACACACGCGATCTTCGTTGAGCTGAAGGAACCACTCGCGAGCGGATCGCCAACGCCTGGCAGCCCTCTGGGGCCCAGCACCACCTGACCAGAACCAGGTCACGCAGGTCGCTGCCCTTCAAGTGGACTCGGCAGCGTCCTACCAGCTCATCACGTGCCCGCCCATCGTTGAAATCGTCGCCCCTCACGCCGGCTACCGGTTCCCCGAAGAAGCCTCACCACACCACCAGAATCGAGACGATCGCATCATGGCAAGTGCCGGCACCAGCCGTACATCCACCGCAGTGACCTTACGCCGCGCGCTTTCGGTCAGCACCCCGCTCGCGCTGGGCTGCCCGCGCACCTCCGAGGTGGACGTCTACCTGAACGGCGTCTGGGCCGGACGCAGGCAGACCTTCCTTCGCGGGCAGATGGTCTGGTCTCCCCGGCAAGGGCCCAAGATGGTGGTG
>NZ_VCJS01000346.1 GCF_005893125.1 Nonomuraea basaltis | reverse complement strand
CGGTGGCGGTGTGTAGCGTCGCGTGCGCATGATGATGTGACGGGTTCGGGTGCCGGGGGAAGGGCGGATGCGCATGGCGGTGCGAGGGTTCTCGAGTCCGGCGTACTTGTCGAGCAGCACGCGGGCGCGGTCATAGCGAGCCGGGCCCGGCCCGTGTGCGGGCAGATGTCTTTCACGTCGGGGCGGCGGGCAGGACCGGCTCAGTCGACGGGGTAGCCGGCGGCCTTGGGGAAGGGGCCGTACTGGTTGGCGCCTGGGGCGCTGTCCGCCATCATGCCCACGAGGTAGACGACCGGGCCGACGACCGGGATCAGGGCGATGAGCATCCTCCAGCCGGATTTGCCGGTGTCGTGCAACCGGCGGACGGAGACCGTCAGCATGGGCACGATGAGCGACAGCAGGAGGACGTTCAGCAGCGGGACCTTGATCGCGAAGCTGATCCCGACGAGCACGACGGCGGCGCTCACGTACAGCAGTGAGAACCACCAGTACTCCGAGCGCCGGGCGCGACCGGAAAGCGTGGCGTACTTGGCGGTGAGGCACACGCGTGCCGCGGCAGCGAACGACATGCTGGTCACAGCGATCCTTTCGCAGAAACTCAGGGGGACACCGTCGGAGTGGAACGTGCTCCAGCCGTACTGCACCGTTCCCACGGTCAGATGCGCAGGCTGACGAAGCATCAGCGGGCGGGTTCGCCGAAGCCGCTCTATGGGGCCCGGGCCCGGGTTCGCCGGGCCGATGACGATCGCGGCGCAGCGAACCTGATGTGGAGGACCGCGTTCGTTGATGAACCGTCACATCTCATGGGGCGTGCACCCGGACCCCCGTTCAGGGCCTCGGCACCGACTACTTCCGGGAGCAGCCCCGCCGATGTGCCGGGACAGCCTGCTAGCCGAGGAGGCTGCCGCCGGTGGCGTCGACGAACGTCGGGGTGTCGGTAACGAAGCTGTCATGAAGTACACGCGTTGACGATCGCCCAGGTCAGCGGAGGGACTTGAGCTCGTTCCTGGGATCTGCAGGTGGGCTCGATCTTGGGCAGCCAGTATTGATCCGGATTCGTCGGTTTGCTGTGGTTCGCGTGACGGCGGATGCGGCTTGCGAGAAAGCCGGGGGGACGCAGCATTTGTCGCCGACCTTGGAATCGCCTTGTTCAAGCGCTACATGCCAGCGGGCCGCCCATCTGGCAGCACAAGAGCGTATTCGGCTCCGTCCTGCGGCTCTTGACCGTGGCTGGCGGCCCCGAGCACATGGGGCAGACGCTACGTCTGCTGGCTGATCACTTCGCCTGGGCGAGCCGGACCGCGTCGGGACCGGCCGGGAATCGCAGCTGGCCGGTCGTGTCGTGCACGGCTCGCCACACCGTCTCGGCCACGTCGCTCTCCTTGGTGAACACATCCTGGCCCGTGAAGTCGCCCATGGCCTTCTTCGCCCACGGCGCGTAGGGCGCCGGGACCAGCTCGTCCAGCGAGGCGCCGTTCGTCGCCTTGACTGCGAAGTCCGTCGTCAGGCAGGCGCCCGGCTCGACCGTCTTCGCCTGCACACCGAAGGGCGCGAGTTCGAGTGCGAGGGATGCGGTGAACCCCTCGATGGCCATTTTGCTCGCCTTGTAGACGGCCGAGAGCGGCATGTGGCCCAGCACCACGCTGGAGGTCACGTTGACCACCACGCCGGAGCCACGCTCGCGGAACTGGGGCAGCACCGCCTGTGTCGTCGCCATCACGCCGAACGTGTTGGTCTCGAAGACCTCCCGTACTCGGGCCATGGGGGTGCCCTCGAACACGCTGACCGATGGGACGCCCGCGTTGTTGACCAGGACGTCGATGGGTCCCGCCGCCTCGAACGCAGCGGTGATGCCCTCGGGCTTGGTCACGTCGAGCTCGACGACGCGGAGCCGGCCCGACTCAGGCAGGACGTCTGCACGCGGCGTGCGCATGGTGGCGATGACGTTCCATCCCTGCGAGTGGAAGTAGAGGGCGGTCTCTCGCCCATATCCGGACGAGGCACCAGTGATCAGAACTGTCTTCATGCTGTGATCCTTACGATGTGGTGGGATCCGCGATGGACAGGCATTTTCCTGCCCTGCGGGAGAACCGGTGATCCCATTGAATCGCTCTGACCTGCGAATACAGTAGAACTATTCTCGCTTCCTCTTGCACGATCCTCCTCCGCAGTCCAGCCTGCTCAAGCCAGAACGCCTGCGGGGTTGCGTCCGGTGTTGCGCAAGCGAGCCGCGTCCCGGCTCGGGGGTGCGCCGAACTGGCGGCGGTACTCGCGGCTGAACTGCGACGGGTTGTCGTAGCCGACGCGGTGGCCGACTCCGGTGACGTCGCCCGGGTGAGTGGCGAGCAGCAGCCGGGCCTCCTGGAGCCGGATCTGTTTCTGGAACTGGATGGGGCTCATTGCGGTCACCGCCTGGAAGTTGCGGTAGAAGGCCGAGACGCTCATGCCGGACAGACGTGCCACGTCTTCGACTCGGAACGGTTCTGCGTAGTGCTCGCGGATCCAGCGCACGGCCCGGGAGACATGGCTGAGACCGCTGTCGGCGAGGCCGAGCTGGCGTACCGCCGCGCCCTGCTCACCGGTGATCAGGCGCCAAAGGATCTCGCGTTTGAACAGCGGGCCCAGTATGGCGCGGTCGCGGGGCTCGTCGAGCAGGCGCAGCAGCCGGACCACCGCGTCGAGCATCGCGGCCGGAGCGTCGCTGACGGCGATCCCCGATGGCGCGCCACCGCCGGCGCGGGGCGTGTCGCCGGGACCGGTCTGCAGCAGCAGTTCGGCGATAGCGGACGGTTCCAGCGTGAGACCGAAGCCCAGGGCCGGCCGCCCGGGGTCGGCCTGGGTGAACTGCCCGGTGACGGGCAGATCGACGGATGCGACCAGGTACTGCCCGGCGCCGTACTCATAAACCCGGTCACCCAGCGCGAGGCGTTTGGCGCCCTGGGCGATGACTGCGACCACTGTGCCGGACATGGAGGGTGCCGGAGGATCCGGCCGGTCGACCTTCGAGATGAGGACGCCGTCGATGGCGGTGGTCCAGTCGGGGCGGGCATGCCGGGTCAGCAGGGTGCGGAGCTCTTCGAGGTGCATGCGTCCATTGCAGCACCATTCGACATCCGGGCTCCCGTAGTCGGGAGGATTGTGCAAGCAGTAGCGAGCATCGTTCTACGTTTTCGCAGGTCAACCCTTTTGAATGGAATCACCTCACTCCATCAACGCAGAAGAAGGCCTCCATGATCGCCGAGTACGGCTTCAACGCCACCCTGACCGCCAGGCCCGGAATGGGCGACCGGCTGGTTGACCTGCTGCTGACCGGCCTGGACGAGGGCAGCCCCGGCGCGAGCGAACACTGCGTCGTCTATCTCGTCTCCCGTTCCGCCTCCGCCCCCGACGTCGTCCACGTCACCGAGGGCTGGACCAGCGAGGAGGACCACCACCGGATCTTCGCCGGCGAGGCCGCCCAGGCCATCGTGGCGCAGATCGACGGACTGCTGGCCAAGGAGTCCGAGTTCACCGACTACGTCCCGGTCCGCGGCAAGGCCGCCTTCTGAACCCCGGATCGCCCCCGGCCTGCCGCCTCGGCGCCTGCCGAGGCGTCCCCGTCCCCGTCCGACCGTCCGGCACCCCCCACGAAAGGCAACGACCATGACCACTGCACGACCCCCCCTGGACCCCGAACTGCATGAGCTCCTGGCCGACATGCCGCTGATGTCCCAGCTCAGCCCGGAAATACTCGCGCAACTGCGCCAGCTCCCCTCGACGCCCATCGAGTCCCTGCTCGCCCACCGGCAGGTCGACCGGCGCGAGATCACCGTGCCCGCCAAAGACGGTGTCCCGATCCCCCTGTCGGTGTTCAGCCCCGCGAACACCGACGGCACCACCAACGCCGCACCCTGCATCTACTGGATGCACGGCGGCGGGATGGTCATGGGCGACCGCTTCTCGCAGATCGACATCCCACTGGAGTGGCTCGAGGAGTTCGGCGCGGTCGTGGTCTCCGTGGACTACCGGCTCGCACCCGAGGCCACCGGCACCGCCCTCGTCGACGACTGCTACCAGGGCCTGCAATGGATCGCCGAACACTCCGAAGAACTGGGCATCGACCCCGCCCGGATCGTCGTCGCCGGCGCCAGCGCGGGCGGCGGCCTCGCCGCCGGTGTCACCCTGCTGGCCCGCGACCTCGGCACCCCGGCGATCGCCGCGCAGATACTGACCTGCCCCATGCTCGACCACCGCAACACCAGCACCTCCAGCCGCCAGTACTCCGACGGGCCCGGCGTCTGGACCCGCGAGATGAACCAGTTCGGGTGGCGCGCGGTCCTCGGCGACCTCACCGACGACGAGGTGCCCGAGTACGTCTCTCCCGCGCTCGCCGAGGACCTCTCCGGCCTGCCGACCACCTACATCGACACCGGCTCTGCCGAAGTCTTCCGTGACGAGGACACGGACTATGCCACCCGCATCTGGGCGGCGGGCGGACAGGCCGAACTCCACATCTGGGCGGGCGGCTTCCACGGGTTCGACGCCCTGTACCCGCAGGCAAACATCTCGGTCACGGCCCGCCGAACCCGCACCGAATGGCTCGCCCGACTGCTGACCGCATAAGTCGCGAACGGAGGGTCGGTGAAGATGGGGCGCGCCCGCCTGGGGCGGCCCCGGCGACCATCAGCGGTGGGTCTCCCACACAGGATGAGCAGGGTTACGACGCCGCTGCCGAGCTTGTACGCGACCCCCTGCCCGCCTCTCCCAAGTCGTGATCCACTAGCCATGGCTGACCTGATGGCCTGGCCGCGGTGGCCAGGGTCCGCGAGCACCACGTGTTCGGCAAGGGCGTGGGCCTAGCCGCGCTTCCCTGATCGGAATGGCTCGGGCCGCGGCGATCATCCAGCCTCCCAGCGACGACGCCGACCCTTGTCCTGCTCAACCCCAAGGTCGTCGGCGAGCGTCGGCGGCACCGACGAACGGTACGAAGGCCGCCTCAGCTTCTTAGACGGCCGCAGCATGGTGCCCCGCCTGCTCCGCCTCGAAGTCGAGCACACCGGCCTCAACGGCACCGCATCCGTCACCGTGTTCACCGACTCCCTCGCCCGCCTGGTCAGCCACGAAGTCGACCACCTGCTATCCGGCGCTGCTGTGGTGAGGGGTCCTGTCTTTGCTGGTTAGACGTCGGCGGCATGCCGTTGACGTGAGTGGTCGATTGCCTGGCTTGGTCGGGTAGTAGAGGAGAGTTGTGCTGATGCCGAGTGAGAATCTGACAGACCTGTTGCGGGCAGTTGGGATCGTTCAGGAGGGTGATCCCGTGTTGCTGGAAGCCGCTCGCCCGTTCGTGTTCCCGGCTGAGCTAGAGGAGGCGTCCAGAGTCGTCCGCGAGCTGACCGCGGCCGCCGACCGCGTAGCGGCCGTCTACGACTTCGCGAAAGGCATGGGCATCGCCGCTCCCCAAATCGGCGAGGGACGGGCCGCCGCCATCGTCCGGCCACCAGGGCTGGGGCCCCTGGTTCTCCTCAATCCCGTGGTGCTTGAGAAGTCGACGGAGACCGACGAGCAGTTCGAGGGGTGCCTCAGCTTCTTCGACGTCCGCGGGCTCGTGCCGAGGGCGCTGGCCCTCCGGGTCGCTTACGACACCCTTGAGGGTGTCCGTTGCGTCTCCGTGTTCGAGCGTGGACTTGCCCGCCTGGTAGCGCACGAAGTCGACCACCTCGCGGGGACGCTGTATCGGGCCACAATGCGCCCCGGAGTAGATCCGATCCCGGTCAGGGAGTACCGCGGTTCCGGGGCGGCCTGGAGCTATGAGGCCTGATCGCTGCGTAGTTCCTCAGCGGTGAGGCACGATCGCAGGTCCGCCCCCGCCGTGACGTTGTGCGCAGCAGTGGGGACGGCCAGCACCAGCACGAGGGCGGCGGCGAGGCACAGAACTCGGATCATGCACACTCGGCGACGGCCGCGCCGTGTGGAACCGGCTCGGCAGTGACCGCGTTGGGCAGGAGCAGTGCCCCGAGCGCCAGCCCGATCAGCCCGGCGACGACCGGCGCGCCGGTCCACAGCTCGGGCACGGCAGGCAGGCCGCCCCCGGTGGCTGAGGCGACCCCGATGTACAGCGACCAGGTGGCGAAGGCCGACAGCCCGGCGAAGGTCCAGTAGGCGGCGCGCCGCTCACCCGACGGCCGCAGCCGGCGGATCAGCAGGTCGCTCACGAACCCGGCGGCCACGAACGACAACAGGATCGGCAGGTTACGGAAGGCCGTCTGGGCACCCGGCATGAGCGCCATGATCGTGTACATGACGGTCATCGAGCCGAACGGCAACAGCCAGCGGCGCACCAGGAACAGCACCGGGCTGAGCATGACGACGTTGGTGACGACCATCGCGACGGCCACCCGATCGGCGCCCACGGCGACAGGTCTGGGGCCAGCGCCCCGTGGCACGGCGGCCGAGTCCTGCGCCAAGGAGAACGCCTGGACGATTGCCTGGGGCCGGTACTGCAAGGCGTCGCCGTACGACAGGAACAGCGACACCAGCGCGGTGGCGAACGCGAGCCCGACCAGCGCGGGCAGCAGGCGGCCGAGCCGCGGCCGGGCACCGACATCGGGGGCGTTCCACGCCGAGCGCAGCGGTGTCGTGATGATGAGCAGCATCGTCACGATGAGGCCGAGGTGGGACGGGCTGAAGAAGATGTCGAGGGTCGTCTCGATGCCGAGGATGGTGTGCCACAGCAGGTCGGCGAGTCCGAAGGCGGCGAATGCGGGGATCGCCACCAGCCCGGCAAGATAACCCGTGGGGACGGCTGCCAGCCCCTGCCGTCCGGCGCGCCAGTTGCGCCACACCTGCCAGATGATCCAGCCGGAGACGACGGCGAACCCGGAGTAGAACACCGCGTGCCAGGGGGTGAAGAACGTCTCCAGCTCGGCCAGGTTGGCGTGCGCCCAGGCGTCGATCATCAGGCCGACCCCGAACCATACCCCGAGCAGCGCCGTCACCAGGTCTGTCCGGGGAGACACCCACGCGCGGGGCTCTTTCGTGCCGGCTATGAGTCGCCGAGTGCCGGTGGCGTCAGATACCACTTCGAGATTCCTTTGTGTCGATCAATTCGATTCATACCAAAAAGCCCGGTGCGCCGGGTGCCCGTCAGCGCACGCCAGCGATCGCCGGCAATGCTCTACGAGCTGGTGCAGGGCTCAGTGCGCTGCGCGCCGCTGCCCACCACCTGCCGGCCGATCACGGTGTGTCGGTGCTGAGGACCGACACCACGTGACGGCGGGCCGCCACGTGGGCGGGCAGGGCGGTGAGCGCCACCGTCACCAGGAGGGTTGCGAGCGCGGCGATGAGCATCGAGGAGACCGGCGCGAGGACCGCGTTCCTGGGGCTGAAGGCGGAGAACACCCCGATGCCCAGGGGGATGCCGATGATGGCGCCGGGCAGGCAGGGTAGGAGCTGGGCGATGGACAACCCCGCGGAGACCTGTCCGGGGGTGGCGCCGAGCGCACGCGCGACGGCCAGGCTCGTGCGGGCTTCCATCGCCGTGGTCCAGGTGAACGCGATGATGTTCACCACGGCCAGGGCGATCAGCAGGGCGGAGACCGCGATCAGCAGGTGGCTGGCGTTCTCGGCCCGCAGGTTGGGCAGGGCGGTGGAGCCGTTCAGGCCGTAGCCCCTCGACGACTGGACGGACAGGGAGAGCAGACCGGTGAGCGCGATCAGCGTGGTGGCGGTCGAGCACGCCTGCAGCACCACCCGGCCCGGACGGCGGGCGGTCAGCCGCAGCCCGAGCAGGAACGGCGTGGGCAGCAGCGCGGACAGCGCGGTCAGCCACGGGCGGCGCCGCGGCCGGTGGGCGGCGTCGGCCAGGGCGGCGACGGTCGCGGTGCGCAGGGCCCGCAGCGTGGGACGCAGCGCCGACAGCACCGCCACCGCCACGGCCAGGACGGTCGTCGCGGCGATGACGGGGCCGGTCGGCCCGCCGATGTCGCCGATTCTGCTGGCGGTGGGGCTGGCGATGACGGGCACGGTCAGGCGTGTGATCACCAGCCCCAGCACGTCGGCCAGCAGCGCCACGGCCAGGTACTCCGTGAGCAGGACGGCGGCGATCAGACCGGGGGTGGCACCGACGGCCTTGAGCAGCCCGGCCCGGCGCGTCTGCTCGACGGCGCGTCCCGCGGCCAGCGCCGCCACCCCGGTGACGGCCAGGAAACTGAGCAGCCAGCTTCCGAGTACCAGGATCGGCTGGGTGCCCCTGAGGATGGCCATGTCCCGCTGGGCTCTGAACTGCCAGGAGTGGAAGGTGATCCTTACGGTGGAGAGGTGGTGGGCGTCGATGAATGCCTCGGTGGCGGCAGGGTCGCGCAGCTTGAGGTCCAGGGCCAAGGTCACCGGGAGATCTTGGGACGACGCCAGGGCCCGGGCATCTGATCGGGTCATCCAGGCCAGGCCGCTGTAGTCGCTGGGGCCACCGCCCGGGCCGATCTGCGCCGCCCAGGGGTAGATGGAGGTGGCCGCGGTGACGGCGATCCCGACGACGGGGTACGACCGGCCGGCGATGGTGACGCGGTCGCCGACGCCGACGCCCAGCGCGGTGGCGAAACCGCGTTCGAGGACCGTGCCGCCGGAGCGTACCCACTGGCCCGAGGTCACCAGCGGCCGGTTGACCGTGCCGGGCTTCTCGGCGAAGCCTTGCACCACCACTGGGGACGAGGTGGAATCGCGCGTGGTGAGGTCGGCGTAGACGATGCGATAGGGGCCATGGTGGGCGGTGACTTCCGGCTCGTTCGCCAGCGAGGCCAGGGCCGAGGTGACGGCGGGGCCCGTGTCGCCGGAGAGTGCCACCACATCCGGCCCGGCGGTGGCCGCGCGGGTCTGCTCGTACAGCGCGTCACTCACGCCGCGCAGGGACAGGCCCAGTGCCATCGTGGCGGTGGCCACGGTCACCGCGAGCAGGAGCATCACGGCCTGGACCTTGTGCCGCCGCACGTCGGCGAGCACCAGGCGCACGACGAGCACGATGGAGCCCATGACGTTCAGCCCTCCAGCCCGATCAGCCCGCCGAGCCCGCGCGTGGGGGAGCCGTCCAGCCGGGTGTCGTCGACGAACATCCCGTCGCGCATCGACACCAGCCGATCCGCGGTGGCCGCGACCCGCTCGTCGTGCGTGACGATCACGAGGGTCTGCCCCGCCGAACGCAGCTCCTGGAAGATCCTCAGCATGTCGAGAGTGGCGGCGGTGTCGAGGTTGCCGG
>NZ_VCJS01000345.1 GCF_005893125.1 Nonomuraea basaltis | reverse complement strand
CCGGCGCCCTCCGTTCCCCCGTTCCCCCGTTCCCCCGTTCAGCCGTTCAGCCGTTCAGCCGTTCAGCCGACAAGCGCAAGAGCAGCAAGGAGTTCCGTTGAAGGTTCGAGTAGCGGCAGCCGTCGCCGCCTTCGCCCTGGCGTCCGCCACCGCGTCACCGGCCATCCTCGACCAGTTCGGCTCTGGTGAGCCCCCACTCGTCGACGTCCAGACCTGGATCCAGCACGTCAACATCCTCACCTCGTAGTGCGTCTCGCGCAGTTGTCCGTGGCCGGCGCGCCGACGGGGCCGCGGACGGTGCTCACCCGCGTCGGCTACGTGATGTTCCTGAGCCGGTGGATCCAGGTGCCGCTCTACCTGGGGCTGATCGTGGCCCAGGTCGTGTACACATGGCGGTTCATGGTGGAGCTGGTCCATCTGATCCAGCTCGGATTCGGCGGCTCCCCACCGGAGACCACCATCATGCTGATCGTCCTCGGTCTCGTGGACGTGGTCATGATCTCGAACCTGCTGATCATGGTCATCGTCGGCGGCTACGAGACCTTCGTCTCGCGGCTGCGGATCGAGGGGCATCCCGACCAGCCGCAGTGGCTCTCGCACGTCAACGCCAACGTGCTCAAGGTCAAGCTGGCCATGGCGATCATCGGCATCTCGTCCATCCACCTCCTCCAGATCTTCATCAACGCGGCCAGACCGGCCATCACCGACAGGGAGCTTCTATGGAAAACGCTGATCCACCTGACCTTCGTGGTCTCGGCGCTGGCGCTGGCCGTGATCGATCGGATCATGGCGGGCGGGCGGCCCAGCCACGACACCGGGCAGAGCGAAGAGCCCTCGGAGCGGCCCCAGGAGCGGGCCGCCGCCTGACCCGGCTCGGAAGGCGTTCGTGGTGAGCAGGATGAAGGGTGTCGCGGTGGCGGTCGTCACGGGCGTGCTCTTCCCCGGCGCCGCGACCGCGTACGCCGACGACGAGCCTCGCGACCAGGGCCCAGCCCCCCTCATCGGCGACGTGACGGTGTTCAACGACGAGATCGTCGAACCCGTGTCGTTGCCGGTGAGCACGTGCGGAGGCTTGCTGGCGATGTTCAGCAAGGCGCCCAGCGATTGCCGGGACGCCTCGCGTGTCTCCGACGACGACGCCTGAGGTCGCGTGTGCCCGCCCGCGGGGGTGGGCGGGCACAGCTCCGCGATCCCGATCTGGCGTGACAAATGATGATGGGGGCGTTCGCCGCCGCGGTGGTGTCCGTGCTGGCCATCGTCACGGTGGTGCTGGAGCTGCCGCGCCGGCGGTGGCCGGCCTCCCGGTGAACGCGGAGGTCACATCCGCATCTCGGCGGGGAGCCGGGTGGCGGCGTTCATGAGCTCCAGGCCCAGGAGCTGCCCCGAATCCCCATAGTCGAGGACGGCGTCCTCCACCACGACCTGCTGTACGGCCTCTCCTGGGGCTGCTTCATGCTTCATCGCGATATAGGCGATGTCGCGTTCCTTGTCCCAGCTGACGTACACCGTCCGCGCCTGTGTGCCGGGCGAGTCCTCCCAGCTCAGCAGCCCCGCCTTGGCCTCGTGCGAGCCGGTCACCGCGGCCCGTACCATCGCCACCGCCAGCTCGACCGCGCCCAGCGAGTCGAGCCCCGTGACCTTCCTCTCGTGTTCCCACCCGTCGAGCCCGTCGATCCGGTAGGGGCACGACCATTCCCCGGTCGGCTCCTCGTACGGCACGCCGACCGTGACGAACACGTCACGCGGCGGATCGCTGCGCAGCACCAGCACCCGATGGGCGATCTCGTACATGCTGCTGCTCTACCCCGGAGCCACGCCTGGAAGACTGGCGAACGGGAACGGTCGCTCACCTGTTCAGGTGAGCGGCCGGTCCCATATCGTCGCGGCAGGAACATGTGAAGGGGCCCAGTGATGAACGAGTCGTTCGGGACGCGCCTGCGAGCCAGGCTCGACGAATGCGGACCGCTGTGTGTGGGCATCGATCCGAGCCCGGCGCTGCTCCACGCCTGGGGGCTCGACGATTCCCCCTCAGGTCTCGAACGTTTCAGCCGCACGGTCGTCGACACCGTGTCCGACGTGGCGGCCGTGGTGAAGCCGCAGTCGGCGTTCTTCGAGCGGTGGGGCAGCCGCGGCATCGCCGTTCTGGAACGCACCATCGCCGACCTGCGCGAGGCGGGGACGCTGGTGGTGCTCGACGTCAAACGCGGGGACATCGGCAGCACGATGGCCGCGTACGCCGAGGCGTACCTCGACCGGGGCAGCCCGCTGGCCGCCGACGCCGTGACGCTGAGCCCGTACCTGGGGTTCGGGTCGCTGGAGGGGGCGATCACCTCGGCCGTGGCCAACGACGCGGGCGTCTTCGTGCTGGCGCGCACCTCCAACCCGGAGGCGGCCGGGCTGCAGCGGTTAGTGGCCGGCCAGGTGCTGGCCGGGGCCGCCGCGGCGAACGCGGGCCACACGCCTTTCGGGCCCGTCGGGGTGGTCATGGGTGCCACGCTCCCCGAGCTGGAGCACTCGCTGGCCGACCTCAACGGGCCCATCCTCGCTCCCGGGCTGGGCGCGCAGGGGGCCTCTCCCGCCGACGTGGCGCGGCTGTACTCGTCGGTACGGCACGCCGTCGTGCCCTCGGTCTCCCGGGCCGTGCTCACCGATCCCCAGCGGCTGCGCTCCCGTACCCTCTATTACCGGGACGAATGTGCCGCCCACCTGTCTCCCAGCACGGCCGCCAGGAAGTAAGCCCCCAGGTCCTGGTTGCCCCAGCGACTCATCACGCCACACCACCGACGGCGCAGCACGGCGCGGCCAGGCGGGCGCGGCGTAGGCGGCACGGCAGGTGGCGCGGGCCGGGCGGGCGTGGCGTGGGCGGGTGGTGTCAGCCGGTGGGGCCTGCGTCCGGGCGGGTGACATCCTCCTCCTCGTCCTGTTCCGGGGGCTCCTCGGGCACCTCCTGCTCGTCCGGCGGGTTGGCCGGGATGGGGCGGCGGGTCTTCGGCGTGTCGGCGCCGGACCGCTCCGCGACGATGTCGCTCTCCCCGTTCACTCCTCCCACCGCCTCCGGCAGCTCATCGGGTTTCTCACTCATGGTCACCACCTGCCCCGCCAGCACCCGCCGAACCCGCTTGTCACGGTCCATGAGTGATCGCCAGAACCCACCGCCCCACGGCCCGCGTCATCCTCGCCGCCCCCGACGATCGGGTCCTGCTGTTCAGGTTCGTCCCGCCGGACCCGTGGCCGAAGGACGAGCGGGGTCACGTTGTCCTGGACGCACGAAAACTGAGGCGGCAATTTCTTCCCGAGGATGTAGAGGACCCGCGATCGGCTCCGACCCAGTCACGAAGGCAACGACGAAGGAGCACATCATGGGCAAGCTCATCTACTGGGTCCACACCTCGGTCGACGGTCACATCAACGGCCCGGAGGGCGAGTTCGACTGGCCGGGGATGGGGCCGGAGCTGTCGGCGTACGGGGACGAGATCCAGGCGGGGGTCGGCACCTTCCTGTACGGGCGCGTCGTGTGGGAGATGATGTCGGGTTTCTGGCCGCAGGCGGAGTCGATGTCGGACCACCCGCACGACCTCAAGTTCGCCCCCATCTGGCGCCGCACGCCGAAGGTCGTCTTCTCCTCGACGCTGAAGGAGGCGGGCTGGAACACCCGGATCATGTCCGGGAACCTCGCCGAGGAGGTCACGGAGCTGAAGCGGGAGGCGGACCAGGACCTGCTGCTGAACGGCGGCTCGCGGCTGGCCTCCGCGCTCACCGAGCTGGGGCTGATCGACGAGTACCACATCATGGTGCACCCGGTGGTCCTCGGCGGCGGGCAACCGCTGTTCCTGCCGCAGAAGGACCGGGTCAACCTGCGGCTGGCGGATTCGCGGACGTTCGACGCGCGGACGGCGCTCCTGCGCTATGAGCGATCTTGAAGTTGATGCGGGGCGAGCGAGTCCTCGATCTCCCGGCGGGTGGGCATCGAGGTGCTGGCGCCCTCGCGCCGCACCGACAGCGCGGCGGCCGCGGAGGCGAAGCGCAGGGCGTCGGCCATGGGCAGCCCCTCGGTCCGGGCCACGGCCAGCGCGCCCACGAACGTGTCGCCCGCCGCCGTCGTGTCCACCGCCTTCACCTCGATCGCCGGCACCCGCAGCCGCTCCCCCGACCGGGCCCCGTACAGCGCGCCCTCCGAACCCAGCGTGATCACGGCCTCCTCGACGCGCTCGAGCAGCGCGTCCAGGGCGGCGTCCGCGCCTGTGGCGCCCGTGATGGCGGCGGCCTCGTGCTCGTTCGGGACGATCAGCGTGACGGCGTCGAGCAGCTCGTCGGGCAGGGCCTGGGCGGGCGCCGGGGTGAGGATGACCGGCACGCCGGCGACCGTGCCCGCCTGCGCCGCCGCCACGACGGCCGCCATGGGCAGCTCCAGCTGCAGCAGCAGCGCCTGCGAGCCCGCGATCGCGGCCAGGTCGTCGTCCGAGGGGCCGGTGACGGTGCCGTTCGCGCCGGGGACGACGATGATCGAGTTGCCGCCGTCGTCGTCGACCACGATGTGCGCGATGCCGCTGGGCCCGGGCACCTGGCGCAGGCCGCGTACGTCCGCCCCGGCCTCCGCCAGCGTGGCGCGCAGCTCCGCCCCGAAGCCGTCGTCGCCGACCGCCCCGAGGAACGCCACCGGCGCGCCCGCCCGCGCGGCGGCGATGGCCTGGTTGGCCCCCTTGCCGCCGGGCACGGTGCGGAACCGGTGACCGGTTACCGTTTCGCCACGCTTGGGGGCTTCTGAGACGTAGGCGACGAGGTCCATGTTGGCGCTGCCGAAAACCGAGATCATGCCTGCATCATCTCCCGTGTACGCCCGGCCAGCTGGGCGAGGCTCACCCCGTCGAACCCGGTCAGGCTACTGGCCAAGCTGTCGCGGATGCGCCACTCGTCCGGTACGCCGCCGTTCAGCGCGCCCGCGATGGACCCGGCCGTGGCGCCCGCCGAGTCGGTGTCCCAGCCGCCGGCGACCGCTCCGGCGATCGTGGCGGTGAAGTCGCCCCGGCCGTGGATGAGCGTGGCGGCGACGAGGGCGGCGTTGTTGATCGTGTGGACCCAGTGCAGGGCGCCGTGGCGCTCGTGCAGGAGGTCGACGACCCGCTCGAAGTCGTCCTCGCGGGCGGCGTCCGCGGCGGCCAGACGTACCGCTTCGTGCAGGCGCGAGCCCGGCGGCACCACGGACAGACCGGCTCGCACGACCTCCTCCGCCGACGTGGCGACCAGCGAGGCGGCGCACATCGCGGCCACGAACATCGCCCCGTAGATCCCGTTCGCTGTGTGCGTGAGCCGGGCGTCGCGCCAGGCGTATTCGGCCGCGGTGGCCGGATCGCCCGGATTGACCCAGCCGTAGACGTCGGCCCTGATCAGGGCACCGATCCACTCCCGGAACGGGTTGCGGTACCTGGCCGTGAACGGGGGCTCGACGCCGTCCAGGAGGTTGCGGTACGCGACGCGCTCGGCGGTGAACGTACGGCCGGCGGGCAGTTCGTCGAGCCACAGCCTGGCCACGTCACCGGTGGTGAAGTCGCGGCCGTGGCGCTCCAGGACGGTCAGGGCCAGCAGCGGGTAGTTGAGGTCGTCGTCCTCGGGGATGCCGTCGATGTTCTCGGCCAGCGAGTTGACGGCGCTGCGGCGGTTCCACGGCCAGCGGCGCGCGATGTCGTCCGGCAGGCCCTTCGCGGTGAACCAGCCGCGGATGGGCCAGTTGCCGGTGGCCTCGGCGATCTCCCTGATGCCTTCGCGCGGGATCTTCTCCACGGGCTTGCCCAGCACGCACCCGGCCGCCCGCCCGAGCCACGCCCCCAGCACCCGCGCCGGGTCCACCGCCGTACCCGGACCGGCCACCGCGCCGCGACCCATCGCGCGCACGCCACCGTACCCGGCGACCGAAGCGGCGGCGCCCCGGGCGGCGGCCGGGTGCTGTCCAGGTCTCGGCCAGTTCAGGCAGGCGACGATGATCTCGGCCAGGTCGGACGGCTCGGGCAGCGGTGACGGGATCGCTCCGAGCTCGTCCAGCAGGTCCTGGGCCACCCCGCGCAGCCGCGCCGCCTCCGGCCCCGAGGCGCCGGCCCGGGGCGGAGCATCGTGTCCGCCGGCCTCGTGCCACCGGTCCGCGATGTCCCGTACGAGCTCCGGGCCCCGCCCGTCCTCGGCGGCCTGGCGCAGCTCGTGCCCGATCAGATCCTCGGGCTGGACCCAGGTGAGCCGGATCATCGGCGGTCGAGGCCGGCGAAGGCGGCCTCGTGGGCGCGGCGGCGTGCCAGGTCGTCGTCGTGCACCCGGCGCGCCACCTCCGCGATCGCGAGCCCGGGGCCCACCAGGTCCGTACGGCTGGCCGCCCCGACCAGGTCCACCCACTCCGCCGGCACGGCGCCCAGCCCGCCGAGCGCGCCCGCGATGGCCCCGCCCATGGAGGCGATCGAATCGGCGTCGCGCCCGTAGTTGACGCCGCCCAGCACGGTGTCGCGGTAGTCGCCCTTGGCGATCACCAGGAAGCCGAGCGCCAGCGGCAGCTCCTCGATGCTGTGCACCCGGCTCGGCCGCCGCGCCCCCAGCCCCTGGTCGCGGTAGGTGTCGGCGACCGTGTCGTAGGGCCGCACGGCGGCCCGCAGCGCCGCGAAAGATCCGTCCCAGTGCCCGAGTCCGGCGGCGGCCTCGCACACCGACTCGATGGCGGCCCTGGTGCCGTCCTTGGCCAGGCTCAGGCAGGCGGCGACCACGGAGTCGACGGTGGCGCCGGGACGCATGGCCTCGGCGACGGCGGCGGCCATGACCCCGGCGGCCTCGCGGCCGTAGCTGGACTGGTGCGCCCCGGCCAGGTCGACGGCCTCGGCGTAGGCGGCGCCGGGGTCGGCGGCGTTCACGATGCCGACCGGGGCGACGTACATGGCGGCGCCGCAGTTCACGATGTTGCCGACGCCGGCCTCGCGGGGGTCCACGTGCCCGTAGTGCAGCCTGGCCACGATCCACTTCTCGGCCAGGAAGACCCGCTGCAGCGGCAGTGCCTCGGTCTCCAGCTCGGGGATCCACCGCCGCTCGCCCATCAGCTCGGGGACGAGGTGGTCGGCCATCGCGTACGCGTCGAGGTGCCCGCCGACCCTCTCGTACACGCGGATCAGGGCGTGCGTCATCAGCGTGTCGTCGGTGATGTGGCCGTCGCCCTTGTGGTACGGCGCGATCGGGCGGGCGTTACGCCAGTCCTCGTTGAACGGCGGGACGATGCCCTCGACGCGGCCGCCGTACCGCTCCACGATCTGTTCGGGAGTCCAGCCCTCGGTGGCGCCGCCCAGCGCGTCACCGACCGCCGCCCCCGCCACGCAGCCGGTCGCCCTGTCCTCAAGCGGCGTCATGCGATTCCCTCCGTTAGTTCGATCAGATCTCTGCCCGCCAGGCGCGGCAGGCAACAACCTGCCAGCGTACGGGCCGACGCGATCCACCCCTCCGGGATCGTCTCGTAGCCGCCGCACGCCCCCGCCAGCGCCCCGGCCAGCGCGGGCGCCGAGTCGGCCAGCGCGGCCAGGCACGCCGCCGCCGGCACGGCACGCCCGAGGTCGCCGCCGGAGGCCTCGGCCAGCGCCAGCGCCACGGGCACTGTCTGCGCGGCGCCCACGCCGTAGCTGTAGACGTGGTCGAGCAGCGCCGCGTCCAGCGCGGGCACCGCGGCGAACGCGTCGCCCGCCTTGCGCGCGACGGCCAGCGCCACGCGGGCGTTGTGCCCGATGGCGGTGTCCTGCGGCAGTACGGCCAGCGCCGCCTCCACGGCCCGGCCGATCGCGCCCGACGCCACGGCCTCGGCCACGGCGGCGGCCATCGCCAGGGCGCCGAGCACGCCGTCGCCGGCGTTCGTCACCTGGGCGTCGTGCGTGGGGTCCCTCCCCAGAGCCCCGAACGCGACGGCCCTGACGGCGGCGGCGTCGTCGAAGTGGTGCGGGTTGTCGTGCCCGGACGCGGGCGGTTCGACCCCCTTGGCCAGGTTGTCCAGCGCGGTGGCCACCGAGATCCGCGCCCTGACGCCCTGGTGGGTCTCGCGCTTCCGCGCTCCGGCGGCGCGCCCGCCGGCCGTGTCAGGCGGCGCCTCGTCGGCGATGAGCTCCCTGAACGCCTCGGCCCTCGGCCGGTCGATCGTGAGCACCGTCCAGGCGAGCCACTCGGCGTCGTCGGACGGCCCGATGGCCAGCGGCGCGGTCGGCTGGTTGAGCGCGAACGGCACCGGCAGCGTGGTGACCTCGTGCTCCTCCGCGAACGCGTCGAGCTCCCTGTGCAGGCGCCTGCTCCAGGGGGCGTGCAGGGCCGCCCGGTGCCTGGCCGCGGGCCAGCCCGCCGCGTCACCGACGGCGAGCCCGGCGAAGGCCCCCCTGATTCTGTCCCCCGACATCGTGATCTACAGCCCTTCCGCCAGCTCGTCGGCGACGTCCAGCACATGTCTTCCTGCCACGACGGGCAGGCACTTGCCTGTCACGGGCCCGATCCTGGCGGCCCACCGCCCGGGGACGCCGTGCTCCCCTTGCCGGGCTCCGGCGATGGCCCCGGCGATGGCGCCGATCGTGTCGGCGTCCCTCCCCAGGCTCACCCCGAACGTCACCGCCGCCTCGACGTCACCGTCGCCCACGATGAAGGCGGCCAGCGCCAGCGCCACCGCCTCGGGGGCGACGTCGGTCCACGGGTAGTGCCTGACGACCACGGCCTCGTGCAACGCCTCGACGACCTCCGCCTCGCCCGAGCCGGCGCCGGAAGGTTCATCGTCGGCGACCGGGGACGGCGACCAGCCGAGCACGTCGCAGACCCGCACGATGTTCCGGGCCGTCCACGAGTCCGCCGGGATGACCGACAGCGCAGCGAGCAGCACATCGCCGACGGGCGCTCCGCCCATGGCCGCCGCCACCGCCCCGGCGACGGCACGCCCGCCGAGGATGCCCTCGCCGGACCCGCTGACCAGCCCGTCCTGCTCCACCAGCCGAGCCGCCTCCTGCGGATCCCCAGGGCAGAAGATCCCATAGGGCGCGGCCCGCATGGCCAGGCCGTCCGACCAGCCGTGCGAATGCGCCAGCCCGGTCAGCGGCGGCTCCAGGCCGCGTCGAAGCGCTTCGACGGTGCCCAGCTCGGAGAAGCCCGCCCCCCGCATCGGCCCCGTAACCCGGGGGATGATCTCCTCCCGGTACGCCTGCGCCGCCAGGGCGGCAGTCAGCCCGTGCCCGTGCCGCACCAGCAGCGAGGCGGCGAAGATGGCGTACTCGGTGTCGTCCGTGCCCCCGCCCTCGATCTCGGTGAGCCGCCC
>NZ_VCJS01000344.1 GCF_005893125.1 Nonomuraea basaltis | reverse complement strand
GGGCAGCTGCTGGTGGCGATGGGCCTGCGGGATGCGGCCTCGACGCGGGAGGGGCTGCGGTCGAAGCTGAAACGGCTGGTCGAGCGCGGTTGGCTGGAGGAGGTGGGCGCTGGCTTGTTCGTGGTGACCGAGCAGGTGGCCGCGCAGGTGACCGGCCGCGCGTCGAAGAGGGGGCCGGCTGGTTCCGGTGATGGCATCGGGTCCTCACCGCCGCAGTGATTGCGGCGGGGCTCTCCTGCCAGGGAGGTTCGAAGGTGCCAACCAGTCGAAACCGCCCACGAGAAGAGCCCTGCGGTGGAACCGTACTGTGCAGACGCGGCCGCTGACGTCTTTGCAGCGGCGATCAGAACCTTCAACTGTCTCCTCGGACAGCTCGCCGGCCCCCAGACCGCGTCCTTCACGCATGATCGGCTTGAGGAGGTGATCGAGCAGCAGGGCCGTGAGCTGCTGCGGCTGTTGTTGCAGGCCCATCTGGACCTGCGGGCGCTACGTGAGCAGGACGCCGTCGCCGAAGCCAGGATCGGTGGGGCCGGGATCGGTGGGGTCGCGGCGGTGGTGGGATCTGATGGCCTGCCGCGGCGGCGGGTGGAGATGCGGCATCACCGGCTGCTGGCCACCGTCTTCGGGACGGTGACCGTGACGCGGTGCGCCTGGCGTGCTCCCGGCCTGCCGAACGTCTATCCCGCGGACAGCGCGTTGTCGCTGCCCGTGGGTCGGCACAGCCACGGACTGGCCCGCCTGGCGGTGGCCGAAGCGGTCCGGGGTTCGTTCGATGCCGCTCACGCCGCGATTACCGCCCGGTGCGGGAACGTGCTCGGCAAACGGCAGCTGCAACGCCTGGTCCAGGCCGCCGCCGTCGATATCGACGCCTTTTATCGGCAGCGCATCCCGGTGCCGCGGACCCGTGATGAGCTGCTGGTGCTCAGCTGTGACGCTAAGGGCGTGGTGATGCGGCCCGAGGCGCTTCGCCCGGGCACCGCGAAAGCGGCTGCCCGGGCCACCCGCACGTTCCGGACCCGCCTTGCGGCCGGTCAGAAGTCGTGCCGCAAGCGGATGGCGACGCTCGGTGCCCTCTACGACGCCCAGCCCGCGCCGCGTCGTCCACACGATGTGATCGCCCTGCCCGGCGGCCGCGCCGGCGAACGCAGGCCACAGCCAGGGCCGCACGCGAGCGGGAAATGGCTGTGCGGCTCGGTGATCAACGACCCGGATGAGGTGATCGCTGCCCTGTTCGACCAGGCCGAAGCCCGCGATCCCCGCCATGCTCGCGCCTGGATCGTGCTCATCGACGGTGCCCGCCACCAGCGCGACCTCATCCGCGCCGAGGCCATCCGCCGCAGTGCGGCCATCACCATCGTCATCGATTTCATTCACGTCATCGAAAAGCTCTGGGCCAGTGCGTGGTGCCTGCACCGGCCAGCCGATCCCGCGGCCGAGGACTGGGTCGCCACCCACGCCTTGGCCCTCCTGGCCGGACACACACGCCAGGTCATCACCGACCTCGACACCCAGGCCGCGCACCTGCCCACCGACCGGCGAGACGGCATCGACACCTGCATCCGCTACCTGACCGATCACGCAGAGTTCCTCCGCTACGACCAGGCCCTGGCCGCTGGCTGGCCCATCGCGACCGGCGTCATTGAAGGCGCCTGCCGCCACCTCATCGCCGACCGCCTCGACATCACCGGCGCCCGCTGGGGCCTTGCCGGAGCCGAAGCCATCCTGAAACTCCGCGCCCTCATCACCAACAACGATCTGCCCGAATACTGGCGCCATCACCTCGGCCAAGAACATCAACGCGTCCACGGCCAGCACGACTACCAGCTCATCGCCTGATCAGCTCGGCCCGTCAGAAGCAGCCACACCCATACTTTTGGCCCGTGCATATGCGTCTGAGGTAGTCGGGGGTGCGTGAGCGATGAGTTTGGGCGGCGGATCGGGTCTGCCCTGGCATGACTCGAATCATCGCTGACATCTCGGTCTCTCTCGACGGCTTCGTCACCGGGCCCGACCCCAGCCCGGACAACGGTCTGGGCACCGGCGGCGAGGCCCTGCACACGTGGGCGTTTTCCGACGACCCCGACGACCGCCGGGTCCTGCGCGAGGCGGCAGCCCGCTCGGGCGCCGTCGTCCTCGGCCGTCACCTCTTCGACGTGGTCGACGGGCCGAAAGGTTGGGACGACAACGTCGGCTACGGCGCCGGCGAGGTCGGCAAGCCCGCGTTCGTCGTCGTGACGAACGCGCCGCCGGAGTCCGTGCGGCTCACCGGCCTCGACTGGACGTTCATCACCACCGGGCTGCCCGACGCCGTCACCGCCGCGCGCAAGCGAGCCGAGGCGGCGTCGTCGGACAGCGGCAAGGACCTCGACGTCATCCTCATGGGCGGCGGCGCCACGATCGGCTCCGCGCTCGACGCCGGGCTGGTCGACGCGCTGACGCTGCACCTCGCGCCCATCGTGCTGGGCGCCGGGACACCGCTGTTCACCAGCGAAGCGCCGCGCACGCTGGTGCAGCGGAGCGTGATCTCGACATCGACCGCGACGCACCTGACCTACGACGTCTCCCGGTGATCCGATGACCACTGTCAACGCCAATGAGATCGCCTTGGGCATCGAGTCGTTCGGTGACGACGACGCGCCACTCGTCCTGCTCGCGGGCGGGACGACGATGCTCTCCTGGCCCGACGCGCTTTGCGAGCGCCTCGCCGCTGGCGGGCGCCGTGTGGTGCGCTACGACCTGCGCGATAGCGGGGAGTCGACGACGACGGATCCGGAGGCGCCCGCCTACACCCTGCGCGGCCTCGCCGCCGACGCGGCGGCCCTTGCTGACGCGCTCGGCGGGGGGCCTGCGCACCTCGCGGGGATCGGCGTCGGCGGGATGGTCGCCCAGGTGGCCGTGCTCGACCATCCGGGCGCGTTCTCGGCGCTCACCCTGGTCGGCACCCGCGCGGTTGCCCCTGGCCCGCCCGACGATGACCTCCCCGACCATGACCAGGCGACGATGCGCCGGCTGTTCGCGCGTCCGATGCCCGATTGGACCGACCGCGAGGCGGTTGCGGAGTTCGCCGCCGCCGGCGCGGAGATCCTCGGCGACGACCCCGTCGCCGCGCGCGCAATCGCTGCGCGCATCTGGGACCGCACGCCCGGCACCGCATCCCCGGTCCAGATGGCCAACCAGATGGGCATGGTGTTTTCCAGGCTCGACTGCAAACCCCGCTGGCGCGAGCGCCTGCCCGAGATCGAGGTTCCCACGCTCGTCGTCCACGGCCCCCGCGACCGGTTCTTCCCCGTCGGCAACGGCGAGGCGATCGCGCGCGAGATCCCGGGGGCACGGCTGCTCGTCCTCAAGGAGGCCGCCACCGCGATCCCCCCTGCGGCGGTCGGCGAGGTCACCGAGGCGATGCTCACGCTCGGATAGAGGACGGCGGGTGCCGCGCGGGTCTGGCCTCCACGCAGCGTGGACGTCGGAGGCTCGATCCGGCCGCGCGCCCGCGATCGGCACGATTCCAACCCGAGGTCGTCCAGGATGCTTCTCTCGATCCATGTCTCGTGAACCCACGGCTTCTGCCGTCAGCGCTCCACGTCGAACGTCGTGGTCATCACGGAAGCGCGGCCACAACCAACTGGGGCACTCCCGACCACACGGCCCCACCAGCAAGATCACGATCTACGGCGGGGTACTAGGCAGCGTTGCCATCTGACACGGCCCCGAACCATGAATCCCCAGTTCAGCAATTCCCTCAGAACGAGCTACACCCTTTGGAGATGGTCATTTGAGGGCCTCGCTTGCGGGTGAGGTCGTGCGGAGGCGGGCCGATGGCATCCCGATGTTCACCGCACGGTGCTTGCGGATCACGGTGACCGCGTCGTCGATCTGAGCCCGCTCAGCGGCGGAGAGTTGGGTGATGTCACCTTTGATCCGGTTGATGAGCAGCCGAATCCGAGTGACTTCTTCCTGAGTCGGGATGGCGTCGACGCGGGCCCATTCGTCGACACCGTCAACGGCCGCAGAGAGACGTTCGCGGGTGCGCAGCAGGTCATCCAGATAGGCGGTCAGGTCGGGCAGATAGGAGACATTCGTTCTGAAGTGGTCACAGCCTGCGCAGCGGAAACGGACCGGGCAGGCACCACCGCCTGCCTGCACGTTGGACGGTTCGGTGCAGATTCCGTACGGAACAGCGACCTCCCCGACCGCGTATCGGGCGTGCTCAGACTCCAGCAGGGCCTGGGCGTCGCGCCAAATCCGATTGCCATGCCGGTCAAAGGACATCGCGGTCACCTTGTCGACCGCGTCACGGCGCCGTTCCTCGCCGACCCGGTAGTAGCGGCGCGTGACGTTGAGGTTTCGATGATCAAGTAGTTCTGCGAGCACGTCGATGGGCACGCCCGCGTCAGCGTGGCGCTGGGCATAGGTGTGCCGATAGGCATAGGGAACGAGGCGGGCCTGGTCGAACTCGACTCCGTCGCGGGTGCGCAGCGAGCCGAGCCCGGTGATCCACTCGCGGTGTCGTTGATCGAGGGTGTCGATCGTGAAGGCTCTGCGCCCGTCGGGATTACGGCGTGGTGCGGGCAGCAGTTTCAGCTCACGTGTCAGAGTGGTCGGAAACTGCGCCCGGACACGTTTCTGCTGGCCGCTGATGACCGCCGCGGTGCCGTCGCTGATCGGCAGTCGGCGGCCCAGCCGGTTGGCCTTGATGTTGTCATAGACCAGAACCGCGGCCCCGCCCTTGTCTCGGGTGAGGCAGTCCAGCGGCAGGTCGATGATGTCTTCGGGGCGTCGTCCGGTGTCGATGCCGATCTGGATGGCGACCCGAATCTCGACGGGTTCCAGGGCGTCGAGGTTGGCACACAGCACGGACATGATCTCTGCTGGCAGGTCCCGGCCGGGTTCGCCGCGTTCGGGATCGGCGGGGATGTCACCCCGTTCAACAGCGAAGTCACCGGGCAGTCCCGCAGCAGCTTGGCCGGGCCGGGTCAGCCCCAGGGCGCGGACCCCGGCCAGGGCGGCACGGATGTCCCGGCAGAGGCCGTTCGCGACAGCATGAACTCCGACCCGCCCGAGGAGGCTCTCGACGACGGCGAGGAAGCCCTGCAGGCGGACATCGACGAGTTCGTCACCCTGGATCGCACAGGCCCTTGGAAGCTCGCCCTTCTGGTCGCCAGGCGAGTCACGCCCGGCGAGGGCACCGGCGTGAGAATCGGCTACCAGCCCCGGAGCGGCCTGAACGCCTTCCGGCGCATCAGCGCCGGAGAGTTCGCCCGCCGGGCCAGCACTGCACCCAGGCGGGTCATGGCTCTGTTGGATGCGTGGAATCGGCTCGCCGCCGACGGCGTCGTCCCGCATGCCGCCGCCCTATGCCCGGACACGAACATCGAGCCTCCTGATACCGGGGAGTACCCCTTTTACGGCAAGAACGGCTACTACCGCAGCTGGGAGGCCACGGGCCTATCAACCGAGCGGCGTGATGCGGTCGAGAAGGAAGCGGAAAAGAGCGGGACCCGGCCTTCGGCTATCACCTATGTCATGACACATCCCACAGCAGTGAAGACTGCTCTGCTGGCCGATGAGGCGACCCGAAGGGCGGCGCGGGAGGCCCTGGAGGAGTTCGAAGCCCGCCAGGCCGCCGCAGATGCTGAAGACCGCGCCGCGGCCGCCGGGGTCGCCAGCGAGCGGCAGCGCGAATACGACGACGTCATCCGCGCCGAGCGGGACGCCTATGCCGCACAAGCCCGCCAAGCCAGCGAGGGATCGCAGGCCGAGGCGTCCATGGACGTCTTCAACGCCATGGCCGAGATCCGCATGGCCGCCTCACGGGCACTGGCGCTGCTGAGCAAGCAGCAGATCAACTTCACCACGGACCGCGCCGAGGCCATCGCGGAGCTGTGTGACGGCGCCGAGGCGGCGATCGCCGCCGTCCGTGACATGGCCACCGGCGCTGCTCTGGACGACGCCACGCTCGCGGCGTTCATGGACGAGAATGGGAAATTCCTGTGAGCCGCCGCCGTGATGAAATGGGCTGGACCCGCGCCGAGACCGACGTCGCAGACGTGATGATCTGGTTGCGCAGCAACCACGGCCGCGAGGTCAGCTACGCCGACATCGCCGCCGGCGTCGGCATCAAGGACGGCCCCCGCCTGCGGCGGGCCGTCAAGGTCGCGCGTGTGATCGCAGCCAACCGGGGCGATCGCCTGGAAAGATTCCTGCCATCGCAAAGCCCCGCCCGTCGCCGGGTCTTCGTCACCCGCTACATGCGCCAGGGCCTGGGCGATGCATTCGGCGTCCGCGACGCGATGTCCGCCGCCCGCACCGCGATGACCGCAATGAAAGACATGCACCGCGCCACCACCTTCGAGGCCGGCAACGACAAGTCGATCGCCCGCACGGAGTTCGGCACGATGGCCCAGGCCGTCGACGAGTGCATCACCAAGGTCTCCGGCATCGACAAGGTCGGCCCCAAGGTGGTCAAGCAGGACAACACCGGCCTGCTCGCTCAGATGATCGCCGCCCTGGAAGCCCGTCTCACTGAAACCGCAGGCTGACCGGCACCGTCAGCCGGCTTCGAGAACGAAGAACAAGAAGCACAGGAACCTCGTGCCGGTGATCTCGCGGAACTCCTCGGGGAACACTTCACGGGCTTCCGGCACAAACGGCGGTTCGCTGATGACGCTGATGCGAAACCCCGCCGCGGTGAAGGCTTCAGTCATCGCGTGCAGCGGCCGGTTCCAGAAGCTCATCTGGGCGGTCTGACCGCCCATGGTCCATTCTTCGGTCCGATTACGGGTCTCGAAGTACTTGGGCTTTTCCCCGGCCATGGCCTGGAAGAGAGCGACGGAGAAAGGATGGTCGACAGAGACGAGAAGTCTGCCACCAGGCCTCAGCACGCGTCGCAGCTCCACCAGTGTCGGTCCCCAGTCTTCCAGGTAGTGCAGCACCAGGGACGCGATGACGTCGTCAAACGCCTCGTCAGCGAAGGGCAGTGGGCTGGCCAGGTCAGCGACCTGCAGATCCGCGTCGACGCCCAGCCGCCGTCGGGCCATCTCCAGCATCCCCGCGCTTGCGTCGATGCCGGTCACAATGGCGCCTCGATCGCGCAGCTCGGAGAACAGGGGGCCCGCGCCGCAGCCGGCGTCGAGGATGCGCCGTCCGGTCACGTCCCCGGCAAGCTCCAGCATTGCGGGCCGCTCGTAGTACGCGTTGAGGATACTGGTCTCGTTCTCGGCCGTGTATCCCTCAGCGAGCCTGTCGTAGTCGTTGAATCGGGACGAAGATGTGGCCTCAACATACTTCTCGGGCATAGCAGACATCAGGCCATTGTGGCCCATCAGTCACGGGAGACACAGGCATACGACCTGGTTGCCGAGTTTGACTGAGATGGCATAGCCACGAACCGTAGTCACATCAGCACCGTCGGAGTGCCGCGACGCTCTCTTTGCGACCTCGAGGCGCTCTCCGCACGCCCGGTTCTTCTGGGGTCCGGGCCGCGCTTGGTCAACTTGGACTACGTGGAAGACGAGATCATCATCCTCTGACCTGCTGGAAGGGGCCTCCAACCCTAGATAACGATCGACGGCGGTCGGGTGTTGCTGTGTCATCGAAGCGCCGGACGCCGTTGGTATCCCGACGTGTGGGACCTGCCGGGCGGTCGTGTTGAGGAGGGGGAGGATCCGAAAGAGAGCCTTGTCCGCGAGCTTCGGGAGGAGTTGGGAATCACGGCATCGGAGCCGTGCAGCCCGCCGATGCATGAGAGCCGGACCGCGACGTTCGACATGCAGATCTGGGTGATCGACAGGTGGACCGGAACACCCGTCAACGCCGCGCCGGACGAGCACGACGCTGTGGCGTGGTTCGAGACGTCCGACCTTGACAGCCTGCGTCTCGCCCATGAGTCGTATCTCTCGATGCTCACCGCCGTGCTCGTCACGTGACATCAATCGTTATCTAGATGATCAATTCCAAGGGGTGCCTGCGGAGGGTGTGGGGGTGGGCGGTCAGGCGTCGGGGTCGACTTCGGGGTGCGTGAACCGCACGGGCTTGCCCAGCGACCGGGCGTAGGCGATTTCGGTTCGGGTGCTGTCTCCGATGTAGTAGCCGACTACGAGCACCTCATCAGCGAGCCGGATCTTCGCTCGGTGCAGATCGTCGAGTCGAACCTTCAGCGCCTCGGCCTCGACAGGATCGGACCAAAGTTCGTGCGGCGACTTCATGTCGCAACCCGGCTTGACGACAATCTTTCCGGCTTTGGTCTCCCGCAGATCGGCCTCGGTCATCTCGGTCATGAAACGGGTGGAGCCGCAGATCACGACGATACGCGGGAGGCTCAGCTGCTTCTTCGCGTCGGCGAGTTTCTCCTCGGGGGTGAGCTGTTGCGGGTATGACACTGGTTCCTCCTGGTGGTGTGGTCCAAGGGGTGCCTGCGGAGACGAGAACGAGGGCGCCACGGACAGACTCTCATCGGCGACAAGAACTACTTCGGCCGTGGTTTCGATGGTTATCTTGGGTTGTTGAGCATTCAGGCTGGTCAGCGGGTTGATGCTCAGTCAGGCATGTTAGGCACGTAGGTCATCCAGCGGTCGGCTCGGTGAGCAGACTGGTGGTGTGCTGCCTGGCTGCTTGCGGGCCGATCTTGTCTATGCCGGAGATTTCGTGATGCACCCGTTGGCGGCTCGAGGACATGCCCGTCGAAGAGGTCCTCGACGAGTGGCTATGCGGGGCGCAGAAGCTCCTTACGGCTTCGACGGGCACACGCAGGGCGCTCGCCTGATGCGGGGTCAACTTGTGGCGGTGCACTACTGACAAATTTCTCTGCATGAATGACAAAGTCCGAAGCCCGCGATGATCCTAAGGTCCATGGGCGAGGCCAGAGAAAGAGGAGACACATGTTCCGCACTACCGGCGCGTTGGTCGCCGCGGCGCTTGGCGCGTCGATCCTCATCACCCCGTCGCCCGCGTCCGCAACAAGCGATTGGGTTTGGAAGTGCTACGGCACCCAGGTCAAGCGCTGCGCCACCGTCGTGTGGGACCAGACCGCCGACACCTTCCGAGCGCGGGCGAAGATCACCGACGTCGCCGGTGGCGGCAGCTACCAGGTCAAGGTCACCAACGTGAAGCTTCTGCGCACCAACCGCAGTGACTATGTGACGGTGCGCTCCGCGAAGGATTACGACGGCTGGCATGACACCGAGGACTCGGCCGCCACCGTCACCGTCGACCCGTGCAGCTTTCCAGGGGAGAGTTTCACCGTGGTGGCGACTTTCAGTTGGAAGGGTGCGTCCTCCGGCGAGAAGACCTGGCGTCCCAACCAAGCGTGGGGCCATCTCTGCGACTGACCCGCCGAACGCGTCCGTCCCACACTGACCGGTGCGAGGCGGCGGTGTTTCCTCGGCGCATGCGCGAAGCGCCCCGCGGCCACCCGATCAGGGCTCCCGTTCGGCGCGCATCCCTCAAGATCGGAAAGACGACAGCTACGTAAGCATCCGGTGACAGGAGTGCCGACATGGCCGATGACTGG
>NZ_VCJS01000343.1 GCF_005893125.1 Nonomuraea basaltis | reverse complement strand
CCGTATCCGAACGTGTCATAGCGATCACCCTCAGCACCCGTTTCCTGCTCCTGAGGATGAACCGACGGTCGTCTTCGTGCGAGCGGAACCATCAATCTCGGCGGTCCGAGGCGAAGCCTCTCTGGGTAGCTGGTGTTAAGCGGATCACCTCGACCCCAGGGCGCACCCGAAACCGCTTCGGGCAGGTCGGGTCGAAGGCGTGCTGGGCGAGCTCGCCCGCAGCGCGATGTCGGTCGGGGGTGGGAGCCTGGTGCGGGTTCGGGGATCACCGGCGGGCTCCTATGTGACAGGGAACGGGTTGCGCAGCGACGACGCTATCGCTCGATAGCGACTGTCTGCCGGTTCCTCAACCCCGAGAACAGCGCGTCGTTATCCTGGGGGCGTGATCTTAGGTGATGATCCCCACACGGCCGATACCCAAGTCTCCATCATCTCGGCAGCTGGCGCGCAGGGCTTGACTGCCGTGGCTGACATCCGGCATGCCGACACGCAGATCTCCGGTTTCTCGCCTGTTAGCAGGCAGACCGTTCCGCCAGGCACGGGTCGCCAGGCCGTGCGGTTTGGCCGAGAGACCATGATCGCGGGCATCCTCCTCGGCCGTGCTCCACGCACGCTGAGCTCTCAGCATGCGAGAGCCTGGGCCACCAGCCTGCTGCAAACGCGGCTGCTGCCCTGGAAGGAAATCGAAGAAGACGGCTGGCACACCACCAGTGACCTGCTCATCCAGCAGTACGCTCTCTTTCCCGACCGTGGCTGGATCCTGCTGGGCGGGGTCGTCCGGGCGCCCCGGCCACGTGCGGCCACGGACGCGTACATGCTGGCGTGGGCTGAGGAGGCGCTCGGCTTGGCCGATCCTCCGGCATGGGTGCCCGGACCGGAACATGACGGCACGTGGTATGCAGCCCTGCCCGACAAGAAGCCCTAGGGTGTATGCCGTCCCCGTCGGCTGGCCCGCTTCTGCTCCACCGGCCCCGACGACACCGGCATGACCTCCGCCTATTGCCTGATCGACATCTTCAGCTTCACTGTCGAGGACCTACGCCGGGCGGCAGAAACAGCGAAACAGACACCTGAGAGTTCTGCACATTTACTGGCTCTGTCGCTGATCTTGTGACGTTGTCAGTTCCGTAGCAGGATCCGCCTCCGGAGAAGGTCGAAGTTTGCCCGACCGTACCCCTGCCGCTTGCGATGATCGAGTACGACTCCATCGTTGTTACGCCGGAGCGAGTTCCGGTTCGTCGTCTCCCAGCGGACTGAAGCGCCATTCGCCTTCGCCGAGCAGCTCGAGTTCGTGGGTGTGGTGCTGCTCGACCGTCGAGCGGTGGCTGACGCTGACGACGATGGTGCCGGGCAGCTCTGACCGCACCAGTTGATAGAGGATGAACTCCAGGTTCTCGTCCAACGCCGAGGTCGACTCGTCGAGGAACACCACCTTCGGCTTCGTCGACAGAATCCGTGCGAACGCGATCCGCTGCTGTTCGCCCGGGGAAAGCACCTTGGCCCAGTCCTGCACCTCGTCGAGCCGGTCCACGAGGTGCGACAGCGCAACCTTTTGCAGTGTGCTGCGCAGGGTCTCGTCATCGACGGCGCCTTCTTTGCCGGGATAGGTGACGACAGCGCGCAGGTCGCCCAGCGGTACGTAGGGCAGCTGCGACAGGAACATTGTTTCGTTGGGTCCGCACGGCCGGGTCAGCGTGCCGGTGGTGAACGGCCACAACTCGGCGAGGCTGCGCAACAGCGTGGTCTTGCCGCTGCCGGATGGCCCGGTGACGACCAACGTGTCACCCACTTCGAGCCGCATGTCGAGCGGCTTGATCAACTGCCGCCCATCGGGGGTGCGGACCTCGACGGCCTTGAGCTGAACCGTCCCGTCGACGCAGGGCAGCGTCGTCACCTCCGGCAGCGCCCTGGCCTCTTCGTTGGCGACGACCAGACCGTGAAGTCGGATGATCGCCGCCCGGTACCCGGCGAAGGCGTCGTAGGCGTTGCGGAAGAACGAGAGGCCGTTCTGGATCTCGTTGAACGCCGATGCCGACTGGGTGAGATCGCCGAGGCGGATCTCGGCGGCGAACAGCCGCGGCGCCTGCAGGAGATAGGGCAGGGGCACGATGCTCTGGCTGATCGCGTAGTTCCAGCCGTTGAAGCCGATGGTCCTGTTCAGATACCGCTTGTAGTTGGTGACGACGGGGGCGAACAGACGCCGCAGCCCTGAGCGCTCCGCGAACTCGCCGCGGTAGAACGCAACCGCCTCCGACGCATCGCGCAGGCGCACCAAGGCGTAACGGAACGCCGCGTTGAACTTCTCGTTTCGGAAGGCCAGCCAGATGATCGGCTTGCCGATCCAGAATGCGATGACGGAGGCGATGAGGACGTAGACCAGCCCGATCCAGAACATCGCCCTGGGGATCTCGACCCCGGAGATGGAAAGCGTGCCCGAGAGGTTCCACAGGATCGCTGTGAACGACACGATCGAGGTGACCGCAGAGATCGCGCCGAACAACAGCGTGCTGGACGTCCCCCCGTTGCTCGGAAGGTTGGGCAGGGGTCCGTATCCGGCGGTGACCAGGTCGATGTCGGACTGAATACGCTGGTCCGGGTTGTCGATGGTGTCGTCGATGAATCGCGACCGGTAGTAGGCCTTACCGTCGAGCCAGTCTCCGGTCAGCCTGTCGGTGAGCCAGACGCGCCAGGCCAACATGAACCGCTGGAGCAGGAACAGATCCAGCAGCACCCGGGCGATGTGTATCGCCGCCAGGACGCAGAAGACCCACAAGGACGTCCAGAAGCCGTATACGCCGGAGACTTTCACCGGAGTGTCGTTGACGGCGATGCCCTGAACCGCGACCTGGAGGCTGGACAGCATGTCGTTGCCCTGGTAACTGAACAGCACGTCCAGGCGGACGCCGCTGACCACCGACAGCAGCAGAGCGCCGAGCCAGAGCCAGACCTTGACGCTCCCCGGACCGGTGAAGTAGGCACCAGTGATGCGCCAGAATTGCCTGCCCCACGTCGTGAAGAGGCCGATCAGCACGAGAACCACCAAGGTGCACACCGCGGCGATCGCCCAGGCTTTGGCGATCCACACCAGCGATGTCCAGATCTCAGCGCCCCAGTCGAGCGTCGGGGTGAACAACTCCATTCCGGCACCATATAGGCACAGAGTGTGACCAGCGCCTTGGAGAGAGCCCAACTCGCGGGAGAGAGTCGTTCGAGTCGCCATTTGGTGATGTCCCAGGTGAAGACCCCTGGTCGGGCGCGGGCCGAGCACCACCGGCATGGGATGGCGATGCCGATGCACAGTGGCTCGCGACTTGCCCGACAGGGCACACGCCACCGTCACGCCGAGCACCGCCTCCAACGCGGCGAACGCCTCGTCGATCACTTCCTGGGCGGCACGTCGTTGTCCACGCTCTCGGAGAGCAATTCCAAGTTTTCCCGTGATCTCCAGCGCGGCTTTGTCTTGGCCGGCTCCCGCTCGGCCTTGTCCAGGCGCGCCCGCAGCCGCTCGTTGTCCTTCTCGGCCTCGCTCTTGCGCGTCTCCGGGCCGGACGGTTCGGCGCAGTCCGAACCGCCGAGGATCGGCCGTCGTTGGCGATGCGCGTGGACGCCCTTCGAGACCTGAAGGCGTACGACGAGGGCGACGTGGAGATGTTCTCCGGAGACGCCGAGCGCCCGCCTGGCCTGAAGGCCGAGACTTTCTGCAAACCTTCGTAAGCGCAGATCCCGTGCCCGCCCGAAAGGGATCGCCGGGTCGAGGAGGAGGCCGTCATGGTGGAACGTGCGAGAAGTGTGGTGTTCGGAGAGGTGGTCGAGCAGTACGACGCGGCCCGGCCCGGCTACCCCGCCCAGCTGATCACCGACGTGCTGGCCTACGCGGCGCCCGGCCCCGTGCTGGAGGTGGGCGCCGGGACCGGCAAGGCCACGGCGGGCTTCGCCGCCCGCGGGGTCGACCTGACCTGCGTCGAACCCGACCCGCGGATGGCCGCCGTGTTGACCACGAAGTGCCCGGGCGTCCGAGTCCAGATCGGGAAATTTGAGGACTACGTGCCCGATCAGGCTTTCGGCCTGCTCTACTCCGCCCAGGCCTGGCATTGGGTCGACGAGGAAAGGCGCTGGGACCTGGCGCACGCGGCGCTGGCGCCGGGAGGGGCGGTGGCGGTGTTCTGGAACATCTATGTCGTCGCCGACCCGGACCTGCTGGCCGCCCTGGCCGCGGTGGACGAACGCCACGGGGTGAGCACGTCGAGCTTGCACCGGCCCGCGCCGCCCATGGGACACGCGGAGCATCCGCTGGCGGGCGACGCCCGCTTCACCGACCTGGACGAGCGCCGCTACCTGGGCACCTCCCGGTACGAAGCCGGACGCTACCTGGATCTGGTCAGGTCCATCTCCGCGTACCGGATGCTGGCGCCCGGCACCCGCGACGCGCTGCTGGCGGACATGGCCGCGTTGCTGGGCGACGACGTGGAGATGGCCTTCGCCACCGACCTCGGCCTCGCCCGCCGCGCACAGTAGCCCGCCATCACCGAGCGGCGTGCGGAGGAACTCGCCGGCAATCCGGCTTATCGGCATACGGTCGAATTTCGCTTAGTGTGCACATTCATTCTTATGCACAATAGCCCTCGACCGAAAATCCTTTTCGCTTTGCGGACTTCAGAGAGTGAATGACTTTATGGGTGGGCGGAGAAATCGCTAGCAGAAGATCGGCGCCATCAAATGACCCCGACAATTCTGCCCACTTCACCCATCCGAAAGGGGTGCCTTGGTGAAAAGATATGTAGCATCAGGCATATCAGGCATAATGCTTGCCTTTGCGCCATCGGTTGCTCTGCATCCGGCTCAGGCCATGAGCCACCCGGCGTCCAAGGTTATTCACACGGCCGAAGAGCCCGCCCCTGGCAACTACATCGTCACGTTGAAGGCCGGCGCCCGGACGCCAGCGCAGATCTCGCCGCATCACGTCTATGACACCGCCGTCCACGGCTTCGCCGCGACGCTGACCGCGGCACAAGTCAGCCAACTCCGCAGCGACCCAGACGTGACGGCGATCGAGCCCGACCAGGTCATCCGGCTCGATCCCGCGCCGAGCGTCCACGCCGTCCGCCCTCGGTACGAGCAGTTCAACCCGCCGTGGAACCTTGACCGCATCGACCAGCGACTAGGCCTGAACGATCGGTACAGCTTCAACCAGACCGGCCGCACGGTTCACGCCTATGTGATCGACACAGGCATCCAGACGAACCAGACCGAGTTCGGCGGCCGCGCCGGCAACGTGTTCGACTCCTTCGGTGAAGAAGGAATCGACTGCCAAGGCCATGGCACGCACGTGGCCGGCACACTCGGCAGCGGCTCATGGGGCGTAGCCAAGCTGGTGCAACTGCGCGGGGTCAAGGTGTTCCCCAACTGCGACGGAGAAACCACGACCTCAGCGGTCATGGCCGGCGTCGACTGGGTGGCCGCCCACGCCATCCACCCGGCCGTGGCCAATCTCTCGCTGGGCGGCTCTCACTCCGAAGTCCTCAATACCGCGGTGACGAATCTGGCCAACTCCGGCGTTTTCGTCTCGGTTTCTGCGGGCAACAGCAACACCGACGCATGCGCGGAATCACCAGCAAGCGCCTCGAACGTGACGACAGTGGCCGCCTCGGATATCACCGACTCAAAGGCCGGCTTCAGTAACTTCGGCACATGTGTCGACCTCTACGCGCCGGGGGTGGCGATCCCCTCTGTCCCCCTCACTGGCAGGGGGCCAAGCATTCTGAGCGGCACGTCGATGTCGGCCCCCGCGGTGGCCGGCGTGGCCGCCCTGGTCAAGGACGCGTACGGGGATGTGTCCTCGGCCTATCTCAACATGTGGATCAGTGCATGGGCCACACCAGGTGTGATCAAGGGCAACGCGCCCGGCACGCCGAACCGCCTGCTGTTCAAGCCCCGGAGCGCGTAATCGTGATCAACGACTGAGACGACCCCAGCCGCCTTTGGCCTGGCGATGTCGCCGAGCTCGGCGACATCGCCGGGACGAAAGGCGAGCCCCCGCCTCCTTCAAGCTGAGGAGGCGAGGGCTCGTTCGTGGATGGGCATACTCAGAACGTCGAACTCTTTTTCGAGTACGATCTACGGCTATGTCACGCCCCCTGACGCTCAGCCTGGAGTCCGCCCGGCGGCTGGCCGTGCGCTGCCAGCACCTCGCCGGTCCCCGCCCTGGAGGCGACCTCGAAGGGTTGCGGCAGGTGCTGCGAACGTTGCGGTGCCTGCAGCTCGACCCGGTCAACGTGGTGGCCCGCAGCCACCTGCTGGTGCTCTGGAGCCGGGTCGGCGGCTACGACCCGGCCGATCTGGACGTGCTGCTGTGGCGGGAACGGTGGCTGTTCGAATACTGGGCCCACGCCGCGTCGATCGTGCTGGCCGAGGACTATCCGATCCACCAGGTCATGATGCGCGGCTACGCGGGGGGCCAGACGAGCCACGAGCGGATCCGCGACTGGCTGGAGGCGAACGACGTGCTGCGGCGGCACGTGCTCGACCGGCTGCGGGAGGAGGGCCCGCTGCCGGGCGCCGCGTTCGACGACGTCGCGGCCGTGCCGTGGAAGTCGAGCGGCTGGACCAACGGCCGCAGTGTCGAGCGGATGCTGGACTTCCTGTGGTTCCAGGGCCAGGTCATGGTCGCGGGACGGGAGGGCCGCAGGCGGCTGTGGGACCTGACCGAGCGGCGGCTGCCGGAGTGGGCCGCGACCGAGCCGCTGCCGCAGGAGGAGGCGGTGGCCCGGGCCGCCGAGCACGCCCTGCGCGCGCTCGGCGTCGCCCGCGCGGCCGACATCGAGCGGCACTTCGTCCGCGACCGCTATCCCGGCCTCGCCGAGGTGCTGGACCGCCTGCAGGCGTCGGGCCGCGTCCTGCCGGCCGAGGTCGCGGGCGGCGCCGAGCGGTGGTACGTCCACCGCGACGTGCTCGGCCTGCTCGAACGCGACGGGGAGCCGCGCACCACGCTGCTGTCGCCGTTCGACAACCTCATCTGCGACCGGGAGCGGACCGAACGCCTGTGGGGCTTCGCATTCCGGACGGAGATGTACGTGCCGAAGGACAAACGGCAGTACGGGCACTACATCATGCCGATCCTGCACGGCGACCGGCTGATCGGCAGGCTGGTGCCGCGGCTGGACCGGCGCCGGGCGGTGCTGGAGATCGAGGGCGTGTTCCCCGAGCCGGGCACGTCCGGGGACGAGGCGACCGCCGAGGCCGTCGGGCGGGCGGTCGCCGAGCTGGCCGCGTTCGCCGGAGCCCGCGAGGTCGTCTACGGCGACAAGGTGCCGGAGCCATGGCGTTCGGCGCAGACGGCGACCGCGAGGAGCGGGGCGCCGGTCCCGGCGACCGCGATGGGCGATGTCCCCGCTCCCTGACCTCGTCCCTCAGTTACCCGTCTTGTGCGTGCTCCAGTATTCGTCGGCGGCCACCTGGATGTCCGCAAGGACCTTCTCGTAGGTGTCCGGCTTGACGACGAAGGCCCCGAAGCCGTCCAGCGCGGCGGTGAGCACGGGCGGCGGCGTGGCCTCGAAATACCGGTTGACCAGCCGATACTCCCCGCCGCTCGCGGCCTTGCTGACCTCCGCGATCGCCTCGTCGGCGATGGGGACCTTGGGGTTGGCCGAGACGTCTCCCCTGGCGGTGGACCACTTCTGCTGCGCGTCGGCCCCGACCCACCACTTGAGGTACTTCATGCTGGCCGCGGGATCGGGCGCCTTGGCCAGCGAGCAGAGCGGCCCGCTCTCGAAGATCATCGACGTCTTGGGCAGCGCGGCGTTGACGTTCGGGATGACGAAGAAGCCGTAGTCGGCGCCCGCCTTCAGGTCGCGCTGGGTCATGCTCGTGTTGAACCAGGTGCCGAACGACACCATGGCCGCCTTGCTGGTCTTGAGCACGTCGCCCGGGTCGGTCTTGTCACCGGGGTTGTTGAAGTATCCGGCGTCGATCATCGACTTCCACCGCTTCATCACCTCGACCACGCCGGGATCGGTGTACTTGGCCTGGCCGGTCGACAGGCGGTCGTACAGGTCGGGGTCGGTGCCGGCGAGGAGCTGCTCGAACCAGACGAAGGAGAACAGCACCGAGGTGTGGTAGAACGCGGGCACGCCGTTCTTCTTCAGCGTGTCGGCGATCGTGATCAGCTCGTCCCACGTCGCAGGCGGCTTCAGCCCGTGCTTGTCGAAGAGCTTCTTGTTGTAGAACATGCCCCAGTAGGCCGCGTTCAGCGGCACGCAGTACTGCTTGCCGCCCACCGTGTAGTACTTGGCGAGGTCCTCGGACAGGTCGCCGCTCTTGATCGCCTCCTGCCAGAGCGTGGTCGTCTCCGCCACCTGCTTCTGGGCGACGATCTCCGCCAGCCGCCCGCCCGTCGTCCAGGTGAACAGGTCGGGTTTCACGTCGGTGCGGAAGGACGCCTTGATGAACGCCTGGTACGTCGGCTCGTCGGTGTAGCCGACCGGCTTCATCGACAGGCCGATCTGCTGCTTGGACAGGGCGCCCATCTGGTCGAAGTACTTGCTCCAGGCGCCTTTGTCGTTGTAGAGCTTCAGCTCCGTCTTGGCGGGCTGCTTCGCGGTGTCACCGCCGGAGCCGCACCCGGCGAGGACGAGGGAGGTGACGGCGGCGATAAGCAGTGGACGCGACCGGATCATGCCCGGCCTCCTGTTCGCTCGTTGGGGGACGCCGTCCGGCGGGTCGTCGGCCTGGACACGCCGGGGACGGCCTCGTGCTCACTTCTGGTCTGGGTTCGAGGTGAAATGGGCCTGAGGCGAGTCATCTAATCACTTGATATCTTGGGTGTCCATAGCAGCCGGGACCACCGCGCGCCGCGTCGCCTCGCGATAGTCGCGCGGTGCCATGCCGTACCTCTCGTGAAAGCGCCGGCCGAAGTACGACTGGCCGGAGAACCCGCAGCGCTGGGCGATCCTGCCGATGCCCTCCGTCGTCGTGGTGAGCAGCAGGGCGGCGTGCTCCAGCCGGCGCCCGGCGACGAACGCGACCGGGGTGCAGCCGTAGTGCCGGCGCATGGAGCGGGCCAGGTGTCCCGGGCTCACGGCGGCCAGCGCGAGCAGCCGGGGCAGGCCCTCGCGCAGGTTCTCCTCGCGGCTCATGGCGACGCAGGCCGACACCAGCCAGCCGGGCCGCCGGTCCACGGCCGTGCCGTCGGCGCGCTCCAGCAGCGGGACGACCGCCGTCCAGAGCCTGACCAGGTCGAGCACGCGGGGCACGCCGGAGTAGGCCGCCAGCACGCGGGCGAACTCGGCCGCGACGGGCCCGTCCAGATCGGCGCGCGCCGACGGGGGCAGGTCGCGCCGGTCCCAGTCTGCCGTGCCCGCCAGCCCGGCCAGGTCGGCGAAGGCGCGCCAGCGCTCGCTCGGGAAGGCGATGTTGACGAAGCGCATCCCCACGGCCGCGGCGAACTCGTGCCGGTCGTGCGGCCGGACCAGCACCACGTCACCGGCGCGCAGCGGCAGCTCCGCCGGGCCGATCCCCCGCCCACCTCCCCAAAAC
>NZ_VCJS01000342.1 GCF_005893125.1 Nonomuraea basaltis | reverse complement strand
CCTTCGCCCCGGCGGCGACCCCGCCCCCGGTTGACATGACGGAGCTGGTGGGCGCCTACAAGCGCGAGGGCGTCCTCACCACCATCACCCAACAGGACGACGGAGCCGCACGCATCCGGTATGAGTTCGTGGACGGCATGAAGGACTTCTCCCTACCGCTGGAGGCGGACCTGACGCCGGTGTCGCAGACGGTGTTCGCCGCCTCCGGCGGGCCTTTCGGCGACAACTACATCCCGGTGGTGTTCTCCACCCTGACCAACGGCACTCCCTGCGTGTACGTCAGCATGCGCTGCACGCCCAAGATCGCCTGACCTCGACCGTCCCAGCATCGCCCCGGCTCCTTCCAGTCCGCTCACATCGGAGAGCCGGGGTGCTGCGGGCGCCGGTTGCCGGGGCGTGCTGCTCAGGTCGCCCCGAACCCCCTTGAACGGAGCTCCTCATGCCGCACCTGCGCCGCTGGTGGATCCTCGGTGTCCTGTGCACGGTCCTGCTCGTGATCAGTGTCGACAACATGATCCTCAACCTTGCCGTCCCCTCCCTGATGCGGGATCTGGGATCCACCCCGGCCGATGTCCAGTGGATCCTCGACGCCTACATCCTCGTCTTCGCCGGGTTCCTGATCACCGCGGGCAGCCTGTCGGACCGTTTCGGCCGCCGCCGCTTCCTCATCATGGGCCTGACCATCCTGGGCACGGCGTCGGTCTTGGCAACACTGGCCGAGACCACCCGGACCACACCCGCTCCCAGGCAGCCCGCCTGCGGGCCGCGCTGACAGCCGGCAGCGACGTCGACCGAGCCGCCCGTATGGTCGCCGAACTCCACGAAATCAGCCCCGAGTTCGTCCGCGTGTGGGAACTCGGGGAGGTCGCCCAGCGCTATGAGGAGTCCAAGACCATCCTCCACTCCCACCTCGGCCGTATCGACGTCGACGCCCAGGTCCTGTGCACCCAAGACCGCACGCAGACCCTGGTGGTGCTGGCCGCCCGACCCGGCACCGACAGCCAGGGAAAGCTCGAACTGCTCTCCGTCATAGGACACCAGCAGCTCACCCCCTAACCGGCCTGTCGGTAACGAGGCTGTCATGAAGTACATGCGTTTCAGTTTGCCCAGCTCAGATGGGTTGCACCGACCCAGCGGAACAGAGGTTCCACGGGGCCTCGGCTGCGTCGAGCACCACCACTGACCTGCACCGGGCTGATCGCGTGTACTTGGTGACACGAGTCTTAGTGCGCCGTCTGCCGCATGTCTCGGTTTATCGACGGCTGCCACCGTCGGTTGCGGCCGTGACACAACCATGACACGGCGCGGAGGAGGCAGAGACACGGCTGGCCGACAGTGGACGGGGTCGGCCGGCGGGCGAGTTACGGAGCGCGCTGCGAAGCGATTCGGCCGCCCGCATCGGGACGACGCTGTACCGCCCGGGTGGCCTTGGCACCACGGCGTCGCCCTCATCAAGCAGGGCGGGACGAACCGGCCGGAGGTGTTGTGCCCGTCCGTCGGACAGAAAGTCACGGCGAAGGTGATCACGAAAAGGAGAAGGCGTGGCTGATGACAGGCAATGGGATCGGCGTTCGCTGCTGCGGGGCGCCGCCGTGCTGGCCGGTTCCGCCGCGGCCGCGCCGCTGCTGGGCGGCGCGGCCACCGCGCTGGCCGGCAGCGCTGACGCGGACGCGCTGTTCAAAGCCGGCAAGTTCGAGCAGGCCGGCCGCGCGTACGAGGAGGTCCTGAAGCAAGACCCCAAGAACCTGCGCGCGGCTCGCCAACGCGGCTATGTCGGGCTGCTGTCCAACCGGTTCCCCGACGCTGAAAAATACCTCAAAATGGCCCTCTCCCTGGCGCTCGACGACCAAGAGGCCAACCGGTTCCTGGCCGACTGCTACATCCGGCAGGACAAGCTCGCCCTCTCCGCACCCCACTGGCAAGCGGCCGGCTGGGGAACCTATGCCAAGTGGTTCGCGGCATTCTCCGGCGAGCCGTATCAGGTCCACGGTGACGCCGCGGTGCTGCCCTGGACGCAGATGGACCCGATACCGCTGGTAGAGGGGATTTCGATCAACGGCGGACCGGCGAAGAAGTTCACGTTCTACACCGGCGCCCCGTCGCTGGGCGTATCGGCGACGGTGGCCAAGGAGGCCGGCCTGAACCCCGTCTTCAGCGAGGAGACGGAGTACCTGAACGGCACCATATGGGCGCACTATGGGGTACTGGACTCCTTCAAGGTGGGCGGCATCGAACTGCGCAACCTCCCCGTGAGCTGGTCGGCGACGGAGTCGGGCGAAGATGTCGACACCGACAGCGACGGCATCATCGGCATGTGGGTCTTCTACCACCTGCTGACCACCTTCGACTACGCGGGCCAGCAGCTGATCCTGCGGCGCAGCACCCCCGAAACGGCCGGCAAGGCACGCGCCGCCGCCAAGCGGGCGGGCGCCGAGCCCCTGCCGATGTGGCTGGCCCGTGATCACCAGCTGCACAGCAGGGCCAGCATCGCCGGCGCCGTCGACTCCGGCCCAGTGGTGGCGGGCCTGTCCATCGGCGGAAGCGGCGAGAGCGCCGCGATGATGTTCGGGGAGACGGCCGAGAAGTTGCGGATCCGCAGCGACTATGACCGCCCGATCCAGACCTTCGGCCACAGCCACGCAGCCGTCGCCTACCCCTGCTACCCGAAGGAGATCCGAGTCGGCGCCGCCGCCGCCCAGGAGGTCTACTGCAACATGAACCCCAAGGCATCGCTCACCCCCTACGGGTTCGACCTGCCGGTCACCTTCTTCCACGCCTTCTACAAGCCCTACAACCTCACCCTCGACTTCACCGGCATGAACCTCTACATCGCCCGCGGTCCGGCCAACTGATCACCCCGACCGCACGGGCGTCATAGGAGCTGCCGGCTCCTACAGGCGACGGGGAAGGGCGAACCAGACGCCCTTCCCCGTCGCCCGGTGCCGCACCCGGGCGCCGCAGTAGCCATGCGCGGCCGGAGCCCAGCGAGTCGTGTCCCAGCTCAGGCGCGGTTTGGCGGTTCGTCGCATGGTTCTTAACGGCACCCCGGCTTGGCGGTCGCGGGCGAGGGCCTGGACCAGGGGGCGTGGCGGCGCTGGGCGGCGCGGCGGTCGCTCACCCGTAGCACCGGCGCGAGGGCCTCCCAGGTGACGGCGGCGTCGCGGGCGGCGGCGATCAGGTCGGGCTCGACGTCGCCAGCCAGTCGCGCAGGTCGGCCAGCAGGGTCAGGGCGGCCAGGGCCTCATCGCCGGAGGGCCGCGGGCTGTACTGGGAGCGGTACGGGCTGGTCAGGTTGTGGACGTTGGTGATATTCCCGGCGTCGTGCGTGGCGTTCCCGGACGGCACGAAGCGCGTGTTCGGGCTCTCCTCGCTCAGGAAGCGGCGGGCGTCGTACGGAGCGGTCAGGTCGTAGGCGGGCCGCACGGTCACGTCCCCTTCATGGTCGCCGGTGGCGTCGTCTTGATGATGACGCATGTGTCATCGCCACGATGACACTTTGCGGCCGACGACGTCCGCAGGCGCGCTGTGCGCGGGCAGCGGGGATGGCGCGCGAGCCCCGGGTTCGGGTGCACGGGCTCGCGCGCGCCTGCGCGTAGGAGCAAAGTAGCCGATCGTCGGCGTGTCCGGGAGTCCGCGGCTGGTGGTGGAGGCGTTCGACGCCTGGGTGTAGTAGGCGCCCGATCCTCAGGGAGTCGTGCCATGAGGATCAGGCGTCCGCTCGGTGAAGCGGCGGGTCAGCAGTAGGCCCACTCGTTTTGCGATGGCCACCAATAGCCCACCGTGTAGGCGTCGTACCACTTGCAGTACCAAACGCCGTCTGTGCCCACGACCTCGAGACGAAGGCATTGACGGCCTTGATAGGTGCAGTTGTAGGGGTAGATCTGGCTGCGCGCTTCACCGCCCAGACCTACCCAACTCTCGTACCAGGGGCCGTTGATGGAGGTCTGCCAGGTGTGTAGTGGCACGCTGTTCTGGTCGACGATGAAGATGTGGCCGCGGCCTTGGAAGCTGTGCTCGATGTAGCCGTATTCGCAGATGTACGTGAACGGCAGGCCCGGTAGATCCCAGTTGTTCTCAGTTTCGGGGGTCTCGCACAACGTGATGGCTGATGCGGGAGCTGCCATGACAGCGGCTGGGGCAGCCACCACAAGGAGCATGACAGTCACGATCCGGATCAGAAGGCGTATGCCTGCCCGGCTTTTCGTCGCGGTTCTGCGCACGATCTTCCCTTCCGAGAGAGGGTTCTGCCCCGATCCTGATTAGCGTGCGTTGCCTTGTCCAGAACATTCGACTGCGGTCGAAAGACGCAGGTCACGCGCATGCCAGGTCGCTGTGGGCGGGCAGCCTCAAATGCTCCGGCCTACGATGACGCGACGTCTGCCCCAAGCTGGCCTGCCATCCACATCGGCGTCGGCAGTGGAGGCGTTCGACGTCTGGGTGTGACCCTCACTGGCCTGGAGCGACATTAGCCCCCCGATTCGGGATGATCCGCCGCGCATCTACCCACATCGGCCATCGGGGGGCGGCGGTATGGGACTTGTCCGAATGGCTACGCCGTACAACACGCAGTCGGCATCGTCATCGCACACCTACAGCTTCGGGTCGGTCGGCTACGGCCATCGCATCATGTTGTTCGTCAACTCGTACGCGGGCGTGTCCGGCATCTCCGGCAGCTACGAAGAACACGAGTCACGCTCTTCCACGAGGTCCCGCGGGCATCGTTTCTGGTCGGGGGAGTACCTTCGGACGACACCGTGCGCGTCGTGATCGAGCACATCGCCCGCCATGCTGAGGATTCCGGCCTGCGCGAGCGGATGAGCGAGGCCCTGGGTCGCCTGCTGGCCGCGCATACCGGCGACCGCGGGCTGCACTGCGAGTTCCACATCGACGAGACCCCGCGGGATCTGTGGATGATCGACGGGTTGTGCCCGCCCCCGACGGGTTCGGAGGCGGAGCAGCTCTGGGCGCAGGACAACCGGCCCGTGCCCTACTGATCACGCGCACCGATCAGGCCGCTCCCGAGATCGAGGGCCCCTCGGTGATCAACCGGACGGTTTCGCCATGCTCGCCCGCAGCGCCAGCCCAGGCGGAAAAACTCGCTCCGTGGTCGAGTCGAGCTCGGCCATTGTCCACAGCAGGAACGGCAATCCTCGTCCTCCAGCGCACCAACTGAGCCGTCGTGTGGGGAACGGATGAACATGGCAGAGGGGCAACCCTCTGAGCTGCGACCTGACAAGATCCTCTGTTCGAACTCCTGCGCGACAGGCCGAATCAACATGGGGTGCCGGTAAGAAGCATGTCATGAGCCCCAAACGGCGTTGATCTTGCTGTGACTCGCCTGATCAATGCTGGTGGTCATGAAACACGCCCGATGCACATCGACGAGCTGGTCGAGCGCTGGACGATCCTGGACGAAGAGCGCGACCCCAACACCGGGAAACGGTACGCCACGCGGCTCGGCTACGCGATCCTGCGTCTTGCGTAAGGGGGCGGCATGAGGCGCCTCGCGATGATCTGTCTCGTCGGCCTTTGCGTGGTGCTCGCCGTACAAGCGTGGCCTGAGGGAGAACCGGATCCGCCGCCGACGGTACAGCCGGCGGAACGGCTGCCCGTGTTGCCAGGCAGGAAGGCGCCACGCCTGGACTATGCGGTGTTGTACGACCCGGGGGTTATCCGGGAACCCGCGGCCGCGCACCATTCCTGGAGAGCGGGGAGCGGCTCCGGTCAGGAATGGCGGATCGAGGAGGCTCTCGGCTTCGTTCCCAAGGACGGTGGGCAGGCGGTGTCGCCCCTCGCCATCAGCGACGGCGGCCGGCGCCTCGCCTATCTCCGTCGTTCCGACCGTGCCCTGGTTGTCAAAGACCTCGCCAGTGGGGCAGTCAAGCTGGTCTCCACCAGGGCGTACCGGCCCGCCGACGATCCATGGAACGTCGAGTTGGCCTTCCACGGGGACGGCGAGCTGCTGTTCGCGTGGAACGCCCACCGCGGGAGCGAGTTGATCGATCTGTCGTCGAAGGCGCGCCTCCACCTCGGCACGGAGTTTGCCCATGACCTTTTGGAGGCGCGCGCGGACGGTGGCCGTGTCACCCTGTTGAGCGGCAAGGAACTGCAGGTCCGGGAGAACTGGAGGTCTCCGTTCACGGTGGCCCACCGCGAAGGCGATGCCGAGGACGGCACGTACCCCGTGGTGCTGGGCGATGAAGCAGTGAGCGTCGTCCGACTGAGAGACGTGGAACATCTGCGCTACCAGCTGAAGAGAGTGGATCTCCGGCACCCTGCCCACCGGGTCACGTTCGCCGATCTCGCGCTGCCGTACGACCTGGAGACCGTCAACGCGATCCGCCCCCTCGGTCGCGACAACGTGCTGCTCCGCGCCGAGCGGAGCCGGACCTGGCCCGATCACGGCCACCCGCCTGGACCGTGCGACTGGGAGGAGTTCTACATCGTCGATCTGAAGACAGGGGCCATCAGGTGGGCCGAGTACCGGGCGGCCGAGATCTGGGGAATGGAGGGAAAGCACATCAAAAGGCAGGCCTACGCACGGGACTTCGTGCCCAAGCCGGTCGCAGAACGCCCCGTACCGCCCCCCGACCGCGAGCGCTGCCTCTGATTCGGCGCGCAGCCAGGAAACGAGATCCGGGCCGGATGGGACGAAGTGGGTCAGAGCTCAAGCAGCATCAGGATCTCCTCCCGATCATCACCGGTTGAGAGCCAAGCCAGGGTGAGCTCGGCAGCGGCGACGATGCCGCCCTGCGAGCGTCGACCACGAAAGTCGACGCGGCGGTGTGCTTTACGTCGGCGCGGACCTTGACCACGCACGCCGGGCTGCAGACCCTGCGCCGCCGTGGAGCAGCAAGATCAACGCCGTTTGGGGCTCATGACACGTTTCTTACCAGCACCCCATGTTGCCGGCGGCGGCCAGATGGTCGCGCCAGGCGCTCACCTCGCGCGGGGTGACGGCCGAGAGTCGGTCGTGCCCGAGGCCGCCCGTGATCCAGGCGCTGAAGCGCTGCAGATGCCGGGAGATCTTGGCGGTGACCTCCGCGGAGCGCTACCTCGTCGCCGCAGAGCTTCTACCGGTGGGGCCAATACAATCGTGCACCAGTGGGACCCCCGGCCGCGGTCGAGCGCAGCTCAGTGTCGGCGAGCTGGGCGCGGACATAACTGGCGTCGGGGTGAGCGAGCTCATCGAGAATGATGAGGGCTTGCCGCCAGCTGTCGCGGGCGGTGTCGTGATCGCCGCTGGTGTGGTGGGTGTTGCCGAGCCGGATCAGCGCCTCGACTTCGCCGATGCGATCGCCCAGGTCCAGGTGCAGTTTGAGCGCCTGCTGGTGACAGCGTTTGGCCAGGTCGTACTGACCGAGGTGGTGGTGTGCGTAGCCGAGACCGTCGAGGGATGCGGCCTGACCGTTGAGGTCGTCGAGTTCCTGGAACAGGGTGAGGGCTCGGCGGCAGTACACGAGCGCTCGGTTGTGGTGTCCGAGTAAGGCGTGGCAGTTGCCGACCCCGTTGAGCGCCTTGGCGTGTCCGGGGCGGTGGCCGGCGGCTCGGAACAGGTCGAGGGCTTGCTCGGCGTGGTCGAGCGCCTCCTTATAGCGACCTTGTCGTGACAGGGCCCAGGTGAGCTCGTGATGTGCGTGCGCCTGGCCGGGCCGATCGGCGAGATCGGCGGCCAGGCCGAGGGCCTGCGCAGCGTGTGTGTGGGCGCGGTCAAAGCGGCCGAGCAGGGTGAAGGCGCGGCTGAGGTGGCGGTGGGCGTGGGCCTGTCCGCGAGGATCGGCCAGTCGGCGCGAGGCGTCCAGGGCGGCCTGTTCGACGGTGGCCCAGTCGAGAAGCAGGCCGCGCCATCGCAGGAATGGGCTCAGCGTCCAGGCCAGGTGCCGCACATCTTCGTCGTGCCCCTTGGCGGCCGCCTGCTCCACGGTCGCGAGCAGCACGGGGTGTTCGACGGTGAACCAGGTCCGTGCTTGTTCGGGCCCGGCGATCGCCTCGGCGCTCACCCCCGGCGCGGCGGGGGCGTGTGCGATCGGGCGTCGGCGCGGGGCCAGTAGCAGCGTCGCGGCGTGAGCGGTGTGCCGGTAGTCGTCGAGCAACCGGCGGAACGCTTCCTGCCGGTCGTGTTCGGTGTCGATGGCGTGGACGAGCTCGACCGTGTAGGCGCGGAGCAGGTCGTGCAGGGTGTACCGGCCGGGCTTGTGTTCGACGAGCAGGTGCGCGCCGGCCAGTTCGGCCAGCAGCGGCCGGACCTCGTGCACGGCCACGCCGGCCAGGCTGGCCGCGGCGGGTGGGGCGATGTCCGGGCCGGTGAGCACCCCCAGGAACCGGAACAACCGCGCGGCTGCGGGGCTCAGCGCATCGTAGGACCAGGAGAACACCGCCCGCGGATCGGTGGCCGGGTCTTGACCGGCCAGGGCAGCGAGCCGATTGCGCGCGTCGCGCAGTTCGCCGGCCAGCGCGGTGAGGGGGAAGCCCGGGTGGGTGGCGGCTCGGGCGGCCACGATGACAAGGGCGAGAGGCAGCCCCGCACACCGGGCGATGATCTCATCCACCACGTGGGGCTCGGCTGCTATCCGCGCCGGCCCGAGGCGGTGGACCAGCAACTCGCGTGCCTCGGCGTCGGACAGCGGATCCAGCCGCAGCGGGTGGGCGCCCTCCGCGGCGACCAGGCCGGAGAGCTGGCTGCGGCTGGTCACCACCACGAGGCAGCCTGGTGCGCCGGGCAGCAGCGGACGGACCTGCTCGGCGTCGCGGGCGTTGTCCAGCACCACCAGCATCCGCCGGTCCGCCAGCAGGCTGCGGTACAGGGCGGCCTGCCCGTCCGGGTCGGGCGGGACACGGTCCGGCGCTACCCCCAGCGCATCGAGGAATCCGGCCAGCGCCTCCGCCGCGCCGACGCAGGACCCGCTCGGGTCGAAGCCCCTCAGGTTCGCGTATAACTGCCCGTCACCGAATCGGTGGCGCACCCGGTGCGCCCAATGCATGGCCAGTGCGGTCTTGCCCACCCCGGCGATACCGGCGATCACCGAGACCCGTACCCGGACCTGATCGTCGGATCCCAGCATGTCGTCCAGCCGCTTGAGGTATCCGGTGCGGCCGGCGAACACCGGCACCCCCGCCGGGAGCTGCGCCGGCTGCGGACGCTCCGATCCATCAACATCCCGTGGCTGTTGTACGGGCCTGCGCACTGAGAGAACCGTCGGCACGGGGTCCGGCGCGCCGACTGCGAGAGTGACCGCTTCTCCGCGGAGGATGGCCGTGTGCAGTGAACGCAGCTCGGGACCGGGCTGGGCGCCGAGCTCGTCGTCGATTCGCCGGCACGCCCTTGCGTAAACCTCCAGAGCTTCGGCACCACGGCCAGCCAGGCTCAGAGCCTGCATCAACCGGGCCACCAAGGACTCCGCCAGCGGGTAGTGGACGATCAGCTCCTCGAGGCGTTCGATCACCGGCGAGTGCCGGCCCAGTTCCAGCTCGGCCTCGGCCCAGTCGGTCAACGCACCCAGCCGCTGCTGCCGGAGCCCCTCGCGGACCCGCGCCGCCCACCCCCTGTCTCTTATACACCTCTCCGAGCCCACGAGCCCCT
>NZ_VCJS01000341.1 GCF_005893125.1 Nonomuraea basaltis | reverse complement strand
TGCGTCCTTGGGCTCCGTGCGTGCCACCGCGGTGTCCTCCAGGTCGATCTCCGTCGATGCCTGGATCACAGTACTCATCAGGTGCGTTCTCCTTGATCAGGAGTTACACCGAAAACCGTACAGTCCCGTTCTCACCGCTTAACGACGCGGCCTTGCCTCTTGCAAACGCAAGTAAGAGTTCAATCTCTCTTCGAGAGGAGGCAATGACGGCCGTCACCCCGGTGAGGCGTTGGCGGGGGTGCTGATGGTGGACGTTGGCGAACGGGATGGCCCAACTGCCGGATGCACGTTGGGTGCATCCGGCAGCGGGGGCTTCGCAGTCGCGTCAGGTGCGACGAATCGGTACGGTGACCGGTCGGTCGCTCAGTCTGTCGGTTGGCGGGGGCCGGGCGGATTGCCTTCGCCCGGCACTTCGATGCCTGGGCACCTGGTGCCCTTGGCCGGAACCTTGAGGTTGATGAGATAGTCGTCGATCAGGTCATTGATGCATTTGCTCGGGCCGAAGGCGGCGGTCTTCGGGTAGATGGTGTGCCCGAAGCCTTCGTAGGTGACGAGGGTTGATCCACTTTGCTTGGCGGCGTTCTGGGACCACGGGTACACGGCCATGAAGTCGTTGACGGTGCCGATCATGACCAGCGGTGGAGCACCCTTGACCGTCAAAGGGACCTGGGGGTTGGTGGTCTTGCCCTTGTAGCCCACACAGTCCAACACGCCCTCGGTGGCGTTGGCGTTCCACTCGACAATGGGGAACTTCCTGGCCAGTCTGGCGAGGTTGCTTTTGAACTCGGCGTAGTTCTTGACCCGGAAGTTCCAGTCCTGGCAGTACATCGCCTGGCGGGAGTGATTCACGACCGCGGGCGTTTTCGGCGCCGGTGGCGGCGTGGGCGACCCCGACGAAACGGTGCCGTCGTGGAGGTTCTTGAATCTGGTGGCGACGACCTTCCAGAATTCGGGGAGGTTGACGCCCGTGGCCATCTCGTTCAGCTTGACGGAGTCCATGGGTTTGCCGTCCAGGCCGCGCAGGGTTCCGTTCTTGGCCCTCTTGCGCAGCTCAGCGTAGATCTTCCTGGTGTCTTTGCCGTACAGGGCGCAGTCGGAGGTTTCGTCGCACCAGTCGGCGAACTGGACGAAGTTGTTCTCCATCGCCGCGGTCTCGTCAGCGACGAAGTCCCAGAGAGAGGTGGCGCTGTGATCGACGTTGGCGTCATTGACGGTCGCCCGGACGTGCTGGGGGAACATCGCGGCGTATTGCTGGCCCATCATAGTCCCGTACGAATATCCGACCTGGGTGATCTTTTTCTCGCCGAGGGCCACCCTGATGGCGTCGATGTCCCGTACGACGTGCAGGTTGTCGACGTGGTCGTACAGCGGGCCGGTGAGCTTGCGGCAGTTCTGGCTGAGCTTCTCGTTGGCCCGCCGCAGGGCGCTGAAGTCAGCCTGGCTGCGGCCGGCCAGGGATCTGGCGGTCGCCACCTTCTGCACCAGCTTGCTGTCGCACTTGACCTGGGTGCTGTCGCCGACGCCGCGTGGGTCGAAGCCGATCACGTCGAAGCGCTCGCTCACGGCTTCGGTGAAGACATGCTCGCGGATCTTCACGTCGAACGTGCCGGGGACGCCGGGACCGCCGGGGTCCAGGAGGATGGAACCGATACGGGAGCCGGGCTTGGTGGCCTTGCGGCGGGCCAGGGCGATGTCGATGGTCTGGCCGCGGGGGCGGGAGTAGTCGAGCGGCACCTTGATGGTCGCGCACTCGACGTTCTTGTCGTTGGTGTCCTTACATGCCGTCCATCTGATCTTGCTTGATCGGGGCTCGCTTGTCCTGGACTCGGCGGCCGCCGGGGCGGCCGCCATCACAGCTGACGTCAGCGTCAGCGCGCACGCGATCAGGGCGGTGGCGAGCCGCTTTCTGTCCTTCGAGGCGCGACTCAGCGCGGGATTCCTCGGCAATCGCCGTGTCATGGTGCGATTGGTTTCTTCTTCCATGGGCGACAGGTGTATCGGGGCGACGGTTACAGCACCGTTTCGTCGGTCGCGCGCCCCCATGGCCGGCCCTGCTGCAGATGCGCGCTCGATAGGCTCCCCGTGTGCCGGACACCTCTTCTGGATACCGCAGCCGCAACTCCACCACCGATCGGGCGCCAGGTTCGAGTACAGCAACTCCGGGTTCGTCGTGCTGGGCGCGATCGTCGAGGCGAAGGCGCGGTGCTCGTATTTCGACTACGTCCGCGAGCACGTCTTCGACCCCGCGGGCATGCGCTCCAGCGGCTTCCCCACCTTCGACGAACTCGACGAGGAAGCCGTCGGATACACCAACTTCACCGCCCTGGGAGCCGTCGCCGGGCCCAGGCGGCCGCACGACGACACCCTGCCCAGGCGGGGATGCGCACCTGGCGGCGGCTACTGCAGCGCCGAGGACCTGGCCAGGTTCGGCGACGCCCTGATGCGGGACACGCTGGTCGGCGCCGACGTCAAGGCCGCGCTGCTCGAGGTGCGGGGCAACGACTGGTCAGGGCGTCCCGGCGGCACGCCGTACGCCCATGTTTTTCAGGTGGAGAGTGAGCAAGGCGTGCTGAACTACGGCCACGGCGGCGGCGGGCCCGGCATCTCAGCGTTCATGGACGTCTTTCCCGACCAGGGGCTCACGCTCGTCGCGCTGTCCAACTACGACGCGGGTGCGAGGATGATCCGTCGGGAGCTGAGGCGCATCTTCTGGCCCGCCGCATGAGTCAGCGGCGCGGGTTTGATGCCGTGACTCCGGTGACATCCGAGGAGTTCGTGTGGTGGCCCTGTCCTGGGCTGGGGTGACTGGCGGGGAAGGTGACGGTGATGGTCAGGCCGCCCTCGGGCCTGGCGCTGGTGGTGACGGTGGCGTCGTGGGCGGTTGCGATGGCCTGCACGATGGACAGGCCGAGGCCGAGCCTCTCGCCGAGTTCCGTGCGGGTGCCGGCGAGCCGCTGGAAGGGCTGGAAGAGCTGGTCGATGGCGTCCGGCGGGACGAGGGGACCGGTGTTGGCGATGGTGAGGACGGCGTGACCGTCTGCAGTCCCGGTGGTGATCTCCACGCGACCGTGGGGTGTGTTGTGCAGGATCGCGTTATCGACGAGGTTGGTGACCAGGCGTTCGGCGAGCGGCCGGTGACCCGTCGCCAGGGCGGCGGAGATCGAAGGTCGGATCGTCACGGTCCGGTAGTCCGCTTCCGCGCGGCGGGTGTCGATGATCTCGCGGGTGAGCTGTGCCAGGTCGAAGGGGTTGCGGACCTCGATGCCGGCGTGGCCGCGGGTCAGGGTGAGGAGCGCCTCGATGAGCCGTTCCTGCTGAGTGCCGGCGGCGAGGATGCGTTCGTGAGCCGTTCGCAGGGACTCCATGGTGGCGTTGGGGTCGGACAGCGCGACCTGGCCAAGGGCACGCTGGCGGGTCAGGGGCGTGCGCAGTTCGTGGGAGGCGTTGGCGACGAACTGGCGCTGGGCCTGGAAGGATGCCTCGAGCCTGCTGAGGAGTCCGTCGAAGGTGTCGCCCAGTTCCTTGAGCTCGTCGCCGGGGCCGTCGATGGCCAGGCGCTGGTGCAGGTTGGTGGCCGAGATGTCGCGGGCGGCGCTGGTGATCTTCCGCAGCCGGATCAGGATACGGCCGGCCACGATCCAGCCCAACACGATGGAGATCACCGACATGAGGGCGAGCGCGATCCCGGAATTGATGAGCAGCTGCTGCAGGACGTCGGATTTCTGACGTTCGATGGTCTGCTGCATCTGGGCGGAGAGGATCTCGAGGTAGCGCGCCTGGCCAGGCTCTGGGGCAGGCGTTCGAGGATCGAGGCCGCCTGGGGCGGGAATGAAGCTTGCGGCCCGGGTGGGCGGGCCGTCGACGGCGTGCCGGACCAGAAGGTAGGTGATCGTCAGCAGAGCGGTGCCGGAGATGAGGAAGAGGGCGCCGTAGAGGAGGGTCAGCCGCAACCGGACGGTGCGTCGCGGCAGGTGGGGGAGGATCATGTGGCCGGTGAGCCGGGCGATGACAGGCATGGGTTGCTCAGATCCGGTATCCGCGCCTGGCCACGGTCTCGATGACCTGGGGATCCCCGAGCTTGGTCCGTAGCCGGCTGATGGTGACCTTCACGGTGTTCGTGAACGGGTCGGCGGCCTCGTCCCATACCCGTTCGAGCAGTTCCTCGGCCGAGACTGCCCGGCCATCGGAGGCCAGCAGCAGCTCCAGGACGCCGAACTCCTTGGGCGCGAGCTCCAGTTTCCGATCTCCTCGGCTGGCAGTGCGCCGCGCGGTGTCCACCACGAGGTCTCCATGGCGGAGCACCGGCGGCACGATCGGATGGGCCCGGCGCGCGAGCGCACCGATGCGCGCGACCAGCGCGGGGAAGTCGAACGGTTTGGGGAGGTAGTCGTCGGCTCCCAGGCCGAGCCCGTCTACCAGGTCCTCCGTCGTCGCCGCGGCGGTCAGCATCAGCACCCGGCTGCGGCAGCCGGCCCCGATCAGCTCGGCGCACACGATGTCGCCATGCATCCCTGGCAGGTCCCGGTCGAGGACGATCACGTCGTAGTCGTTGTGCAACGCGCGTTCGAGCCCACCAGGACCGTCGGTCGCCACGTCCACGGCCATCCGCGCCTGGCGCAGGCCTGTGGCCACCGTCTGTGCCGTCTCCTCATCGTCTTCCACCACGAGCACGCGCACGCGCCGTCCCCTCTTCGATTCCCCACACACGACCGTGCCCAGGCTGCCCGAGTCAGGGTTTCCGCAAGGTTACGCCTGCTCGGCTGTGCGTCTGGGCCGGCCGCAATACTGCTTCGCCCCGAGCGGGGCGGGACTTTTACATGCTAATCGAACGAAAAATCCCTCTTGTGGGGTGAAACCCTGCCGTAACCCCTGCCCTCATAGAAAGGGTCCCCTACCGAAGTCCAGCAGTTAATGGAGAACGACATGCAGAGCACCGCGGGCCGTCGCGCTGATCGAAATGCGGGCAGGAGCCGGCGGCCGCACCAGGCCGGCGCGATGGCCGTCCTGCTGACGGCGGTCACGCTGGTCGCCGGGGCCTGTTCCGGCGACGGCGAACCGGGCAAGACCGTGGCGTCCGTAACAGCCCAGGCCAGGTCGACATCCGCCGCCACCAGGAAGGCCGACCCTCTGGCCTTCGCCAAGTGCATGCGCGAGAACGGCCTGGCCGACTTCCCCGACCCGGAGCCGGGAAAAGGTCTCGCGTTCAAACCGGGTGGCTCTCTCGACCCCGATTCCCCGCAGTTCAAAACGGCGGAGAATAAGTGCAAGCGGTTCATGCCGGGCGACGGGCAGCAGATGTCACCGCCAGACAACTGGTCCTCGGCGGACCAGCTCAAGTACGCCGCGTGCATGCGTGAGAACGGTGTGTCGAAGTTCCCAGACCCCGACGCGAACGGCGGCTTCCCGGCTCTGATCAAGGGCGGTCCGGTCGATCCCGACTCGCCGCAGTTCAAGAAGGCGGAGGCGGCCTGCTCGCAGTACCAGCCGCAGAACATCACCAAGCGTGGCCCCGGGGACGGGTCGTGAGTGCTGCGCAGATCTCGTCGGACGACGTGGGTATGCGCCCGGCCGGGGGGAAACGCCGTCGGGGGCGCGGCCGGCTGGCAGCGCTCGTCGTGGCGATCCTGGTCGCGGCGGGTGTGGGGGTCGTCGTCACCGATCCGTTCGGCGTCCGGACGAAGGCCACGCCGATCCCGAGCGCCTCCTCGACGGGGCTGGCGCGGGTGACGAGGGGGACCTTGTCCGCCCGGACCCTGGAGAACGGGACGCTGGGCTATGCGGGTGACTACCAGGTGGTCAACAAAGCCGAGGGTACGGTCACCAGGCTGCCGGCCGTTGGCCAGGTGGTAGGTCAGGGCAGGGTGCTGTACCGGGTCGACGGCAAGCCTGTGGTCCTGCTGAGCGGCATCGTGCCGGTCTACCGGAACCTGTACTGGGGGATGGAGGGCGTCGATGTCCGGCAGCTGAACGCGGCGCTGGTCGCCCTGGGATATGCCACCAAGGACGAGCTCGACCCGGGTTCGGACTATTTCGGCCGGCAGACCTACTATGCCCTGGAGAAACTGCAGGACGACGTGGGCCTTGACGAGACGGGGCAGCTGACGCTCGGTCAGGCGGTGTTCGTGCCCGCCAAGCAGATCAGGATCACCAAGGTCGTCGAGGTGCGCGGTGGCTCGATGGTGGCCGGCGGGGTGATCCTGCATGCCTCCTCGACGACCCGGCAGGTCACCGTCACACTGAGCGCGAGTCAGCAGTCCGACGTGGCGGTCGGCGACAAGGTGACCATCTCGCTGCCGAACGGCCGGACTGCCCCCGGTGTGGTGTCGGAGGTGGGCAAGGTGGCGACGAAATCGGACGACAGCACGACCATCGACGTGCGGATCACGCCATCGAAGCCGAAGCAGACCGGACGGCTGGATCAGGCGCCGGTGCAGGTGTCCATCGTGACCGACACGGTCAAGAACGTGCTGTCGGTGCCGGTGAACGCGCTGCTGGCACTGGCCGGCGGTGGATACGCGGTTGAGGTCGTCGAGGCCGGAGGCGCGCATCGCCTGATCCCGGTGAAGCCGGGCCTGTTCGACGGCAGCGCGGGCAAGGTCGAGGTCACCGGTGATGGGCTGGCGGACGGTCAGAGCATCGTGGTGCCGGCCTCATGACAGCCGTGGACGCGCAAACGTGGATGGCCCGTGATCAGCCCGCCGGTGAGCCGGTCCTGCAACTGGACGAGGTGACCAAGATCTACCCAGGGGCGACGCCGGTGCGGGCGCTGGACAGGGCCAATTTCACCGTCCGTCAGGGCGAGCTGGTGGCGATCGTGGGCCCATCGGGGTCGGGCAAGTCGACGTTGCTGCAGGTGATGGGCACCCTGGACCGCCCCACGTCAGGCACGGTGCGGATCGTCGGCGACGACGTCGCCACGATGTCGGACCGGGCTCTGGCGGGACTGCGGGCCGCCCGGATCGGGTTCGTCTTCCAGCAGTTCTTCCTGGCTGAGCACGCCACCGCCCTGGAGAACGTCGCCGACGGGATGCTGTATTCGGGCGTCAGACATGGTGCGCGGATGGAGGCGGCGGCCGCGGCGCTGGCCCGGGTCGGGCTCGGCCACCGGGTCGACCACCGCCCGTCGCAACTGTCGGGCGGCGAACGGCAGCGGGTCGCGATCGCCCGGGCCCTGGTCGGCGGCCCGGCGATCGTGCTGGCCGACGAGCCCACCGGCAACCTCGACAGCGTCTCAGGAGCTGCGATCTTCACGCTGCTGACCGAGCTCAACGCCGAGGGCGCCACCATCATCATGATCACCCATGACCGCGAGCTGGCCAATCGACTGCCACGCCGCATCGAGGTCCTGGACGGGCGCATCGTCGCCGACGTCACCTCATCAGAAAGGCGGCTTCCATGACCTCCACGGCTTCCGTCCCGGGGCGGCTGCATCCGGCCGACCTGGCCAGGACCGCTGTCGTGGGGCTGCGCACCCGGCGGATGCGGGCCGCCCTGTCGGCGCTGGGCATCGCCATCGGGGTGGCGGCGATGGTGGCGGTGATGGGTTTGTCCGCATCGTCCCAGGCTGGCCTGCTGGCCGAGATTGACAAGCTAGGCACCAACCTGCTGACGATCGCTCCGGGCCAGACCATGGGGGGCTCGGACGCCAAGCTCCCCTACGACGCCCCGGCGATGATCGCCCGGATCGGCCCGGTCGAAACGGTGCAGCACACCGGCAAGACCAAAGCCGATGCCTTTCGCAACCCGTACATCCCGAGCATCAACACCAACGCTCTGACGGTCAACGCCGCGAGCCTGGACCTACCCGCCGCGGTGCGCGCGACCGTCGCTCAGGGCAGGTATCTCAACGCCGCCACCGCCGAGCAGCCGGTCGCCGTGCTCGGCTCGGCCGCCGCCGGCCGCCTGGGTATCGCCCGGATCCACCCGGGCGCGCGCATCTGGGTCGGCGGGCAGTGGTTCTACGTTGCGGGGATCCTCGATCCCGCGGCTCTGGCGCCCGAGATCGACTCCTCGGTGCTGATCGGCTACCCGGCCGCGCGGAAGTACCTGCACTTCGACGGGCACCCCTCCACGGTTTACGTGCGCGCCCAGACCGACCAGGTCGAAGCCGTCCAGAAGGTGCTGGCGGCCACCGCCAACCCGGAGCATGCCGGGGAGGTCAGTGTCAGCCGGCCCTCAGCTGCTCTGGTGGCGCGCGCCGCGGCCCGGTCCGCGCTCAATGGCCTGTTCCTGGGGCTTGGCGCGGTGGCCCTGCTCGTCGGCGGCATCGGCGTCGCCAACACCATGGTCATCTCCGTCCTGGAACGCCGCTCCGAGATCGGCTTGCGGCGCTCTCTCGGTGCTACCAGGGGCCACATTCGGCTGCAGTTTCTGTCTGAGGCGATCCTGCTTGCCGCCCTCGGTGGCGCCGCCGGGGTGGCGATGGGAGCGATCGCCACAGCGATCTACGCTGCGGTCAAGGGCTGGGCCACGGTGATTCCGCCGCTCGCCTGGTTGGGTGGACTCGGGGCCGCCATCGCGATCGGCGCCATCGCTGGCCTGCTCCCCGCCCTCCGCGCGGCCCGCATGCAACCCACCGAAGCCCTCAGAACCGTCTGAACATGGCGAACCTGTGGGTGCCGGGAACTCGGCGAGCGGATTGACCTGCGGGTTTGCGGCTCGTGTTCTGGCTAGCATGATCGCGATTCATGGGGTTGCGTCTGCTCTACCTGACCTTCGTCCGGGTCGCGGGTTGGCTGGTGCTCCTGGGCCGGCTGAAGAGGGCCGCCAGTCCCGCGGAGTGGCTCATCGTCGCCGAAATGCTTGCGAATCGATGCCGCCAGGCGCAGCAGACCATCCACATCCAGGGCGTCGACCCGGCCGAGGTTCATCAAGATGTCCGGTTTAACCCTGCCGTCGACCCGACGATTATGGGCGAGCGCGACATACCGCACAATCGACCCATCAGCGTTGCTGCGCCGGGTGAACCGCAAGTACATGACTACAGAGAATCACGTCAATCAAGCTCAGTGTAGTCGCTTCCGCGAAGTCGTGTTACGACGTTTTCGAGCTCGCGACCCTTGATCGCACCGCGTCCGACGCTTCTACCTGCAGAATCATCCCACCAACTGATCGCGTGTGCCCACGAACTGCGGAACGCGGGGTTGAGGGCAACTGAGCAGGTCATGGCAAATTCACGGGTGCGGGCCCGCACGGAGGCCCGGAGAGTGCTCAGGTGCTGGTGGAAGGCATGCTTCCTGTTCTGATCCAGGTTGAGCGGAAGGCCCAGTTGAGCGATCAGCTCGGACTCGGCGACCCAGGGTTCAGGGCGCGCCGGCCAACACACCCGCGCACTGGGCCCTTTTGATCTCCGTACAGCAACGTCCACAGCGCCCGCCATCCAAGCAGCCTGACTCCAGGCCGCTCATCTGAACCCCATCCCCCATCACCGGACGGGGTTCGCTGCCGCCTGCCCGGCTGAGGTGCAGTTTCGTCTCAGCCCCAGCGAATGGTGACCAAGGGTCAGCGGACTCCGGAAAGCATGCCGGCGACCGCCCGAGCGGCAGTGTGTACGTCGTTACCAAGTTCAGCAGGCAGAACACCTTGCAGCCACAGGGTGGCAAA
>NZ_VCJS01000340.1 GCF_005893125.1 Nonomuraea basaltis | reverse complement strand
CGACGCGACCGCCCCCAGCCCCACCTCGCTAGCACCCCGCCGCAGTCCGGGCAGGCCAACTCGCCCTCGGCAAGCCTGCGTTCGACGACCGCCGACGCCTCCTCCACCGTTATCACGGCGCCTCCGCACGCTGAACGGCCCTCCCGACGTCGCTGCCAAGCGAGGCGGGAGGGCCGTTGCCGATCCTGCAGGCGAGCTTCAGCCCCCCAGGTCGACCAGACCGGCAGACAGGGGCGAGAGTTGAGCCCCGTCTCACCCGCCAGCTTGCTGCCAGGGGAACGGAGCGAGGTCCGGCTCGACCCAGCCGGTCCTGGCCGGGTCGCTTGCCAGCGTCGAGGACCGATAGAAGCGGGCGAGCAGCTTCTTGTCGAGCAACGCAGGGTTCTGGTCGGCGAACGCGTCGAAGTCGGCGGTGTCCGACTGCCCGGCGTGGTGGCCCACCAGTTCGATCCAGGCCCGGCTGACGGTGGCATTGTACTTCTGCGGTGCGCCCGCGTAGCGGGCGGTGCGCTGGATGCCGTCGCTGACCAGGTCGACCGCCGCAGTGGTGCCGTAGCGCCGGACGGCCAGCCAAGTCAGCTGGACGTGCTGGCGGTGCCCGAACCGCTCGGCGGTCGCCATCACCTCCCCCATCAACTCGGCGAACGGCGAGGACTCCTCGTCCGTGCCGTTCGCGCCGTGGCCGGCGTGCAGATGCCGTCGCAGGCGCTCCGCTGGGCCGGTCAGAATCTTGAGCAGCCCGTGGAGATGTGCCGCGTGGCCGGAGTACGGGCCATGGTCGTGTGTGGTCATGACCCCTCCTTGACCAGCGCGTCCAGAACGGCATAGAAGCCGGCGACCGCTTCGGCGGGCAGGCCCTCCAGCGCGCGGTTCTCGACGTCGGTCAGGGTCTGGGTGATGACGGCGGCCGCCGCGCGCCCGGAGTCGGTCAGTTCGATGAGCACCGAGCGGCGGTCGCCGGCGCGCGTGCCGCGGGTGATGTGACCGCGGCGTTCCAGCCGGTCCAGCACGCTGGTCAGCGTCGTGGGGCGGGCCCCGACCGCGGCCCCCAGCTGGGAGACGGTGCGGCCATGACCGTCGGCGAGGTTGGCCAGTGCGTTGATCTCGGAGGCGGTCAGGTCGAGGTCGACGAGTTCAGTGGCGATCAGGTGCAAGGTGGCGTGGGTAGCGCGCTGCAAGGCCAGCAGCGCCGACCGGCCCGGTGATACGGATTCGGACTTCATGTTTTCGGATATTACGATATCGGGATACTTTGCTGCAAGACGCCACCATCGTCACGGTGCCGCTCAGCACCCCGAAGATCAATTCAATGGAGACCGTGAAGTCCACATCGTCAGGGTGAATGGCACATCCGGCGCCCTACGTCGTCATCTTGAGTGGCAACCAACAGGTTGCGGGGGTGGAGGGAAAGTTCCTGGTCGCCATGCATGACGCGGAAGTGGGTGTCCTCGATGAAGATGGTCACCTGTTTTCCGGCGTGGGTCCGGCCGATCCGTAGGCGGTGGTTGGCGACCATGGTGACACCGTCTTTGGGGACGCGTCGGGTGGCTTGCTGGGGCCCAGTCGGCGGTGGTGGGAGAGGAGCGCTGGCGGGGCGGGCTCCGGCGAGGGAAGCGCGCTGGTCTGCGGGGATGGGCAGGGGCCAGGTCTTGAGGACCTGACCGTTGATGATGGCGTGCATGAGGTGTTCGTCCAGGCGGAGGGTGACGCGCTGGCCGACATGCCGGGGCCCGATGTTGTAGGTGTTGTTGGCGAATCTGAAGCAGCCGTCCCGGCCGGCGGTCCGGTCGACCTCGACGGCCGCGCCTGCGGGTAGGTATCGGCGACCGTTCCGGGACGGCAAAGCTGGGGCCGCGGGAGCCGGGCTCGCCGGGCGGGCGCCGTGCATGCGCAGCCAGCGCAGGTGCTCGCTGGTCAGGCGAGAGGAGACGGTCTTGACGTGGTGGCCGTCCAGGGTGACGTGGATGCTGCGCTCATCGATCCACAAGGTGACGGTGCGTCCGGTGAAGGCCGGGCCCAGCCAGACCTGCTGATGTTGAGCGACCAGCACGATCCCGCCACCGGGTACCACACGGTCCTGCTCGACCGCGCCGGACTCGGTGGGCGGAGCTGGGGGTTCCTGGATGCGCAGTGCCGTCTCCAGCGGCGCCTCAGTGAGCGGTGGCGCGGTGGAGGGCGGCTCGGGTGCTGGTACTCGCTGGGAGACGGCGGTCGTGGACGGGCCGTTGGGTCGGAAGAGGGCGGCTGGGCAGGCCATGTCGAGTGCCTGGTGGGGCCTTGCATGATTGTAGATGTGCACCCAGGCGGTGATCGCTTCTTGGGCGGCGGTGAACGATTCAAACGGGGCGACTTGGTCCAGGAGTTCCTCGCGCAGGGTGCGGTGCCAACGTTCGATCTTTCCCGTGGTGGTGGGTGAGCGGCGTTTGGTCAGCCGCTGGCTGATTCCGTTCTCCCGGCAGAGCCGCTCGAACATCACCTCGGCCGGGACCGGCTTGGTGAAGCGGCCGGTGAACTGCTTGCCGTTGTCGGTGAGGACCTCGGCGGGGACGCCGTAACGGCGCATCGCCTCGGTGAACGCCTCACACGTCGCTCGTCCGGTTGGCTGCACCACCAGGGCGGCGATGACCACGAACCGAGAATGGTCGTCGATGCCGGTGACCAGCTTGCACTCACGGCCATCGGCCAGGAACACCCCGCCGACGATGTCGAGCTGCCACAGCTGCATCGGCGCCTCGCGCTGCCACCGCCGGTACTTGCGCTTGTGCTCCTGGTCCTGCGCATTTACCAGCCCGTTGCGGGTCAGCACTCGGTGCACAGTCGCCTTGGCGGGGACCGGGTCCACCCCGCGGCGGCCGAGCTCGAAGCAGATCCGCCGGGCGCCCCACCGGCGATGAGCGCGTCGGAGCTCGCAGATCAACACCTCTATATCGGCGGCGATCCGCGACGGGCTGGACCGTGGTCGACGCGAGGCCTCCTGCAACCCGACGACCCCGTCCCGCTCGAACCGCTCCCGCCAGGCATAGATCGTCTGCCTCGAGACGCCGTACCGCACTGCCACCTCGGTCACCGGCGATCCGTCCCGCACCTCCATGACCGCCCGGTACCGATGCTCAACCAGCCACGCCCGATCCGTCACTCCGTACCCTCCAGCCCCATACCACCAACAGGGCAAGAACAGCACGAACCACGAGATCACTGTCAGGAAACTACTGAGAACGTTCTGTCAACGAACTCTTGAGGCCATACACATCATCACGCCGGTCACCAAGAGAGATCGGCTCGCAGCGTGCCAGAGGCTGATCCGTGAGCTGCCCCTCTTCCGCCGCATCTCCGCGCGACACCTGCGCAGCGTGCTGCGGTCCGCGTTCGACCTCGGCGCGACCATCAGCGACATCCGGCACGCGCTCGACCACCGGGCCGACGGCGCTCCGTGGATCCACACCCACGATCCACGCTGGCTGCCGAGCTGGATCCGGTACCGCCTATCCGCGTGGATCACCCCAGCCGGAGGACTCGTCGCCCCCTGGCCAGTCCAACGGCGTGCAGCGGAGCACGCCGCCCTGCTGGCCGTGCAGCGGGCCCGACGCGAGACCTACGACGCGTCGGGAGTCGTTTGGTAGAGATGGCGCAGACTTTGAAATGAGAAGGCTTGAGAATTGTCGGTAGCCATGTCATAGAGTGGAAGAGAAGTCATGTAGGCACCGTGAGCCGAATGGACATCCAACGTTATCGCTAGCGCTTTTCTTGCCTATCTATGGGCGACAAAAACCTCGTCTATTCCCTGATTAATCGTCTCAGGGATGACATCATCCGACGAGAGGAGACGCGCATGCGTTACCCTTCGCGAACAACCATCCTCGGAACGGCGTTCTTTGCCACCGTCGCGCTCTGGCCCGTTGAGGCGCAGGCCTCGGCCAGCCCGGTCTCAGTGATGCGCACCACATCGACGGCAATAGCGCCACCAGACGATGATCGCGCTCCTTACCAAAAGGGCTACGCCACGGGACTCTCGGAGGGCTACCAAGAGGGAGAGGCACGCGCCCGGGAGCACTGTGAAGACATCCCAGCTTGGCCAAATTGGCCGCCAGGTGCTTACGGCAAGGGTTACGCCGACGGCTACATGCTGGGATGGCAGAGAGGACTCGACGACGGCATGGCGAAATACTGCCGGCCCTCATAGCCGAGGGGATGTCAACTAGGTGGCCATGCTCGGCGGCGACCTGACGGTCCTCATTGGGTTCGCCGCCTAGCGGCTACTGGTCCGCCGTGGTGTTCATTGCCCCCCGACGCGCCGAGCGAGACAGAATCTATAACGTAAAGGCCGTTAAATCGGACATGCAATCCGGCAACGGTCGGCTGGCGCCCTAGTTGACCTCCTGCTTATCGCGCCAAATAGCGGGTTTCCGGACAGTGAGATGTCCGATTTCAGAGCCTTTACGTTATAGATTTGCGCTTGCTGATCTGGCTTGCGAGATTGCTAGCGAGATCAGTTCAGGGCCGCTTGCTGGCGCGCGCGAGCCCTGCGGCGCTGCTCTCGGATGATGGCCGCCAGCTCCTCGACGGGGCGGCCCCCGGGGACATAGGCGGCACGAGCTGCCTCCTCAGGCGAGAGAGCGTCTCGGCGGGCCCGCGCTTCCGCGAGGACACGCCCGGCGGCAGCAAGAGCTTCGGCGCGGGTTCTCATGACTTCTACGATCTCACACACGATTACTCGCGCAATCCTGCCCTTCCAGGCATACGAACGGCAGAGTCTTCGAAAGCGCGACCGCTCCGGCACGGTGTGGGACTCCGTGTCCGGGCTCTTGCTCTAATCTGGGGCCCAGAACGGCAGGGGAGTGAGAGTTTCCGTGGCGCATGGTCCAGACGGTTCAGTCGTTGTAGCCTTAGAAGCCGTCCTTGAACGCATCACCTACGCCAACGAGGAGACCGGTTACACCATCGCCCGGGTGGCCACCGAACGCTCCGGCTCCGAGCTGCTGACCGTCGTCGGCCCCCTGCTGGGCGCCCAGGTCGGCGAGTCGCTGCGGCTGCACGGCCGCTGGACCTCCCACCCCCGCTACGGCCGCCAGTTCGAGGTGCGGTCCTACACCACCGTGCTGCCCGCCACCGTGCAGGGCATCCGCCGCTACCTCGGCTCAGGCCTGATCAAGGGCATCGGCCCCAAGATGGCCGAGCGGATCGTCGACCACTTCGGCACCGACACCCTGGAGGTCATCGAGCAGCAGCCCGAACGCCTCGTGGAGGTGCCCGGCCTGGGCCCCAAACGGACCAAGATGATCGCCGCCGCCTGGGAGGAACAGAAGATCATCAAAGAGGTGATGATCTTCCTGCAGGGTGTCGGCGTGTCCACCTCGATCGCGGTGCGCATCTTCAAGCAGTACGGCGAGCAGTCCATCTCCGTCGTCAAGACCCGGCCGTACGACCTGGCCGGAGACGTGTGGGGGATCGGCTTCAAGACCGCCGACACCATCGCCCAGGCCGTCGGCATCCCGCACGACAGCCCCGAACGCGTCAAGGCCGGCCTGCGCTACACCCTGTCGCAGGCCGCCGACGACGGCCACTGCTACCTGCCGGCCCCCAACCTGACCGCCGACGCCGTCAAGATCCTCGACGTGCCCGCCGACCTGGTCGCCGCCTGCCTGGAGGAACTCGTCGCCGCCGAAGGCGTCGTCCGCGAGCCCGTCCCGGCCGGCGACACCATCGTGCCCGCCGTCTACCTGCCACCCTTCCACCGCGCCGAGCTGTCACTCGCCTCAGGCCTGCTGTCACTGCTGCGCGGCGGCCACGACCGGCTCAAAGCCTTCGCCGACGTCGACTGGGAACGGGCCGAGACCTGGCTGCACGGCCAGACCGGCGCCGAGCTGGCCCCCGAGCAGCGCCAGGCCGTCCGCCTGGCGCTGACCGAGAAGGTCGCCGTCCTCACCGGCGGGCCCGGCTGCGGCAAGAGCTTCACCGTACGCTCCATCGTGCTGCTGGCCCGCGCCAAACGCGCCCGCGTCATCCTGGCCGCCCCCACCGGCCGCGCCGCCAAACGCCTGGCCGAGCTGACCGGCCACGAGGCCACCACCGTCCACCGCCTGCTGCAGCTGCGGCCCGGCGGCGAGGCCACCTTCGACCGCGACAACCCCCTCGACGCCGACCTGGTCGTCGTCGACGAGGCCTCCATGCTCGACCTGCTGCTGGCCAACAAGCTCGTCAAGGCCGTCGCCCCCGGCGCGCACCTGCTGTTCGTCGGCGACGTCGACCAGCTGCCCTCCGTCGGCGCCGGCGAGGTGCTCAAAGACCTGCTCGCCGCCGACGACATCCCCCGCGTACGGCTGACGCAGATCTTCCGCCAGGCCCAGGAGTCTGGCGTCGTCGTCAACGCCCACCGCGTCAACACCGGCCGCCACCCCGTCCTGGAGGGCATGAAGGACTTCTTCCTGTTCCCCTGCGAGGAGCCCGAGGAGATCGCCGCCATGACCGTCGACGTCGTGGCCCGCCGCATCCCCGCCAGATTCCGCCTCGACCCCCGCCGCGACGTCCAGGTCCTGGCCCCCATGCACCGCGGCGCCGCCGGCGCGGGCGCCCTCAACACCGCTCTGCAGGAGGCCCTGACCCCGGCCCGCGAGGGCATGCCCGAACGCCGCTACGGCGGCCGCGTCTTCCGCGTCGGCGACAAGGTCACCCAGCTGCGCAACAACTACGACAAGGGCGCGGCCGGGGTGTTCAACGGCACCGTCGGCATCGTCACCGACATCCGGCCCGACGAGCACAAGCTCACCGTCTCGACCGATGAGGACGAATCGGTCGACTACGCCTTCGACGAGCTGGACGAGCTCGCCCACGCCTACGCCGTGTCCATCCACCGCTCCCAGGGCAGCGAGTACCCCGCCGTCGTCATCCCCCTGGCCACCAGCGCCTGGATGATGCTGCAGCGCAACCTGCTCTACACCGCCATCACCCGCGCCAAACGGCTCGTGGTGATCGTCGGCTCACGCCGGGCGCTGGCCCAGGCCGTACGCACCAAAGGCGCAGGCCGGCGGCACACCGGCCTCACACACCGCCTCACCCGGCGTTGACCTGCGCCTGACCCGCGACAAGTGATCTAAATGTGACCGAACTCTCCCAAAGGATTCCTCGTCTTATATGCAGGAGCATTAGGGTCTTTTGAGGTGCGTTTTGCGCCATGGGGGAGAGGACAGACGTGAACATCGCGCCCGCTTGGAGGAAGCCGGCCGCCACGGTCGCACTGCTGGCCGCGGCCGCCCTGACCGCCTCGTGCTCGAACGCCGGCACCACCACCACCGGGGACCCCGCCGCACCCGAAGCCACCACCACGGCCACCCCCGAAGCACCCACCGTCACGATCAGCCCCGCCGAGGGCACCACCAAGGTCAGCCCCGACAAGAAGATCGTCGTCACCGCCGCCGGCGCCGCCCTCGAGGACGTCACCATCGACGCCGGCGACGACCAGATCGAGGGCCGCTTCAACGCCGACAAGACCAGGTGGGTCTCCAAGACACCGCTCAAGCCCTCCACCGACTACAGCGTCACCGCCAAGGCCGGCGCCACCACCGCCACCAGCGCCTTCACCACGGCCAAACCCGAGCGCGCCCTGCAGGTCATCGACGTGACCCCCAACGCCAAGGGCGAGACCCTCGGCGTCGGCGCCCCCATCATCGTCACCTTCAACCAGCCCGTCACCAACAAGGCCACCATCGAACGCGCCCTCGAAGTCGAGGCCGAAAAGCCCGTCGAAGGCGCCTGGCGCTGGGTCGACGACTCCAAGGTCATCTACCGCACCGCCAAATACTGGCCCGCCCACCAGAAGGTCACCTTCAACGCCAACATCACCGGCATCAAAGCCGGCAAAGGCCTGTACGGCGTCGAGGACTACACCGCCAACCTGAAGATCGGCGCCAAGCAGATCAGCAAGATCGACACGCGCAAGCACATGATGTACGTCTACAAAGACGGCAAGCGCGTCCAGACCATGCGCATCAGCGCCGGCATGGCCACCACCCGCGAATACACCACCACCTCCGGCGTCCACCTCACCATGGAACGCGGCAACCCCGTCCGCATGATCTCCCCGGGCCGCGAGAAAGGCGACCCCGGCTACTACGACGTCATGATCAACCACGCCGTGCGCATCTCCAACTCCGGCGAGTACGTCCACGCCAAGAACAACGTCTGGGCCCAAGGCGTGCGCAACGTCAGCCACGGCTGCATCAACTCCCGCCCCGACCAGGCCAGATGGTTCTACGACAACGTCCAGCGCGGCGACGTCGTCGACATCACCGGCACCAACCGCGAACTGGAGTGGAACAACGGCTGGGGCTTCTGGCAGATGCCGTTCTCCCAGTGGAAGAAGGGCAGCGCCCTGCACGCCAAGGCCTGACCCGCACCAGCACAGGACACCGCCCGCATCCCGGCCCACGACACCGGGAACGCGACGAGCCCGCGTCCCCGGACGCGGCCCGGCCACAGACAGGCGAAAAAGAGCCGGCCACACCGAACGCGCTACCCCGGACATGGACACGCTGCGACGCACCCGGGGGAGCAGCACGGGACCGGAAAACGCCCTAAAGTGTCACCGATCGCGCCCACGCCGGACACCACGTCGGCCGCACCCTCCTGCACTGGGCCCTCCAGCAGGCCCGCACCCGCGGCGCCACCCCGCTACCCGCCCACTGCTACACCGGCGACGACGGCCACCTGATCACCTACGACGAAAGCTGCGCCTTCACCCGCACCCAACCCGTCACCGTGGGGGAGTGGCCCGGCATGCTCCTGCAACCCCGCCTCTAACCCCACACCCCAGGCCCGCGAGCGTGCCGGCGGCCCCACGAACCGCCACCCCCGACCCGGTCACCGCGACGACCGGCCACGCAGCAGCGGATGCGAGCGCATCGCCACCTCCAGCTCACCCGGCAGCTCATCACGATAACGCCCCAGCGTCGACAGATCGCTGTGCCCCAGCACCCGCCGCACCGCATCCATGTCCACCGCATCGGCCAGCAAATGCGTCGCCGTCGTATGCCGCAACCCATGCGGCGTCACCGACCGCCGCTGATCAGGATCCACCCGCCGCTGCACCCGATCGATCACCGCCTGCACATCACCACGCGCCAGCCTGCGCCCCCGCCACGACAGCAGCAACGCCTTGTCCTCCACCGCAGGCCGCCCCCGCTCCAGATACGCCTGCAGCACCCGCGCCACATCATCCGGCAACGGCACATCCCGCGTACGCCCGCCCTTACCGAAAATCCGCCAATAACGCACCCCGTCGTTGGTGAAGAAATCCTCCACGTTCGCCCGCACCAGCTCCGACACCCGCGGCCCCACCGTCGACAACAACAACACGATCACCGCATCACGCAACTCCGTACGCTGATCACGCCGCTTACCCGCCGGCGGCGGCACCTCCTGCAGCGTCCGCGCCGCCCCGATCAACCCCTGCGCCTGCTCCCGCGTCAACGCCCGCCGCTGCGGCCGCAACCCGCCCCGCTCCTTGGCCGTCACCGTCGAACGCGTCATCGGATTGACCTGCACCCACCCCGCCAGCGCCGCATGCTTGAACAACGCCGAAATCGACCGCCGAAACCGCGCCTGCGACGACGGCGACTGCCCCGCCACCCCCAC
>NZ_VCJS01000033.1 GCF_005893125.1 Nonomuraea basaltis | reverse complement strand
CCCCGCATGACGCCCCACCCCCGATCAAGGGGGTCCTACCCGGCGCGGCCGGGTCTCAGGCATGCTCCGCGCAGGTCACGTCCGCGGTGGAGCCGCGTACGACCAGCTCGGTGGCCAGCTCGACGTGGTGGGAGTCAATCTTCTCGCCGGCCGCCAGGCGGAGCGCCGTGCGCAGGGCGACGCCGCCCATCTCGCGCAGCGGCTGGCGGACGGTGGTCAGCGGCGGCGAGGCCATGCGGGCGATCTGGGTGTCGTCGAAGCCGACGATGCTGAGGTCCTCGGGGATGCGCAGGCCGCGCGCCCGGGCGGCCTCCATGACGCCGAGCGCCGTCTCGTCGCAGCCGACGAAGATCGCTGTCGGCGGCTCCGGCAGGGCGAGCACGGCGGCGCCGTGCTCCAGGCCGTCCTGGTAGCGGAAACGCCCGGAGCGGGTGTAGCCGGGCAGCACGGCCGCCCCTTCGGTCTCCATGGCGGCGCGGTAGCCGTGCAGCCGCGCCTGGTTGCAGGCCGCGGTGGCCGGGCCGCCGACGTAGGCGATGCGCCGGTGCCCGAGGGACAGCAGGTGCTGGGTCGCGGCCAGCCCGCCGGCGAAGTTGGTCGACCCGACGCTGGTCACGCGGGCGCGCGGCAGGTTGAGCGGGTCGATCACGACCAGCGGCAGGTGGGCGCGGGACAGCGCGGCCAGCTGCCCGGCGCTCAGCTCGCTGGTCACCGCGATCAGCGCCCGGCGACCGGCGGAGAGCAGGTCGCGGGCCCATCGGGCGGTGCGGTCGCCGTCCTTCATGACGCTGACGACGACCCCGACGCCGACCTCGCCCCCGGCCGTGACCACACCCTGGATGATCTCGGTGGAGTACGCGTTGATGTCCGAGTCGAACTGCACCTCGACCGTGTCGAGCCCGACGGCCTCGCCCCGGCGCGGCGACGGCGCGACGTACTCGTGCTGCCGCAGTAACGACTGCACCAGTGAGCGGGTCGCGGGCGCGACGTCGCTGCGGCCGTTGAGCACCTTGGAGACCGTCGCGACGGACACGCCGGCCGAGGCCGCGACGGTGGCCAGTGTGGCGCGTCTAGGACTGACCGGCATCGATTCCCTCCTGGTCCAGCACCTCAACAGGTGTGACGAGGCGCCGGTCGTGGCCGGCGGCGCGCTCGGGACCCGTCAGGCGCACGATGGCCTGGCACGGCAGGTCCGCCGCCGACGTGCCCGCGAGCACCTCGATGTCCCCGGGCTCCACGATGCGCCTCAGATCGCGTCCGGTGAAGGCCGTCCGGTCGGCGTGCACGCGGAAGCGCACGTCCCTGGCCTCGCCCGGCTCCAGCCGCACCCGTGCGAATCCGGTGAGCTGCTTGACCGGCCGGGTGACCTGGGCGAGGACGTCGTGCAGGTAGAGCTGGACGACCTCCTCACCGGCCCGGCCGCCGGTGTTGCGGACGCGGACGGTCGCGGTGAACTCGCCGTCCGTGGGCACCTCGGCGGCGTTGATCCGCAGGTCACCGACCTCGAAGGTGGTGTAGGAGGCGCCGTACCCGAAGGGGAACAGCGGCGTCGGGTCGAGGTTGCTGATGCCCTGGCTGTTGGCCCCCAGCGGCGGCTGCAGGTAGGTGCCGGGCTGGCCGCCGTGCCCGCGCGGGATCTGCACGGGCAGCTTGCCGGTGGGCTGGACGCGGCCGGACAGCACGCCGGCGATGGCCGCGCCGCCCTCCTCGCCGGGCATGAACGCCTGCACGAGCGCGGCGGCGGCGTCGTGCGCCGGGCCCAGCGCGTACGGGCGGCCGGAGACGACCACCACGACGACGGGCGTGCCCGTCGCGGCGAGCTCGGCCAGCAGCTCCTCCTGCACGCCGGGCAGCCGCAGGTCGTCGGCGTCGCAGCCCTCTCCCGAGGTCCCGTGCCCGAACAGCCCGGCGAGGTCCCCCACGGCGACCACGCACAGGTCGGCCGCGCGCGCCGCCTCGGCCGCGGCGGCGAACCCGGAGCGGTCGTCTCCCTGCACGTCGCAGCCCCGCTCGTGGACCAGCTCGGTGTCCGGCAGCTCGGCGCGCAGCGCGTCGAGCAGGCTGGGCGCCTCGACGCCGAGCCCGAGGCCGGGGTGGCGGGGCAGCACGTGGTTGGGGAAGGCGTAGCAGCCCATGAAGGTACGCGGATCGTCGGCACACGGCCCCACGACGGCGACCCGGCGCGGCGGCGTACGTCCCTCGCCGAGCAGCGGCAGCGCGCTGCCGGCGGCCAGCAGGATGACGGACCGCTCGGCCAGCTCGCGCGCCAGCGCCCGATTGCCCGGCGAGTCGAGGTCCACGGCGGCGGCCCCGGCCACCGACTTCTCGGGCGTCCAGTCCGGGTCGAGCAGCCCGAGCTGGACCTTCTGGGTGAGCAGGCGACGCGCCGCCCGGTCGATCAGCGACTCGGGCAGCTCCCCCCGGCGTACCCGCTCGACCAGGTGCCGGCCGAAGCCGAGGGTGTCGGGCAGTTCGACGTCGATGCCGGCCGCGAGCGCCAGCGCGCCGGCCTCGTCCGTGTCGGCGGCGACCTTGTGCATGGTCGCGAGGAACGGGACGGCCCAGTAGTCCGACACGACGGTGCCGGTGAAGCCCCAGTCGTCGCGCAGCACCTCGGTCAGCAGCCACGGGTCCGCCCCGGCCGGCACGCCGTCCACGTCTGAGTAGGAGTTCATCACCGACCGCGCCCCGCCCAGCGCGATCGCGGTCTCGAACGGCGGCAGGATCATGTCCATCAGCTCGCGCCGCCCCATCGGGACGGGGCCGTGGTTGCGGGCCGCCCGCGAGGCCGAGTATCCGGCGAAGTGCTTGAGCGTGGCGATGATCCCCGCGCTCTCCAGCCCGCGCACGTAGGCGGCGCCGAGCATCGAGACGAGGTACGGGTCCTCGCCCATCGTCTCCTCGACCCGTCCCCACCGGTAGTCGCGCACCACGTCCAGGACCGGCGACAGTCCCTGGTGGACGCCCACGGACCGCATGTCCCGCCCGATCGCGGCCGCCATCCGCTCCACCAGGCCGGGGTCGAAGGTCGCCCCCCACGCGATGGCCGCCGGATAGACGGTCGCCCCAAAGGCGGTGAACCCGGTGAGACACTCCTCGTGGACGATGGCCGGGATGCCGAGCCTGGACCGCTCGACGACCGCGCGCTGCAGTTTGATCACCTCGGCGGCGCCCTCCTGCGCCGTCACGGGAGCGCTGCCGTGCACGCGGGTGATGTGGCCGAGGCCGTGCCGGATCGCCTCCTCGAAGGGAACCGTCCCCGACGCCGCGAACACGTCCTGCATCGGCGCGACGTTCAGCGCCGCCGCGTCGTCCTCGACCACCTGCTCGTGCTGCATGTCGTTGCCGATCCACCGGCTGCCGAGCTGCCCGGCCTTCTCCTCCAGGGTCATCTCCGCAAGGAGGGCGTCGACCCGGTCGGCCACGGGGAGAGTGGGGTCCTGCCACGGGCGGAGGATCCCGTCCATCGCGGGCGTCCGGTCTACAGCCGTCATCTGCCGCTCTCCTTCAAGGCGATTAGCACCATGTTTTCGAAATGTTTCGACGCTATCGAGGGATCTGCCAGCGAGATCTCCCCGACACCAGATGACCAGGTGAACGCCGCGCCTGAGTACTCTACACACGCCCTGGTCAATGCGGGAGATTCCTTGATATGACGGTCTTGACAGGTACATAGCCGAAATCTAGATTGGCGTGCCACGCGGCATGTCGCAAATGTTTCGGCAAGCTCACTCGAAGGAGGAGTGGACGAGCGGGCCCCCGGCAGGTGCTCATCCACGGCCGCCCCGAACCGCAACCGATGATCAACGAGCCGCGCGGCCAACCCCCCCCGGCGTTCAAGTACGGAGATCAGCGTGGAGTCCAGGACAACCTCTCGCCGCACCTTCCTCAGCCTCTCCATGGGCCTCCCCCTGGGAGCCGCCCTGGCCGCCTGCGGCAGCTCCGGGCCGACCCAGACCGGCGCCGGTGGCGGCACCGGCAGCACCAGCGGCGGCGGCGCAGGCAAGGCCACCTACTGGTACCTCACCGGACAGCCGAACGAAGGCGTGCGCACCCGCGCGGTGGAGCGCTTCAACAAGGCCAACGCGGCCACCCAGCTCGCGACGACGACCTTCCAGAACGACGCCTTCAAGACCAAGATCAAGACGGCGATCGGCGCGGGCGAGGCCCCCACCGTCATCTGGGGCTGGGGCGGCGGCGGCCTGCGCAGCTACGTGCAGGCCGGCCAGGTCGACGATCTCACCTCGTGGTTCGACCAGAACACGGCCTACAAGGACCGGCTGTTCCCGTCCTCCTTCGGCGCGGCCACGGTCGACGGCAAGATCTACGCGGTGCCTGTCGAGGCCGTGACGCCGATCGTCCTCTACTACAACAAGAAGCTCTTCGAGAAGGTCGGCGCGCAGCCCCCGCAGGAGTGGGGCGACATCATGGACCTGGTCAAGAAGTTCAACGCCGCCGGCGTCGCGCCGTTCTCCCTCGGCGGGCAGTCACGCTGGACGAACATGATGTGGCTGGAGTTCCTCTTCGACCGCATCGGCGGCCCCGAGATCTTCCAGGCCGTCTACGACGGGGAGAAGGACGCCTGGAACAACCCGGCCGCCATCGACGCCCTGACCAAGGTGCAGGAGCTGATCAAGGCGAACGGCTTCATCAAGGGCTTCTCCTCGATCACCGCCGACTCCAACGCCGACCAGGCGCTGCTCTACACCGGCAAGGCCGCGATGCTGCTGCACGGCGGCTGGTCGTACGGGATCCAGAAGGAGGAGGGCGGCGACTTCGTCACCGGCGGCAGCCTCGGCTACATGAACTTCCCGCCGGTGGCAGGCGGCAAGGGCGACCCCAGCAACACCGTGGGGAACCCGGCCCAGTACATGTCGATCTCCTCCAAGGCGACGGCGGAGGCCAAGGAGATCGCCAAGAAGTTCTTCCTCACCGAGATGAACTCCGACGCGCAGTCCAAGGACTGGGTCGGCATCACCCAGGTGCCGATCGTCAAGGGCATCGACTCGACGTTCGGCTCCACCGCGGACGCGCCGTGGCAGAAGTTCGTCTACGACACCGCCAGCAACGCCAAGTCCTTCCAGCAGTCCTGGGACCAGGCGCTCAGCCCGACCGCGGCCGAGGTCCTGCTGGACAACATCGCCAAGCTGTTCCAGATGTCGGTCTCGCCGCAGCAGTTCGCCACGAACCTCAACGAGGTCATAGGCAAGTGACTGTCCCCCCGATCTCCGCCGGGGGGAACGCGTCTTCGGCCGCCGTGCCCGGCGGCCAGGGACGTGGCCTGGCCTGGCTGGCCGTGCCGGCGCTGCTCTTCTTCGTCGGCTTCGGTGTGATCCCGCTCATCGGGGTCTTCGCGCTCAGCTTCACCTCCTGGGACGGGCTCGGCGAGATCCGGCCGGCCGGCTTCGACAGCTGGCGCGCCGTGCTCACCGATCCAGGGCTGCCGCACGCGCTGTGGGTGACGTTCCTGGTCATAGCGCTGTCGTGGGTGGTGCAGACACCGGCGAGCATCCTGCTCGGCACGTTCCTGGCCGGCTCCCAGCGCTACCGCGCGGTGCTCTCGGTGTTCTACTTCATCCCGCTGCTGCTCAGCTCGGCCGCCATCGCGATCACCTACAAGGCGCTGCTCGACCCGAACTTCGGACTCGGCGCCGGACTGGGGATCCCGATCCTCGTGCAGGACTGGCTCGGCGAGCCGGTCCTCGCCTTCGGCGTCGTGATCTTCGTGGTTTCGTGGCAGTTCATCCCGTTCCACTCGCTGATCTACCAGGGTGGCGTGCGCCAGATCCCGCGCTCGATGTACGAGGCCGCCGAGATCGACGGCGCCGGCCGGGTCCGCATGTTCTTCAGCATCACCCTGCCCCAGCTCAAGTACACGATCATCACGTCCTCGACGCTGATGGTCGTGGGCTCGCTGGTCTTCTTCGACCTGATCTTCGTGCTCACCGCGGGCGGCCCCGGGGACGCCACCAGGGTGCTCGCGCTGGAGATGTACAAGAGGGGTTTCCAGGCCAATCTGATGGGCCCGGCGAGCGCGATCGCCGTCATCCTCGTCCTGGTGGGCCTGGCGCTGGCGCTGCTGCTGCGCCGGCTCGGCGGCCGGGACGCGACCCACAGCCAGCTGGAAGGGGCCTGACATGGCGACGACCCTCACGAAGGACTCCTCGCAGGCCGCGGCGGAGCACGCCGGTCCCGGCCCCAAAAAGGTGACCCGCCGCCCCAACTGGCTGGCCGGCTCGATCTCCTGGCTCTGGCTGGCGATCGTGATCGTGCCGATCTACTGGATCGTCATCACCAGCTTCAAAGCGCGGAGCGACTACTACACCGAGAACCCTCTCGTGCCGCCGTCCGCCCCCACGCTGGCCAACTACCAGCTGGTCATCGAGTCGGACTTCATCCGATATTTCATCAACAGTGTCGTCGTCACGGTCGGCGCGGTCGTGCCGGCCGTCGCGGTGTCGTTCATGGCGGCGTACGCGATCGTCCGCAGCGGCAGGGGGCGGTTCCTGCGCTACACGAACTCGCTGCTCCTCATGGGCCTGGCCATCCCGCACCAGGCCACGATCATCCCGATCTACCTGATCATCATCAAGCTCGGCCTCTACGACACGCTGCTGGCGCTGATCCTGCCGTCGATCGCGTTCGCGATCCCGCTGTCGGTGCTGGTCCTGTCGAACTTCATCCGGGACGTCCCCAAGGAGCTGTTCGAGTCGATGCGGCTGGACGGCGCCAGCGAGATCGGCACGCTCTGGCACCTGGCGCTGCCGTTGACCAGGCCGGCCGTGGTGACGGTGGTCGTCTACAACGCGCTGTCGATCTGGAACGGGTTCCTGCTGCCGCTGATCCTCACGCAGAGCCCGGAGCAGCGGACGCTGCCGCTCGCGCTGTGGTCCTTCCAGGGCCAGTACAGCGTCAACGTGCCGGCGGTGCTGGCCTCCGTCGTCCTCACCACGGTGCCCATCCTGGTCCTGTACGTCGTGGGCCGCCGCCAGCTCCTGGCCGGCCTGACCGCCGGGTTCGGCAAGTGACGGCTACTCGGAGGGCTCCGGACGCGGCCAGGTGATCGCGGCGAACACCACCGAGCACAGCAGGAACCCGGCGCAGACCGCCACGAACCCGGTCCAGAACGAGCTGAGCGAGGCGCCGACGTCGATCCCCAGCAGCAGGGCGGTGACGGCGCCCGCCGCCAACCCCCACGCCAGGGCGGGCACGTACCGGGGCGGCTTGTGCGCCAGGGCGCCGGTCAGCGGCAGCAGCAGCGGGAACAGCGCCACCGCCCAGCCCACCCGGGGCTCGCCGAACAGCGCGAGCCTGACCGCGGAGAGCACGGCCGAGACGGCGATCGCCACGAGCGTCCAGACGACCAGCTTGACGGGGTGGTAGCGAAGGTTGTGCTCCCCGGAGGCGTGGGCGTCCGGGCCGAAGGCCCAGTAGGAGAGGAGCTCACCGATCATGTCGCCGATATCCGGCTTGTCATCGTCGGGTCTCTTCTCTGGGTGCATCCGGATTCCTCCCTGCGGCGGCCGGCTCGACCGTAACAGAGGACGCGCGCCGCGCCACATGGCCGGCGACCGGTCATAGACCAAAGTCGTACGGGGTGGACCCGTTGGACGGATGCCGGGCCGGGCGTCCGCTTTCTAGCGTTTCCCACGTGACCGCAACGGAGCCGCTCGCTCTGCGCCCGCCCAGACACCGGATCGAGCGGCGGGCGATTCTGTGGTGGACGCTGAACGCGTTGATCTGGGGAGCCACCCTGGTCGGCGGCCTGGGCCTGCTCTACGTGAAGGCAGCCTCCGTCCGGCCGTGGCTCCTCGCGGCGCTGCCCGCCTGGCTGGGGGCACACGATCGCCGGCCCGTATCTCGTGACGCGGTCGGGGCTCTCGCGGCGCTCGACAGCGGCGCTGCAGGTCAGGGCAGTGACCGGGGCTATCTGTACGCGCTCGCCTGCAGCGTGTACAGGTCGGCGTAGAGGCCGTCGAGCGCCAGCAACGTCTCGTGGTCGCCCTGCTCGGCGACCTTGCCGTGGTCGAGGACGTAGATGCGGTCGGCGTAGCGGACGCTGGCCAGCCGGTGCGTGATCAGCAGGACCGTGCGGCCGTCGGAGTGGCTGCGGATGCGCTCGAACAGGGCGTGTTCGGCGCGGGCGTCGAGGGCGGCGGTGGGCTCGTCGCAGATGAGCAGGTCGGCCTCGCGGTGGAAGCCGCGGGCCACGGCGATGCGCTGCCACTGTCCGCCGGACAGCTCGTGGCCGTCCTTGAAGCGGCGGTCCAGCAGGGTGCGGTAGCCGTGCGGCAGGTCGGCGATGACCTCGTCGGCGCCCGCCACGGCGGCGGCCGAGTGGAGGGCGGGATCGCCCTTGTCGGTGCCCATGGTGATGTTGTAGCGGGCGGTGAGCGGCCAGCGGGTGTGGTCCTGGGCGATGACGGCCGTGCGCCGGCGCAGGTCTTCCGGGTTGATCTGTTTCAGGTCGGTGTCGTCCCAGTGGACGGCGCCGGTGTCGGGTTCGTAGAGGCCTGCGAGGATCTTGGCGAGGGTGGTCTTGCCGGAGCCGTTCTCGCCGACGAACGCGATCACCTCGCCCTGCTTGATCTCGATGGACACGTCGCGCAGCGCCGGCTCGTCGGCGCCCGGGTAGGTGAACGACAGGTTCTCGGCGGTGATGCGCTGGAAGCGCTCGGGAACGGCGGCCGGGCGGGGAGCGATCAGGCGGCGCTCGGCGTCGGCGCAGAACTCCAGGAAGTCGGTGAAGTAGAGGCCCTGCTCGTAGAGGCGGTTGGTGGCGTACATCAGGCTGCTCAGTGAGCCCTGCCCCGATCTGATCGCCAGGACGGCGGTGCCCGCCACGGCCAGCGGGATCGCGCCCAGCGCCAGCAGGACGCCGAGGGCCACGTAGACCAGGGCGGTGCCGAGGCCGCCGAGGGCCTGGCCGACGAGCCCGGCGAACGTCTGCCGCCTGGCCAGCTTGAGCAGGACGTCCTGCTCGGCCTTGGCCACCGCGTCGTACATGCGCAGCAGGAAGCCGCGCATCGTGAACGAGCGGACCTCGGCCGCGGGCTCGCGGTCGGCCAGCAGCTCGCCGATGATCCACTTGCGGCGGCGTGCCGGGATGAGGCCGTACATCGTCGAATAGCGCATGCGCGCGTTGCGGACCGCCGCCCAGGCGTCGGGGAGCACCGCCAGCAGGAGCAGCGGGAGCAGCACCGGGTGCAGGACGCCCAGCACGCCGGCCGCCGCGACGATGCCGACGGCGGCCGTGACCACGTCGACGGCCGCGGACACGACCCAGTCGGCCGTGACCACGCCGCGGCCCCTGGCGCGTTCCAGAGCGTCGTGGAACTCGGGGTCGTCGTAGGAGACGAGCTCCACCCGGCTGGTCAGGCCGTAGAGCCGCTCCTCGGTCAGGCGCGCGATCTGGGGGGTGAGCCGCGACTCGGCCCAGCCGGCGCCCGACTGCATGATCGTGCGCACCACCGCGGCCGCGCCGACCAGGGCCAGGCTGGGCAGCGCCGCCATCACCCGGTCGGGGGTCGGGCCGTCGCTGAACAGCGCGGTGAGCACGCCGGTGGTGGCCAGCAGCCCGAAGGCCGTGAACACCCCGCCGAGCAGGTTGAGCGAGATCGTGGCCATGGTGTCGCGCGGGCTGGCTCCCCAGGCCATGCGCATCGCCTGGCCTATGAGGGAGGGCAGTCGTCTGGCGATGGTCAGGAATCCGACCTCGGCCATCTTGTCGGTGTGGGCGTGCCAGTCAGAAAGGGCGATCTCGCCGAGTTCGAGGGGCTCATCGGGCATGCCGTGAGTGTGCCCGCAGGCACCGACGGTTTCTCCCGGGAGAAGCGGAAAGCAAGAGAGTTAGCTCGCCGCGGGAAGGCTCTCGATCCTGGACGCCGAGCGCCGCATGTAAGTTTCATGGATGTTTGACGGGCTGATTTGAACGTTGCAATACTCGCCCCGAAATCAGCCACCGTTTCCTGCATTTTTAACCGATTCGCCATCTTGTGCGTGCTTATTTCTGCAGGTAAATAGCTTTACTGCGAATGAATCGATTCATCACTTCGGATGGCGTTCGGGTCTGATGCAGAGCACCAGGTGGTCGACCCCACCACAGGAGCGACGTATGGGAACCAGCAAGGGAACGCCCATCGGCAGGCGCGGGATCGGCCTGGCGGCCGGACTGGCCGCGCTGGCCCTCACGACCACCGCGATGTCCGCACCGGCCGGCGCCTCGGCCCGCAGCGGTGCCCAGACGGCGACGGCCGCCACGAAGTCGGCACTGGCCTGCGGCGACGGCACCGCCAACGCGGAGGCGGTGCTCAGCGGCAGCACGTGGACCGCCCGCAACGGCAGCAGGACCGTCTACACCGGGACGAGCATGCTGTCGGCCATGCAGAGCGCGGTGAACAGCCTCACCGCCGGACGCACCTCAAAGCAGCGGGTCGTCGTACGGGGCTCGGGCTCGATCAGCGCCGGGTCACGGCTGTCCCTGCCGAGCTACACGGTGCTGGACGTCTGCGGCACCGTCAACGTGACCGGCTCCGGCTCGGGCGACCAGGCGGTCGTGTACGCCAGGGGCGTGACGGACGTCGAGGTCCAGCACCTGACCGTCACCGGTGCCCCGTTGTACGGCATCTTCGTGCGCAACGGCGTCAACATCACCCTTGGCCAGATCGACATGCGCCTGTCCCGCGGCCTGGGCATCCGCATCGACAACCACGGCGACCGCAGCGTACGCACCAGGAACGTCAGGATCGACAACGTCTACGTCTCCGGCACCAGCACCCACGGCGTGGAGACGTACGGCCTCGACGGCCTCACGATCGGCACCGTCACGGCCCGCAACACCGGCCACTCAGGACTGCTGCTGAACGACACCATCAACGCCACCGTGAACACGGTGGACGCGCAGGGCGCGGGCACCGGGACCGGCTACGCGGCCTTCCGCATGGCGAACAGGAACGGCCGGATCGGCAGCGGCTACCCGACGAACATCCGCGTCGGCCAGGTCATCGCCCGCGGCGGCGGGCGGGGCGTCTTCTGCGTGTCGGAGAGCGGCGGCGCGGTCATCGACCGAGTGGACATCGCGCAGACCGGCAACAACGCCATCCTGATCGAGAACTGCTACAACGTGAACATCGCCGCCCAGAGCGGCAGCGTCACCGGCCCCGGCGACATCCGCATCGCCGCCCGCTCGGAGTTCCCCAACACCTCCGACATCACCATCCAGAACCTCCGCGTGACCGACTCCGCCATCAGGGAGAGCCCGTGCGGGATCAACACCACGTTCAGAAACAACACCCTGGTCAACAGCAGCCAGAGCATCTGCTGAGGTAGGGCGATGAGAGGGGCCATATCACTGTGATAGGGGCAATCTGACACGTCCCCGTGGCGGGGGTCGCGCATACCGTGACAGCCGACCCCCACCGTCGGAGGACCCCCCCATGTCACGACCCCTTCGTCTCGTGCTGTCCCTCATCCTCGGCCTCGCCTTACTCCTGGTCACCGCCCCCGCCCAGGCCGCTTCCATGGTCACGGTGCTCAGGTACGACGCAAGCCGGGCCGCCGAGTTCACGACCGCCGTGAACCAGGCGGCCCAGATCTGGAACTCCAGTGTCGCCAACGTCCGGCTCGTCCAGGGAACACCCGCCCACTTCGTCGTGTACGCCGACAACGGCTGGCCGCGCGCCCTGCCCACCAGCCTGGGCCGCGGGACGATCTGGATGGGCAGGCAGGCCACGTCCCAGGGCTACGACCGGGTGCGCATCGCCACCCACGAGATCGGCCACATCCTGGGCCTGCCCGACCGGCGCACCGGCCGCTGCTCCGACCTGATGTCGGGGTCGAGCGCGGGCGTGAGCTGCACCAACCCGAACCCGAACGCGGCGGAGCGGGCCGAGGTGGACGGCAACTTCGCGGGCGGCGCGCCGCAGGTGGAGTTCGGACGGCTCCACGTGGACCGCTGAGGTGAGTTCACCGGCGGCGGCGACCGCGAGGCGCGCCGCCGCCGGTGGGCGAGAGCCGCAGGACGCGCCGGCTGCCTCAGGGCGTGCCGGTGGGCGGGATGCGGATGATGCGGTCGTCCTGGGCCACCGGCGTGCCGCGGCCGTCACGGTTGCTGGTCGCCACCCAGAGCCAGCCGTCCGGCCCCACCGCGACCGCGCGCAGCCGCCCGTAGGCGCCCTGCAACTCGGCGACCGGGGTCCCGGCCCCGCCGTTGCCGGTCAGGGGCACGGTCCACAGCCGCGTCCCGCGCAGGGCTGCGGCGAACAGGGTGTCGTTGGCGTACGCGAGCCCGCTCGGCGACGCCTGGGCCGTCGACCACGTGACGATCGGGTCGCGGAAGGACGGGTTGCCGCAGACGCCCTCGCAGGTGGGCCAGCCGTAGTTGCCGCCCGCGACGATCTGGTTGACCTCGTCCCTGGTGTTCTGGCCGAACTCGGTGGCGTACAGCCTGCCTTGGGAGTCCCAGGCCAGCCCCTGCACGTTGCGGTGGCCGTAGCTGTAGACCCGGGAACCGCTGAAGGGGTTGCCCGGCGGGACGCCGCCGTCGGGCGTCATGCGGAGGATCTTGCCCGCGGGGGTGTTCAGGTTCTGTGCGTTGGCGGTGTTGGCGGCGTCACCGGTCGCCACGTAGAGCAGGCCGTCGGGGCCGAAGGCGATGCGGCCGCCGTTGTGGTTGGAGGCCCGCGGGACGCCGGAGAAGAGGACGTTCTGGGTCTGTGGCGCGCTCAGCCGGAACCGCACCAGGCGGTTGTCGTTGCCGGTGCTGAAGTAGGCGTAGACCCACTCGTCCTGGGCGAACGCCGGGGACACGGCGATGCCGAGCAGCCCGCCCTCGCCGGAGGCGGCGACCCCGTTGACGGTGGCCACCTGGACAGGGGTCTGGCCCGGACGCACCTGAAGGATCCGGGCGGTGTTCCGCTCGGAGACCAGCGCGCTGCCGTCCGGCAGGAACGCCAGGCCCCACGGCACCTGGAGGCCGGTGGTGGACACCTGCGCCCGGGAGTAGTCGAAGCCACCGATCGCCTGGGCGGCGGTGGGGCCCGTGACCACGAGCCCCACGGCGGCTAAGAGGATCATGATCAGGGACGGTGTGGTTCGCACGCGCATGGCGGGCTCCTTGACCGAACTGTCGAGATCATTGTCAGCTCCACACTCTATCCCGGGATGAAACTTTCACCGCCGCTTTACCGCTTGTGAGGTCGCGCCGATAATAAGCAATGGAAAGCGCTTTCCGACCATTCTTCCGGAGGCACCGGCAAGCGGAGAACACCATGCCCTTTTTGTCATTACGCACCCCGCGGTGGACGGCCGTCCTCGTCGCGGTGGCCGCACTCGCCATTCCCTCGATCGGGGGCGGCCCAGCATTCGGGGCCGCCGTGACCACAGCGGCGGTGGCGGCCGACGGCCCGACCGGGTTCGCGGCCGTCAACGCCCTCGGCCAGAACGGCACCACCGGAGGCGCCGGCGGGCGTACGGTCACCGCGACCGGCGCCGATCAGTTCCTGGAGTACATCGACAGCCTCGAACCCCTGGTCATCCAGGTGGCGGGGACGATTTCGATCACCAGCAAGCAAGGGGTGCGGCCCAACAAGACCATCGTCGGCGTGGGCACGTCGGGGCATATCACCGGTGGCGGCCTGGACTTCTACCGGTCGTACAACGTGATCGTGCGCAACCTCCGCTTCACCGACGCCGAGGACGACGCCGTCAACATCGGCCAGAACTCCCACCACATCTGGATCGACCACAACACGTTCTCCGGCGCGGTGGACGGCTCGGTGGACATCGTGCGGGGCGCCGACTACGTCACCGTCTCGTGGAACCACTTCGACCACTCCGACAAGTCCATGCTGATCAGCCACTCCGACGGCGCCGCCGGCACGGACGTCGGCCACCTCAAGGTGACGATCCACCACAACTTCTTCGACCACAGCCGCCAGCGCCACCCGCGCATCAGGTTCGCCGAGCCGGTGCACATCTACAACAACTACTTCCTGGGCAACGACCTGTACGGCGTGGCCTCCACGGAGAACGCCGGCGCCGTCGTCGAGGGCAACCACTTCGAGAACGTGCCGCACCCGCTCTACTCGGCCAGCGGATACGCCGACAGCGGCCCGGGCCGGGCCGTGCAGCGCAACAACATCTTCGTGAACTCCGGCGCGCCGGAGACCGCCGGCTCCGTCGTCGAGCCGAGCACCTACTACAGCTACACGGTCGATCCGCCGCAGGGCGTCCCGTCGGCGGTCCGCGCGGGCGCGGGCGTCGGCAAGATCACCCCGACGACGACGGCCTCGGCCATGGAGGCGGCACCCGCCCGGTTCCCGGCCAGCCCCTGATCACGAGCGGAGCACCTCCAGCAGGTGGCCCCTCGGTTCGCGGCCGGCCCGTGATCACGAGCGGAGCACCTCCAGCAGGCGGTCGGCCTCGGCGGCCAGGCGTGGCAGGTCGGCCGCCGGGTCCGGGGAGCGGGCCAGCAGCATGCCGCCCTCGCACAGCGCGCCGAAGACGAGCTGCGCGCGGGCGGGCACGGCCGCCTCCTCCTCGTCCCCCTCGGCGGCCAGCCGGAAGCCGGCGAGCAGCATGCACAGCAGGTGGCCTTGCTCGACCGCGCGGACCGTCTCCCAGCCCAGCACCGCGGGCGCGTCCAGCAGCACGATCTGCCGGAACCCGGGGTCGAGGCAGTGCTCGAGGAACGTGCGGGCGCCGCGGCGCAGCGCCGCCCACGGGTCGGCCTCCTCGGCGGCGACGCGCTCCAGCTCGGCGGTGACCTTCGCCAGCTCGCCGTCGAACGCGGCCCGGAACAGCGGCGCCTTGCCGCCGAAGTGGTGGTAGGCGGCCCCCTTGGTCACTCCCGCCGCCGCGGCGACCGCGTCGATCGAGGTGGCCGCGTAGCCGTTGCCGCCGAACAGCTCCCGCGCGGCACGTACCAGCGCCGTCGTCGTCTCGTCCGAGCGCTCTACCTGGGTACGGCGGATCATCGTGCTCCCCATTGACTTGCATACTCGCGGTACGTAACTTCAAAGCTAGTTACGTACCGACAGTATGAATCATGGAGGTGAGCCGTGTCCTCACGGCACATCGTCGTTTATGGCGCCACCGGCCACACCGGGCGCCTGGTGTCGGCCGAGCTCCGCGCCCGCGGCCTGGACGTGATCCTGGCCGGACGGGACGGCGTGGCGCTCAAAGCCCTGGCCAACGAGCTCGGCGGGGGCGAGCCAGGGGTACGCGTCCACCAGGCCGCGCTGGACGACCCCGCCGCGTTACGTGCCCTCGCCGAGCAGGCGAGCGTGCTGATCCACTGCGCTGGCCCCTTCACGCACACGGGCGGGCCCGTGGCCAGGGCCGCCGTCGAGGGCGGCTGCCACTACGTCGACCACGCGCTCGAGCAGCACCACACCAAGTGGCTGTTCGACACCATGCAGGAGCCCGCCAGGCAGGCGGGCGTCACCATGGTCACGGCGATGAGCTTCTACGGCGGGATGGGCGATCTGCTGGCCGGCGCCGTGGCCGCGGGCCTGACCGGGATCGAGCGGGTGACCACCGCCTACGCCGTGACCGGCTGGCGGCTGACGACGGGGGCCAAGGCGACGGCGGAGCTGCTGTTCGCCGACACCCAGCGGATCACCTACGAGGACGGTGCCCAGCACGTCGGCTACGTGGAGCCGCGCAACGCCGTCTTCCCGTTCCCGCCGCCGCTCGGCCCCCGCACGATGATCGCTCCCATCCCGTCGTCGGAGGTCGTCACCGTGCCCAGGCACGTATCGGCGCGCCGGGTGGAGGCGCAGCTCACCGCGCACACCTTCGAGGAGGAGCAGGCGTTCACCAGCGAGCACGTCGACGCCGCGACCAGGGCGGGCTCTGACTTCACCGTCGCCGCACAGGTGATCACCAAGGACGGCGGCAGCGCCGGGCAGGTGAGCGGGCACGACCTGTGGCGCCTGAGCGCCCTGGCGTCGGTGGAGGCCGCGGTCCGGCTGGCCGGCGGGCAGGGCCCGGAAGACCCCGGCGTCTACGGACCCGCAGAGGCGTTCCCCGCCGCGCCGTTCCTGCGGGATCTGGAGCGGCTCGGCCTCTTCACACTCACTCTCCCAGGAAGGGCAGAATCGTGATCCTTGTCACGGGGGCGGCCGGCGGGCCGCAGGGAGCGACCGGGCGGCAGGTGGTGGACCTGCTGCTGGAGCGGGGCGAGCGGGTGCGCGCCTTCGTGCGCTCCGACGACCACCGGGCCGAGGAGCTGCGCAAGATCGGCGCCGAGGTGGTGGTCGGCGACCTGCGCGAGATCACCACGGTGCGCCCCGCCATGCGCGGTGTCCGGAGGGCGTACTTCACCTACCCGGTGACAGCCGGGCTGCTCGACGCCACCGCGGCGTTCGCGGCGGCGGCCAGGGAGGAGGGGGTGGAGCGGGTCGTCGAGGTGTCGCAGCTGGACGCCTCCCCCATGGCCGGCACCCCGCGCATGCGCCGCCACTGGCTGTCGGAGCAGGTCTTCGACTGGGCCGGCGTGGGCGCGGTACACCTGCGCGCCGGGGTGTTCTTCGAGAACCTGGCCGTGGTGGCGGCCGCGTCCGGCAACCGCGAGCTGGCGCTCCCGCTCGGGGGAAAGGACACGCTGATCCCGCTCGTGGCCGCCGCCGACGTGGCCAGAGTCGGGGCCGGGCTGCTGCTCGACTCCGGCCCCGCCGACCCGGTGTGTCTGGTGAACGGCCAGATGGCGACCATCGGCGAGGTGGCCGAGGCGTTCGGCATCCCGTACGTGGACGTGCCGCCCGAGGAGTGGGAGGCACGCGCGATGGACATCTACCAGGACCCGTACGCGGTCGAGCACCTCACGCACCTGTGGGGGATCTTCCGCTTCATCGGGTCGGGCCACCACCCGCTCTACGGGGTCACCGAGAGCATCAAGGACATCGGCGGCCGCCCGCCGGTGACGCTGCGGGAGTTCGCGGCCGGCAGATAAGGGAGAACCCCGGCCGGAGACCGGCCGGGGTTCGTCATGCGCGGAGATCAGCCGGTGAAACCGATGATCGAGTAATCGAAGGACTTGTAGCCCCTGGAGCCCCAGTTGGCGAGCGTCTTCTTGGTCGCCTGGATGTCGGGACGCTGGTACAGCGGGATCGTGTGCACCATGTCCCAGATCAGCTTGTCCGCGGCGTTGGCCTTCTCGATGGCCTTGGCCGGGTCCATCTCGCTCACCGCGGCCTCGATGGCCGCGTCGACGGCCGGGTCGCTGGCCTTCGGGAAGTTGCTCTCGGAGCCGGTCTTGTAGATCTGCGCCAGGCTGCCGATCGGCAGCGGCGTGCCGATCCAGGAGAACGGCACCAGGTCGAAGTCGCCCTTGATGATGTAGTCGTTGAAGAACTTGTCAAGAGGGACGGGGCGGATCGTGACCTTGATCCCGGCCTCCTTGAGCATGGCCTGGGTGAGCTCGCCCTCCGTCTGCGACACCGGCGTGCCGGTGGGGATGACGAAGCTCAGGGCGAACTCCTTGCCGTCCTTCTTGCGGTATTCGCCCTCCTGCTTCCAGCCGGCCGCGTCCAGGAGCTGCTTGGCCTTCTCCAGGTTGTACTTGCCGAGGTCGCCGGAGTTGTCGACGTAGCCCTTGTGGTTGTTCATGAAGACGTGGTTGCCGAGCGTCTGGATCGGCCAGTCCATGTCCTTCAGGTCGGACTGCGTGATCACGTCACGGTTGATCGCGTACAGAACGGCCTGCCGGACCGACTTGTCCTTCAGGAGCTCGCTCTGGTTGTTGACCGTGAAGTGCCGCCAGTTCGGGCTGAGCGCCTTGCGGATGTCCACGTCGGGGACTTCCTTGGCCCGCTTCAGCTCGGCCGGAGCGCCCGAGGGGATCTCCACGGCGTCGATCTCGCCGTTGGCGAAGGCGTTCACCTGCGCGGCGGGCGACTCGATCGCACGGAAGATGACCTTGTCGAGCTTGGCCTTCTTGCCCCACCACTTGTCGTCACGCACGAGCGTGAGCGTCTTGGTGCCCTCGTCGAGCTTCTCGACCTTGAAGGGCCCGGCGGTGGCCGGGATCTTCTGCAGGTAGTCCTTGTCGTAAGCCTCGGGCGTCTCCATGTGCTTGGCGGGCATGAGGTGCGGGGACCGGGAGAACTGGCCCATCCACTCCGGGTACGGCTTGGAGTACGTGATGACGGCAACCTTGTCCGTGTCGCCCTTGGTGACCGACTCGATCCGGTCCCAGCCATCCGTGGAGGCCGGCTTGAACTTCTTGTTCTCGCCCCTGTTGGCCTTCCACGCGGCCTCGAGGTCCTTCCACGTCATCGGCGTGCCATCCGACCACGTGGCCTTGTCGTTGAGCGTGTAGGTGACGACATGCTTGCCCGACGACAAGTCGTTCTTCACGTCAGTCAGGTAATCCGGGTTCGCAGTGAAGTTGGCCCCTTCGTCGGCGACCATCAGCTGCGGCATGATCACGTCGAGCATGTCCGCGGTGTCGGCCTGGTTGCCGTCGACGTGGTTGCCGTTCCACTGGCTCGGCCACTGGCCGACCGCGAGGGTCAGCGTGCCGCCGTCCTTCACCTGGTCATAGGCGACCGGGTTGATGTTGATGGCCGGGGTCTCCGCCATCTGCTGCTGCGCCTGCTGGGACTTCTCGGCGCTCGGCTTCTTGGCCTCGCTGCCGCCCCCGCCGCAGGCCGCGACGGCCATGGCCAGGACCGCGAGTCCCGCGGCTGCCCGGTAACGAACCTTCACTTTTCCTCCTGATCGTCCGAGGCCGTGATGACCTCGATCTCCTCCGCGTAGTGGCAGGCGGCGCCGTGGTCAACGGCGTTCGCGAGCCGAGCAACCGGGGGCTCTTCGTCCACACACCGCCGCCGCTCCGCCTCGCTGAGCAGGGCGAATTTGGGGCAGCGGGTGCGGAACCGGCATCCCGATGGCGGGTCGGCCGGACTGGGCAGGTCGCCTTCGAGCAGGATCCGCTTCCGGGTTCGCTCCATCTCCGGGTCCGGCAGCGGGATCGCCGACAACAACGCCTGCGTGTAGGGATGGGCTGGACGGTCGTAGACGTTCTCGACCGTGCCGATCTCGGCGATCCTGCCGAGGTACATCACGGCCACCCGGTCGGCCAGGTGCCTGACCACGCCCAGGTCGTGGGCCACGAACAGGTACGACAGCCCCAGCCTGTTCTTCAGCTCCTCCAGCAGGTTGATCACGCCCGCCTGGATGGAGACGTCGAGTGCGGACACCGGCTCGTCCAGGACGAGCAGCTTCGGCTCGAGCGCGAGCGCGCGGGCGATGCCGATGCGCTGGCGCTGGCCGCCGGAGAACTGCCGCGGGTAGCGCTCGGCGTGCTCGGGCGCCAGCCCGACCAGCTCGAGCAGCTCGGCGACCCTGGCCCGCACGTCCTTCCTGCCGTGCGCGCGCAGCGGCTCGGCGATGATGTCGCCGACCGGCATGCGCGGGTCGAGTGCGGCCATCGGATCCTGGAAGACGATCTGCAGGTCGCGCCGGAGCTCCGTGCGCGCCCCCTTGTCGAGCTTGGCGCTGTCCTTGCCGAGCACGACGACCCGCCCGCCCTGCGGCGGCGTGAGCTGCATGATCTGCTGCAGCGTGGTGGTCTTGCCACAACCGGACTCGCCGACCAGGGCCAGCGTCTCGCCCTGCGCGACGTCGAGGCTGATGCCGTCGACCGCGTACACCGTGCCGACGCGGCGCTTGAACACCGCGCCCTTCATCAGCGGGTAGTGCCTGATCATGCCGTCGAGCTCCAGCACCGTGGGGCGCTCGGCGCGCGGCACGCGGACGACGTCGCTCGGCGGGATGACCGGGATGGGGAACACGTCGGCCCCGGTCAGGCCCTTGTGCTCGATCTCGTGCGAGCGGATGCAGGCGACGTGCCGCCCGCCGGCGAACGGCGTCAGCGGCGGCTCCTCGTCGTCGCACATGTCCACCTTCATCGGGCAGCGCGGCGCGAACGGGCAGCCGGGCGGCAGCGCCGACGGCGAGGGCGGGTTGCCCTCGATGGGCACCAGCGGCCCCTCCTCGCCGTCGACCCTGGGGATCGAGGCGAGCAGCCCCATCGTGTACGGCATCCGCGGCCGGTAGTAGATGTCGTCCACCGGCCCCTGCTCGACTGGCCGGCCCGCGTACATGACGACCACCCGGTCGGCCATGCCGGCGATGACGCCCAGGTCATGGGTGATCATCACGATCCCGGCGCCCGTCTCCCGCTGTGCGGTCTTGAGCACCTCCAGCACCTGCGCCTGGATGGTCACGTCGAGCGCGGTCGTCGGCTCGTCGCAGATCAGCAGGTCGGGGTCGTTGGCGATGGCCATGGCGATCATTGCGCGCTGGCGCATGCCGCCGGAGAACTCGTGCGGGAACGCCTTGGCCCGAAGGTGCGGGTTCGGGATGCCGACCAGGTCGAGCAGCTCCACGGCCCGCTTGGCGGCCTTGTCCTTGGCCATCTTCTGGTGGACGCGCACGGCCTCGGCGACCTGGTCGCCGATGGTGTAGACGGGCGTGAAGGCCGACAGCGGATCCTGGAAGATCATGCTGATCGCCTTGCCGCGTACCTTGATCAGCTCGTCCTCGTCCATGCCGATCAGCTCGCGGCCGTGCAGCCTGGCCGAGCCGCTGATCACGGCGTCCGTGGGCAGCAGACCCATGATGGCCAGCGAGGTCACGGACTTGCCGGAGCCGGACTCGCCGACGATGCCGAGCACCTCGCCGCGCTCGACCTCGTAGCTGACGCCGCGTACGGCCTGGATGCCGCCGGGGAAGGTGACGGTGAGGTCGCTGACCTCCAAGATGCTCACGAGTTGCTCCCCGGGTCGAGTGCGTCACGCAGGCCGTCGCCGATCAGGTTCACGGCGAGCACCAGGGCCACCAGCAGGCCGGCCGGGAAGACGAACAGCCATGGGTAGCCCGTGGCGTTGCGCGAGCCCTCCGCGATCAGCGTGCCGAGCGAGACGTCGGGCGGCTGGATGCCGAAGCCGAAGAAGGACAGCGCCGCCTCGCCGATGATCGCGCCACTGACGTTGAGCGTGGCATCGATGATCAGCAGGGAGGACAGGTTGGGGACGATGTGCCGGAAGATGATCTTCCAGCGCGGGATGCCCATGTAGACGGCGGCCTGGACGTACTCCCGCTCGCGGAGCGAGAGCGTCATGCTGCGGACCACTCTGGAGGTGATCATCCAGGTGAAGGCGGCGAGCAGCGCCACGAACCAGAGCCAGGACCCGTCTCTCAGCCTCGGCGAGACGATCGCGATGATGAGGAAACTGGGGAGGACCAGCAACAGGTCCACGCCCCACATGAGGACCCTGTCCACCCAGCCGCCGAAATATCCGGCGAACGCGCCCACGATCGCGGCGAGGCCGGTCGCGATGACCGCCACCAGCAGGCCGATGATGATCGACTTTTGCATGCCGCGGAGCGTGACCGCGAACATGTCCTGGCCGATCGAGGTGGTGCCCCACCAGTGGTCGGCGTCGGGGGGCGACAGGAAGGCCAGGAAGTCCTTGTCGGTCCAGTCGTACGCGGCGAAGTAGGGGCCGACGTACGCCAGGGCCACCAGCAGGACCAGGGCGATGGTGCCGTAGCGGGCCTGCTTGTTGCGGAACAGGCGCCTGAGGACAAGTTTCGAACGCATGTCAGCCCACCCGCACCCGAGGATCGAGGGCCGCCACCAACAGGTCCGACAGGAATCCCGCGGCCAGGACGCAGATGGCGGCGAAGAAGGTCACCGCGGCGACGGAGTTGACGTCGTTCTGGTTGATCGCGTCGATCAACCAGGCACCCATGCCGTGCCAGGCGAAGATCTTCTCGGTGAAGATGGCGCCGGTGAACATCGTCCCGAGGGCGAAGGCGAAATACGTGGCGGACGGGATCAGCGCGGTGCGCAGCGCGTGCTTGATGAGCGCGGTCCTGCGGCGCAGGCCCTTGGCCATCGCCGTTCGGACGAAGTCCTGGCCGAGCACGTCGAGCATCATGTTGCGCTGGATGCGGCTGTAGAAGGCGGCTCCCGACACGCCGACGCTGAGCGTGATGGTGGGCAGGATCAGGTGGTTCAGCCGGTTGAGGAACTGGTCCCAGCCCGCCAGTTTGGGGTTGTACTCGCCGGTGTACTCGATCAGCGTGAACCCCAGCCCGCGGTTGAGGTTGTAGGTGGCGATGGCGAGCAGCGTGGCCAGCACGAATACCGGGATCGCCATGAGCACGAACGCGCCGACCCCGATCACTCTGTCGCTGACCTTGTACTGTCTGACGGCCGACCAGGCGCCCAGCGCCACTCCCATGACGAAGCCCACCAGCGTGCCGATGAGCAGCAGCCGGGTGCTGACCATGATCCGCCGGCCCATCTCGCTGTTGACCGAGCCGCCGTTCCAGGTCTTGCCGAAGTCCCCGGTGACGACGCCCGAGGCCCAGGTCGCGTACCGCTGAAGGACGGGGGTCTTGTCGTTCAGGTTGTAGGCGTCGAGCGTGGCGTCGATGACGGCCTCGGGGATCGGAGGTTGGCGACCCTGGTACGCGCCGCGCGGGCTCATCGTGGTGGCGGCGAGCATGTACGCGAGACTGGCCGCGATCGCAACCAAGATCACATTTACTGCCAACCTGCGAAGCAGGTACTTGCCCATTACTCTCCGTTCGCGCCGATCACGGACGGCACCCTCAGGTTCGAGAGGCGCCCGCAGACGCCGTCTCACATCGCGAAATCCGATTGATGTTTGAGACGGCGATCAACGCGCAGAATATCTGCAAATATGTAACAGTCAGAAACGACTCAACATAACAGTCAGGTCACTCAGAATAGCTCGGAGCGAGTCGTTCCGGACCTCTGGATTACGCCTTCTACCTGCGGATACAGGGCTCGTTTAGGTGCTTAAAACACCGCAGCAGCAAGGGCTTATGTCACAGAATCCGGACAATAATTGCCGATTGAGCAAAGTGATCCACATCATAGACGCGGATCGCGCCAATGCGCGGGCCGCGACGGGCCAGAACAGCGTCATCCACCGCACCGCAGGAAGACCAGCCGATCGAGATCCGGCGTAGCTGCCGAGGGGGCAGGCCGCGGACGGCGGTCTGCCCCCTTCCTGGAAGCGCTCAGGTCTTGATCAGCCGTGGGAGTCGGCCGGCGAACTCTTGAAGGTGGAGAAACAGGACGGGCCGTTCGGACCACCGATGCGGACCGAGTCGAAGAAGTCGCGGAACGCGCTGTAGAAGTTGCCCTTGTCGCGGGGGCTGGTGACCGCCGTGCAACCGCCGTAGCCGGCTTCCGAGTAGAGGTGGATGTAGGAGTCCGTACGGTTCCAGTCGGACTTGGCGCGGTCGGCCATGCCCAGGACGGCGAGGTCCGGGGTGTCGTTCTGGATCTCGATGATGTCCCCCGTGCCGTCGAGACCGGAGAACATGCAGTAGTAGCCGTCATGGCAGCGCTCATAGCCGTCGGCGGCCTGGGCGGGAGCGCTCATCAGGGTGGCCAGCGCGGCGGCCGCGACAGGTAACGCCAGCATGTGAAGCTTCTTGCCCACCATTCCTCCTTTGATGAAACTTTCTTTCGATCGAACATACATGGCGCGATCTTGCCGGGAAAGAGGGGCGGGCGGGCGTCGCCGTGTCAGGCAGATGGCGTGACGTCGTAGGTCGTGCCGCGGCGGGTGTCGAAGACCAGGACGCCCGGCTCCGGGCGTTCGGCCTTGATCGGACGGCCGTGCTCGGTGACCGTGACCGGTTTCGCGGTGCGGAGCGTGAGCCTGCGGCCCAGGTCCGAGCGGATCCGTCCGCGTACCAGGGCCCCTCCGGACCACTCCACGTCCACCTCGAAGCCGCCCCGGGCCCGCAGCCCGCGGAACGACCCGGCAGGCCAGGCGGCGGGCAGGGCGGGCAGCAGGTGGACCTGGTCGGCGTGGCTCTGCAGCAGCATCTCCGTGATCCCCGACGTGCCGCCGAAGTTGCCGTCGATCTGGAACGGCGGGTGCAGGTCGAACATGTTGGGCGCCGTCCGCGCCGGCACCAGCAGGTTCCCCAGCCGCTTGTAGGCCGCGGCGGCGTCCAGCAGCCTGGCCCAGAAGTTGATCTTCCAGGCCAGCGACCATCCGGCCCCCGCCTCGCCGCGGAGCTCCAGCGTCCGGCGGGCCGCGGTCGCCAGCTCCGGCGACAGGCGCGGGTCGATCTGGTGGCCCGGGAACAGGCCCCACAGGTGCGAGATGTGACGGCTGCGGGACAGCGCCGCGTCGCCCCGGTAGTCCTCCTGCCACTCCTGAATCTGCCCCAGGTGCCCCACCTGGTTGGGCACGAGCCGGGAACGGGCCTCACGGGCCTTCTCCCGCAGCTCCTCCTCCTGCCCGAGCACCTGCGACGCGTCCGCGAACGCCCCGAACAGGTCCCGCAGGATCTGCATGTCCATGGTGGGCCCGGCGCAGATGCTGACGTTCTCGCCCCCGTCCTCGTGGTGGCCGACCTCGGGAGAGTGCGACGGGTTGGTGACCAGGTAACCGGTCCTGGGGTCGGTCTGCAGCGTTTCCAGGAAGAACCGCACCGAGCCCTTGATCAGCGGGAAGTGCTCGCGCAGCCGCCGCTCGTCGCCCGTGTACAGGTAGTGCTCCCACAGCGTCAGGCACAGCCACGCCCCGCCGGTGGGCCAGACGCCGTAGAAGGCGAAGTCCACGGGAGCCGTCCCGCGCCAGCCGTCGGTGTTGTGGTGCGCCACCCACCCGCCCGCGCCGTACTGCGTCCTCGCGGTCCTGGCCCCCGTCTCCGACAGGTCCTTGATCAGGTCGAACAGCGGGTCCATGCACTCGATGATGTTGGCGGGACCGGCCGGCCAGTAGTTCATCTCGCAGTTGATGTTGATGGTGTACTTCGACTCCCACGCGGGCGTGAGCGAGTCGTTCCAGACGCCCTGCAGGTTGGCGGCGTGGCCGGGCGAGCGGGAGCAGGAGATCAGCAGGTAGCGGCCGTACTGGAAGTACAGGGCGGCCAGCTGCGGGTCGGTGTCGAGCTGCCGGCGCGCGATGCGCTCGCCGGTCGGCAGCGAGGCCGCCTCCGAGGTGCCCAGGTCGATCTCGACGCGGCCGAAGAGCCGCTGGTAGTCCCGTACGTGCCTGTTCCGCAGCACCTCGTACGGCTGCCCGCTCGCCCGTACGAGATGCCGCTCGGCCACCTCGGCAGGGTCGCCGCCGACGTCCTTGTAGCTGCGATAGCTGGAGCCCATGGAGATCAGCAGGGTGACCTCGTCTGCGCCCTCGACGACCAGCGTGCCGCCGTCGGTGCGGACCGTGCCGCCCTTGGCTTCGGCCCTGGCCAGGGCGCGGAAGCGGACCTCGCCCTTCAGCCCCTGGGTGTCGCCGCTGGTCCCGTCGAGGGCGATCGTGGCCCGGCCGGCCCCCTCGACGGTCGAGGTCTGCGGGCTGGAGAAGGCCGCCTGGAACGTCACCGCGCCCGGCTTGTCGGCCGCGTGCCGGACGACGATGACCTGGTCGGGGTTGCTGGCGAAGACCTCGCGGGTGTGGCGGACGCCGTCGCGGACGTACGTCACGGTGCTGACCGCCCGCGTCAGGTCCAGCTCGCGGCGGTACTCCGTGAACTCCGCCGAGCCGGGGAACGTCAGCGTGAGGTCGCCGAGCACCTGGTACGGCGCCTGCTCACTGGGCCGGCCGAGGAACTTCTCGTCGGCCAGGTTCTGCGCCGCCTGCCATTTGTCCTCCCAGACCAGCCGCCTGATCTCGGGAAGCGCGGCCAGCGCCTCGGGGCTGTCGTAGTCGTGCGGACCGCCGGCCCAGATGCTGTCCTCGTTGAGCTGCAGCCGCTCGCTGCCCACGCCGCCGAAGACCATGGCGCCGAGCCGCCCGCAGCCCACCGGCAGCGCCTCCAGCCAGGCCGCGGCCGGGCGGGTGTACCAGAGTCTGAGCGGGTTGCCGCGCGTGCCGGCCCGTGCGGGGACGCCGGTGGTGAGCCCAGTAGTGAGCAGGGCGGCGGCGCCTAATCCGGTCGCCAGCACGCCGCGTCGTGTGTAGCCGTCGTTGATCACCGTTACTCCTCTTCCGGAACGCATGCCGCCACGAGGGCGGGAGGTCACGAGAGCGATGGGGACGATCGCGCCGTCAGGAGGCGCCTGGATGCGCTCGCCAAGGGGTCCGACCCGCTCGACCTGCGGGGACGTTGAAGGCGAGATGTTTCGCGGAGGTTAACCCGGCGAACGTAGGATGTATATCTACGCGAAAGTATTGTCATCTGTCCATACCCTTCGTTAAGTCCGTACTGACTAGTCGGAACATGGGAGGTCTGCTAGGTTTCGGTCTGCAAACGATCTCTCGCCTGAGAGGAGAGCCGAGACGTGAGGCTCGGTCGCAGCGGCGTCAGCGTTTCCAGGATCGGCCTCGGCACCGCCCCTCTGGCGGGGCTGTACACGCCGGTCGGCGACGAGCAGGCCGCGGCCACGCTGGAGGCCGCCTGGGAGGGCGGCGTCCGCTACTTCGACACCGCCCCGCGCTACGGCCAGGGGCTGGGTGAGCGCAGGCTGGGCCGGTTCCTGGCGGGCGTGGACAGGTCCCAGGTGACGGTGTCCACCAAGGTCGGCGCGCTGCTCGACCCCGTCAGGCGGGACTACACCGTGGAGGGCGTCTACGCCTCGCTCGCCGGCAGCCTCGAGCGCACCGGGCTCGACGCGTTCGACGTCCTGCTCATCCACGACCCCGACGACCACTGGGAGCAGGCCGTGCGGCACGCGTACCCGGCGCTGGAGCGGCTGCGCGAGCAGGGCGGCGTGCGGGCCGTCGGGGTGGGCATGAACCAGGCGGAGATGCTGGCCAGATTCGTGCGGGAGACCGACGTGGACTGCGTGATGGTGGCCGGCCGCTACAGCCTGCTCGACCGCACGGCGGGCAAGGAGCTGCTCCCGCTGTGCGCCGAGCGGGGGACGGGCGTGCTGGTGGCGGGCGTGTTCAACGGCGGGATCCTGGCCGATCCCGGGCCCGGCGCGCACTACGACTACGTCCCCGCCCCTGGGCCGGTGCTGGAGCGGGCGCGCGAGCTGGCCGAGCGGTGCGCCGCGTACGAGGTGCCGCTCGCGGCCGCCGCCCTGCAGTTCCCGCTGCGGCACCCGGCCGTGACCGGCGTCGTGGTCGGCGCCCGCAGCCCCGAGGAGGTGGCCGAGGACCTCGACCTGGCCGCCACCTCCATCCCTGACGACCTCTGGACCGAGCTGGAGCTCGAATAACCCATGAACCGCATCGACGCGCACCATCATGTGTGGGACCTCTCCGTCCGGCCGCACGCCTGGCTGGACCCGGAACCGATGGCGCCCATCCGGCGCACGTTCACGCTCGACGACCTGGCCGCCCCCGCCGCCGCGGCCGGGGTGAGCCGCACCGTGCTCGTGCAGGTGCTGCCCGACCTGGCCGAGACGCGCGAGTTCCTGGCCCTGGCCGCCGCGTCCGACCTCGTCGCGGGCGTCGTCGGCTGGATCGACCTCACCGCGCCCGACGCCGCCGACGTGCTGGCCGCCCTGCCTGCCGGGCTGGTGGGCGTCCGCCACGGCGTGCAGTCCGAGCCTGACCCCGACTGGCTCAAGCGGCCCGATGTGCGGCGCGGGCTCGCCGCGGTGGAGGCCGCCGGGCTGGCGTACGACCTGCTCACGCTGCCGCACCAGCTGCCCGCCGCCATCGACACCGTGGCCGCCAGACCGGGGCTGACGTTCGTGCTCGACCACCTGTCCAAGCCGCCGATCGCGTCGGGCGAGCTGGAGCCGTGGCGCACCCGGATCAGGGAGCTGGCCGCGCACCCGAACGTCTACTGCAAGCTGTCCGGCATGGTCACCGAGGCCGACTGGGCGGCGTGGCGGGTGTCCGATCTGCGGCCGTACGCGGAGACCGTGCTGGAGGCGTTCGGGACCGAGCGGGTGATGTTCGGCTCCGACTGGCCGGTCTGCCTGCTCGCGGCCGAGTACGAGCGGGTGTTCTACGCCGCGGACGAGCTGTGCGCGGGGCTGTCGGAGGGCGAGCGGGCCGAGGTCTTCGCCGGCACCGCCCGCCGCGCGTACGGCCTGCACTAGGAGACGCGGAACGTGGTGTGGTAAACCCGCGATTCCTGCGCTCCGAGCCAGATCATGCTGCCGTCCTCCCTGGCCGCCGCGTCGCCTGACACGTGATGGGTGGACGGCTCCAGGCCGACCGCGTAGTTGCCGGAGCGCAGGTTCAGCCACTCGAAGAAATACGGGAACTCCTCGGCCGGCCACTCCACGCTGACCTTCATGCCGAGCCGGTCGTTGACCACCGCCACCCGGTGCCGCCCGTCGTCGCCTGGGACGAGCGCGTGCTCGTACACCTGCTCCACGAACCCCGGCACCGGCCCGGGGAAGGTGATGTGGTCGGCCTTCTGCTCGGCGACGCTGTCGGTCTGCCAGAGCGTCTCGCGGATGTCGGCCTCGAACCTGGCGCCCTCGTCGAGCAGCGGCCAGCCGAGGTTGATGTGGTACAGGAACATGTGCGGCGCCGGCTCGAACCCGGCGTTGGTGACGGTGTCGACGAGCCTGATCTCGTCGCCGCCCAGGTCGGCCTCGATGCGGCGGACCATGCGCAGGTTCTCGGCGAACACCGCGGCCTGGCGCACCTCGCCCTCGGCCCACAGGACGCAGCGGTCGTTCTCCCAGCGCTCGCCGTACCCGGTCAGCCGGGCGGGGAGGTTGCCGGCGCGGCCGTGCAGGCCGTGGCGTACGGTCTGGCGGGGCGGGTAGCGGTAGCCGTCGGCGGGCACCTCGCCGCCGAACAGCGTGTGGTCGAGCCCGGCCGTGACGATGAGCCCCGAGAACGAGCGCAGCCAGGACAGGCCGTCCTCGTCGGCGTTCTCGTGCAGCCCCGGATGGCGGAAGCCGGTGGGCGAGCGCCAGCCGAACGAGCGCCCGGCGTGCTCGGCGTGCCCGATGTCCATGCACCGGTCGACCAGCACGTCGAACGCCAGCCCCGACCCGGTGCGGAACTCCAGCGTCCTGATGCCGCGCTCGACTCCGTCCCCGAGCGTCACCAGCCGGACCCCGCCGGCCGCGCTCAGATCCCCGGTCAGCTCGGCCAGCCGCCTGCGGTCCGGCGTCATGCCATCACCCACCCTCCGTTGACTTCGATGGTCTGGCCCGTGACGAACGAGGCGTCCGGGCCGGCGAGGAACGACACCACGGCCGCCAGCTCCTCCGGCCTGCCGCGCCGCTGCAGCGACTGCCGCTCCAGGACGAATCGGTTGTACGCCTCCGGATCCGGATGGATCTCCTCCGCCGCCGTGGGGAACGCGCCCGGCGAGACGCAGTTGACCCGGATCTCCCTGGGGCCGAGCTCGCGGGCCAGCGCCCGGGTCAGTGCGGCCGCGGCACCCTTCGTGGCGACGTAGGCGGCCAGGTCGGGCCAGCCGCCGTGCATGGTGATCGAGGCGATGTTGATGATCGCGCCGCCGGTGCCGTCCATCTGGCGGGCGGCGTGCTGGGCGGCCAGCCAGTAGGCGCGCTGGTTGACCGCGTGCACGTCGTCGTACTCGGCGAGCGGCACCTCCAGGAACGGCCTGCTGGGGTAGACGGCCGCGTTGTTGACGAGGATCCCGACCGGGCCGAGCCGCAGTGCCGTCTCGGCGAACGCCGCCTCGATGGCGGCCGGGTCGCGCAGGTCCGCCTTCAGGTTGAGGGTGCCGACGAGCGCGCCGGCGTCGACGTCGAGTGCCGCCACCTGGTGGCCGTCGGAGATCAGGCGGCGGACGATCGCCCGGCCGAGCGCTCCGGCGGCGCCCGTGACGAGCGCGGTGGTCATGCTTGCCTCCATTCCTTGTGCAGGTTCCTGAGCAGGCCGGCGGCCGGGACACGGGCCAGCAGGCCCTCGCGGATCAGCGCGGACGACCCGTCCTGCAGGGCGATGTAGCCGGGGAAGCGCGGCCTGATCCAGGCGGCCTCCATGGTGGCGCGGGTGTCGCGGTAGAACCCTGGGGCCTCCCACGCGGCCCGGGCGGCGGGTTGCCCGCCGGTGGCCGGGAACAGTCGAGTCTGCACCGGCTCGGACAGCAAACGCCGCAGGTGGACGCGGACCGTGCCGCCGATCGCGCCGATGCGCCGCCTGGAGACGGCGAGCCCGGTGCCGCCGAGCACGCTGCCCGGCGCCCGGCCCGGCCAGGCGGGGGCGTCCGAGAAGGCCAGCGGATAGGTGGCGTAGCCGTACACCAGCGGGCAGAAGTCCGGCCCGCCGGCCGCCATGGCGTCGAGCACGCCGATCGGGTTGAGCAGCGACACCTCCCGGTCCGCGAGCGCGAGCAGCTCGGCCATCAGCTCCAGCGCTCTGGCCCCGGACTCCTCGTCGAGGAAGTCGCCGGAGCACAGCGCGCAGAACATCAGGAACGCGTGCGGCCCGCCCAGGCACAGCGCGATCCGCGTGCCCTGCGCGAAATCCGCCACCTCCGGCCACGTCGCCGGCGCCTCGACGCCGGGGCGGGCGACGGCGACCTGGGCGGCCGCGTCGAGCGGCAGCGCCCACTGGCGTCCCTCCAGGTGGTAGCCGTCCCAGGTGCGGCCGACGGTGCCCGCGCGCAGGCGGGCCAGCTCGTCCGGCTCGAACAGCTCCTCCATCGGCACCAGCGCGTCCACGGCCGCGCCCAGCCCGGGATGGTCGATCACCAGCACGTCGTACGTCTCGCACAGCTTCGCGATCGGCTCCGACTCGAACCCTTCGAGCGGCTGGCGGTCCCACTCGATCGGCTCGGGCACGACACCGTACGGGTTGATCCCTGCGCGGTCGAGCCGGGTCAGCTCATCGAGCGGGGCGTACCCGCGCGGGTGGTCCCAGGTCAGTCCGCGCATGCCAGCACGCCCCTCGCCACCAGCTCGGCCGTGCGCTCGGCCGGGTAGCCGAGCTCGTCGAGCAGTTCGCGCGTGTGCTCGCCGGCCAGCGGCGCGCCCCTGCGGACCGACGGCGGGGCGGCGCTGAGGCCGTACGGGAAGCCGGGCGTGGTGACCGTGCCCTCGGTGCGGTGCTCGTAGGTGACGAACGAGCCGTTGTGCTTGACCTGCGGGTCGGCCACCAGGTCGGCGTAGCCGTACACGGGGCCCGCCCACAGGTCGTGGCGGGCGCAGATCTCCAGCCAGTCGGCCGTGGTGCGGTGCGGCAGGCGGCGGGCCACGATCGCGGTGATCTCGTCGCGCCTGGTGTGGCCGTCGGCGTCGCCGTCCATGCCGGCCAGCTCCGGCAGGTCGAGCGCCACGGCCAGCGCGTCGAGCCTGGGCATGCCGAGCGCCAGGTAGCCGTCCTTGGTGGCGAACACGCCGTACGGCGCGCGGATGTAGGTGTGGCCGTGCGGCTCGCTGCCGCGCCGCTGCGGCACCTTGCCGACCGTGAAGATCGACAGTTCCTGCATCTGCACGGCGATGGCCGCGTCCAGCATGTTGACGCTCACCCGCTGGCCCTCGCCGGTGCGCTCGCGGTGCAGCAGCGCGGCCAGCGCGCCCTCGAAGGCGCTGTAGGCGGTGATCGCGTCGATCGCGTACGTGCCGGCGGGCGCGGGCGGGTCGCCGTCGCGGCCGGTGCTGAGCATGGCGCCGCTCATGGCCTGCAGCAGCAGGTCCTGGCCGGGTCTCGACGTGTACGGTCCCGTCTCGCCGTAACCGGACATGGAGACGTACACGATGCGCGGGTTGATGGCGCTGATCGTGTCGTGGTCCATGCCGAGCCGCTCCGCGACGCCGGGACGGTAGTTCTGCAGGAACACGTCGGCCGTAGCGGCCAGCCGGTGCACGATGTCGCGGCCCTCGTCCGACTTGAGGTTCACCGCCAGGCTGCGCTTGTTGCGGTTGAGCGACAGGAACGAGGCGTTGACCCGGTTGCCCGTGGCGCCGCCGGCGGGGGCGTGCCGCTGCCACTCGCCGGTCACCGGCTCCACCTTGACCACGTCCGCGCCCAGGTCGCCCAGCCGCATGGCGGCCAGCGGGCCGGCCATCGCGATGGACAGGTCGATGACGCGGTAGCCGTCGAGCACGCCCATCAGCGCCCCTCGAAGACGGGCTCGCGGCGGGCGGCGAACGCGGCCCTGCCCTCGGCGGCGTCGGCGGTGGCGAAGCAGACGGTCTGCAGGTCGCGCTCGTATTGGATGGCCTGGTCGAGCGGCATCGAGTAGGCGGCCTTCAGGTTGGCCTTCGCGGTCTGCGCGGCGATCGGCGGGCGGGCGGCGATCCGGCCGGCCAGCTCGCGGGCGGCCGGCATCAGCTCGTCCTGGGGGTGGATGTCGGTGACCAGCCCCCATGATCTCGCCCGGGTGGCGTCGATCGGGTCGCCGGTCAGCAGCATGGTGGCCGCGTTGCCGGGGCCGACGGAGTGGGCCAGCAGCGCGGACTGGCCACTGCCGCCGATCCAGCCGAGCTTGATCTCGGGCGCGGCGAACGTCGCCGTGCCGGCGGCCAGCCGGATGTCGCAGGCCATGGCCAGCTCCAGGCCGCCGCCGTACGCGTAGCCGTTGACGGCCGCGACGATCGGCTTGCGCAGGGCGCGGACCGCGTCGCCGTAGTCGCCGCGGTTGCGGAACTCCCACGGGGTGTCGTACGCGTCCAGCTCCCGGATGTCGCTGCCCACGCAGAACGAGCGCTCGCCCGCGCCCGTGAGCACGGCCGCTCTGATGGCCGGGTCGGCGTCGATCCTGGCCAGGCAGGCACGCAGCGCGGCCGCCATGTCAGGGGTGATCGCGTTGAGCTTGGCGGGTCTGTTCAGGGTGACGACGGCGACCGGGCCGTCGACGTCGAGGAGGACGTCCAAGGGTTCGCTCACTTCCTGGGATCTCAGCAGCAAAGACGGATGTGCTGCTCGGCGTCGGCGCGGGCGACCTCGACCACCCCGCGCATGGCCTCCTCGGCCTTGCGGTGGTGGCGGCGCCTGATCGCCACCGCCACGCGCTCGTGGCCGGGCAGCGTCTCCTTGTTGTGCTCCACCGAGCGGGTGTGCACCTGGCGCACGGACCGCAGGGCGATGCTGATCATGTCGTAGATGTAGAGCAGCAGGTCGTTGTCCGCCGCGGCGAACACGGCCTTGTGGAAGGCCAGGTCGGCCTCGATGAACGGCTCGGGGTCGTCGGCGGTGGCGTAGAGCGCGGCCAGGGCCTCGTCGATGCGTCGCACGGCGGTCGCGTCCGCCCGCTCCGCAGCCACCCTGGCCGCGCCCGGCTCCAGTGCTACCCGCAGGTCCGCCAGCACCCGGACGTCCTCCGGCCGCGGCTCCGGCTCGAACCGCCAGCTCAGCACGTCGGCGTCGAGGAGGTTCCAGGACGCGCGCGGGCGTATCCGGGTGCCCGCGCTCCTCCTGGTCTCCAGCAGGCCCTTGCCGGCCAGGACCTTGACGCCCTCCCGGACGGCCGAGCGGCCCACGCCCAGCTCGCCGACGAGGTCCTCCTCGATGGGGAGGGACGTGCCGGGGGCCAGCGAGCCGCCGACGATGCGGGCGCCGAGGGCGGTTACCACCTGGACGTGCCGGGCGGCGTCCCTCTGAGGGTCAGTTGCCACGATCCGCACGCTAGCTGGATCGTCCGGGATTTCCTAGAGTTTCATCCGATGAAGCCGTGATTTCATCAGATGAAGTGATGCGACCGATGTGTGCATCGAGGTGATCGACATCGCCAACCTCCGGTGGACGCCCGGATCGAGCGGCACCAGCAGAAGGAGCGGGCGCGCCCTACGTGGCCAGCCCGGTCCTTTCCGCGTCCGGGCGGGTCCGGGGCCGGGTGCGGGAGGCTTCGCCGCGGGCGTGGGCGGCGAAGAGGCGGGCCGCCTCGTCCGGGTCGCCGGAGGCCAGCGCGGCCACCAGGTCGTCGTGGTGACCCGCCATCGCCGTCCAGTCCCCGTCGTACAGCGGGTTGCCCACCACGTGCAGGCTCCACAAGTTCGACTCGATCGTCCGCCACAGCCGCAGCAGGAAGGAGTTGCCGCACGCGGCGCACACCCGCCGATGGAAGGCCAGATCCGCGTCCCTGAACGCCCCTATGTCCCCGTCCCGGGCCGCGTGCCGCATCGCCAGCACGTCGGCCGAGAGCCCGCGCAGCGTGTCGGGCTGGATGCGGATGGCCGCGCCGCGTGCGGCGTACTCCTCCAGCAGCACCCTGATGTCGCGCACCTCCCGGGCCTGCTCGTCCGAGATCTCCGCGACGTAGCTCCCCCGGTTGGGATAGGAGATGACCAGCCCCTCGTGCGCCAGCCGCTTGATCGCCTCCCTGGCCGGGGCCTGGCTGGTGCCGACCCGTCTGGCGATCTCGGCCTCCACCAGCCGCTGCCCCGGCAGCAGCTCCCCCGACACGATCCAGCCGCGCAGCAGCGCGTAGACCCGGTCGGACAGCAGCTCCCTGGGCAGCAGCCGGGCGGCGGGTGGCGCGACCTGCTGCTCCTGCCAGATGCGTGCCACGGTCGACTGCGACAGCCCGAGCTGCCTGGCCATGGTGCGGGTGGAGGGCACGGCCGAGCCGCCGGCCGCGGCGGCGATCACGCGCTCGGCCTCGTGCCGCTCCGCGCTGCGCGGCCGTCCCGGGCGCGGCGCGTCCGACAGCCCGTCGAGGCCCCGCTCCACGAACCGGGCCCGCCACTTGGCGACGGTCGCGGGGCTCACCGCCAGCCGCGCCGCGATCTCCTTGCGGGGCAGCCCGTCGGCGCACGCCAGCACGATACGGCTGCGCAGCGCCAGCCCTCCGCCCGGCTCGGCCGCGTACGCCCGCAGCGCGGACAGCTCCTCCGCGCTCAGCACCAGCCGCTTGTCGTCCTCGTGTCCAGGTCCAGCCACGCGCCCCACCTTAACGTATTTATGACTCAGTCACCGGCCGGAAACGTATTTGTCGCGCCGTAAAACCCCTTGACCGGCCCCGGTTACCAACGTATTAAATAATCGCTAATCGAGTATCGACCCATTAAAAGGCGTCGCAGATCTCGCCCCCTTGGAGGTGCGATGCGTTCCCCCCGCCCATCCCTCGCCCAGTCGATCAGCACGTCCGCCATCGGATGCCTGTTCCTGCTCACCGCATGCGGCGGGGGCGGCTTCGCCGGCGACTCCCGAGCGCAGCAGAGCGAGGGCGGCCAGGTCACGGTCAGGATGCTGGTCAACATCAGCCCCAACCTCACCCAGGCCTACTGGGACGGGCTGGTCAAGCCGTTCGAGCAGGCCAACCCCGGCATCGACGTCAAGATCGAGGCCCCGACCGGCAAGGGCGTGTCCGACACACTGCCGCAGCAGCTCGCCGCCGGCAACGCCCCCGACGTCGTCGAGACGCTGATGGCGGACGAGACGCTGGCCAAGCAGATGCTCGACCTGACCGGCCAGCCGTGGGCCAAGGACACGCCGCTGGCCGAGCAGGCGAAGCTGGGCGGCAAGATCTACACGGTCGGCGTCGGCGTGCAGGCGCAGTCGCTGGTCTTCTACAACAAGACCGCCTTCGACAAGGCCGGGATCGGCAAGCCGCCGACGACGTTCGACGAGCTCGACTCGGCCATGGGCAAGCTCAAGGACGCCGGCTACCTGCCGCTGCAGACCGGCGGCGACTTCCTCACGGGCCTGCAGCTGCTGCAACTCTCGAACCCGTCCCGCGCGCAGACGCATCCCACCTGGCAGCAGGACGTCAAGGCGGGCAAGGTCAAGGCCGGCGAGTCGCTGCTGCCCTATCTGGAGCGCTACCGCACCTGGATCGACAAGGGGTACGTCGACAAGAACGCCCTCGGCATGAAGTACGCCGACGCCGAGACCGCGTTCCTGTCCGGCAAGTCGGCCATGTACGTCATGGGCAGCTGGTTCACCGCCTCCGAGGCCAAGACCGAGAAGGACTTCGAGGTAGGTGTCTTCCCGGCCCCGGTCGACAAGGGCCAGCAGTACCCGGGCCCGCAGGGTGCCACGCTCGCGGCCCCGTACATGATCCTCAAGTCCACCCCCAGCAAGGACGCGGCGCTCAAGCTGGTCCAGTGGCTCGTCACCGATCCGGCGGCGGTCAAGAGCCAGCTCAAGCAGGACGGCAACTTCCGCACCGGCGTCGAGCGCGAGTTCACGCCGCTGGAGAGGCAGGTGCAGGAGATCCTCGACGGCGCCCCGTCCGGGGTCCCGCAGGGCGAGGGATACGGCGACGCGACCCTCCCCAAGGGCTTCAACTCCGCGTGGAACACCGAGGTCCAGGGCCTGTACGTGGGCAAGTCGCCCAAGGACGTGGCCGAGGGCGTGGACCGCTGGCTGGCCGGCCGCTCATGACCCTCACCCGAGAAGCACCCGTGGTCACCGTTCCGAGAAGAGCCCCGGAGAAGGCAAGGAGGCGTGACGGGCTGGCCAACGTGATCATGGTGGGCCCGGCCGCGATCCTCTACACCGTGATGCTGGTCGTCCCGGTCTGCCTGGCCTTCTACCTGAGCCTGACCGACTGGGACGGCTTCAGCGCGAACCCCGCCTTCGTCGGCGCCGCCAACTACGCCGGCCTGCTGGACGACCCCGGCCTGCGTCGCGCCGCCCTGGTCACGCTGCTGGTCGCGGCGGCGGGCACGGCCGGGCTCAACCTCCTGGGGCTGGGCTTCGCGCTGCTGGTGAACGGTGCTTCCCGGGCCAACACGTTCTTCCGCATCGTGCTGTTCTACCCGCACGTGCTCAGCGCGCTGGTGGTCGGCTTCCTCTGGTCGGCGATCCTCGGCACCACCGGCGCGGTCAACAACCTGGTGACCTCATGGGGCGGGCAGGTGCTGCCGTTCCTGTCCGACCCTGCGTGGGCCACGATCACCATGATCGCCGTGCTGGTGTGGGCGGGGTTCGGCGTCAACGTGGTGCTGTACCTGGCGGGGCTGCAGGCGGTGCCGCACTCGCTGATCGAGGCCGCGCGGATCGACGGCGCGACCCGCTGGCAGGTGTTCAGGAACGTGACGCTCCCGGCGCTCGGCCCGTCGGTGACGATCAACATCGTGCTGTCGCTGGTGACGCTGCTGAAGACGTACGACCTGGTGGTGTCGCTGACGGCGGGCGGCCCGGCCGGGCAGACGCAGACCGTCGCCTACCTCATCCTGTGGAACTCCTTCCACGACGCCCGCCTCGGATTCGGCTCGGCGCAGTCGGTGATCCTCATGCTGGTGACCGCGGCGCTGGCGTTCGTGGTGACGAAGCTGCGCAGGCGCGGCGAGCTGGCGGTGCACCAGTGAGAAGGACCTTCCTCTGGGCGACCGTCGCCTTCATGCTCGTCCCGCTCTACGTGCTGACCGTCAACGCGTTCAAGGGCCAGCAGGACATCCTCGCCAACCCCTTCGGGCTCGGCTCGCTCACCCTCGAGCCCCTCGCGGGGGCGCTGACGAACCCGCAGTTCAACGTGGTCAAGGGGTACGCGGTCACGCTGCTGTTCGTGGTGGCGGTCAACGTGCTGTCGGTGCTGCTGGCCGCCCCCGCCGCGTACGCCATCGCGCGCAGTCCCAAGCGCCGGTTCCGTCTCCTGATGCTGTTCTTCCTGGCCGGGACGTTCATCCCGGGGCAGGTGCTGGTCATCCCGGTCGTGTACGTGCTCAAGACCCTCGGCCTGATGGGCACGATCCGCGGGTTCGTGCTGTTCGAGACCACGCTCACGCTGCCGTTCTCGATCTTCCTGTACGCCGGCTACATCGCCACCATCCCGGCCGTGCTCGACCAGGCGGCGGCCGTGGACGGGGCGGGCCGGCTGCGGACGTTCTGGCAGATCGTCTTCCCCCTGATGCGGCCCGCGGTCGCCACGATGGTCATCCTCAACACCTTCTCGGTGTGGAACGACTTCGTGAACCCGCAGATCATCCTGGGCCCAGGCAGCGGCCTCTACACGGTGACCACCGGCGTCTACGCGGCGGTCAGCCAGTACGCCACCGACTACACCGTGGTCTTCCCCACGCTGCTGCTGGCCATCGCCCCGCTGCTGGTCTTCTTCGTCTTCATGCAACGGCACATCATCAGCGGCCTCACTGCAGGAGCAACGAAAGGTTGAACATGCGCGCAGCATCTCCGGGACCCGCAAGCGATCCCTCTGTATCTCCGGGACCCGCGAGCGATCCCTCTGTATCTCCGGGACCCGCAAGCGATCCCTCTGTCATCGCGACCGTCCCGCTCGGCGTGCCGCCGGCCTGGGCCGTGCTCGAGCGCAGGCTGTTCGACGCCCTCGACGAGGCGTGGCGGGCCTTCGCCGCCCGCTACTGCGCCCCCGACGGGCGGCTCGTCTACCACGGCCCGGCCGCCGACCGGGACGGCGCCGACGACTTCTACGAGGCGTTCTTCAACTGGCCGGCGCTCTACCAGCTCGGCGGCGCCGACGACCTGCTCGACCAGGCCAAGCACCACTGGGAGGGCGTGACCGCGCAGCTCACGGAGCTGGGCTACCTGGTGGACGAGTTCGAGCGCGGCTACGACTGGTTCCACCAAGGCGAGTCGCTGCTGCTGTTCTACGGCATCTGCGCCGCCGACCCGCGCGACGAGCGCTTCCACGACCGGGCCCGCCGCTTCGCCGACCTCTACCTGCCCGGCTCGGCCAACTACGACGCCGAGCACGACATCATCCGCGCCCCGCACAACGGCGCCGGCGGCCCCCGCTACGGCCTGCAGTGGGAGTGGGCCTCCTACCACACGGACCTGGCCAGCATGCGGCCGTACGGGCTGCCGCTGCGCGACCTGCCGGGCATCACGGAGTGGGCGGACCTGGCCGATCCGAGCAACGCGGCCCGCATGGGCGCGGCGATGAGCGAGCGGATCGGCCGCGGCGACGCGGCCGTCAACCTGGCCGCGACCAGCCTGGCCGTCAACGCCTGGCTGTACGACGGCGACGACCGCTACCGCGACTGGGCGCTGCGCTACATCGGCGCCTGGCAGCGGCGGGCGGAGGCCAACGACGGGATCCTGCCCGACAACGTCGGCCCGTCGGGCAGGGTCGGCGAGCTGCACGGCGGCCGCTGGTACGGCGGCAACTACGGCTGGCAGTGGCCGCACGGACTCTACAGCGTGGGCGCCGCCGCCGCGATCGCCGCGGTCAACGCCCACCTGCTGACCGGTGACGAGAGCGCGCTGGCCATCGGCCGCGACCCCCTGGAGACCGTGTACGCCCGCGCGGTCCAGGCGAGTGTCACCGAGACGGACATGAGCATCAGCGACCGCTGGCTGGCCGAGCTGGGTGACGAGGCCGGCAAGCCGACCATGCTGGTGCCCAACCGGCACGACGACCGGGGCTGGTTCGACTTCCAGCCGCCGCAGCTCGGCCTGCCGGTCTGGCTGTGGCACACGTCGCTCGGACATGGGCTCGGGCATGGGGACGCCGAGCGCATCGACCGGCTGCGGGCGGCCTCCGGCTACGACTGGGCCACGGTGCGCCCGTTCCGCAACAAGGAGGAGGCCGGGCACGAGGCGCCCTGGCTGGAGTTCCTGCGCGGCGCCAACCCGGGCTTCCCCGAGGCGATGCTGGCGACGGCGCTCGGGCAGGTGCAGCGGCGGATGGCGCTCATCGAGGCCGACGAAGCGGACCTGGCCGGCATCCACGTGCACCACTGGCAGCGGCTCAACCCGGTGCTCACCGAGGCGCTGCTGCAACTGGTGACCGGCACCCCGCAGGTGCTCTACAACGGCGGGCTGCTGCCGGCCCGGCTGGCCTACCACGACGCCGACCGCCACCGCCCGGGGCTGCCCAGGGACGTGGCCGCGCTGGTCGACGAGGTACGCCCCGACGGCGTCCGCGTCGAGCTGGCCAACCTGGGCCTCACCCAGACCCGCCGGGTCGTGGTGCAGGCGGGCGCGTTCGGCGAGCACCGCATCGACCGCGCGATCGCCTCCAAGGCCGGCGAGGGCTACCCGGGCGACCCGCGCTCCTACACCTCTCCCCCGATCACCGAGACCGAGCGGGAGGTGACGGTGGGCGGGCCGCGGCTGCTCGTGGAGCTGCCGCCCGGCCGCCGCATCCGGCTCGACCTGCACACGACCGCGCGCGTCCGCACGCCGTCGCACCAGCACTACTGAGGAGTTACATGGACGACGCCATCTGGGATCTGCCTGTTCGCGGGCCGCTGCCCGCCGAACCCGATCCCGTCCTCGTGGAGGGGCTGTCCCGGATCAGCTCGGCCACCGCCTGCGCCAAGCTGCACGCACAGGGCATCCGGCGGACCTTCATCGAGGGACCGCGTCCCATCGCGCAAGGGCAGAAGATCGCCGGCCGGATCCGCACGCTGCAGTTCATGCCGCAGCGCGAGGACGTCGCCTCCGGCCTCGGCCAGGAGTACGTCGAGCGGCACACCGCGCTGTGGGCCGTGCTGGAGCGGATCGAGCCCGGCGACGTGCTGGTCGTGCAGGCGTACGGCAGCGCCTACACCGGCTGCTTCGGCGACATGCTGGTGCGCTACTTCAAGCGCAGGGGCGGCGCGGGCATCGTCGTGGACGGCCGGATCAGGGACCTGCCCAGGGTCGGCGGGCTGAACGTGCCGATCTGGTGCACGGGGGCCACCCCGCACTACGCCTCGCAGGCGGAGCTGTTCCCGTGGGCGTACGACGTTCCCGTGGCGGTCGGCGGGTCGCTCGCGCTGCCCGGCGACCTGGTCGTGGCCGACGACGACGGAGCCGTGGTGGTGCCGCGCCGGCGCGCGCAGTCGGTGCTCGAAGCGGCCGCCGACCACGAGCAGTGGGAGCGCTACAGCCGCGCCCGCATCGAGGAGGGCGGCGCCCTGTCGGACTACTACCCCCTCACCCCCGAGACCCGCGCCGAGTACGAGCGGTGGCGGCAAGTTAAGGAGAGCCAGTGATCCTCAGGTCCTTGGGCGCCCTCGTCTTACTCCTGGGAGGCGTCACGACCCCGGCCCCGGCGACGGGCGGCGGCTCGTGCGACTACTACGTCTCCCCCGCGGGCAGCGACCGCGGTGACGGCAGCTCCCAGCGCCCGTGGAAGTCCATCGAGCAGGCCCGCGACCAGCTGCGGGCCAAGAAGCGGCAGCAGCGCTGCGACTTGGTGGTCAACGTCAAGGCCGGCGACTACGTCGTGGACAAGACCATCGAGTTCACCGAGGCCGACTCCGGCGAGAACGGCCACAAGATCATCTACCGCAGCGCCGACGGCCCCGGCAAGGCCCGCCTGCTCGGCGCCAAGCCGCTGACCGGCTGGCAGAAGCACAACGACAAGATCTACAAGACCAAGATCGACCGGAACTTCTACACGCTCTTCGAGGACGGCAAGCGCGCCACGACCGCCCGCCACCCGAACCGGACCAGCGACGACCTGTGGTCCCCCTACCTGTTCTCGGTGCTGGGCGAACCGGAGAAGGAGGCGGTGCGCCAGTGGCTGTACTTCAAGCCGGAGGACGTGCCGAAGGAGTGGGACGCCGACTTCGACAAGAACAGCCAGATCGTGGTCTGGTCGGGCGGCTCGTGGAGCTGGTTCACCGACACCGTCCCGCTGGGCGGCGCCGACTTCCGCAAGAACTTCTTCACCCTCAACCACTGGGCCCGCTACTCGTTCGTCAACAGCCGCAGCGGCTCGCGCTACTTCCTGCAGAACACGCTGCGCTTCCTCGATCAGCCGGGCGAGTACTACTTCGACTTCGCGAACAGCGAGGTCTACTACTGGCCGCGCACCTCGATCGACAAGGTCATGGCCCCCACCGTGAAGACGATCATCTCGCTGGCCGGGAGCTCGCCGGACAGGCGGGTGCAGAACCTCGCCTTCGACGGGCTGGCGCTGCAGTACTCCGACTTCGTCGACTGGTACCGGGCCGGGTGGATCAGCGAGGGCGACTCGGGCTACGAGCACAAGTACCCGGTGTACGACCGGCAGATCGAGATGCCGCGCAACCGGTTCGGCATGATCACGGTGACGAACTCCCGCGACATCGACCTGACCAGGCTGCGCCTGTCGGACAGCGGCTTCATGGGCGTCTACATGTTGTTCGCGAACGAGCGGGTCAAGGTCTCGGACAGCCTGCTGGAGAACATCGGCGCGGACGGCATCAAGGTCGAGGGCGGCTACCCGGGCGAGGGGGACATTTCCGGACATCACATGATCAGCAATAACTACATCTACCACGTCGGCGAGCTGGTCCCCGGCGACGCGTCCGGCATCGAGCTGCTGAGCACCGGCAACAACGAGATCAGCCACATCGCGGTCCGGCACAGCGCCCGCTACGGCATCAGCCTGGAGGTCCGGCCGGAGGTCAAGGACGAGGACAACTACGCCCGCAACAACCGGTTCTCCTACATCCGCATCGACGAGGCCGGGCTGGACAGCGGCGACATGGGCGCGTTCTACACCTACGGCGTCAGCAACACCGACCCGCACGAGATCGACAACCACGTCTCGCAGATGGTGATCGGCGACGTCATCAACGACCCGGGCGGGGCGATGCCGGACAGCGGCACCCGCGGCGTGCACATGGACGCCGGTGGCTGCGGCTTCTCGTTCGAGAACATCGAGGTCGGCAAGGTCAGCGACGACAAGTACCAGAGCTACCAGTGCAACGAGGTCAAGAACGCCAACTGGGCCGACGGCTTCGACGCCTCGAAGATGGAGTACGACAAGATCGGCGTGACGAGCGCGTTCCCCTACCCGATCCCCAGCTAGGCGACGCTGGACAGCAGGGGGTGCCGGCCCGAGCGGACGGCGCCCCCACCGACCGGCACCACCGTCACCCCCGCCGGATCGACGCCATCCTCACCCCCTGGAGCGCCCCGTGAAGGATCTCACTCGCCGCGGATTCCTCGTCCTGAGTGCCGCCACGCTCCCCCTCCCCGTCTCCTTCTCCCCCTCCTCGGCCTCTGCCGTGACCAGCGCGTCCTGGTTCGCCCGGCCGGGCCGGCGGGTCCGGCCGATGGTGCGCTGGTGGTGGCCGGACGCCCACGTCGATCCCGCCGAGATCCGGCGGGAGATCGACCAGCTCGCCGACGCCGGGTTCGGCGGCGCGGAGATCGCTGCGGTGCACCACAGCATCCGCGACAAGTCCGTGCTCGACCCGGCCCGGTACGGGTGGGGCACGCCGGCCTGGAACGCCGCCGTCGAGGCCGCACTCGACCAGGCGGCCCGGCGCGGCCTCCGCGTCGACCTCACCATCGGCCCCTCCTGGCCGGCGGCCGTCCCCACGATCACCCCCGACAGCGAGGCGGCCGTCAAGGAGCTGGCCCACGGCGCGGTGACGGTGGCGGGTGGCGCGACGTACGCGGGCGAGGTGCCGCCGCCCGCGGTGGCCGGGCATCCCGTCCGCAAGCTGCTGCTGGTCCAGGCGGCCATGATCGAGCCCGCCAACTCCACCCGCGACGAGACCGGCCTCGACCCGGCGTCCGTGGTGGACGTGACCGGGCGAGTGAGCGGTGCGAGCATCACCTGGACGGCGCCCGCCGAGGGCGAATGGCGGCTGATCTCCTACTGGGAGCGAGGGTCGGGCCAGCGTCCCGAGTCCGGGCCGCACACCGTGCCGGAGGCGTACGTGGTGGACCACTTCAGCCGCGCCGGGACCCAGGCGGTGATCGACTACTGGGAGTCCACGCTGCTCACGCCCGCGGTCCGCAGGCTGCTGAAGCGGGCGGGCGGGGCGTTGTTCGAGGACTCCATCGAGATCGAGACCGGCGCGCTGCCGTGGACGCCTGGGCTGCCGGCGGAGTTCAAGAGGCGTCGGGGCTACGAGCTGGCGCCTTTCCTGCCGGTGATCGTGCTGGCGGACGAGGACCAGGTCTTCGCCTACGACGCGGCGCTGACCAGGCACGCGCGCAAGGACTACTGGGACACGGTCTCCGAGCTGTTCAACGAGCACCATTTCGGGGTGCTGCGCGACTGGGCGCATTCGATCGGCCTGGAGCTGCGGGCGCAGCCGTACGGGCTGCGGACCGACGCGATCGCCGGCGCGGCGATCCTGGACGTGCCGGAGGGTGAGTCGCTGGGGTTCAAGAACCTCGACGACTACCGTTGCCTGGCCGGAGGCCGGGACCTGGCGGGCCGTGAGGTCATGTCCTGCGAGGCGGGGGCGTACCAGGGCGGGGCGTACACCACCACCTGGAAGAAACTGCTGCGCACCATGGGGGGCGCGTACGCGGCGGGGCTCAACCAGACCGTGCTGCACGGGTTCTCGTACGCCACCGCGCCCGGTGCGGGCTGGCCCGGGTTCGCCGCCTTCACCCCGTACAACGGGACCGCCGGGTACGCCGAGTCCTGGGGGCCGCGCCAGCCCACCTGGCGGCACATCACCGACATATCCGGATATTTCGCGAGAATCCACCAGGTCCTGCGGGAGGGCACGCCGCGTGCCGACGTGGCGGTCCTGCGGCAGACCGGCTACACCAAGACCGGCCTCGGCGCCGGCTGGTTCACCGCGAGCGGCGTGCCCACCGGCTGGACCCACCAGTTCATCAGCGGGCCGCTGCTCGACCTGCCCGCCGCCCGGGTCGTGCGGGGACGGCTGGCGCCTTCCGGGCCCGCGTACAAGGCGCTGTTCGTCGAGGGCGACAAGTTCTACGCGGGCGAATGCACGATGACCCTTGAGGTGGCGCGGCGGCTGCTGGAGTACGCCGGGGCGGGGCTGCCCATCGTGCTGCTCGGCGACTGGCGGGCCGCCTCGGTGCCCGGCGTCGCCCGGGACGGCGAGAACGAGCGCCTCCGTGCCCTGATCGCCGAGCTGCTGGCCCGGCCGACCGTGCGCATGGTCGCCGCCCAGGCCGAGATCCCCGCCGCGCTGGACGCCCTCGGCGTGCGACCCGACGTGCGGTACGCCACCGCGTCCACGCTGCTCCATGCCCGGCGGGTGGCCGGGGACGTGGACTACTACTACCTGGTCAACGGCAAGCACGTGGAGAACCCCAAGCCGCCGATCCCTCCGGTCGACCACGAGGTCACGCTGGCCCGCACGGCCAGGGACGGGGTGCCGTACCTGCTGGACCCGTGGACGGGACGGGTCGAGCGGCCGGCCCTCTATGCAGCGGACGGCGACGGGATCCGGCTGCGAGTGAGGCTGCGGCCGGGCGAGTCGATGGTGGTGGCCATCGGGCGGCCCGGCCTGTTCGGGACCGGGAGGGCGCATGCGCCGCACGCGGTCGCGACGGACGCCGACCTGGTGAGGTTCGACGGGGGCTCGGTGGTGGTCCGCGCCTCCCGCGCAGGGACGTACACGACCACGCTGTCCGACGGCCGGACGGTGACCTCCGTGATCGGCCCGGTGCCCGAGCCCGTCGTCCCGTCGTCGTGGCGACTGGAGGCCGAGGACTGGCGGCCCGAGGGGACGGCCGCGCACCGGCTGGTCCTCGATCGGCTCGCACCCTGGTCGGACATTCCGGAGTTGGCCGACGTGTCGGGCATCGGCGTCTACACCACCGAGATCCGGCTGGAGGGCGGAGCGTACCTGGAGCTCGGAGAGATGACCGACACCTGCCGGGTGCTCCTCAACGGCCGCCAGCTGGACCCGGTGGACCAGCTCAACCCGATCGTGGACCTCGGGCCTCATGTGCGCCGCGGAGTCAACACCCTGCAGGTCGAAGTGGCCACCCCGCTCGGCAACCGGCTCAGGGTGGCGGACCCGGCCGTGTACGGCGGGCTGGCCCGCCAGCCGTACGGCCTCATCGGCCCGGTCCGGATCATGCCGTACCGGGAGGTCCGGGTGCGCGCAACGGACCCGTGAGCGCGACACGAGCTAGGCGAGTTGCAGGCGGACGGGTTCGCCGAGTGCGGCGAACCCGTCCGCCGCCGACTCGGCGGCCGCGGAGCTCACCACCGGCTGATCTACGGCCGCTCGGTCTCAAAGGGGGCAGGGGCCGACCCGCTGCCAAGACCCGCAGTTGTCGCCGGAGGACGAGCAGCACAGCCTCTTGTACAAGCTGGTCCCGATGCACTTGTACTGATACCCGCAGATCGCCGACGCCCGCTCTTCCGGAATCACCAGCGCCAGCACCTTGTCGATGAGCACTCTCACGTCTTGCCTCCTCGTATCCCACCGTGACGGTTGCGATGATTGTCGAGCCGGCCACTAGCGCGTGGTTAGCGCGGTGCTGACGCGCCTGCCGCCACGGGCAGGTCAGGACGGCCCGTCGGCCGGGTTGTCGGCGAGGACACAGGCAATCGGTGTGTCACGACCTCCGCCCGCACGGACACTTCTCTCTTCGAGGTCGACATCGTTCTCGGCGGCGACCGGTACGTCTATGGCTTCGAGGTCTCCGACGAGCGAGTCGAGACCGAATGGTTGCATGCCTATCCAGGCGGTCAGGCCCGTCGGCAGGTCTGGTTCGAACGCGACGCCGACGCCGGCGCTCCCTTCACGTCTCCCGGCGAAGGGCTGAATGATTAGGTAAGCGAGAACGAGAGCCGGATGTTAGGCGGCTTGAGAGCCAGTTGGTGGTCAGGAGCCGGAAAATATCGTCGGCTTAGAGAGCCACTCGGACCAGCAAGTGGACAGTTGATGGTTGCGGTTAGTGACCGGCTGACGATCCCCGGCCGAGGTAGGAGCCGGAGCTTTCTTCAGGGGTCCCGAGGAAGGTATCGACACCCTGGCCCGCGCACTCCACCGGCGTCGTACAGATCGGCGCGGCAAGCACAAATAGGACGGACATGGGGTGTTCCTCCTCTTCCCACGACTGGCAACCAGAACTATGTCCGCTGAACCCGCCGCCGGTCACCCTGCTGACGGAGGTACTTCTCCCTGCCGCAGACGCCGCACGAGCTGCGAATCTACTGCTTCCGCGGTAGGCGCTGGCCCGTACGGGTTGCCGATGGGCCGCGCCGGCATCGTCGGCCCTGGTGGCGTATCAAGAGCCGCCGTACCCCACTCCCAGGCGTTGTTGGTGGAAGCGATCAGATCTGGGACGTGCCGCCCGTTGGGTCGGCCTGTTTGATGACGCCCACGGTGTCGAGCTCGGTCTGCTTGATGTTGTCGGCCATCCGCTGCATGGCCGAGCCGAACTCCTTCATGTTGCCGCCCAGGTGCCCGCAGGTCTGTTCGAGAAGCTCGGCCAGCGCGTCCATGACCGCTCCCGTGCCGGTGGAGCCCCACGCGGTGGTGCCCGTGCCGCGTACGGAGGTGAGCAGCTGGTCGGTGTGGCGCTGGAACGCTTCCGCGGAGTCCATGAAGTGCCGCCCCGCACTGCTCAAGGTCGAGTGGTCGAAGAGGAACTCATCACTCACGGCAATAATCACTATCACGAATGTGGTTAAAGGATCGCACCAATGTCGTGAACCGAGCCCAACTTTCAGCCCATACGCACCATTCGTGATACTCATGGGCGCTGTGACCGATGAATCTCCCTTCGACCACTGACCCGATGGCGATCACCCTCCCCGCGCACCTTCAGGCGCCGTTCGACATGCTCCTCGTGGAGTGGCCGAGCGAGAACGAGGACGACATCCGGCTGTCGTCGTCCGCCCTGCGCGCCTACGCCGACACCCTGGACGCCGAGGTGGGCCCGGGCGCGTCCGGCGCCGTCGCGCACGCTTCCACCAACAACGCCGGCGAGCACATCGACGCGCTCAACGAGTCGTGGGCCGAGTACCACGAGCCCGAGAAGCAGGAAGGGCACCTGCAGAGCCTGTCCACGTCGCTGCGCGCCCTCGCCGATGGGCAGGACGTCTACGCGAGGTTCGTGGAGATCGTCAAACTCATCCTGATCTTCCTGGCCGCCTACGTCCTGCTCGTCCTGGCATGGGCCCTGGCCGCAGCGGTGGTCTCGGGGGCAATCGCCGCGATCAAGGGACGGGCCATGGTCGGCGTGCTGCGCCTGTTCGCCAGAAAGGCCGTCGCCACCCTGCGCGAGAAGCTGGAGCGCTACTTCGGCCACGCGGTCGTCAGGGCCGTCGAGCGCCGGCTGCGCTCCCTGCTCAGGGCCAAGGCGCCCAAGTTCCCCGCTGTCCAGAAGGGCGGCGTGCGCGCCGCGCTGGCCCGGACCGGCATGCTGGCGACCGCCGGCGCCACCGGATGGCAGATCTCGCAGAACCCGCCGGGACGGAACCTGGACCCCCAGCCCAAGTCCCCCAAGGAAGGCCCACGAGACGGCAAGTACGACCTCGGCCCGGCCAAGGACCCGGGGATCTCCTTCGACAACCCGTGGCTGCTGGACCCCGACGCCGACCCGATCCTCGCCGACCGCGCGAACTGGTACAAGTGGCAGGCCTTCCAGGACGCGGAGGACGCCACGCCCGGCTTCGACGAGGCGGCGGACACGTATCGGCATTACCTGAGCGGCTCGGGCGAGGACTACGCCATCGACTACGAACAGGCGTACAAGGACGACAAGCTGATCCGCGAAGGAGTGGACGCGGAGATCCGCCGCGCGCAGGCGAATGCCGAGCGCCTCTACCGCGAGACGGGACAGCCGCAGTTCCAGATGACGGGCGAACCGGTGGACATCGACAGGACCGACACGAAGAACTGGGAGTTCGCCCTCGGCAAGCACTCTGTCTGGGGCAGCGGCGACGTCAGGGTCGAGGGCAACCAGGCCACGATGGACGTCACCATCCACGCCTACGACCGCTACAACTTCAACAACGACGGCCACTGGTTCACCTCGGAGAACGGCCGCTTCGAGGAGCTCGGCTGGGCCAGGTCGTACGACACGCGCGGAACGCTCAAGCGCACGGTCACCTGGACGATCGAATGACTCCCGTCCTGACTGACGACCTTGCAGTAGACGACGAACTGGTGTAAAGGTGATCACCATGGCACCCGAGCCCACGAGCGAGACGAGCCAGGCAGCGATCACCACCGCCGACGTGTGGGACCTGCGCGCCGATCCCGGGCGGCTGGAGCTGCTGGCCGAGGCGTGGCGCGGCCTCGGCTCCAAGGTGCGCTCCGCGGAGGGGAAGATCAACAACGCGGCCAAGGCGGTCTTCGCCAACGAGCACTGGACGGGCGACACCGCCGACTCGTTCAACGGCTACCGTAAGCGCCTCACCGCCGACATCGAGCGGGCCGCGGCATGGGCCGACAACATCGCGCAGACGCTTGACCTGACCGCCACGACGCTCCGGGTCCAGCAGGGGCTCCTCGACGACGAGCGCGACAGGCTCAAGGCGGTGCCCGCCGGCACCGGCACCGACGGCCTGACCTTCCGGCCCGAGACCGCCGAGCAGACCACCCTGGTCAACGCCGCGATCAGCACGGCCAACGAGATCCGCCGCCGCGTCGATACCGTACTGGAGGAGAAGCGGCAGGACCTCGACTTCTACCGCGAGCAGTTCGACCTGATCGCCGAGGATTGGAAGCCCCGGTCCATCCGCATGGTGAACCTCAACATCGGCCAGGGCGCCGGCAACTCCCCCGGCAACGACGCAGGCACCGACTCCGAGGACATCGACGACATCGCCGACGCCATCACAGGCCAGGACGCCGACATCGCCACGATCCAGGAGGTCTTCCAGCACGACATCTACAACCTGGAGGAGGAACTGGAGAGCCGCACGGGCGACAACTGGGACGTCCAGTACGCGGAGGCGAGCAACAAGTACCACGCCGACGACGACATCCCCATCCTCGGCGACATCGTCAACGCGTCGTTCGGCAACGCCGTGCTCGTGCGCGAAGGCGACGTCATCGCGGGCTCGGAAGGCAGCGACACCATCAAGCTCGACGTCGAGGGCGGCCACATCGACCTGCCGGCCAACCAGCCGGGCGGAGGCGACCACCGCATCGACGACGGCGAGGGCCGCTCCGCCGCCCGCACGGAGGTGCAGATCAGGCCGCGGTGAGCGGCCTACCAGTCGGGCACCTGCACGTCGACGACCTGGCCGTCGTGGTCGGAGGTGGAGCCGTCCATCAGGGTGGGTTGCCCGTCCATGGTGAGGGCGGGCGAGCCGGCCACGTGGTCGATGCGGGTGCCGGAGGGCGAGGTGCCGACGATGTCACCGTCGGCGTTGGTCGCCCCGGAGTAGACCGTGTAGCCCTCGCCGGCCATGTCGCCGATGGCGTCGCCGGACGAGGTGTTCTTCGGGTTGTCGCCGTTGTTGGTGATGACGTTGAGGTCGCCGCCGAGCAGTGACGGGCCGCCGTTCATGGCCTCGTGCAGCCGGTTGATCTGCCCGGTGCGCACGTAGTCGTCGTACTCGTGCAGCCCGTGGCTGTGCACGTGGGCGCTGTAGACGTCGAAGCCCTTGGCGGCGTTCGCGAACAGCCGATCGGCGATCTCGTCGTCCAGGTCCTTGAACGCCTTGATGACCTTGCGCAGCCGCTCGCCGTCGGAGTCGAGCACGCCGATGAAGATCTCGGCGAGACTGTCGGCGGAGGCCTGGACGGACGCGTGCGCTGAGCCGGCCTCCGTGGCCTTGGACGTGTTGCCGAACGCGTTGGACCCCGGCACGCTCGGCACCGGCACGTAGGTGACGGCTCCCGGGCTGTCGGAGAGCGCCTTGCGCCCCTCCTCCACGGCGGTGCGCGCCCCGTCCACCTCGTCGGCCAGCTTGCCCACAGGGCCGAACTTCATGCCCGCCTCAATGCCCATGGTCATCAACTATACCGATTAGTCCTGGAGGCGGTGCGAGCCCGGCGGGACCTGCTCGCCCGGGTGGCCGTTGTCGGGCTGACGGCCACGGCGGCGGGGGCCGAGCTGCCGGCCGAGGCGAGTAGGGAGGTACGGGAGAAGCTCCGGGCCGAGCAGGCGCGGCAGTTCGCACGGCTTGAGGATGAGGTGCGGGGGTTGGCAGATGACGCCGGCCGCTACCTGGCCACGTTCGCGGGGCCAGCGCGGACGCTCATCGGCGACTACCTGTTCGTTCAGCTCGGGGTGATCCTGTCGGAGCGCCCGCGGTCAGAGCAGTGCGCGCAGGTGCTGGAGCTGGCCGGGCAGATGGCCACAGTGCTGGGCGGGCCACGCTGGCGGTTTTGGATTCGCTTGAATGCGTGGCTCACGTTGACCCAGACCCTGGCCCAGTTGAAGGCCCCCGAAGAGCCTGTGGCGAAGCTCTTATCAGGCAACTGAGGGTTGATCACGGGGAGGATGCCCGGGTTGTGTGGCCGTGGAGGCGACGTCCCAGGGGCACCTACGAGTTGCCTTGGTCGGAGTTGGGCTGCCACAAAAGTTGCGGGCGGTCGCTGGCCGCCGCACTACTGGGATCGGTGTCACCCGCCGTCGGCGGTGCGCCTGGCCATCATGGTGGTCAGCCAGGCACGGTCAGCGGCGACGGCTTGCGCGTCGGCCGGGTCGGCCGGGTCGGCCGGGTCGGCCGGGTCGGCAAGGTCGGCAAGGGTACGGCCGCCGGGCTGGCGGTGCTGGTCGCGCAGCTCCTGCTGGAAGAGCTCTTCGGGCTCTGTCGCGCCGACGAGCGGCGCGTCGGGGAGTTGGTGACGGCGCAGCACCTCGCGTTGGAAGATCTCTTCGGGCTCGGTCATGATCCGGTCCGGCACGGTGGGCGCCGAGCGGCCTCGTGTGAGCCGTGGAGCGCCGTTTCCGGCCTTGCTGGACTGGTGGGTGGAGATTGATCGCCTCTGTCAGGCGCTGAGGCGCCCTCGGGGGTCTCCCCAGGAAGGTTGTTGATCATGAAGATGGAGCCACTTCTTCACGTCGCTCAATTGGTGGTCTTGTCGCTTGCAGGACGGAGACTACCGAGGTCTCGGTTGACGGTGTTCGGCCTGGTGGACCGGGTCAGGTCGTTCCAGCGTGTGCCTCATGCGTCGCGCCTGTATGAAGTGGGACGCATTCGGAGAAGGGTGCGCTGGCGGGCCACGCGGTCGCTGGCGAGGTCTGCTCGGCTTGGTCGGACTGGTGGCAGCAGATCACCGTGGGTGTCAGCCGGCCGGGTGGGGAACTCGCGGGTTCGTCAGCCGGGTCACCGCGGGCTCATTCGCGCATTGTCGGAGCTGGTGCCCGCCGCGCGCTGACCCCACCTCGATGACTACGCCGCGGCGTCGTGCCCCTCGACCACGTGCGCAGGGTCAAGGTCGGCGCGTGGGCGTAGGTAGCGAACGGGATGCCGATGTTTGCCCAGGTCCGTGGCGGTGTCGATCAGGACTTCCACGACCAGGTCGGGTTGGACCCGGGTGTAGGTCAGGGGTCCGCGCTGGCCGTACGGGCTCCCCGCCCATCCGGGGGGCAGCGTCGCCGGCCACGAGTGTCCGTCGTCTGCAGGGGTCAGCAGAGTGGCGATCTTGGCCGCGGCCTGCGCGGTGAGCCGGGTGGTGCGACCGACGACGCGCAGTGGAATGCGTTCGAGGAAGCGCAGCAGGTGTTTCGGAACCTGTCCGCGGAAGTACACGATGTCACCGATGTTTCGGTTGTCACGACGAAGGCGGCCGAACTGGCACAGACGCTTCACTAGTCGACTGCCTGCGGACGACGCTGACGGTCGCGTCCTACGACCCCTCGTTTGCCGGTACGCCGGTCAGCTGCGCAGGCGTGGTCGGTTGGACGTTGCGTGCCATCCAGCCGGAGGGTCCTCGCCGACCAGCCCGTCCACGGTCGGCATGCCCGGTGTGCCGCAGCGCGCCGCTGAGTTTGGTGCTGAACATCTGCTCTTCGGCACGCGCGAGGTGCTTGAGCAGGCCGCCCAGCGTCAGCGAGGAGGCGCCGATGCGGGCCTGCAGCCCGCCCGCATCGAGGTCGTCGGTCTTCCAGCGGAAGGTTGTGCGCAGGCGGTCGAGCGTACCGACGAGGTGCTCGGCCTCGGTACCGGCCAGGGGCGGCTCCCACCAGTGATCACTGTCGGTCATGTCGCCACCGTAGACCCCATTCCGGACGTTCTCCGTCCGCAGTCCATCGGAGCTCGTGCGACGTGATACAGGGCCCACGGCCGGACCCGCAGGAGCGCACGGTCCGGAACGGCGACGTCCAGAAAGATCACGCAAGATACACAAGAGTCATTGCACAATTGCTCTTGTGTATTTAGAGTGCACGCTATGCCCGACAAATCGCCTTCGATCACCGACTCGCGTGTGCTCGCCGCCATGGCGCATCCGCTGCGCCGACGCTTGCTCGACTTGCTGAAACTGTACGGTCCGGCCACGGCGAGCCTGCTCAGCCAGCGCACGGGAGAGGCTGTAGGCAACGTCAGCCACCACCTCCGCGCCCTGGCCGGCGCAAACCTGATAGAGGAGGCGCCAGAGCTGGCCAAAGATAGGCGCGAACGGTGGTGGCGCCGGACATCGCAGAGTCTGTGCTGGTCCTCTACCGACTTCGCCCAGGACGCCGCGGGCGACGCGATCGCCCGGGCTCTCGAATCGATCAACCTGGAGCGGCAGACGGGCCACGTCCGCCGCTGGGCGGACCAACCGCAGTCCGTTCAGGAATCTTGGCCACACGGCCCCTTCTCTACCGAGACCTGGCTACGCGTGACCGACGACGAGCTGGCCCAGTTCGCCGCCGAGATCAGGGCCGTGACGAACCGGTGGGCCGAGCGAGAGCTTCCCGACGACGGCAGGGAACGCGACACCGTATTCGCCTTCGCCCGGGCAGTGCCCGCCCAGCCATGACCGTTTCTCAAAGCGCCCGACCGTCCCCGTTCGGGCTCCTTCGCCAGCGGGATTTCCGGCTGCTGTGGATCGGCGAAAGTGCCAGCAGTCTGGGCAGTGCCGTCACCGGCGTCGCTCTACCCCTGGTCGCGGTGACCGTGCTGCACGCTCCGCCGTTCGCGGTCAGTGTCCTGGCCGCCGCCGCATGGTTGCCGTGGCTGCTCATCGGCTTACCCGCAGGCGCCTGGGTAGATCGGCTTTCCCGCCGCAAGGTGATGCTGGTCGCTGACTACGTGTCGGTTGCGGCCTTCATCAGTGTGCCGATCACGGCTGTCCTGGGCCTGCTGACGATCGTCCAGCTCGTCGGGGTCGCTCTCGTCGCCGGAGCAGCGAAGGTGTTTTTCGCGACCGCCTACCGCGCCTACCTGCCGTCCTTGGTCGACGGGCCGGACCTGCTGGAGGCCAACGCCAAATTGCAGGGCAGTGAGCAGGTGGCGAACCTGGCGGGACCCGGCATGGCCGGACTGATCGCCCAGCTCTTCTCGGCGGCCGGTGGTCTCCTGGCCGACGCCGCGAGCTTCGCAGTGTCGGCCGTCTGCCTGCTGGGCATCAAGCGCAAGGAGGTCGTCGAGCGCCGTCCACGGCGACGGCTTCGCAGCGAGATCCACGAGGGGCTGCGGACGGTCTTGAATGACCCGCTGCTGCGGGGCAACATGCTCTACGGCTGCGTCGCGAATCTGGCCCTGACCGGCTACCAGTCACTCCTGGTGGTCTTCCTGGTAGAGGACATCGGGCTGAGCGCCGGCGTAACCGGCATGTTGCTCGCGGCAACCAGCCTGGGCGGCGTCCTCGGCGCCCTCGCCGCCCGGCCGATGGCGGCGCGGCTGGGCAGCTCGCGGGCTGTACTGATCGGTAAGGCGGGGCTTGCGCCGACTGGTCTGCTCATCGCGTGTACTGATCGCGGGCTGCTGCTGGTGCCGTTCGTCGTGGCGAGCATCGTGATGATCGCAGGCGTTGTCGCGGGGAATGTGATCTTCTCGGGCTTCATGCAAAGCTACGTGCCCACCGAGTTGATGGGCAGAGTGAGCACCAGCATCCAGGTGATCAACTTCGGCGCGATCCCGCTCGGTGCAGTCCTGGCCGGGACACTGGCCAGCGCGTTCAGCGTCCGGGCCGCACTATGGGTCATGCTGGGCATTTTCGCGCTCAGCGGGCTGATCCTGCTGGCCACTCCCCTGCGCCAACTGCGGGATCTTCCTACAGAGCGGATGGCGCCACAGCAGGCGCCCTGAGCTCGTGCGTCTTTCGGATCAGCGAGGAAGGGCGTCGGTCAGCGGACAGATGATCGCCCGACCGGGCCCGAGGCACGGGCGAGCGGTGGGCTGACGGCAGCCCCCGCTCCGGGAGCGCACTTGCGAGAACACGTCATTTCCAGGACTGAGGAGCGGAGAACCCATCCCAGGGTTATCCCTTGAGGCAAATACGGATCTTGAACAGTGGGAGAACCGTGCCGGAGTATCGAGCCACCCCCTACTGATCGGAGCTCGCTCATGCGCAAACTCCTCGGCCATCCGCTGCCTCAGGCGTTCACCCTGCTGGTCGTGGTGCTGGCTGTCTTCTTCGTCCTTCAAGCCGTCCTGGCAGCGGCCTTCCAGATCGGCCCCGGCAACCTCACCCCGGCCCTGGGGCTGCTGCTGGGCCTGGCGGGAGTGGTGGCGGCGCTGATCACCGTTCCGCTGGCGCGGCGCATGGAGGGCGAGTCGCTCGCAGGCCTCGGCTTCCCGGCCAAGAATGTGGTCCGCCACCTTTTGGGCGGTTTCGCGGTCGGCGCAGGAGTGCAGGCGGCGGTGTTCGGGATCATGGCCGTGGCGGGCTGGTACACCGTCTCGGCGGTCACGGTGGACGTCGGTTCGCTCGTCACCATGACGTTGCTCGCCCTGTGCGTCGCCTTCTGGGAGGAGTGGGCCTTCCGCGGTGTGCTGCTGCGGCTGCCGGAGAAGGCCATAGGCTCCTGGTGGGCGCTCGCGCTCAGCGCCGCCGTCTTCGGGCTCATCCATGCCCCCAACGCCAACGCCACGGCCATGACGCTCGTCGGCATCACCGTGGCGGGCGGGCTCGTGCTCGGCGGCGGCTTCCTGCTGACCCGCTCACTATGGCTGCCCATCGGCATCCACACCGGCTGGAACCTGTTCCAGAGTTCGGTGTTCGGAGCGGGATCGACCGGTGCCGGCGCCATCAGCGAGACCCCCTTGTTGCGCGGGCATGTCAGCGGCCCGCAGCTGTGGACCGGCGGCCCCGGCGATCCGGAGTCCGGGCTCGTCCTCATCCTGGTCGCCGCGGCCGCAGGAGCGGTCCTCCTCTTCATGGCCGTACGAGCGGGCCGGGCGCGGCCACCGCGCCGGAAGACTGCCGCGGCTATCGTGTGACCGTGCAGGTGATGATCGCCGACGACTCCGCATTGTTCCGCGAGAGCCTGGCCGCTCTTCTGGAACGCGCGGGGTTCACCGTCACCGGCCTGGCCGGCGACGGACAGACGCTGGCACGACTGGTTCGAGCCGATCCGCCCGAGGTGGCGGTCGTGGACATCCGCATGCCGCCCACCTATACGGTCGAGGGCCTGGAGCTGGCCATACGGCTGCGCCGCGAGCATCCGTCCGTCGCGGTGCTGCTCCTGTCCAACCACGTGGAGACCCACCACGCGGGAGAGCTTTTCGGCCGTTCCCCTTGCCGGACGGGCTACCTGCTGAAGGACCGGGTCGGGGCACCGGACGAACTGGCCGACGCGCTGCGCCGCGTGGCGGCGGGACAGACGGTACTCGACCCCGCCGTGGTCTCGCAGCTGGTGTCCCGGCCCCGTGAGCCGGGCCCGCTGGGCCGCCTCAGCCCACGCGAGCGGGAAGTGCTCGCCCTCGTCGCGGAGGGCAGATCGAACCAGGGCATCGCCGACCTGCTCGGCCTCACACAGAAGACGGTCGAAGGCTACGTTCGCGGCGTTTTCGGAAAGCTCGGCCTAACGGACAGTGCCGCCGACAACCGACGGGTCCTGGCCGTCCTCCACTATTTGCGCGGGTAACACAGCTCGCACTGTGGTTCCGGCCCCAGGCGGGCTGTGCAGTGAGAAAGTTCCCCCGCACGCCGCCACCCTGTCGGCCAGACCGCGCAGGCCGCCTTCGAGGACGGCGCCACCGCATCCGTCATCGGTCACGTCCACGGTCAACAGGCCCTTTCCGAGCACAGCAGTGATCTCCACGGCCGATGCGCGGGCGTGCCTGGCGGCGTTGGCCAGCGCCTCCGCGGCCACGAAGTACGCGGTGCGCTCAGCCTGCGGCGCCAGCCGTACGGGCAGATCGGTTCGCACCCGGACGGGGAGGGCGGCCCGCTCGGCCAGCGAGCCGAGCGCGGGGCCCAGCCCGGCCTCGGCCAGCACCGCGGGGAATGCGCCGCGCGCCAGCTCGCGTAGTTCCTCCAAGGCCTGGCCCAGCTCGGCGACCGCCTGACCGAGACGGGCCGGCTCGTCACGTGCCAGCCCCAGCAACAGCTGTACGTTGACCAGCCGCTGCTGGGCGCCGTCATGGATGTCCCGCTCGATACGGCGCCTGGCCTCATCGCCCGCGTCGAGGAGCTCGGCCATCCGGCGCGCCGCCTCCCTGCGGCCGAGCACGACGCGATAGGCGAGCGGCCAGACGATGAAACCCAGCACGACCAGGCTGTCCACCAGTCCGCCGGTGAAGTAGACCGCGAGTCCGCCGGCCTGCGCCAGTTTGCCTCCCTCATGTGCCAGCACCAGCAGCATGAGCACCAGCCCGGAGAACGTGAGGGCCGCACTGCGTTCCCGCCGCGGCAGCCGGGCCCAGCGCACGCATACCCCCGCCGACAGGGCGACCGCATATCCGGCGATGATCGCCACGCCGATCAGGGCCAGCGGCACCTCTGCCCCTTCCCAGCCGATCGCCTGGGGCAGGCAGAGACATCCCCCACCGGGCAACTCTCCGTACGCCACCCACATGGCGCCGGAAAGGAAGGGCACCACGTAGGCGAGCGCCACCACCCCGCGCATGGCCGACGCGTCCACGCGGCCGTGCGGAAGCACGACCATCACGTGTCCGAGCAGCCCATGTTGAAAGGCCGCCGCCGCGGCGCCCAGAGCGACAGCCGTGGTCCCGCCCGCATAGCTGATCCCGCTGGCCAGCCACATCACGCCGCTCCAGGCCAGCCACGATCCCACCGCGCTGTCCGGCCACCGCGCCCTCGCCCACAGACCGCACGTCACCGCAGCGGCCCCCGCCGCATATCCCATGAGCAGTACCGGGACCTTCGTCACCACGAATTCGGTGCCCAGTAAGGCCACGGTTGACGCCGCGGCGAGCACGACCGCGAGCAGGATGATCAGCTTGTGCACCCGACCATTGTGCGCCTGGGCATGGGAACCTCGCGTGGTTTCACGATCGGCCTTCGCCTGAAGGTGTGTGTCCTCCGTGCGTTGTAGGCCGAGACGAAAAGCCGTAGCCGGTGGCACCGCCCTCCGGTAGCTTGCTCCGCATGCCGGCGTACCCCGACAAGCCGAAGCCCGGTGAACACGTGGCCATCCTGTCACCGGGCACGGCACTGCCCGCGATCTTCCCCGCGCCGTACGAGCTGGGCCTCTCCCGCCTCCGGGAGGACTTCGGACTCGTGCCGGTCGAGTACCCGACCACCCGTGAGCTCGGGTCGTCGCCGGCCGCTCGGGCCGCCGACGTCAACGCCGCGTTCGCCGATCCGGCGATCAGGGCCATCCTCACCTCCATCGGAGGCGAAGACCAGATCAAGGTGCTGCGTCACCTCGACCCGGACATCCTCCGCGCCGATCCGAAGCCGTTCTTCGGCATCAGCGACAACACCAACCTGTGCAACTACCTGTGGAACCTCGGCATCGTGTCGTACTACGGCGGCACGATCATGACGGTCTTCGGTCGTGGCGGCGCGATGAATCCGCAGGCCGCCGAGGCGGTACGGGCCGCCCTGTTCACCCATGACGAGTACGACCTGCGCCCCGCCCAGGCATACACCGACGTCGACCGGGACTGGAGGAATCCGGCGTTACTGGAGAGCGAGCCGGACATGATTTCCGGCGGAGGCTGGCAATGGCACGGCCCGCGCCGTCCCGTGACCGGCCCGTCATGGGGTGGCTGCCTGGAGGTCATCGACTCGAACCTGCGCGCCGGCAACCACATCGAGAATCCCGCCGCCTACGACGGCTGCGTGCTCTTCCTGGAGACCTCCGAGGAACTCCCCGACGCCACCTACGTGTATCGCGTGCTGATGTGCATGGGCGAGCGTGGTCTGCTTCAGCGGTTCGGCGCCGCGATCATTGGGCGGCCCAAAGCGTGGGCGCTGGACAACCCGCTCTCGCCGGATCAGAGAGCCGCGTTCATCACCGGCCAGCGCGATGCCGTGCTGCGGGCTTTCGCCGAATACAACCCGGATATTCCGCTCGTCTTCAACGTGGACATCGGGCACACCGACCCACAGCTGGTCGTCCCGTACGGCGGCACGATCACCGTCGACGCCGTCACCGGCCGCATCACCGTGCGGTACTAGCGCCGTCAGGTTGGTCCGGGATCAAGGTGAGGACGCGTCACTCCACTCCTGCCACCTAATCAGATGCGGGATGACCGCCGTGCCGGGTGGCGTCTACCAGAGCCTGGAACAGGCGGAGCGGGTCCTCGGCGATGCAGTGACGGGTCCAGGAACACCTCGGTCTCGGCCGTGGCCAGGCCGGCGTCCCGGCAGCTCTCCCCCATGTAGTCAGGGGAGACGGACTTGCCCTCCCGCATTGAGCAGGGCGGCCCGGGCGAGCGCCTCGGCAACGGTCTGGCCACCGACGTACCGTTCGGCCACCCGCCAGGCCGACTTGCGCAGTGCGGGATCTGCGGCGACCTGGTCCTTGAGGACCTCGTTAAGGGCCAGTGCCCGTATCGCTTCGGCGTTCGCGGCTGAGGCAATGCCTGGCCACGGCGGAGACCGGGACATCACCGTGGGGGCGGACCACCGACGCCTCCTGTCCACGCCCCGCTTCGCCAACCCCAACACCCACCGCGCCTACGCCGGCGCAATCGACCGCACCTGCGCCCTGCTCGGCCCGGACCGGCCGCTGGCTGAGGTCTGTCACGACCTGGTGGGGACGCGCTCGTCACCCTGTGGGCAACTGCGGAACACATGGATAAGCGCTCAACCTGCTGTCTGCAGCGGTGCTCCAGCCCTCGCGCGAACACCGCCGAGCAGGCGGCCGCAGTTGCACCCGCCAAGGTGACGTTGCTCGATCAGCAGGGACGGTGTTACGGTCTCACGGAGCCCCGTATGGGCCTACGCATGGAGGTAGCGGCTACTCAGCCATTGCAGAGATCGGCACGTTCCGTCTCTCGCAGCTTGTCAATCCCTGTCCTGGGATTGCTGCGCCCATCTTCACTGCGTAGGCATGCGGGGTATTTCTGTGTCGATTTCCGGTGGCATGACCCTCCTTCGCGATCAATCGACACGGAAAGGCAGTGCATGAGCAAGGAACAGGCCGAGACCTGGGCGGGCTTCGACGTCAATGAGTTCCAGCGTCAGGTCATCGCCGAGTTTCGGGCGAACAACGGGAAGATGAGCGGCATGTTCGAGGGCTGGACATTGGCCGTGCTGACGACCGTCGGAGCCAAGAGCGGCCTGCGACGGGAGTGCATCCTGGGGTATCTCGAATTCGACGGAAAAGGGATCGTCGTCGCGTCCTCGAATGGCGCCGACAAGCACCCCGCCTGGTACCACAACATCCGCAAGAACCCGATCGTGACGGTCGAGACGAGTAGCGACACCTATCAGGCGATCGCCGCCATCCCGCCGGCCCAGGAGCGTGACAAGCTCTTCGACCGCGTGATCGCCGAGGCGCCGGGGTACGCCGACCACCAGGCCAAGACGACCCGGGAGATCCCGGTCGTCGTACTGCACCGGATCGGCCCCAAGCCCGGCGAGGAGCGGGTCAAGGGCATGGGCGACTGGATCGTCGAGGTGCACGACTGGCTGCGCAAGGAGCTCGAGACGCTCCGCGCCCAGGCGGACCAGGCGATCGAGGGCGGCGTGGACACGATGGAGCGGACGCCGCCGGACCTCGCCCAGCAGATGCGCACCCACTGCCTGAACTTCTGCGGGGCGCTGAAGAAGCATCACGGCGGCGAGGACATGGCCATGTTCCCGATGCTGGCCAAGCAGTTCCCCGCACTCGCTCCGGCGCTGGCGCAGCTCGGCGAGGAGCACAAGGTGGTAGCGCGGCTGCAGGACGACATCCGGCAGCTCGTCGACAGCTTCGTACCCGGTGAAACCGACTCCGTGCAGCTGCGCGCCGACCTGGAGCGGCTGGCGAACCAGCTGGAGTCCCACTTCAGGTACGAGGAGGAGACGATCGTGACGGCGCTCAACGCCACGGCCCCAGCTCCCAAATTCGGCTGATCATCCGCCGGCACCCCCGGGCCGACCCCTTCCTCGGCGCGGGGGGTGATCGCCGGGTCAGGGCGCGGAGAGACGGTCAGCCGTTCTTGTTGCCCCCGAAGGGGATGCCCGATCGACGATGGAAGACTGGTTCTCCTCAGCCGAGATGCTGCCGTTGGACGCGCTGACGTGGAAGAAGTACGTGACCTCGCTGCGGGTGTGGTTGAACTTCCTGGAGACCATGGGGGTCGAGTGGGACGAAGCCGTCCCGGAGTCGGTGGAGGCCTTCAAGCCCTGGCGGATTCAGGAGCCAGGGCGGCCCCCGACTGGCACGGCTAACGCCTCCTGAGGATGAACGCCTTCTCGTCGTCGCGCTCCCCGTTGATGGAGCCCACCGCCCACAGCTCGGACGTTCCCGGGATCGTGGTCATCTTGACGTTGTTGTCAGAACCGCCGACGAAGCGGTTCTTCCGTGTCCACTTCCCGCCGTCGTAGTGGAGGAAAACGACCTCGTCGGTGACCAGGTCGATGCCGCTTGCCCACACGTCGTGCTTGCCTGCGGCTGCGATGCCGGTCAGGGAGACGTTCCAGGCGGGCAGCTTTACGTGCTCCCAGGTGACGCCGTCCCAGTGCATGACGAGCGGGGCAGGGAGGACGTCTTCCTCCTTGCCTGTGGCCTTGTCGATGCATTTGTCCGACAGGTAGTCGTGCTCTTGCTCGCTTGGGAAGACCTCTCCCACGGCCCACACGTCGTCGGGGTCAGTCTGCCAGATGCTCTTCAGTACCCCGCCGCGCACGTCGGGGACGAGCATGTTGTCCAGGCCCCAGTCCTTGTCCGCCGGGTCCCCGTGCCAGATCGCCGGTGTGACCCCCTCGCACTTCGCGCGGTTCTTGGCGCCGACGATCCACGCGTGACCGCTCTTGAACGAGACTGCGTTGAACCTGCTGCCGTCGTAGACCGAGTCCATCGAAAATGAGAGACCACACCAGGCGATGGTGATCGCGATTAGGTGCCGATGGGTCTGCCGGTGGGTTGCTGGGCGAGTCCTATGACGTCCTGTGGACGTCTGGCCACCAGAGGGGAGCGCGTGCGGGAGACGGCGGGGACGCCCCAGGATGCGTGAATGCCTCGTGCTCCCGCTCGGCGGGCGCACTCGAGGTCTACATCGGCGTCACCGACATAGATCGCGTCGGTGGCGGTCACGCCGAGGAGGCGGCAGGCGAGTTCCAGCCCCTCGGGTGCGGGTTTGGGCCGGCCGATCTCGTCGCCGCACACCACCACCGTGAACAGCTCGGCCAGGCCCGCGATGGCGAGCATGAGCGTGGTGGCGCGGCGGGTGGCACTGGTGAAGACGCCGAGCGGATGGCCGGCCCGGCTGAGAGCGCCGATCATGTCAGCCACGCCGGGGAAGGGGCGGACGGCCGCGACCGCGACATCCAGGTGGCGGTAGAAAGAGTTCAGGTCCTCGGCCGAGGCCGGGCGGCCGAGGAAGTGGGCCAGCACTACGGGAGTCGACCCCAGGTGCCACGCGGCGACCACGTCCTCCGGCGTGACGGCGGGGCCGCCGAGGGCGCGGATCGTGCCGGCGTACGCGGTGGGCACCGACATCATGGTGTCGACCAGCGTGCCGTCGAGGTCGAACACGACGGCGCTCGCGCGCATGCCCGATGCCCCGGTCATGCGAGGTCCCCGGCCCGGCCCGGCACCCCGGGAAGCGCACGACGATCGCCGCGCGTGGTGGGGGCGCTGACGACCAGAAAGCGCAGGTCTCCCGCTGCGATGTTGTTCAGCTGGTGCGGCGTGCCGGGTGCGATCTCGACGCCGGCGCCGACGGGAAGGCTCACGTCGCCGTCAGGGGTGCGCATGGTCGCCTCGCCGTCCAGGACGTAGAAGAACTGACGAGCGCGGTCGTGCACGTGCCACTCCTCCGCGGTGCCGGGCGGCATGCGCTCCTCGATCACGGACAGCCCCGGCGTGTCGACGAGCCGCCAGCCGGCACAGCCGTCGCCCCACGAGTAGCCCGGCACGTCGGCCGCGGTGACGGCGGTACCCGTGTGTTCCGGTCTGCCGGGAGGTGAGGTGATATGGCGCAGGACCGCGGTGTAGTCGAGCGCCTGGAGCCCATCGCTCTCGGCGTCGGCCAGCCAGCTCCGCACGGCGCGGGCGAGCCGGATGTCCGCGCCCGCCTCGTCCGCCGCCGTGACGACGAGGTCGGCGTCCTTGCGGGCCAGCGCCAGGGCGAAGCGCGGCGCGAAGGCGCCCGACTCGATCGCCGGCCGCCGCCGGGCCGCCTGAGCGGCGAGCGGAGTGCGGTCCAGGACGCGCCAGGTGACCTCGCGGGGCAGGCCGAGGCCGTCGGCGATTGCCAGCGCCTCGCCGAGCAGTCCGACCATGCCCAGCAGGGCGAAATTGGCGACCAACTTGGCCGCGGCGCCGGTGCCCGCGGGGCCGAGGTGGACGAGCTCACCCAGGGCGGACAGCGGCGGCCGTACCCGGGCGACGGCCTCGGCGGGCCCGCCGGCGAGCAGCGTGAGCGTGCCGGCCTCGGCCTCGGCCAGGCTGCCCAGCACGGGCACGTCCAGCACCGCCACCGCCGGCGGCAGCGCCGCCCACAGTCGGGCGAGCGTGAGCGGGCCCACCGTGGACATGTCGACCACAGTGGCGCCCGCACCGACGCCTGACGCGACACCGCCGGGCCCCTCGGTCACCGCCTGGAGGGCGGCGGGATCGGCCAACATCAGGAAGACCACCTCGGCACGCCGTACCGCCTCCGCCGGGGTGGCCGCCACTCGGGCGCCGGCTGCGGCCAGGGCGTCGGTACGCGCGGACGTGCGGTTCCACACCGTCACCTCGTGACCGGCATCAACAAGCCGGCGTGCCATGCGGGCGCCCATCGCGCCCAGGCCGATCCAGGCGAGGGCGGTCATCGCTCGCCCTCCGGGTGTGCCTGCAGCCAGGCCATGACCTGGCCGGCGTGCTGGTCCGGCGGGAACACGGGATAGAAGAAATGCTCGATCGCAGCGTCGCGGACGATCATGGTCAGGCGGCGGTACAGGATCATGCCGTCGGCCTCGAACGTCGGCAGCTTCAGCGCATCGCGCACCGCGAACCCCGGGTCCGCCAGCATGCGGAACGGCAGGCGCAGACGATCGACGAGCTCGCGCTGGTACTCGCCGGACTGCGACGACAGCCCGAACACCCGGGCCGCCCCGGCCTCGCGCAACTCCTCGTGGTGGTCACGGAACCCGCACGCCTCGGGCGTGCAGCCCCGGGCCCCTGGGATGGCGTCCCAGCCGTCCGGCAGGTCCACCCCCGGCCTGCCGGTCAGCGGATAGAGGTACAGCACCGTCCGCCCAGCGCCCAGCGCGGCCAGGTCGACCGTCGTGCCATCGGTGGCCGGCAGCGGCAGCGCGGGCAGCGACCGTCCCGCCAGATGCGCCGCGGCACCGTCATCCTCTGGTTCCACCAGGAGCACAGCAGCATTGGCCGCGCTGACCGAAGCGGCCTTCCGGGTTGGCATCGCCCGGCCGGCCGCGGCCTCCAGATGGGCGGCCAGCGCGTCGCGTCGCTGCACCAGCCGCTCGATTCGCCTCGACATCTGATCGACCGCATGACGGTAGGCCGCCAGCGACGCCGGGCACTCGTCGCCGGAGGCGTGTCCGCTGGCCAGGCACTCCACGAACGGCCTGGTCTCCTCCACCGACAGCCCCAGGCTGGTGAGCTCCTTGATCTCCTCCACCTGCCGGACAGCCACCGGATCGTATTGCCGGTAACCGTTGGCCAACCGTTGCGGCACCACCAGCCCGGCCTTCTCGTAATATCGCAAGGCCCGTACCGTCACATTGGTCCGGCGGGCCAGCTCTCCCACTAGCACGCCCTCACGTTAAACCCGTACCCAAAGGTACAAGTCAACCGATCCGCGGACTCCGCCGGCAGCGCCACCGCGTACACCCGCGTTCGATGCGGCGCGGCACCGGGTCGGCGCCGTGGACGCAGCAACCACGCGCGTCCTCGCCCCGCCGACGAGACAGGCCCGCGTTCCCGCGCTGACCCGGTCGTGCTCACATGTCGGTTCGGGCCGGCTTCAAGGCTCTTGGGCCGCCACCGGACGCCCCCGCACCTGCTGCAGAGGCATGCCGTTCGCATCCGGACGGAGATTCCCGAGGGCCGGGCTCTCTTTCATGACATGGCTTCCCACTCTTGACCGGCGCCACGAAGCCGCCTACATATATATTCAATAATACATATCCATACGGAGCTGCGTGTGAAGGTGACACTCACGGCGGTCATGGCAGCGGCGGTGCTGGCCTTGTGCCCAGCGGCGACGGCGACAGCGGATTCGAATGCGGGCGTGCGCTTCTCGGTGCCTGGCCGGGCGGGAGGGACCTGCGTGGACGCGCCTCTGCGGATCACCTTCCCGGCACCCCCGACCCTCGGCTCCTCGGGCGCGATCGAGGTGCGGCGCGCCGACGGCACGCCGGCAGACCGCATCGAGGCGGCCACGGCGAAGACCGACAGGAAGAACATCGGCGGCGCGGTGTCCGACACAGGGCTCCCGCACGACTTCTCGTACGAATCGATCACGATCGACGGCCGCACCGCCCATGTCCACCTGCACCGGCTACTGGAGTACGGCCAGAGCTACTACGTCACCGTCGATCCCGGCGTCTTCGCGGGCTTCGACGGCGTTCAGGACCCGCGAAAGTGGCGCTTCACAACCAGGAAGCACGCCGTTCCCTCTCGCCATCTGACGGTTTCCGCCGCGGGAACCGGGGACTTCTGCACCGTGCAGGGCGCCATCGACGCCGTGCCGCTCGGCAACCAGACTCCGGTGACCATCGATGTGCGGCCCGGCGTCTACACCGAGATCGTCTACGTGCGCGAGGACCGCCCGCACATCACCGTGCGGGGCGCGGGCATGCGGCGGACCGTGATCCAGTACGCCAACAACGACCTGCGCAACGGCGACAAGGCGCTGAGCAACGGAGGGCCGGCGGACGTGTGCCCGCGCCGCGTGCTGGAGACCTCCGACATCCACAACTGCTGGCGGGCCATGTTCGGGGTGGACGCGGCGGACTTCCGGATGAGCGACCTCACGCTGCACAACACGACGCCGGACGGCGGGTCGCAGGCCGAGGCGTTCCGTGGCAACAACGAGCGCATCGCGCTGGAGCGGGTGGATCTGCGCAGCCACCAGGACACGCTGCGACTGCAGGGCAAGGGGTTCGTCACCGACAGCCGCATCAGCGGTGACACCGACTTCGTGTGGGGCACCGGCACCGTGTTCGTCCAGGACTCGGTGCTGGAGTCGACGGACGCCGGCTACATCTCGCAGAGCCGCAACGACGACACGCGTCCGGGTGCGGTGTTCGTGCGGACCCGGCTGACGCGGGCGCCGGGCGTGCCCGACGGGTCGGTGGTGCTGAGCCGGAGCGCGGTGTGGCGGTTCACGCACAGCCAGGCGGTCTTCATCGACACCGCGATGGACTCCCACATCGCGCCGGTCGGCTGGCAGATCGATCCGAACGACTGCGCGCAGGCGCCGTCGCTGTCCTTCTGGGAGTACCGCAGCACCGACCTGGACGGCCGCGCGATCGACACGTCGCAGCGGCTGCCCTGCTCGCGCCGGCTCACGGCCGCCGAGGCGGAGCGGTGGAGCGAGCCCTCGTTCGTTCTTGGCGGCTGGGATCCAGAGAGGTGATGGAAGTGACGGGATCGGACAGGTCAGCCAGCAGGCGGAACGTGTTGGGCGGGGTCCTGGGCGGACTCGGCGCGGCCGTCGCGGCGGGAGCGGCGGGAGCGGCGGCGGGACCCGCTGCGGCCTCTGCCCTCACCCGGACCGCTGCGGCCACGGACGGCGCGGGGGCGGCGGGTTCCGGGAAGGCGACCGGGCTTGGGGGCAGGCGGGCGCCGCGTCCGGTGGCGCCGGTGAACCAGGAGGCCGCCGCCAAGTTCGGCCCCGAGTACAAGACCCTCCCGGCGGCCGCCGGGGGCGTCGACATCGAGCCCCTGATCGGGATCAACGCGTTCGCCGGCATCGAGGCCAAGCGCAAGGCCATGACGGACTACATCTGGAAGGGCGCCGGCCCGCCGGACACGCAGCCGACCGTGGAGAGCGGCGTGACCGCACCCGACTTCGCCTCCCTGACGGGCGTGCGCAGGATCGACCGGCTGAAGGTTCCCCTGCGCTACCAGGTCACCGCCACCGTCTACGACCTCGTGCCGCGCCGGGCCTGGAACCGGCGGCTGGCGCTCTACCACAACGGCCACGGCGAGCCGTTCGACACCATGCTCCGCACCGTCCAGGCGCTGCTGGACCGCGGCTACCGGGTGATGGCGTACGCGATGCCGTTCCACCACTGGAACCAGCAGCAGATCGCCGACCCGGCCGACCCGGCCAAACTGCTGCCCAACCCCTCGCACCGTGAGCTGCCGCCCTGGGAGTCGGCGGAGTTCTCCGCGCTGACGTTCTTCCTGGAACCGCTCACGGTCACGCTGAACTACGCGCAGGCCACGTACCGGCCGCTGTCGGTGGAGATGATCGGCCTGTCCGGGGGCGGCTGGACGACCACCGTCCACTCGGCGCTGGACCCGCGCGTCACGCGCAGCTATCCGGTGGCCGGATCGCTGCCGTTCTTCCTGCGCCCGGCCGCGCCGAAGCCCCGGCCCACGATCGGCGACTGGGAGCAGACCAAGGCGGCGCTGCCCGGCTTCTACGCCGCGGACTCCGACGACTTCCTCGACATGTACGTGATGGCGTCGATCGGCCCGGGGCGCGGGCAGCTGCAGATACTCAACCGGTTCGACGAGTGCTGCTTCAATGGGGTCGGGCACCGCGCCTACCAGGCCCCGGTGCGCGACCGGGTGGCGTTGCTCGCGAAGGGGCGGCCCGAACTGGGACGCTGGGAGCTCCTGGAGGACGCGACGCACGACGGCCACACGATCTCGCCGCACGCGCTGTCCGTCATCCTGTGGGATCTTGACACCACAAATGTCACAATCTAATATCAGAATATCGATACATCTTCGAATATATATTCAGTCGAGGGGCACGCATGGCGATCCGGTCCTTTTCCAACCGGCGCAGAGTGATCATCAATTCCGACGCGAAAAACGAGGCGGACGATCAATTCGCCATCGTGCACGCCCTCCTTTCACCGAGCCTGGACATTCGGGGTCTGGTGGCCGCGCATTTCGGTAACCGGCGCACCCGCACGAGCCTGGAGGAGAGCCGGGCGGAAATCGACCTGCTGCTGCGGCTGATGAAGCTCGACGGCCAGGTCCGGGTGGAGGACGGCGCGCCGTACGCACTGCCCGACGTCAACACCCCCGTCCCGGCGCCCGGCGTGGAGCTGATCGTCTCCGAGGCCATGCGGGACGTGGCCGAGCCGCTCTACGTGGCGTTCCTCGGCCCGCTGACCGACATGGCCGCGGCGCTGCTCCTCGAGCCGCGCATCGCCGAGCGGGACGTGACCGTCATCTGGATCGGCGGCGGCGGATACGACGGGCGCGGCGGGGCGCCGGGGCGGCCCGAGTTCAACCTGTCCAACGACATCGTGGCGGCCAACGTCGTGTTCTCGTCGGCGCTGCGGGTCTGGCAGATCCCGGCGCCGACGTACCGGATGATGGCCGTCGGCTACGCCGAGCTCGACGCGAAGGTGGCGCCGTGCGGCGAGCTCGGCGACTATCTCGTGCGCCAGCTCGTGGAGTGGAACGAGCGGCACCACGGCGGCTCGATCGAGATCCGGGTGCTGGGCGACTCCCCCGCCGTCGGCCTGATGCTCCACCCCGACTGCGGGACCTGGGTGGAACGGCCCGCCCCGAACTTCCGCCACGACGGCTCACATGACTTCACCGCCGCGAACCGGCCCATCCGCACCTACGACTCGATCGACGCCCGGTTCATCCATGAGGACTTCTTCGCGAAGCTACGCGCCTTCGCCGGCGGCTAGGCGAGGATATGGGTGCGAGGGTCGCCGCGCGCTAGCAGAATGGCACTCGGCAGTGGCCCGGGCTCGCCACCGGACCAGCAGGAGCGGCGGAGCCGAAGCGGAGGCCAGCGATCGTGGGAGCTGACAGTCAGTTCGAGAAGGGCCGTCCCGGCGGCGAGTCCATGAGGGTCGGCGGCCGACGGCTCGGCCAGGAGTCCGAGCGCATGCGGCTGCTGGTGCGGGTCGCCCGCCTCTACCACGAGCACGGCGTTCGCCAGCCGCAGATCGCCGCCCAGCTGCGCATCTCGCAGCCCCGGGTGTCGCGGCTGCTCAAGGAGGCCACGGAGATCGGCATCGTCCGCACCGTCGTCGTGGTGCCCAGCGGCGTCCATGCTCTGCTGGAGGAGGACCTCGAGCGCAAGTACGGCGTGGAGCAGATCATCGTGGTCGACGCCGCGGGCGACAACCACGACGTCGTGGCCGCGCTGGGCTCGGCGGGCGCGACCTACCTCGACGCCACCCTGATCGGCGGCGAGCACCTCGGCATCTCGTCGTGGAGCGCCAGCCTGCTGGCCACCGTCGAGGCGATGCAGCGCCGTCCGGTACGCGTAGCCGACGAGGTCGTCCAGCTCATCGGCGGCGTGGGCAAGGGATCCGCGCAGGTCCAGGCCACCCGGCTGGCCGCCCACCTGGCCGACCTCACCGGCGCCGAACCCGTCTTCCTGCCCGCGCCCGGCCTCGTCGGCTCGGCGGTGGCGCGCCAGGCGCTGTCGGACGACCACGTGGTACGCCAGGTCGTGGACGCGTGGTCGCGGCTGACGACGGTGCTGGTCGGCATCGGCAGCCTCGACCCGTCGCCGCTGCTGCGCGACAGCGGCAACGCCATCTCCGAGGAGGACCTGGAGACGCTGCGCGGGCTCGGCGCGGTGGGCGACGTGTGCCTGCGCTTCTTCGACGCCGACGGGCAGCTCATCGACTCGCCGCTGGAGGAGCGCATCCTCGGCATCCCGGCCGCCGACCTGCTCCGGGTGCCGCGGCGCATCGCCATCGCCGGAGGGCGCCGCAAGACGGCGGCGATCCGGGCCGCGCTGCGGGGTGGGTGGGTGAACACGCTCATCACGGACGTGGGCGTGGCCGAGGAACTCCTCAAGGACTGACCCTCCCGCTCCCCCGCCGAAGGCCGTCGTGCGATGCGCACGACGGCCTTCGGCGTTGCGGTTGTTGACCGGCGGACCTATCTGCCGAAGAAAGCGCTCTTGACAGTCACTTGCGTGTCGTTCACGATGTGATGAATCCACTCCATTCATGGCTGAATAAAAATTCTCACCAATGACAGCGTGGTCCGGAGTCGTGCCGAACGGTGGCACATCCCTGCCTATTTCCGGGGCGGAAAGAGAGCGTTTCGCATGACCGATGCCCTTGGCTTCGATCGCCAGCAATCACCATTCAGCCGCCGCGATTTCGTGCGCTCGGCGGCCATGGTCACGCCCGCCGTGGCGTGGGGCGGGATGACGGCGGCCGGTTCCATCGAAGAGGCGGGGCAGCAGCGGAGCAGCGCCCTCAGCAGGGCGGTCCCCGCGTTCCCCGGTGCCGAGGGCGCGGGCATGTACGTCACCGGCGGCCGGGGCGGCGCGGTCTACGAGGTGACGACCCTCGACGACTCGGGGCCGGGCTCGCTGCGGGAGGCGGTGGCGAAGTCGGACGGCACGATCGTCTTCCGCGTCTCCGGCAACATCCACCTCAAGGGCGGCCTCGACATCACCGGGTCCAACCTCACCATCGCCGGCCAGACCGCGCCCGGCCACGGCATCAGCGTCAACGGCAACGAGACGAAGATCGCCGGGAACAACATCATCCTCCGCTACCTGCGCTTCCGCGGCGGCGACGAGCTGGGCACCCCCATCGACACGTTCACCGCCCGCGGCGTGCGGGACGTCATCATCGACCACTGCTCGATCAGCTGGGGCGTGGACGAGTGCTTCTCCGTCTACGGCAACACGAACGTGACCGTCCAGTGGTGCATCATCGCCGAGGGCCTGACGAACTCGGTCCACCCCAAGGGCCGCCACGGCATGGGCGGCCTGTGGGGCGGCGACAACATCACGTACCACCACAATCTGCTGATCCACCAGTCCGCCCGCAACCCCCGCTTCAGCTTCACCGAGGGCATGGACATGGTGGTCGACCACCGCAACAACGTGATCTACAACTACGGGTTCACGTCCTGCTACGGCGGCGAATGGTCCAACGGCGTCAACATGGTCGCGAACTTCTACAAGCCCGGACCGAACACGCTGGCCGACATCGCGCCCGTCATCGTGGCTCCGGGGCGGTTCGGGCAGTGGCATGTCAGTGGCAATCACGTCGAAGGTCATCCGGATGTGACCGGCGACAACACGCGCGGGATCACGTACCCGGTGGGCGGGATCACGCTGCTGCCCAGGCCGGTGGAGCTGGAGCACGGCATCACGCAGCAGCCGCCCGCGCAGGCATATGCCGCGGTGCTCGATCAGGCCGGGGCCGTCCTCCCCCGCAGGGATCCGATCGACGCCCGGCTGATCCACGAGGCGCGCACCGGCACCGGTCGGGCCATCAACTCGCAGCGGGACGTCGGCGGATGGGTGCCCTTACCGTCCGATCCCGCGCCCGCCGACAGCGATCACGACGGCATGCCGGATGAGTGGGAGCGGGCGCAGGGGCTCGATCCCGGGAACGCGGATGATCGGAACGCTGTCGACGGGAACGGCTACACCAACCTCGAGCGGTATCTGCACTCCATCCAGCGGGCGGGCAGCCGCAATCCCGAGGTCGCGATCACCCAGCCCAGGCCCGACCAGATCTTCAAGGCCGGCCAGAGCATGACCGTTCAGGCCGCCGCCAAGGCCCTCGACGGATCGAGCATCGCCAAGGTCGAGTTCTTCCACGAGGACAAGAAGATCGGCGAGGCGACGGCGGCGCCGTATCAGGTGACCTGGGCGGATGCGGCCGATGGGTCCTACTGGCTGACGGCCAGAGCGACGGACGGCACGGGGTCCGCGACCACCTCCTCCATCGTCCCCGTTCACGTCAATCGCGCCACCAGCGTCACCCCGTGGCGGGCGCTGGACATCGGGGACGTGCCCATTCCGGGGCACACGGCGCTGGCCGACGGGGTGCTCACACTGAAGGGGTCCGGGAAGATCGCCGGGTGGAAGGACTCCTTCCACTTCGCGCACCAGGCCGTCGGGTTCGGCAAGCGGGGCGAGGTCATCGAGATCACCGCCCGGGTGGACGCGGTGAGCAGGGCCCACGTCGACGCCGTCGCCGGATTGATGGTGCGGCAGGATCTCGCGCCGAACTCGCCGTTCATGCTGGCCGGACTCGGGTGGTCCGAGGACGGCAAGCGGGCCAAGGCCATCAGGGTCGCCTCCACCGGTACGCGGGCCAGCGTCGGCCTCTATCCGGCCACGTCGGAGGATCCGCTGGACGCGGACAAGCCGTACTGGCTCCGCCTGGTGTGCCGCAGCCTGCCGACCGGCGGCGACAACGAGTTCGAGGCGTTCATCTCGGACAACTCGCTCGCCTGGACGCGCATCGGCTATGAGCGCATCGCCATGCGGACCAGCCGGTTCTACATCGGCCTCGCGGTCGACGGGAACCAGGAGGCGAACGCCGTCCACCACTACACCACGGCCCGGTTCAGCCTGGTCAAGGTCAATCGTTAGACCGGAACGGAGCACGCATGACACAGCAACCGTTGACGAGGAGGAATCTGCTCCGTGGCGGGGGTCTGCTCCTGCTGACGTCCGCCGCCGGCTGCAGCTTCTTCGACACCCGGCCCAGCAGCGGCGGTGCCGCGCAGGCCGCGGATGTGTCGGCCAAGGAGGCGCCCGCGCTGGCCGAGCTGGTCAAGAGCGGCAAGCTCCCGCCGCTGGAGCAGCGTCTGCCGAAGAACCCGCTGGTGGTCACCCCGCTGCAGGGGCCGGGCAAGTACGGCGGCACCTGGACCTCGGCCATGGTCGGCGAGGACGACGTGGACTGGCTGACCAACACCCTCGGGTACGAGCCGCTGGTCCGCCTCAAGCCGGGCACGAGCGGGCAGAAGGGCCCGGAGGACATCGTGGCCAACGTGGCCGAGTTCGAGGTCAAGGACGGCGGCCGGGAGTACGTCTTCCGCCTGCGCGAGGGCCTGAAGTGGTCGGACGGGCAGCCGTGCACCGCCGACGACATGATCTTCGCCTTCGAGGACGTGGCCGTCTACCACGACCTGCACACCACCGGTGTCTACGACCTCTACCTGGAGAACGGCAGCACCACGGAGCGGGTGAAGGTCGAGAAGGTGGACGAGCGGACCGTCCGGTACGTCTACAAGGAGCCCAAGGCCGGGTTCCTGTTCCAGATCGCGGTCGCGACGTTCGAGCGGCCGGGACCGATCGGGTTCCTGCTGCCCAAGCACTACCTGAAGCAGTTCCACAAGAAGTACAACCCCGACGTGGACAAGCTGGCCAAGGACGAGCAGCTGGAGGACTGGACGCAGCTGTTCATGCAGAAGCAGGACCCGTGGCACAACGCCGACCAGCCCACGCTGCACGCCTGGAAGGTGAGCAACGCGATCGGCAGCGGCACGGCGCTGGTGGCCGAGCGCAACCCGTACTACTGGAAGGTCGACCAGCAGGGGCGGCAGCTCCCGTACTTCGACCGGTTCAGGGCGGAGATCCTCGGGGACGTCGAGGTCGAGCTGCTGAAGATCATGAACGGCGAGATCGGGCTGCAGCTGCGTAACTTCAACACGCCGGAGAACAAGCCGCTGGTCGCCCAGAACGCGGGCAAGGGCAAGTACCGGCTGTTCGACGTGCCGAGCCGGCTCAGCAACACGATGATCATCCAGTTCAATCAGACGGTCGCCGACGAGGGGCTGCGCAAGCTCTTCCGGGACAGGGACTTCAGGATCGGGCTGTCGTACGCGATCGACCGGCAGGAGATCATCGACGGCGTGTACGCCGGCCAGGGCGAGCCGTGGCAGGCCGCGCCCTCCAAGCGCAACGCGGTCTACGACGAGACGTTCGCCAAGCAGTACACCGAGTTCGACGCGGCCAGGGCGAACGAGCACCTCGACAAGGCCGGGCTGACCCGCAAGGACGCAGACGGGATGCGACTGGGTCCCGACGGCAAGCCGCTGGTCGTGACCATCATGACCGACACCGAGTTCCCGCACCACGTCGAGGCGCTGGAGTTCGTGAAGAAGGGCTGGGAGGCGGTCGGGGTCGGGCTGCGGGCGGACCCGGTCGCGTCGACGCTGTTCACCGAGCGCACGATGGCGAACCAGCCGCAGGCCTCGGCCTACACGTGCAGCGACTTCGACCTGATCACGGGCACCGGCGGCGACCACTACTACGTGCCGAGCAACTCCGGCAGCGCCCGGTACGCGATCCGCTGGGCGCAGTGGTACGGCAGCCACGGCAAGAGCGGCGACGAGCCGCCCGAGGAGGTCCGCCGCCAGCTCGACGCGTTCACCAAGATGCGCACCGAGTACGACTTCACCAAAGCGCTCGGCTTCGCCAAGCAGGTCGTGGAGATCTCGAAAGAGCAGTTCTACGCCATCGGGATCAGCTCGTACCCGGACGAGTACGGCATCGTCTCCAACAGCTTCAAGAACGTGCCCGGCTCGATGGCCGGCGCCCCGACGAACCCCGGGCCGACGCAGCCCGAGCAGTACTCGCTCTAGCCATGCTGGGATATTTCGGCCGCCGCCTCCTGTACGTGGTGGTGACGCTCTGGGCGATCTCCATCGTCACGTTCGTCATCATCAACCTGCCGCCAGGTGACTACGTCTCCACGCTGGTCGCGAGCGCGCAGGCGGGCGGCGAGGGCATCACCCCGGCGGAGATCGCCAACCTCAGGCAGCGGTACGGCCTCGACGACCCGGTCCTCGTGCAGTATTGGCGCTGGATCTCGGCGATCGTCCTGAACGGCGATTTCGGTCAATCGTTCGCCTGGAACCAGGCGGTGTCCACGCTCATCGGCGAGCGGGTCGCGCTGTCGGCGGTGCTGTCGATCAGCTCGCTGCTCATGGTGTGGGCGATCGCGTTCCCGATCGGCATCTACAGCGCGGTCAAGCAGTACTCGTGGGGCGACTACACGGCCTCCTTCCTCGGGTTCATCGGCATGGCGATCCCGGAGTTCATGCTGGCGCTGGTCCTCATGTACGTCGGGTTCCGCTACTTCGGCCAGAGCGTGGGCGGCCTGTTCTCCCCGGAGTTCCAGGACGCGGACTGGAACCTGGGCAAGGTCCTGGACCTGCTCGGCCACTTGTGGGTGCCGATCGTGGTGATCGGCGTCTCGGGCACCGCGGGCATGATCCGGATCACCCGGGCGAACCTGCTCGACGAGCTCTACCGGCCGTACGTGCACACGGCCAGGGCCAAGGGGCTGCCGGAGTGGAAGCTGCTGCTGAAGTATCCCGTGCGGATGTCGCTGAGCCCGTTCTTCAGCACCGTGGGCTGGCTGCTGCCGGGGCTGATCGGCGGGGAGACGATCGTGTCGGTCGTGATGAGCCTGCCGACCGGCGGCCCCCTGCTGCTCAGCGGGGTGATGAACCAGGACATGTACCTCGTCGGCAGCTTCATCATGATCCTCAGCACGCTGACCGTGATCGGGACCGTGCTGAGCGACATGGCGCTGGCCTGGTGGGATCCGCGAATCCGCAAACGGTACAAGAGAGAGTAGCGCCGCATGTCCCGCAACGAAATCGGCACGCTGCCGCAGTGGCGGCTGGTATGGCGGCGGTTCCGCCGGCACCGGCTGGCGCTGGCCGGCGTGGCCATCCTGGTGCCGGTGTACGTGGTGGCGATCTTCGCCGAGTTCTTCGCCCCGATGTCCAGCTCGACCGCGAACACCACCATGACGTACGCGCCGCCGCAGCTGGTGCGCTACTCCGGGGACATCGGCCTGTACGTGTACGGCTACCGCACCGAGCGCGACCCCGTGACGTACGAGCAGCGCTACACCGTGGACGAGGGCAGGCGCATCGACGTCGGCCTGTTCGCGCACGGCGACGAGTACAAGCTGCTCGGCCTGATCCCGTCCGACGTGCACCTGATCGGCCCGGTCACCAAGGGTGAGCCGTTCTTCCTGCTGGGCTCCGACCAGAACGGCCGGGACCTGCTGTCCCGGCTGATCCACGGCGCGCGGGTGTCGCTGTCGATCGGGCTGGTCGGGGTCGCGGCGAGCTTCTTACTCGGCATGCTCATAGGCGGCATATCCGGATATTTCGGGGGCGGCGTGGACAACGCCGTCCAGCGGGTCATCGAGTTCATCATCGCGATCCCGACGCTCCCGCTCTGGATGGCGCTGTCGGCCGCGCTGCCCCACGACTGGGGGCCGCTGACCCGGTATTTCGCGATCACCGTGATCCTCTCGCTGATCGGCTGGACCGGGCTGGCCAGGGACGTGCGCGGGCGGTTCCTGTCGCTGCGCGAGGAGGACTTCGTCACGGCGGCGCGGCTGGACGGCGTCGGCCGGCTGCCGATCATCTTCCGGCACATGATCCCGTCGTTCGCCAGCCACATCATCGCGTCCCTGTCGCTGGCCATCCCCGGCATGATCCTCGGCGAGACCAGCCTGAGCTTCCTCGGCCTGGGGCTGCAGGCGCCCGCGGTGAGCTGGGGCGTGCTGCTGGAGGGCGCGCAGAACGTGCGCGTGGTGGCGAACGCGCCGTGGATGCTGGCACCGGGTGTGGCGGTGGTGGTCGTCGTGGTGGCCATGAACTTCTTCGGTGACGGGTTGCGTGACGCCGCCGATCCACACCAGCACAGCAACAGAAGGGTGAGCAGGCGTGCCCGCAGACGTGTTGCTTGAGATCGAGGACCTGCGTACCCATTTCCTGCTCGAGGACGGCGACGTGCGCGCGGTGGACGGCGTGGACCTGCGGGTGCGCAAAGGTGAGACGCTCGCCATCGTCGGCGAGTCGGGCTGCGGGAAGAGTGTGATGGCCCGCTCGATCCTGCGCCTGGTGGACCCGCCGGGCCGGATCATGGGCGGGCGGATCACGCTGCACCGGGGCGACGGCCCGGTCGAGCTGGTCGGCGCGAACCGGAAGCTGCTGCGGCAGGTCAGGTGGCGGGACATCGCGATGGTGTTCCAGGAGCCGATGGCGTCGCTGAGCCTGGTGCACACGATCGGCAGCCAGATCGTCGAGGCGGTGCGGCTGCACGAGAACGCCGGCAAGGCCGAGGCCCGCCGGCGCGCGATCGACCTGCTGGACCGGGTCGGCATCCCCATGCCGCAGCGGCGGGTGGACGCGTACCCCTTCGAGCTGAGCGGCGGGATGCGGCAGCGGGCGATGATCGCGATGGCGCTGTCGTGCCGGCCGGGCCTGCTGATCGCCGACGAGCCGACGACCGCGCTGGACGTGACCACCCAGGCGCAGATCCTCGACCTGCTGGCCGACCTCCAGGAGGACTTAGGCATGGCGATCATGCTGATCACGCACGACCTCGGGGTGGCCGCGCAGGTGGCCGACAGCATGGCGGTCATGTACCTGGGCCGGGTCGTCGAGTACGGCCCCGCCGAGCAGGTGCTGAGCGCTCCCCGGCACCCCTACACGCAGGCGCTGCTGCGGTCGATGCCCCGGCTGGGGCGGGCGGCGCGGACCCGGCTGACGGCGATCAAGGGCATGGTGCCGCCGCCGTACGCGCGGCCCGGCGGGTGCGCGTTCCATCCGCGCTGCGACAGCGTCCTGGCGGGGCGGTGCGAGACGGTCACGCCGCGCCGGGTCCCGGTAGACGAGCGCGAGGTCTCCTGCCTCCTCTACGACGAGCAGGAGGTGAACGCGTGACCGGGCCACTGCTCGAGATCGAGGGGCTGACCAAGCACTTCGCGGTCCGCAGCGGCCTGCTGGGCCGGCAGGTCGGTGCGGTCAGGGCCGTCGACCACGTGGACCTGAGCATCGCCGCGGGCAGCACGCTGGGCCTGGTCGGCGAGTCCGGCTGTGGCAAGACCACGCTGGGCCGGTGCATCGTGCGGGCGCACGACCCGACCGGCGGGCGCATGCTCTACCGGTGGCCGGACGGCTCGGTGATCGACGTGGCCGGGCTCGGGGAGAAGGAGCTCAAGCCCTACCGGGCGCAGGTGCGGATGATCTTCCAGGACCCGCATTCGTCGCTCAACCCGCGCAAGACGCTGCGCGAGATCATCGGCGAGCCGATGCGGGCGCACAAGTGGGGGACGAAGGACGAGATCGACGCGCGCGTGGGCGAGCTGCTCGACCGCGTGGGCCTGCGCCCCGAGTACGCCGGCCGCTACCCGCACGCCTTCAGCGGCGGCGAGCGGCAGCGGGTCGGCATCGCCCGGGCGCTGGCCCTGGAGCCCCGGCTGGTGGTCGCGGACGAGGCGGTGAGCGCGCTGGACGTCTCGGTCCGCGCCCAGATCCTCAACCTGCTGGCCGACCTGCGGGAGGAGTCGGGCCTGGCCTACCTGTTCGTGAGCCACGACCTGAGCATCATCGAGCACGTCGCGGACGTGGTCGCGGTCATGTACCTGGGGCGGGTGGTCGAGCAGGGCCCGACCGAGGAGCTCTACGAGCGGCCGCTGCACCCCTACACCGAGGCGCTGCTGTCGGCGGTGCCCGACCCCGACCCGGCCGCCAAGCGGCACCGCGAGCGGATCAAGCTGCTCGGCGACATCGCCGACCCGGCGCATCCGCCGCCCGGGTGCCCGTTCCATCCGCGGTGCGTTTACGCGAAGAACGTGTGCCGCACGGACGTGCCGCCGCTGCGCGAGGTCCGAGGGCGCAGCGTGGCCTGCCACTTCGCCGGGGAACTGGAGCTGCGCGGCGTGCCGGAGCTCGCGGACCCTGACGTACGTGAGGTGAGCACATGACGGACCCGCGTTTCGACGGCATCGTGCGCCCGTCCGCCATGCTGCCCGGCGCGCGCGAGGCGCTGCTCCCCGCGCCGCACGGCCCGGGAAACCACGATGACAACCACGCGGCCAACCTGCTGCGCACGCCCGACGGCGACCTGCTCTGCGCCTGGTTCAGCGGCCCCGAGGAGGGCCATCCGGGCACGAACGTCGTGCTCGCCCGGCTGGCCGGCGACCGCTGGGACCCGCCCGAGGTCATCGCGGCCGACCCGGAGCGCAGCGAGCAGAACCCGGTGCTGTTCGACGACGGCGGGCTGGTGTGGCTGCTGCACACCTCCAGCGAGCCGTACGACCAGACGACGGCGCACGTCGTGGCCCGGACGTCGGCGGACGGTGGACGGACGTGGGGCGAGCCGCGCGTGCTCTTCGCCGAGCCCGGGATCTTCGTCCGGCACCCTCCGCTGATCCTCGGCGACGGGACCTGGCTGCTGCCCGCCTACCACTGCGGGGGCTCCGGCGACCGCAGCGTCGTCAAGGTCACCGACGACGGCGGGCGCACGTGGAAGGAGCACCCGGTTCCCGGCAGCGCCGACCTGGTGCAGATGACGATCGCGGAGCGCCCTGACGGGAGCCTGCTGGCGATGTTCAGGGACCGGCGGGCGGGCCGCATCCACGCCTCGGCCTCGGCCGACGGCCGCTCGTGGGCCGCCCCGGAGCGGACCGGGCTGCCGAACAACGACTCCTCCGTCCAGCTCACGAGGCTCGGGGACGGACGGCTCGCGCTCGTCTACAACGACGCGAGCCTGGAGCGCGGCCAGTTCCGATGGGTGACCAAGAACGGGGAGCGGCGCAGGAAGGCCCTGCGCACCCCGCTGGTGCTCGCGGTGTCGGACGACGGCGGCGTGAGCTGGCCGTACCGGCACGTCCTCCAGGACTACGACCGTGAGTACTGGCAGAACGAGCTCGGCTATTCCTATCCGAGCGTCATCGACGGCGGCGGCCGTCTCCATATCGCCTTCTCTTATCTACGGAAAACCATCAAATATCTGGAGATTGGCACGCGATGAAATTCCGGCAGAGCGTTTTATACGGCGCGCTCGCGGTGACCGTGGGAGCGGTGCCGTACCTTTCGGCGGACACAGGCGAGGTGGTGGTGGAACCCACCGGCTCGTACGCCTGCCGCCAGGACGTGGCCGCCCCCGACCCCGCCGTCCGCAGGGTGCACTCCGCGTCGCTGGCGCAGGCGCCGCAGGGCGACCTGCTGACCGTCTACTACGGAGGGACCAACGAGGGCTCCTCGGACCAGGCGCTCTACCTGTCGCGCCTGGCCGCGGGCAAGCGGACCTGGTCCAAGCCCGAGGTCGTGTTCGACGAGCCGGGCAAGGCCGACGGCAACCCGATCCTGTGGTCGGACGGCAAGCGCCTCTACCTGTTCTTCGTGACGATCGCGGGGCACGGGTGGGAGCAGGCCGGGATCCGGCTGATCACCTCCGACGACGACGGCCACACCTGGAGCGCCCCCTCCTGGATCCGCGAGGAGTGGGGGTGGATGACCGGCACCAACGCCATCCGCATGTCCAACGGCGAGGTGCTGTTGCCGATCTACGACGAGGAGGCCTTCAGCTCCGGCTTCTACGTCTTCAGCCCGGACATGAGCTCGTGGAAGGCCTACCCCGAGGAGCATGGGAGCTGGATCCGCACGCCGAAGGGCTCGATCCAGCCCACGGTGGCGGAGGTCGAGCCGGGGCGGCTGATCGCCTACATGCGCACCGGCGACGGCGCGATCTACCGGAGCGAGTCGAAGGACTTCGCGCGCACCTGGAGCGCGCCCGTGGCCGAGCCCATCGGCAACCCGAACTCGCGCATCGCCGCGCTCAAGCTGGACAGCGGCAAGCTGGTGCTGGCCTACAACCCCTGGGTCGAGCACCGCTCCCCCATGCGGCTGTCGCTGTCGCCCGACAAGGGGCGTACATGGGAGCACACGGCCGACGTGGAGGCGCAGTCGGGCCCGCAGTTCACCTACCCGCTGCTGACCCAGACCGGGGACGGCTACGTCCACATGGTCTATTCCTACAACCGCAACAACATCCGGCACGTCGTCTTCAACGAGCAGTATCTCCGTGACGGGGTGGGCCTTTTGTCGAATTACCCGGAGCACACCATCACTGAATTCAAGAACGGCGTCCGGCGGAATGTCGTGCGCCAGTGCGGTTACGCGCCCTCGAAGGAGGCTTCATGATCGCCGGGTCCAAGGCCCTCGCGCTGCTCGCGCTCGCGGCAACCGTGATCACCGTTCCCGCCGGCGCCGCCGCTGCCGCGTGCACCGACATCCCGAACAAGTACAACAAGCCGTTCAGCGTCTGCGACGACGAGCTGTTCGTCTTCGCCGCCAACTACAAGCCGTTCGAGGGGAGCGTCGACGACAGCCGGCAGGGTACGAGGGTCTTCGACGAGGTCATCGGCAACAAGCTGCGCGCCGCGTTCCCCAACGTCAAGATCAAGTACGCGACGTGGGACCTCCCGATCCGCTACGAGGACATCAAGAAGGCCGGCGTCGTCCCCGACATCATCATCGACGACCCGCGCACCCGCATCGACCGGGACCTGGAGCCGCTGGGCTGGGTCGGCGACCTCACGCTGGCACTGCAGCAGGCCGGCATCGACCTGGGCACGCTCAACAAGGCCGCGGTCGAGCTGGTCAGGTCACGCTCCGACGGCGGCGTGTACGGGGTGCCGCTGTTCATCGACGAGCACCTGCTGCTCTACAACAAGAAGATCTTCGACAAGTTCCGCGTGCCGCACCCCCAGCCCGGCATGACGTACGACGCGGCGTACCAGCTGGCCAAGCGCCTGACCAGGGACGACGGCCTGGACCACTACAAGGGCTACATGCAGCACCCCGACCAGTACCTGGAGTTCAACCAGCTCGGGCTCTACCCGTTCCAGCCGACGACGAGCGAGGAGCCCGAGCCCGGGGACGTCAAGGTGAGCATCACCGGTGACGGCTGGAAGCAGCAGGTGGAGAGCCTGTACCGGTTCCTGACGATCCCCCGCAACGAGTTCACCACCGTGAACGACTTCCTCAAGGGCGACATGAGCAGGCCGGGCCGCCTGGCCATGGCGGTCGAGACGCTGTCCAGGCTGAACATGTACGCCGGCCGCGAGCTGTTCATCGAGGACGGCGACGAGGAGTCGTTCGCCGAGTCGGCGAAGAGCGTCGACATCGGCGTCTCGGCGGTGCCGGTGCTCGAGTCCGGCTCGAAGGCGGTCTACCAGCCGAACGTGCGTGCCGCGTTCATCCCGCCGGCCTCGGCGAAGAAGGAGCAGGCCCTCGCGATCGTGAAGTGGCTGGTGTCCGAGGAGGGTCAGACGGAGCTGTCCAGCCAGGGCATCAAGGCGGTCCTGCAGACCGAGGGCGTCGTGTCGAGCTTCGGCAAGAGCGTCCCGGAGCTGGCGAAGATCGACACCTCGGCCGTGTACTGGGGCGAGAACGCCACGGTGACGAACTACCAGAACACCGAGTACTGGGACCTGCCGCTGTGGCAGGTGTTCCGCCAGCACGTCCTGCGCGACGGCATGACGCCGGAGCAGTCGCTGACCGTGGCCGAGCGGCAGGACATCCCCGCCTACATCAAGGCGCAGGCCGAAGCCGGGAAGGACTGGTGACCCATCCCCCGTCCGTGGAGCGCTGGGGCGTCCACGAGATCGAGCTGGCCGGGCCCGACGGCGGCAATCCGTTCGCGGAGGTGCGGCTGTCGGCCCGGTACCAGTACCGCAACCGCGTCGTGGAGGCCGAGGGCTTCTACGACGGGGACGGCGTCTACCGCGTCCGGTTCATGCCGGACGCGATGGGCCCGTGGCGGTTCACGACGGTGAGCAACGTGAACGAGCTGGATGGTCGTTCCGGAGGCTTCGAGGTGACGCCCGCGGGGCCGGGCAACCATGGTCCGGTGCGGGCCGTGGGGACGGGGTTCTCGTATGCGGACGGGACGCCGTACCTGCCGTTCGGCACGACCTGCTACCACTTGGACGCACGACCTGGACGAGTCGGGCGAGCGCGACACTCTGCGCACGCTCGCGGCCTCGCCGTTCAACAAGCTGCGCATGTGCGTGCTGCCGACCGGGCAGATGAAGCCGCCTCTCGTGCCGTTCGCCGGCGAGGACCCCCACGGGCTGGACAAGACCCGGTTCGACCCGGCGTTCTTCCGCCACCTGGAGGCGCGGGTGCGGGACCTGTGCGACATCGGGGTGGAGGCCGACGTGATCCTCTTCCACCCGTACGACGGGGGCCTGCGCGGCGTGGAGGACATGGGCCGCGACACCGACCACGCCTACCTGCGGTACGTCATCGCCCGGCTGGCCGCGTACCGCAACGTGTGGTGGTCGGCCGCCAACGAGTACGACTTCAACCGGGCCAAGAACGTGGCCGACTGGGACGACATCCTGCGCACGATCCAGCGGCTGGACCCGTACGAGCACCTGCGCTCGATCCACAACGGGACGCGGATGTACGAGGTGGCGACCCTGTACGACTTCACCAAACCCTGGGTGACGCACCAGAGCATCCAGCACTGGGACGCCACCCTGACCGGCTCCTGGCTGCTGGCCTGCCCCAAGCCGGTGGTGATCGACGAGATCTCGTACGAGGGGAACATCGGCAAGCGCTGGGGCAACGTCTCCGGCCCCGAGCTGGTGGACCGGTTCTGGGAGGGCATGGTGCGCGGCGGGTACGTCGGGCACGGCGAGTCGATGACCGGCGGGCAGGGACGGCCGTGGATCGGCAACGGCGGCACGCTGCGCGGGGAGAGCCCGGCCAGGATCGCGTTCCTGCGCACGATCATGGAGGAGCGCCGCGACGGGACCGTCCTGCGCTACCTGGGGCGGCGGCAACCGGCCCACGTCACGGCCGAGCTGCCGCCCGGCCACGGCTACGAGGTCGAGCTGATCGACGCCTGGAACATGACGATCACCTCGGTGGACGGGGTGCACCGGGACCGGGTGCGGGTGGCGCTGCCGCGGCGGCCGTACCTGGCACTCCGGATGACGAGGGTGGGATGCCGATGATCAACGTTTCGATGGCGACCACGGCGCTCGGCTGGCACCTGCAAGGTGAGAAGCGGCGCGCGCGGACGCTCGCCACGCTGGAGTCGTCGCCGTTCGACCGGGTCAGGATGGCGGCGTCCGCCACCCGATGCCCGCTGGACTCGCTGGAGGAGCGGGTGGCGGAACTGGCCGGGATCGGCGTGACGGCCGAGCTGGTGCTCCTGCATCCGGATGAGGGCGTCGCGGAGGTCGAGGCGGCGGCCCGCTACCTGGAGGAGGTGGTCCCCCGGCTGGCCGCGCACCCGAACGTGTGGTGGTCGCTGACGACTGACCCATCCCCTTTTCCCGACATTTCCGAGCATGACTGGGTACGCCTCGCCAACCTCGTGGCCGAGGAGGACCCCGGACACCATCCGTTGTCGATCACGGTCGAGGCCGGGTCGCCGCTGCTGTGGCGGCGCCCGTTCACGCACGGCAGCGTCCGGGCGGCCGGCCCGCGGGACGCCTGGGTGCGGACGCGGGACCACCACAAGCCGGTGTTGATGGACATGTGCGGATACGAGGGCGACGCGGACGACCCGTGGCTGAGCCTGACCGCCGAGGAGGTCGTGGCCCAGGCGTGGGACGGGGCGGTGCGCCGGCGGTTGGTGACGCACGGGGAGTCGTACGTGGACGAGGACGGGCTGACCTGGTCTCGGGACGGGGGCACGCTGGTGGGCGCGGCGGTGCCCCGGCTGGCGCTGCTGCGGCGGTTTCTCGCCGGGACGCCCGAGGAGGCGCGCTACCGGGACAGGGACGCGCCGATGCTGGAGGTGGCGGGCGAGTTCTACCTGGAGTTCTGCGGGGAGCACCGCTTTCCGCAGCGGGAGTACGACGTGCCGCCGGGACGATACGAGGTCGAGGTGATCGACACGTGGGAGATGACGGTGGCGTCGCTCGGAGTGCGGGAGGGAGGGACGCTGACCGTGCCCCTGCCGGGAACGCCCGGCCAGGCCATCCGGCTGCGGCGGCGCCGATGACGCCCACGGTGTCCGGGGCGGACGTCGTGGCCGCCATCGGCGAGCCGGGCGGGAAGCTGGTCGAGGTCGTGGCGGGTGCGGGCGGACCCGAGGTGTGCCTGCGCCGCCGCGACGCGGACGGCCCGCACCTGCGGGCGCCGCTGCACGGAATGCTCACCGCCTCCACGGGCCGCCCCTGGCGCATCCGGCCCGCCCGGCCCGGCTCGGTGCAGGTGCGCCGGACGGACGCGCCAGGCGAGGCGGCGGACGTGGCGGGCGGAACGGCCGAGGCTGCGGGCGGAACGGCAGGGGCGGCGGGCGGAACGGCAGGGGCGGCGGACGTGGC
>NZ_VCJS01000339.1 GCF_005893125.1 Nonomuraea basaltis | reverse complement strand
CCTGACCGCCGCCGTCGACCTGCTCACCGATGGCGGATTCGCCGCCGTCACCCACCGAGCCGTCGCCCAGCGCGCCCACCTGCCCCTGGCCGCCACCACCTACTACTTCGCCTCACGCGACCAGCTCCTGGCCGAAGCCTTCGCCCAGCTCGTCGAAACCGAACTCGGCACCACCCGCGCCTGGATCGCCGACCACGGCCTGGCCGCCCTGCCCGACCAGGTCGCCGAAGCCGACCGCGCCCGCCAGCTCGGCCTGTGGGAGCTCTACGTCCACGCCGGCCGCGACCCCGTACTCCAGCAGATCGCCCGCCGCTGGACCGACGGCTGCATCCGCCTCATCGCCGACACCCTCCACCTCCCGCACACCGACCCCCGCGTACGCCTCCTCTACACCACCATCTCCACCCTCTGGCTCGAACACGTCGTCGAGCAACGCCCCCTCGACGAAGCGCGCACCCTGCTCACCCTCGCCCTCGAAAACGCATTGCCACCCCCGTGACCCCTCCCTACACTGCCCACGTGCTCAAACCCCACTACCCGATCACCACCGACCGCCTCCGCCTGCGCCCCTTCACCCCCGACGACCTCGACGCCGTCCACGCCTGGGAATCACGCCCCGACGTCACCCGCTACCTCTACTGGGAGACCCGCGACCGCGACACCTCCCGCACCCTCCTCGACAAGAAGATCACCCGCACCGCCCTCCACGACGAAGGCGACGCCCTCGACCTGGCCATCACCCTGCGCCACACCGGCACGCTCATCGGCTCGGCCCTGCTCGTCTGGACCAGCAGGCAGCACCGCCAAGGCGAAATCGGCTACGTCCTGCACCCCGACCACCACGGCCACGGCTACGCCCCCGAAGCCGCCCGCGAAATGCTCCGCCTCGGCTTCGCCGACCTCGGCCTGCACCGCATCACCGGCCGCCTCGACGCCCGCAACACCGCCTCAGCCCGCGTCCTGGAAAAACTCGGCATGCGCCACGAGGCCACCCTCATCGACAACGAAATCGTCAAAGGCGAATGGAGCAGCGAGGCCGTCTACGCCATCCTCGAGACCGAATGGGCCGCATGACCATCCACCACCTCGCCCTGGCCTCCGACTGGCACGACGCCCGCACGGCGGGGGAGTACCGCATCTCCACCCTCGGCCGCACCCTCGAGCAAGAAGGCTTCATCCACTGCAGCCGCGACCTCGCCCAGCTGCGCGACGTCCACACCGCCTACTACCGAGACGTCACCGGCCCGCTGCTCGTCCTCGACATCGACCCCAACGGCCTCGACATCCGCATCGAGAACGGCTACCCCCACCTGTACGGGCCGCTGCCGATCACCGCGGTCACCGCCGCCCACCCCTACACCGGCTGACGGCACGGCAGGGGAGAGGCCCCCGCAACCGGCCCGGCGCGCCGCCCGCACAATGGTCACCATGGACACCCGAACGGCGGCCCAGCGCTTCGCCGGCACCTCGCCGGCACCTGGCAGCGCGGCTGGACCCACCACGACGTCACGGCCATCATCGCCCTCTACCACGACGACGCCGTCCACACCAGCATGCCGTTCCGCCCCCCGCACGAGGGCAAACAAGCGATCGCCGACTACATCACATGGTCGTTCACCGGCGAGACCGAACCCAGCGTCACCTTCAGCGCGCCCCTCGTCGACGGCGACCAGGCCGCCATCGAATTCCGCGCCCACACCCTCGACCACGGCCGCCCCATCACCCTGGCAGGCTGCGTCTTCGCCCACTTCGACACCGACGGACTGGCCGTACGCACCCGCGACTACTGGCACACCATCGACGGCCACCAATAAAAGTCAGACGGAAAAGAGCCCCGAACCCTCCGCGGTCAGCGCACCACCCGCAACGGCGCCGCACCCGGACGGCCACTCGCGCTCACAGCCTGCTGCCTCGGCGGCCCATCCTGGCGTGCCATCGGCTCCGGACGCGCCATCTGCTGCGTCTGCTCAGCCGCCTCCGCCCGCCGCTCGGCGCACCCACCCGCGCAATAGCCGTTCGTCACAATCAGCCGCCCCCGCAACGGGGTGTACGACTCCTTGCCGGAAGCGGGCAGGACCCCCTGACACACCTGACATAACACCGACTGGTTCCCCACGTGCTGCTCCTCTCGCGGCGCGAATAGCAGGAGCTCTACCCTAAAACCACAAACCCGGACAAGGACAGCGAATCAACACAAGGTCAAAGCCGCCGTCAACCGCCCGGAGAGCACCGTCACACCGTCGCCGGTGCGGTGCCCGCCGCGGTGAAACCCCCGCTCAGCGCATCGATCGCGCCCCCGTGGATTCTCGCCGCGGCGCCGGATCGGCCGTGCGGGACGTCGAAAAAAGTTTCTCACCAGACTCGCCGTCCCCAGCCGTCCAGGGGAGCGGCCGGTCCATCCGAACATGCGCTACTTGACATAATGTTCATTATCAAGCAACCAGGCACGTCCTGAATAAACCCCAAATCCCCGGGCAGACGCACCAGCATGTCCGCCCTGGAGATCACGACCCCGAGCCTCATCGCGCTCACGGCCGTCATCACCTCAGCCATCATCTGGCTCATCATCCTCGCCGCCCGCCTCACCGAGCGGCCGCGTAATCGTCCCAATCCCAGTATCGATCTTGTCGATCAGGCCCGGGAGCTCAAAGCCCTCGGCCAGATCCAGGAAGCCGTCTTCCTGGTGCGCGGTGAAACCGGCATGAGTCAGCGTGCCGCCGCCCGCTTCGTCAACCGTTTATGACCCCCGCCCCGGGGTGCGACGCCAGAATTCCGCAGCGCTGATTTTAATGCCATACCGAACAGAATGAGGGTTCTGTTCGGTATGGCATTTTTGTGCCTATATCAGCCTGTTGCGTGTTCGATGTCCGGACGTCTCTGTCCCGTCTCAAGCGACCTGCTCGGTGTCTCACTTGATCTGCTCAGGTTCCGTGTTTGTCTCACTTGATCTGCTCGGTGAAGGCCATCTCGTGGGTGCGAGTCAGGTCTCGCGTCTCACTTAACCCGCTCGGTGATCATGGTTGTCTCAGGCGATCTGCTCGGCTGTGCATGTTTGTCTCACTTCATCTGCTCCCTCGGGCACTTTTCTCTGGTGTCATGATCGGCAGGGCGCTAGGGTCTGCGATCAAGGTTGTCCTTGATCGCATCCATGGTGAGGTAATGGGCCGTTCGACGACAGCGGCTGTTGCCGTCCTCAAGTCTTTGTTTGAGATCACCGTCGCTGGTGACAGGCGTGAGCGGACCCGTGGTCCCCTGTCTTCGTTGTGGGATATGCCCTTTGAGCAGGTAGAACCTGCTCGATCGTTTCCGTCGTTTAAGGGGCAGAAGAACTTCACGGGTTTGTGGTGGTCAGCGTCAACGGGCACCCATGTCGGCTATGAGTCGTGGGTGGAGCGCGACGTGGCGATGATGTTGGATTTCCGACCTGATGTGGTCGCCTTCTCCTCTCAGCCGTTCTGGCTGCACTGGCCTGGTGAGAAGCGTGAACGGCGGCATGCTCCCGACTTTTTCGCCCGCTTGAGCGATGGATCTGGGCTGGTCGTCGATGTCCGTCCTGATGATCGCATTCGCCCGGAGGATGCGGAGTCCTTTGAGGCCACTGCTCGGGCGTGTGCGGAAGTCGGTTGGCGGTATCAGCGCACGGGTGGCCCCTCCCCTGTTGTGAGGGCGAATGTTCGCTGGTTGTCGGGTTATCGGCACTCGCGGTGCTTTCATGCGTCCATTGCGGAGGCCTTGGTTGGTGTTTTTCGTGACGGTCGGCCGTTGTTTGCCGGGGCGGAGGCCGTGGGTGACCGCCTGGCTGTCCTTCCTGTCTTGTTTCACCTGATGTGGCGGCAGGAGCTTGTCGCTGATCTGGATGCGGCGGTGCTGTCCCCCGGCACGATGGTGCGTGTGGCGAAGGGAGTGCGGTGATGGGTATGGCCAAGCCCGAAGCCCTGCGGGTGAGTGATCGGGTGACCTTCGAGGGCAGAGCTCAGACGGTCGTTGGCCTTTCGGGCACTGTGGTCCGGCTGGCGGATGAGCATGGGCAGGTCAGCGTGGTCCAACTTGTTCATCTGCTGGCGTCGAGCGGATTTGAGCACTTGGGAAAGTCCGCCCCCACTCCCCTGTTGCCTGCGGGGATGTTGACCGGCTTGCCGCAGGAGGTCGTGGAGGAGGCGATGTGGTGGCATCAGCACATCGTGGAGGTGCTGACCGGCCTTCTTCCGGGGGCTCCGGCGGCTTCGCTGGCTCGCCCTGAATACGATCCGGCGACTCGTCAGCTGACGGAGCGGGAGCAGGCTAAGGGGCTTGAGCTGCGGGAATTGATGGGTGAGGAGATCAGCGAGCATACGGTGCGGCGCAAGCGCCGGCGTTATGAGGCTCGTGGTCTGGTGGGGTTGGTGGATGGCCGCTATCAGCCGTCGCGTTCGATCTATGGGCGGACCGATCCTCGGGTGCTGGCCGCGGTTGGGGTGGCGTTGGAGGAGGCGACTGATCGTTCCACGCGCACGGTCAGTTACCTGCACTGGCGGGTGGAGCAGCTTTTGGTGGCCGAGCATGGCGCCGGGGTGGTGGTGATGCCGGCGCGGGCGACGTTCTATCGGCTGTTTAAGCGGTTGGGTGCGGGTCGGCACACCACGGGGTCGGCGCGCACGCGCCGGTCGCTGGCCAACCAGCCGGATGAGGCGTTCGGTGAGATGACCGCGTCGCGGCCGGGTGAGCTGATGGAGATCGATTCGACGCCGTTCGATGTGTTGGTGCGGCTGGATGACGGTGTGGTCGGGCGGGTGGAGCTGACCGGGATGGTGGATCTGGCCACGCGGACGATCACGGCTGCGGTGTTGCGGCCGACGACTACGTCGTTGGATGCCTCGTTGCTGCTGGCACGGACGGTGACGCCGGAGCCGATGCGGCCGGGCTGGAGCGAGGCGGTGTCGATGGCGCGTTCGGTGCTGCCGCACCGGCGGTTGCTGGAGTTGGATGAGCGGCTGGCGCATGCGGCTGCGCGGCCGGTGATCGTGCCGGAGACGATTGTCTGTGATCGCGGGAAGGTGTTCATCTCCAACAACTTCCGGACGGCGTGCGCGAGTCTGGGTATCAATTTTCAGCCCGCCCATCAAGACACTCCTACCGATAAGCCGCATATTGAGCGGACGCTGGGTTCGGTGTCGACGATGTTCGCCCAGTTCGTCTCCGGCTATGTCGGCCGGTCGGCTGAACACCGCGGGCGCAAGGTGGAAGACGAGCCGTTGTGGTCGCTGCCGGAGCTACAGGAGTTCCTGGATGAATGGATTGTCGCCCGGTGGCAGAACCGGCCGCATGACGGGCTACGTGATCCCTCATCACCGGGACGGACGTTCACCCCGAACGAGAAGTACGCCGCTTTGGTCGAGGCCGCCGGCTACGTTCCCGTCGCGCTCAGCGCGGAGGACTACATCGAGTTGCTCCCGGCGACCTGGCGGGTGATCAACACCTATGGAATCAAGATCAACCATCGGATCTACGACAGCGAGGAGTTGGTTCCCTTCCGGCGCCAGCCTTCGGGCGTCAAGGACAAGAAGGATCTGTGGGAGATCCACTATGACCGCTACGACATCGGCCGGATCTGGGTCCGCAACCACTGGGACGGCGGCTGGATCACCGTGTTCTGGCGGCACCTGAACAGCGCGCCGGCCCCCTTCGGGGAAGTGGCCTGGGATCACAGCCGCCGCGATCTGTTGGACCAGGGCCGCGAGGCGACCGAAGCGGAGATCGCCGACGCCGTCGCGACCTTGCTGAACAAAGCCCACCAGGGCCCCTTGCCTGCCGCTGAAACCGGCAAGAGCGGGCGAAAGAAAAAGAGCGCAAGGTCGAAGCGGGATCAGCAGGTGGTGGCCCGCACTGCTGCGACTGCGAAACCGTCGTGGCCACGGCCGCCAGAGCTCGCACCCGAACCGGTCGGCCAGGTCGCCGATGACACTGGCGTGATCGAGCCCGGCAAGTCCGAGGAGCTGGCCGAGGTCGTGCCGTTGCGCGTCTTTGATGCCCGCGAGGAGGCCAAGAAGTGGTGGTAGCGGATTTCGGCAGCTTCGGCTTCGATGACGAGCGGGCGTTGCCCGCCACGACGCTGGACGGCTGGCGCCAGTTCGTCAACGACGAGCCGCTTGAGTTCACCCTCTTGGCCGATGAGAAGTGCAAGAGCCTGGATGAGGTCACCCGGGCGCAGTATGACGAGGCCCGGATGACCTACCACTCGGAGCTGATCGTCGTGGAGACCTCGGCGGTTCGTCAGGTGGTCCGCGAAGGTCGGCTGCTGACGGTGATGAACAAGCGGGAACGCAGTGCCCGGCGCGGGCTGATCGTGTCCGGTCAGTGGGCCACCGGAAAGAGCACCGCGATCAAACAGCTGGGTCGCGTGCATGAGCTGCTGGTGCGTCAGCGATTCCCTGGCCAAGATCGCATCCCGGTCGTCTACGTCACCGCGCCACCCAAGGGGTCGCCGAAGAAGCTGGCCACGCAGTTCGCGCATTTCTTGGGCATGCCGCCGTTCAAGTCCCGGGCCAATGAGATGGACATCGCCATCGCGGTCTGCGAGGTCTTGACCGAAGCCCGCTGCGACCTGGTGATCTTGGACGAGATCCACAACGTCAATATGGCGACCTCCCAGGGCGAGGACCTGTCGGACCACATGAAGTACTTCACCGAGCACCTGCCCGCCACCTTCATCTACGCCGGCATCAACGTCGAGTCCTCGGGCCTGTTCACCGGGATCCGGGGCCAGCAACTCGCGGCCCGCTGCGTGATGACCAAAACCGGGAAGTTCCCCTACAACGAGGAATGGAAATCCATGGTGGCCACCATGGAACACGCCCTGCGGCTGCACTGCCACGACCCCGGTTCGCTCCTCAAGCAGGCCCGTTACCTGCATAAGCGCACCCGGGGAGTGATCAGCAGCCTGTCACACATCATCCGAGCGTCGGCGATCTGCGCCATCGTGGACGGTCGTGAGGCCGTCACCCGCGAGCTGATGGACACCATCACCGTCGACCACTCCAGCGAGTCCGGGTCCCCGAAAACTCCGCGTCCCCACGATGACGGCGACGCATGAGGATCGCCGTCGCCGGTGATCTGTTTCGGACACGTCCCCGGAGAGCTCTGCCGCGCAAGGTCGTGCCTGTCCATGATGAAACCTTTGCGTCTTTCCTGCATCGACTGGCTCTGCGCAACCACGTGCCTGGTGATGTCCTGCACGCCTACCTGGGCATGGGCCGGCCCCGCCGATTACCTGAGCTGACGGACTTGGCCACGGTCACGGGAGCGTCGCAAACCGTTTTGAGCCACGCCTTACCAGAGCTTCGCGACTCCGCCTCCCGCCACTGCGGCACCACAGCAGGGTGGCCCAACCAGGTCAGACCCGCCTGCCGGCACTGCGTGGCCAGCCGCGGCATCGTTGCCCCGGTGATGTGCTGGATGCGCCCCGAGCAGAGCGTCTGCCCGCGCCACCAGCTCTGGATCGGCGCGGGCGTCACCACCGCGGCCGAGCAACTGGACCTCTCCCGCCTGCCCGAGATCAGCAGAGCCCAGCGCCGGCACCGCAGGATTATTCGCCGCCACGGCCATCAGGTCACGGCTGAGGCGTTCACCGAAGCCACCGACATCGTCGCCGCCTGGACTCAGAACGAGACCTACGACGCCGCCCGTCGGCGCCGTCATGAGATCTTCTACGGTCCTCGCCGCGCCACCCACCTGCACTCATCGGGCCATTACGCCGCTGGTTACCCCGAAACTGTCGCCCTGAGCAGCCTTATCGCCTCCGCGTACTGGCGATCTCTGGCAGTAGGCAACGGCGCCGCTGCCGCACGTTTCTATGCCGAGGTGCAACGTCGTGTCCTGTCGGACTACACCATGGACAGCCTCCAGCACGACCCCGTCAGCCGCTGGGTCGCCCGCAAAGCACCCCGATGGATCTGATCAGCTACAAGGAGTCCCAATGATGACATCATCGCGGAACGAGGAAGAAGAGCTGACCGGTGGAGGCGTCAACCATGTCGTCAGGATCGGCACCACGGTGCGGCGGCCCACGGGCCATTGGACGCCGACCGTTCACGCACTGCTGAATCATCTCGAGGCGGTTGGTTTCACCGGTGCTCCTGCCGGTCACGGACGTGATGGCCAAGGCCGGGAGATCCTCGACTTCCTGCCCGGCCAAGTGCCCGACTATCCGCTGCCCGATTACGCGCAGTCGGACGAAGCCCTGCTCGGCGTTGGCATGCTGCTACGGGGCTACCACGACGCCACCGCCGGTTTCGCCGCACCACCTGACGCCAGCTGGTACTTCTCCCCGCAAAGTCCGGCCGAGGTGATCTGTCACGGCGATATCGCCCCCTACAACTGCGTGTTCCGTGACGGGCACCCGGTCGCGTTCATCGACTTCGACACCGTGCATCCCGGGCCGCGTATCTGGGACGTCGCCTATGCGGCCTACCGATTCGTGCCCCTGGCCGATCCTCGCCGGGAAGACGACATTCCTCCCGTCCAAGAGCAGGCGCGCCGACTGCGCCTGTTCTCCGACGCCTACCGCCTCAGCGACGCCGACAGGAGCGCGCTGGCCAACACCGCGCGGGCCCGGCTGGACCACCTGATCCGTCACATGCACGACCAGGCCGACGCGGGCAACACGGCGTTCGCCGCCCACATCGCGGCAGGAGATGACACCCTCTACCGCACCGATGCCGCCCACATCGCGCGGCACCAAGCCGTCTTCCACACCGCACTGACGACTCCTGCCAGCGAATAGGACCACTCATCGAATACGGCCGCTGACTGCAGGAAAGCAACATCACCGAGCAGATCAAATGAGACGTTGTCCACCAAAAACGCCTCAGCGAGCAGGCCAATTGAGACTCACTACGTTAAGGCGTCTCAAACGACTTGCTATCTGACCAGGTCAGGGCTTCGGGCGGCGAGCAGGTCATTTGAGACAGGACAGTCTCCCTTCCTCGTCCGTGGATCGCCTGGCCGCCCCTCGCCGGTCCGCGCGCCGTTTGAACAGGGCGGATGCATCGTTGTCCGGCCGCGATCGGTGCGGCCACTCCCCCGGGCCGGCGGTGGTGGCAGGTGATCGTCCGGGCGGCGGCGTACCGGAGCGGGATTTTTTGGGCAAAGCGGGTCAATTAGGGCTGGTCAGGGCTTGTTTTGCGCTGATATGTCAGCGGCAGTGGGAGTTTCGTGTCAGCATCGATGCATGAATGGGCCATATGGGACTGCCGAAATGCCTGAGGCCGGTGGGAGCGGCCTGGCATGGCCGGCTGAGTCCTGTGCGTGGCCGCCTGTGACGTCGTCGTCTCCCCCGCTCGGAAAGAAGTCTCGCGTTGCGTATCTTGCTGCTCTGCTCCTCCTTCAACGGCCTGTCCCAGCGTGCGTGGCTGGAGTTGCGCCGGGCCGGTCATGACGTGAGCGTCGAGCTGGCGGTCTCGGAGGAGGTGATGGCCGAGGCGGTGGAGCTGGCCAAGCCGGATCTGGTGATCTGCCCGTTCTTGAAGGAGCGGGTTCCGGCGCGGGTGTGGCGCGGTTTCCGTACGGTGATCATTCATCCGGGGCCGCCTGGGGATCGGGGGCCGTCGTCGCTGGATTGGGCGATCGCCGAGGCCGAGCCGGAGTGGGGGGTGACGGCGTTGCAGGCGGTGGAGGAGATGGACGCGGGCCCGATCTGGGGGTATCGGGTGTTCGCGATGCCGGTGGAGGCGCCGCGTAAGTCGGCGTTGTACAACGGGCCGGTGGCGGATGCGGCGGTGGAGCTGGTGGTGGAGGTTGCTGCGAAGGCGGCGGATCCGTCGTTTCGGCCGGTTCCGCTGGATTACCGCTCTCCCGAGGTGCGGGGGCGGTTGCGGCGGGCGATGCGGCGCGGCGACCGGGAGTTTTCGTGGGAGGAGTCGACGGAGGAGATCGTGCGGCGGGTGCGGGCGGCCGATGGGGCGCCGGGCGGGCTGGCGGTGCTCGGTGATGTGCCGGTGCGGGTGTTCGACGTGTATCGG
>NZ_VCJS01000338.1 GCF_005893125.1 Nonomuraea basaltis | reverse complement strand
GATCCCAAGAAGTCAATCGCTAGCAGAAAGGCACGACTCATGTCTGCTCTGCTCACCGGCACTCCGCTCGCCGGCCGCGTGGCCGTGGTCACCGGCGCCTCCAGCGGCATCGGCGCCGCCACCGCGCAGCGCCTGGCCCAGTTGGGCGCCAAGGTCGCCGTCATGGCCCGGCGCAAAGACAAGCTCGACACACTCGTCGACAGCATCCAAACCGCTGGGGGGGTCGCCATGGCGCTGCCCGTCGATGTCACCGACCGCGAAGCCGTCCACGCCGCCGCCGACCAGGTCGCCGAGCAGCTCGGGCGAGCGGATCTGGTCTTCAACAACGCCGGTGTCCAGCTCATCTCCGCCATCGATGAGCTGCGACTCGACGATTGGCAGCGCCAGATCGACCTGAACATCACCGGCGTGATGAACGTCATCGGCGCCTTCCTGCCACAGCTGAGCGCCGCCGCCGAGGCGGGAAAGCCGGCCGACCTGATCACTACCTCCTCCATCGCCGCCACCCGGATCCTGGAGAAGTTCTCGATCTACTCCGGCACCAAGGCCTACATCAGCCACCTCACCAGGCTGCTGCGGGTGGAGCTCGGCCCGAAGAACATCCGCGTGGCCACCATCGAGCCCGGCATGGTCGACACCGAACTGCCCGACCACGTCACCGACCCCGACGCCAGCAAGCTCATGGCCGACCTGATCGGCCAGATCGACGTCCTGCAGTCCAGTGACATCGCCGAGACCGTGGCCTTCATGGCCCCCCACTCGGGCCCGCGCGACCAGCCCCAAAGTAGCTCTCTGTAATCACCGCTACGTTCTGTCAGCGGACTTTGGCGCTGAAGCGGCCGTTAGCGCTCGCCTGGCCTCGCGGTGTGTCATGGGGTCCCGGCAGTCCGGGCCGAAAAACAACGGATATCGCTGACCTGCGGTGATGCGGGGTCAGTGTCGGGCGTTCTGATCACCACCGTTACGGTTCGTACTGTTTTTGGTTCTGTCGATGACAAGTGACAGCGTTTGACGGTCTGCTGCGACAGCGATCGTTTCCGCTGCAAGGTGATGTCGCTGAGAAGTAACAGCGCCCGAGGGCTTGCGGTGGGAGCATTGATGTGCTTCGCGGGATGAGGTGGCGCTGGTGCAGCCCAAGTCCAAGGTCGAGCTGTACGCGGCGATCCGCCGCGATTCTCGAGCGGGGCTGTCCATCCGGGCCATCCAGAGTAAGCACAACGTGGGCTTCCGCACGGTGGAGAAGGCGCTGGCCTCGGTCTGGCCCGAGCCGCGCAAGCCGCTCCCGCCCCGGCCGTCCCGGCTGGATCCGTTCAAGCCGCTGATCGATCAGATGCTGCGGGTGGATCTGGACGCGCCGGCCAAGCAGCGGCACACCGCCAAGCGCATCTTCGACCGGCTGGTGGAGGAACACGGCGCGGTGGAGGTGTCGTACGGGATGGTCCGCGACTACGTCGGCAAGCGCCGCCCGCAGATCCGGTTAGAGGCGGGCCGGGCGCCGGCGGAGGTCTTCATCGAGCAGAGCCACCAGCCCGGGGCCGAGGCCGAGGTGGACTTCGGGGACGTTTGGATCCACTTGGCGGGCGAGCTGACCAGGTGTTATCTGTTCTCGTTCCGGCTGTCGTGGTCGGGCAAGGCCGTGCACCGGATGTTCTTGACGTGCTCGCAGGAGGCCTTCTTCGAGGGGCACGTGCATGCGATGTCCGTACTGGGCGGCGTGCCCACGGGCAAGGTGCGCTACGACAACCTCAAGCCTGCGGTGGCCCGGGTGCTGGGCTTCTCCCGGGCCCGGGTGGAGTCGGAGCGGTGGGTGGCCTTCCGCAGCTGGGCCGGGAATCGACGCGTTCTACTGCCGGCCGGGTCTGGTCGGCGCGCACGAGAAGGGCGGAGTGGAGGGCCAGATCGGCTGGTTCCGTCGCAACCACCTGGTGCCCACCCGATGTCGCCTCGATCAGCGAGCTCAACACGCTGATCGACCAGTGGGACGTGAAAGACGAGCAGCGCCGGATCCGGATGCGCACCCAGACCATCGGCGAGCGCTTCGCCCACGAGCGGACCCTGCTGGCGCCGCTGCCGGTCGAGCCGTTCGAGATCGGCCGGCTGCTGACCCCGCGGGTGAACATGCACGGACAGATCAGCGTGCGCACCAATCGCTACTCGGTGCCGATCGGTCTGGCCGGGCACCAGGTGCGGGTCATGCTGTTCGCCTCCCACCTGGTCGTCTACCACAAGGGCGTCGAGGTGGCCCGGCACGAGCGGCTGATCGCCAAGGGCGGGGCCCGGCTGGAGCTGGACCACTACCTGGAGGCCCTGGCACACAAGCCCGGCGCGCTGCCCGGTGCCACCGCGCTGGAACAGGCCCGGGCCGCGGGCGCCTTCACCGCCACGCATGAGGCCTGGTGGGCCGCGGCCCGTCGCAAGCACGGGGACGCGGACGGGACCCGGGCGTTGATTGAGGTGCTGCTGCTGCACCGGCGCATGGAGCATCGGCACGTGGTGGCGGGGATGGAGGCCGCGTTGAAGGTGGGCGCGCTGACCGCTGATGCCGTCGCGCTGGAGGCCCGCAAGATCGCTCACGCCGACGACACTCCGGAGCCGGGTCCACCGCCGCCCCGGCCGGAACGGCTGGCCTGGCTGGATGAGCCCGCAGTGGTGTCGCTGACCACCCGGCGGCTGGCCCAGTTGCCGCCTGATACTCGGCCGCTGCCGTCGGTGGCCGTCTATGACCAGTTGCTGCGCCGCCGCACTGGCGGCCGGCCCGCATCCGAGGGAGAGCTGCCATGACCACCTTTCACCGCCGCGCCCTGACCGAAGAGGCGGCCGAAGCCTCGATCTACCAGGCCTGCCAACGGTTGCGGCTGCCGACCATCCGCAGCCAGTTCGTCGAGCTGGCCGCCGCCGCCCCGCGCGACCAGATGAGCTATCTCGGCTTCCTGGCCGAGCTGCTGATGGCCGAATGTGATTACCGGGCGCGCAAAGCATCGGAGCGGCGGATCAAGGCGGCGAGCTTTCCGAGGCAGAAATCACTGCGCGAGTTCGATTTCGAGGCCAACCCCAACGTCGACCCGGCCGTCATCCACTCTCTGGCGACCTGCGACTGGGTGCGCAAGCACCTGCCGCTGTGTCTGATCGGCGACTCCGGAACCGGCAAGTCGCACCTGCTCATCGCTTTGGGCACCGAGGCCGCGCTGGCCGAGTTCAAGGTCAAGTACACCCTGGCCGCCAAGTTGGTCAACGAGCTGGTCGAGGCCGCCGATGAGAAGGTGCTGACCAAGACCATCGCCCGCTACGGCCGCGTCGATCTGCTTTGTATTGATGAGCTCGGATACATGGAGCTTGATCGCCACGGAGCCGAACTGCTGTTCCAGGTTCTCACCGAAAGGGAGGAGACCAACAGCGTCGCAATCGCCTCAAACGAGTCGTTTTCGGGATGGACCAAGACATTTACCGAGCCTCGGCTCTGCGCGGCCATCGTCGACCGGCTCACCTACGGCGGCAACATCATCGAGACCGGCACCGAATCCTACCGGCTCGCCCAGACCCGCGCCCAGGCCACCGCCGCCACCGTCGCGGGCAAGGCCGCTGGCTGACCTTTCCCTGGCTCATCCTCGACAACGCCTGGCCCGCCGCTGGGAGGAGCGGGTCAAGATGCAGCGCCCGCAGCGAAGCGAGGACGAACGATCTTGACGCGGGACGAGCCGCGGCGATCGTCGCAGCGTCGAGGAAGAGCCCCAACGGCCCGCCAGGAGCCCCCATCATGACCACGCTCGAACGCACCCTCGCCAAAGCCCTCACGGAGATCGTCATTAGGCTTGATCTCAGCGCCGACGACGCCATCGCGCCCGAGGTCGCGATGGAGGTGCTCCAGCCAGTGATCGCCCTCCTGCGGGACCTCCCCGAACCGAACCGGGAAGCCCTCGCCGAACTGATCAACCAGTTCGCGCAGGAGGAAACCGACCCAGAGCGGTATTTGACGGCCTGGGAAACGCCCGAAACCCTAGGTCTCCTGGCCTGAGGGGCATCACTGCTCAAAGCGTCCAGCCAAAGTGCCCTGATGAAAGTAGACGCGCCAGCCAGTCTCCGTCAGGCGCCACAGAGAACTCCGCCATGCCCAGCGCCCCTGATTGTCAGAAGGCGTTTTCCATCCCGTATTGATCTTGCTTTGCCGACCTCGAAGACGCCGTCAGCCACCCCCACCGATCAATGAGGCATCCTGAGCTAGGCGAACTCAACCACGTTTACCTGGCAAAACGAGTCTTAGCGACATCCCCAGCTCAGGACTATCTCTCAGTCATCGGAAACGCTCTCGGCCAGTACCCGGCGCAGTGCCGTGGCGATGGTGTCGAGTTGTTCGGCGGGCAGACGGCCCAGTCCGGGATCTGGTGTGGTGAGCGCCCCGATCAAGCGTTCGCGGGCAGTTGCGCCCGCCGAAGTGACGGCGAGCACCTTCACCCGCCGATCCTGCGGCGATGCTCGCCGCTCCAGGTAGCCGCGATGCTCAAGATGATCGACCAGCTCGGTCAGCGACGCTCGGTCGATGCACAGCGCCGACCCGAGGACGCCCATCGCGGCCGGGATATGAGGATCCACCGCGACCAGCGCCCGCGCCTGAACCGCGGTCAAGCCGAGTTCTGCGGCCGTCGTCATCCACCGGCCGGTGCGCAGCGCCGACACCTCGGCGATCAGCAGCCACGCTTCCTCGGCCGGATCGGCCGGCGTATGCGTCAGCGGCAGGCCGGGCAGCAGGCGGATCTCGGTCATGGACAGAATGATAGCCTCACCGTATAGTTCGGCTCACCGTACATATCGGTTTCCCAAAGGAGTATGGAATGGCCTATCAGGTAGTGGCGATCTTCAAGCTGGCCCCGGCCAACGTCGCCGAGGAGGTGCGGCGCGGCGAGGCCACCGGCGCGATGCTGCGCCACCAGAGCGGCTTCATCTCGTTCGACGTGATGGCCCCAGACCAGGAGACAGTCGTCGTGACCCAGCACTGGACCTCGCAGCAAGCCTTCCTTGACGGCATGAGCGGGATGCGAGAAGCGGCCGGGCAACTGCCGCCACCGATTGTCAACACACGCGAGACCTACAGCGGCGAAGTCACGGTCAGCGTGCGCTGACTCCCGCCGGAAACCATCCGGCGTCTCGGTCGCCTCCCACCGTGAACCAACCTGTCTCGGGTGTGTCCCGGGCGACGCCACCAGACGATCTTTTCCGCTCTTCCCACTTCCAGGCCACAGGCGCCCGAGCCGTCTCTGCTCGAGCATCGAAGACACGTTTTCGAAAGAACATACCTTCCACTACATGGAGCAGCTGTGAGCAACCAGACCACCCACCAGAAGATTGCGCTGGTCACCGGAGCGAACAAGGGGATCGGCCGTGCGGCCGCTGAGCAACTCGCGGCGATGGGCATGATGGTCCTGATCGGGGCCCGCGACCCGCAGCGTGGTGAGGAGGCCGCTGCAGCGCTGCGCGCGGCCGGCACCGACGCGCACGCGATTACCCTGGACGTCACCGACCAGGTCAGTGTCAGGGCGGCCGCCAAGCAGATCGAGGCGAGCTTCGGCTACCTCGACATCCTGATCAACAACGCCGGCATCACCGGCTCCGGGCAGGTCTCGCCTGCGGACGCTACCGATCAGATCCCCAGCACCGTCGACCTAGACATGGTCCGAGCGGTTTTCGAGACCAACGTCTTCGGGGTGATCACTGTGACCAACGCCATGCTGCCGCTGCTGCGGCGGTCACCGGCGCCGCGCATCGTCAACGTCAGTAGCCATGCCGCGTCGCTGACCCTCACCAGCGACCCGGACGGGCCCTTCACCGCCCTGCTGCCCTCGGCCGCCTACAACCCCTCCAAGTCAGCGCTCAGCGCGCTGACGGTGCAGTACGCCAACGAGCTGCGCAAGGACGGTGTGCTGGTCAACGCCGTCGCGCCCGGCTACGTCGACACCGACAGCAACAACCACACCGGGCACCTGACCCCCGCGCAGGGCGCCGCGGTCCTGGTGCGCCTGGCCACGGTCGGCGCGGACGGGCCAACCGCTGGGTTCTTCAGCGAGGACGGCCCACTGCCCTGGTGAGAATCCCGAGATCGCGTCGGGCGGACAGTGTAGACGTCCGTTGAGTCGGCCCTCGGCGACGGTGTCCTTGATTGCAGACGCCATCAACCGTTGCCGAGGACCCATACGCCCGGCGCGCTGCCCCCGCACGTCCCTATCGGCAATCACATGGACACGCTAAGTGAGTAATCGAGTATCCGGGTGCTGCTACTTCTCACCGACATTTCGGGCCCGATCAGCCCCCGAGTGCTGTCCAAACTGACCGACAAACACTTCTGCTACTCACCGGCAAAATCAGGTTTTCCTGGTACGTCGTGGAGGTGGTCCGTATCGACGCGGTTGTTCTCCGAGGATCAGCTGGAGCAGCTGGAGCAGCTGCGGTCGTTCCCCGACATCGGCCGGGATGATCTGATCCGGTTCTTCACGCTGACACCGGCTGATGTCGCGTTCGTCGACCCGGGCCATGGGTGGGGCGCAACGGACCGCTTGGGGCTTGCTGTTCAGCTGTGTACGTTGCCGTGGCTTGGGTTCGTCCCCGGATGAGGTGAGCTCGGCGCCGCCGGTGGCGGTGGCCCGGCTGGCCGAGCGGCTGGGTGTGGATGCGGCGGTGTTGGAGGAGTACGGCAGGCGGGAGCAGACAAGGTCTGCGCGACATGATCCGCCGCGGAGACCCGATCACCTTCCGCGCCCTGGCCCAGGCCGCAGGCGTTTCCCTCGATTTCCTCTATCGCAACGCCGAACTCCGCCGCCGCGTCGAACAGCTACGCGACCAGCAACGAGCCACTCCACAACCGACCCCTGCGTCGCCCGATCCCGACCAGCCCAGCAGCGTCATCCGCATCCTGACCACTCAACTCAGCGACCTCAAACGACGCCACCGCGAGGAGATGACCACCCTGAAACAGGCGCTGGAGACAGCTCATGGAGAGATCCTCGAACTCCGGCGCCGCCTCGGCCACCGCGCCAACGCCTCACCGCAGGACAGCTGACCGGTGCCGCTCACCTCTTCTCCTACGGACACGACCGCAAGCGTTCCACCTGGGCGAACATAGACTTTCAAGATCGTTACCCCGGATACCAGGTGGACGACCGAGTACTACCAGCTCGCCGTCAAAAACCTGCGCGCCGGCGGCCGGGATGTGCCTGATGAGCTGCTGGCCCACATCTCCCCGGCCCATAGCGAGAACGTCAACTTCTTCGGCGTCATCACCGTCGACGTCGAAGCCGAGCTCGCCAAACTCGACGGAGGCGGCTGGCGCCCCTTGCGCCCGGCCGCTGTTGAGCCGAGCCTGCGCCTATGACGGGTTCTTGGGGGCTGGGTAAGGTTCCGGGTCTGGCCGAACGCCGAGCCGCCATGTGCGTGGGCTTGGAGGAGCGAGGCGGGGGAGAGGAGTGGGCCCGCATTCAACTGCCGAGGGCGCGCTTTTGTGGGTGGATCGCCTCGCCGCGGGCGAGCATGTCAACGAACTGGGTGATACGGCGGGCTCGGGTCTCGGCGCGTTTGGCGTTCGCGATCCGATAGAGAATGGCGTAGCGGTTTTGGGAGGTGAGGATGTCGAACATCGCTTGTGCCTGGGGTTTCGCGGCCAATGCGGCGGCCAGGTCGGCTGGTACCTCGATGCCGGCTTGTCCCGCGTAGGCCGCCTCCCAGCGGCCGTCGGCCTTGGCGCGTTCGACCTCGGTCATTCCGGCCGGATGCATCCGGCCCTCGCTGATCAGACGGGTGACGATGGAAACGTTCCGCGCTGACCAGGGACTTTGCCTCCCGCGAGGGGTGAAGCGCCGGCAGAAGGTGATCTCATCCCGCCGTCGTAGCCGACCATCGATCCAGCCGTGGCACAGGGCTTCGTCGAGCGCCTGGTCATAGGTCAGGCTGGTGGGCCGGGTCGTGTTCTGCTTGGCGAGGACCAGCCACACCCCTGCCGAGCTGTCGTGGTGCCTGCTGAGCCACTCCCGCCAGGCTCGGGCATCGGTAACGGTCAGTTCCAGTAGTTCGTCGCTCATCGTCACGTGCCCCTGATGATCACCAAAGGGATGGTTGTCGGCGGTCACCCGAAGGTGGGAGCCCAGGACGGGGGCCTACCGGAAGTGGCGCTGGATCGATCAGCGGTGGAACTGGCCGATCACGTCCTTCGCCACGTCGCCACCGCGTCCTCTGGACGGATGGCGCCCGCCCGCCTTCACCAGGTCTTGCCGGCCTGCTCCCGGATCGTGTGGTTGATCCGGTTGAAGAAATTGGTGATTGCGATGTTCAGGATGATCGCGGACATCTGGTTCTCGTCGAAGTGGGTGGCAGCACCGTCCCAGATCTCGTCGGTCACGCCCGGCGCGCCGTCCTGGATCCGGGTGGCGGCCTCGGTCAGCGCGAGCGCTGCCCGCTCCTCCTCGGTGAAGAACGGGGTCTCGCGCCAGGTGACCACGTTGTGCAGCCGCTCCTCGGTCTCTCCATGCTTCTTCGCTGACTGGACGCCGGCGAACACACACGGGCTGCAGCCGTTGATCTGGCTGGCCCGCAGATGGACCAGTTCGAGCACGAGCGGGTCGACGCCACCGGCGTGAATCGCCTTGTGGAGATGCTGGATCGCTGTGATCACGTCGGGATTCGCCACGCTCTTCATGCGTGCTTCCATGGGTCCTGCCCCTCGTCGGTTACGTGCGCCCATCCGGGCCCGTCATCTGACGCACCTTGGCGGAGGTCATCGTCGTCGTAATGGACTTTTCGGCCGAGGAATTCTCGGTCATGCCGGCGACGTTACGGTATGACCCGGTCAGAAACGGTCCTGGTTATCGAGCAGACTGTTAGCCGTGCTCAACACCTCGGCACGGCTGCTGCGGCTGCTGTCTTTGCTGTCAACGCGGCGGTCCTGGACGTGCGCTGATCTGGCCGCCCAGCTGGAGATCACCGAACGGACGGTTCGCCGGGACATCGCCCGGCTACGTGAACTCGGCTACGGCATCGAATCGGAGATGGGCCCATGGGGCGGCTACCACCTCGGGCCTGGAACCAGCATTCCGCCACTGATCCTTGACGAGGAGGAGGCCCTCGCGGTCGCTGTCGGGCTGCGCACCGCCGCCTTCAGCGGAGTCTCCGGCAGCGACCAGGCAGCCCTGTCGGCGCTGCTGAAACTACGCCAGGTGCTGCCGGCCAGGATCGCCGACCGGCTCGGCGAGCTGGACGCCGCGTTCACCCACACCACGCGACCCGACGACAGCCAGATCTCCCCCGCGCTGCTGCTCGACCTGGCCACCGCGTGCCGGCGAGGCGAACGCACCCAGTTGACCTACCGCGACCGGGCCGGAACGACGTCCACCCGCCGAGCGGACCCCTACCGGCTCATCTACACCGGCCGCCGCTGGTATCTCCTCGCCTACGACCTGACGCGGCAGGACTGGCGCACCTTCCGTACCGATCGCATCATCGATGCCACAGCCACCGGGCAGGCCACTGCCCTGCCCGACCCGCCAGATCCAGCACAGATGGTCAGCACGGGCATCGCGCTGAGGCCCTACCCGGTGCGGGTGACCATCCGCCTGGCCGTACCGGCCGATGAGGCCCGCAGGCTGGTGCCACCAACGGTCGGCATCCACCACCCGGACGGCGATGACGCAACGATCATCGACATCGGCGGGCCAGACGCCGATGGCCTGGCCCGCTACCTGCTCAGCCTCGGCCGACGACTCCAGATACTGCACCCAGAAGAGGTCCGCCAGGCATTCCTCACCCGCACACAACAACTCCTCAAGGACAATCAGCAACACAAACATCCGCCGATCGCCGACACGGCTACCTGCAGTGACGGATGTTGCCAGCCACCATGAAGTGCGACTGCAATCTTGACTGTCTCAATCGAGGTTCCCCTAACGGACACGTTTTCTACGGGTGGGCCGAAGGCAGATGTGCTCGTCGTCGACCCGGTCGGGAAGGAACGACGCCGGGATGCCCTGTCTGATCATGAAGAGCCGTTGGTGTTCGACGGCCTCGTAGCTCTCTCCCTCTAAGAAGTCGCCGATCATTTCGCCGACTGGCTCAAGAAGGCGCA
>NZ_VCJS01000337.1 GCF_005893125.1 Nonomuraea basaltis | reverse complement strand
CCGTTAGTTGTGCACTAAGGTCGGTCGGTGTGGATCTCGATGCTGTGCGCACGTTCGTCGCCGTCGTGGACACCGGCCAGTTCCAGGACGCCGCCGCAGACCTGTCGATCACCCAGCAGGCCGTCTCCAAGCGCATCGCCGGGCTGGAGAAGGACCTCGCCGTGCGGCTGTTCACCCGCACTGCGCGCGGGGCCCGGCTCACCATCGACGGGCAGGCGTTCCTGCCTCACGCGCGCGAGCTGCTGCGCGTCGCCGAGCGCGCGGTCGCGTCCGTGCTCCCCGGCAGCCGTCCGCTGCGCGTCGACGTGATCGCCTCACGCAGCGCGGCCTCGGGCCTGATGCGCGGCTTCCACCGCGCGCACCCCGAGATCGAGCTCGACGTGGTGATGCTGTTCGATATCGAGACGGCCGTCGCCGCCATTCGGTCCGGTGCGATCGACGCGTCCTTCCGCGCCGTCGCCGTGCCCGGCCGGCCCCTTCCCGAGGACATCGAGTCCGTCCGGGTGCTCGACGAGGCGCTCCAGCTCCTCACCGGGCCCGCCCACGCGCTGGCGGGCGCCCGGTCGGTGACCGTCGCTCAGCTCGCCGGGCACCGGATCTGGATGCCCGGCATCGTCCCCGGTACCGAGTGGGCCGCCTACTACGACGATCTCGTCGCCGAGTTCGGCCTCACCATCGAGGCGACGGGCCCCAACTTCGGCTCCGACGCGCTCCTCGACACCATCGCCGACACCCCGGCCTTGGCCACTTTCATGGGCGAGCAGACCCGCCTGGTCTGGCCCGCCGACCACGGCCTGCGCCGCATCCCGGTGACCGACCCGACGCCCGTCTACCCGCACTCGCTCCTGTGGCACCGCGACAACCCCCACCCAGGGCTGGCCACCCTCCGCGCCCACCTCGCCACCACAGCGGCCAGCCACGACGCCGCCGGGACCTGGGCGCCGGGCTGGGTGATTCCGCGCTGAAACGCCGCCACGTCTGCGATCACCGTGGCCGGATCGACGAACGGCGGCCTCAACGACGGGTCCGCAGTGAGTTCAGCCAGACTGAAGGACTTTTATCGCGAACATGCGCCAGTTCGGTTGGTGAGGTCTGAAAACGCGGAGAGTTCGTCAGGGTCCCGGAGGCACAGCCCCAAAGGGGATCACTGTGGGGGCGCCTGGTCGAGGTCGTCGGCGAGCAGGTGCTCAGCGACGGCGGAGTATCTGGCGGCGGTGCTGTGGGAGATCCGGAAGACCAGCGACATGTCGAGCGGGTCCGCCCTCGTGGCGAGGGCTTCGTGGAGAATGCGGTCCTTGCGTATGCGCCGGGAGATAACGCCGCCCCATCGTTCTGCTGCATCATGAGACGCTTCGGCGGCGTTGGTAGGACAGCGTGACGGCGGCGAGCAGCGGTGCCCACGCCACCAGTGGCACGTAGACGAACCCGACGAGCAGCCTTCCGGTCGCCGTCATGTCAACGTGCGGCAGTGTCCACCAGAACAGGAACGGCGTCCACAGCAGGGCGAGAACCGCGACGCCGAGCCAGGCGGGCACGGTGACGGCCAGACGCGGGATCGTGCGGCCGCCGAGCAGCGGGATCCAGTGCGGCACCACCTCGCCCCAAGGGCGCACCAGGCCGAGCGCGAGCAGGGCCGCAACCTCGGTCAGCACGGAGAGAGCCACCAGGTACAGCGGCCCCGACATGGTCGTGCCGATCAGGTCGCGCAGGCCCTGCTCGGTGTAGCCGAGCGGAAGCCCCACGGCCAGGCCGATCCGCCACAGGCTCGACGGCAGCACGAGCAGGGGCACAGCGTGCGCCACCCCGACGGCCCATCTCGGGGCAGGCCGCCGGGTGCCGGTTGAAGGTGGCAGCGCCACTGATTCCTCGATCTTCACTGTCCTACTTCCGAGACCATAGTTCCGAAACCACGGTCTCGTATCATGGCGGAATGGAGAGCAGCAGGCAACAGGCCGGGCGGCCACGCGATACCCGAGTCGATGCGGCCATTACCGCGGCCGTCACCGAACTCCTGGAAGAGGTCGGATACGCGGGCATGACGGTGGCCGCCGTGGCCGAGCGTGCGGGGATCGGCAAGGCGTCGATCTACCGGCGGTACGCCACCAAACACGAGATGGCCTTCGCCGCGATCATCCACGGAAAGGCTCTGGAGGTACCGCCCGACACCGGATCGCTGCTGGGCGACCTGACCGCACTGGCGCGAGCGATCGTCGCCCATCTGAGCAACCCGGGGGCCGCCACCGCGCTGATGAGCCTGCTCAGCGAGGCCGCGGCCGATCCGGCACTCGCCGCACGGTTCACCACGACCTTCGTGGAGCCGGAACGGGCAGGAAATGCCAAGCTGCTGGAGCGCGCGGTGCGACGCGGCGAACTGGAGCGGCTGCCAGACGTCGACCTGTTCCAGGCGATGTTCGGCGGCACCGTGATGTCGTGGCTGTTCATCTGCCACCATGACCCGCACGACCTGCCCGAACGACTCGCCCGGTTCGCCTGCGCCGCGCTACGGTCCACCGCCGACGCGGCCCGGCACAGCGGCGCGAGTTTGATCAGGCGCGATGCCCGGGGCGGGCGTCAGCCAGGGTGAGTGGGCGGGCTTGGCCGCCCTGGCGGGGCTCGGCCCCTGCCTGACCCGCCCTCGCCGCCGCGTCACGGCGTCCGGGCAGGACCCCTGTGACAAGCGGTGGCTGCGCGGGGCGACATCCCATCAAGCGGCGTCGAGGGCTTCAGTGATCTTGCGGGTCATGTCCGCCAGGGTAGGGCTGGGCCGGCCCTGGTGGGTGCGGGCGGCTGCTTCGACGGCGACGATGACGGTGCGGCGGAAGTTGTCGGCCTCTGCCGGATCCTGCTGCTTGAGCAGGCTCACGGCTGCGGTCAGGGCCGGCAGCACCTGGTCGGCGATGGCGGCTACGGACTTGCTGTCCAGCTTCATGTCCTTGGGGTACTCGGCGAGTACGTGCCCGACCAGCCCGGTGGCGGAGGACAGGGCGATGGAGCCCTCGGTGGCGGCCTTGTGGGGCTTGCCGGCGGCGTCGGCGGCGGACATCAGCGTGACGGCGCCGTAGGCGGCGGTGCGCAGGGTGAGCTTGTCCTGGTCGGTCAGGGTGATGGACATGGTGGTGTGCTCCTTTGAATCTGTTCTGAGGTTCGATCGAACGGGCGGATGGTGAAATGCGTCCTGGTGGTGTCTGGGGTATCTCGATTGCTGAGGGCGGGCCAAGCCCAACCCCGCGCGGAAACGTCGACGCTTCGGCTGCCAGGGGCTGACCGTTGGTTGAGGGCGGACATACCGTGTGCGGGCTTGGTGTCAGTTGTCGAGTGCCTGGTAGAGCGTGGTCCAGAAGTCGTGCATCAGCCGTATCGAATTCGGGGCGGACGCCCCGACCTGGGTGAGCAGGATGCCGGTGAGGTGGTTGTGCGGGTCGGCGTAGGTGGAGGTGCCGCTTCCGCCGTCCCAGCCGAACTGGCCGATGGGGGCGTAGTCACCGCGGTAGGTGCGCACCGCCATCCCCATGCCCCAGCCGCCGTGCTGGCCTTGGCCGAAGGAGATGTGGACGTTGTTGACGGCCATGGCGTGCCGGGCGGCTTGCTGCTCGGGCGTGAGGCGGTTGGTGGTCATCAACTCCACGGCGGGCCTCGACAGGATCCGGTCGCTGCCGTGCATCCCGCCATTGAGCAGCATTCGGAAGTAGGCGTGGTAGTCGTCGGCGGTGGAGACCAGCCCGCCGCCGCCGCCCTGGAACGCCGGCGGCCGGCTCCACCGTCCCCCCGCGGCCTCGTCCCACACGTGGAACTCGCCGCTCTGCTGGTCCGGCGCGTACAGGCTCGGCAACCGGTCGATCTTGCCGGCGGGCACGTGGAAGCCGGTGTCGGTCATCCCCAGCGGCTCGAAGATGCGCTCGCGCAGGAACGCCTCGAACGACTGGCCGGCGACCCGGGCGACCAGCACGCTGAGGACATCGTGGCTGACCTGGTACTGCCAGCGCTCGCCGGGCTGGTACATCAGCGGCAGCGTACCGAGGCGGCGCATCCACTCATCCGGCTCGGGCATCGGCTCCGGCAGGTTGGGCGTGAGCCCCTGCTCGAAGACCGCGCCCATGATCGGGGTGCCCAGCGACGTCATATCCATGCCGAGCCCGAACGTGGAGGTCAGCAGGTCCCGTACGGTGATCGGCCGCCGCGCCGGCACGGTGTCGTCCAGCGGGCTGTCGATCCGCCTCAGCACCTGCCGGTCGGCGAGCTCGGGCAGCCACGGATCTACCGGGTCGTCCAGCCGCAGCCGGCACTCATCGAGCAGGACCATCGCCGCCGCCATCGCGACCGGCTTGGAGGTGGAGGCCATCCGGAAGATGGTGTCCCGGCGCATCGGCGGGCCACCGTCTTGGCGCATCGTCCCGATCGTTTCGACGTGCGTCTCCTCGCCCCGGCTGACCAGGGCGACGATTCCGGGAATCTTCCCGGAATCGACATGCCGGGCCAGCACCTCGTGCAGTCTGTACAGCCCAGTCTTGGAAAAACCGCCGTTGCCAGTTCCCATCATGTATCTCCTTGCCTAAAGTCTTCGATCTTGTGAGACCCGTCCCGGCGTGGCGCTCATGGGGCTTCCATGAGCGACGCGCCAGGGTCGGGGGTGAGCTCGGTGTGGTCCAGTTCGCAGCCCCGGAGGCCGCGATCGCTGAACCGTTCATGGTGACTACCATCGCCGACCGCTCTGATACCGGGCCGTTGCCGTCCTGACGCCGCCGCTGACACGACACCGCATGGTCGACGGCGAGCGCGATGATGGTCATGCCCGGCTGCACCAGCGGTCGAGGGCGGCGTGGGCGGGCTGCCACTGGGTGTTGTAGGCGATGCGGGCGGGCTCCGGCAGGGTGGCGAGCATTCTCGCGGTGGTCTGCGGGTCGGCATTCTCCAGCAACCACGGCAGCAGCCGGGGCGCGTCCGCGCCGACCCGCTGGCCGTGGATCTGGTCGAAGGCCGCCCACTGCCTTGTGGTGAGAGCTCGCCGGATGAGCGGAATCGCCGTGTCCTCCTCATGCCTGAGATGCCCGCGCAAGCCCGTGACCAGGGAGTCCGTGAGGTCCCCGAGCCGGACCTGGTCGACGTCGGGGTCGGGGTCGGGGTCGGCGAGCAGCTCGTTGACCGTCGCGATGAGCTGGTCGATGGCTGCGTGTTCGGCCTCCATCGCCTCCAGCAGCACCAGGCCGTCCGGCCGGTCGGCCAACTGCCGGCGCAGCGCCGGCCAGAGCATGTCGTCCTCGGCACTGTGATGGATGCGCACGGATCGCGTGAACAGCTGCCAGCCGATCGCCGTGCTCAGGATGCGCCTGGGATCGTCGTCGATCCGGACGGTGACACGGGCGATGTGCTCCAGTTCCCGGCGCAGGGCATGGTGCATGGCGTACATCGCCGTCATGTCCAAGGGCATGGTCAGGTCCAGGTGGGGCCCACACATGCGCTGCGGCCGTTGATCTGGCCGGTGCGCCGCCCGACGATCTCTTGCCGCGCGTGGGACATACAGCCCTGGTTGATAGCCCTGAAGAGGGCCCCGATGCCTTTCCTCCCGTCGGGAGGGACAACGGCGGGGTTCGTCATCTGCGCTCGCATGATGCTGCTCCTCTGGAAGGCATCGGGAAATACACGTGAGGTCAAGAGTTGACGGCTCACGCGGACTGTTCCGGTCGGTTTCCACCTTGCTGGGGTGCCGCGTCTCGATCAACGCCGACTTCGAGCACGCAGCGATAACACGCGGGTTATCACAACGCCAGGACGTCGAACTCTCCGCCTGGCAGCTCCGTCTCACCCGCTGATGCGGAGGCGCATCATCATCATCCTTATCCTTCGTATGCTGTCGGGCGATGGGCCGACTGATCTACAGATCGGGGCAGGCATGGAGATACGTGATATCGAGATCTTTCTGACCCTCGCCGAAGAGCTCCACTTCGGCCGGGCCGCGGACCGGCTGCACGTCTCCCAGGCGCGGGTCAGCCAGGCCATCAACCAGCAGGAACGCCGCCTGGGCGGCGCGCTGTTCGACCGCACCAACCGCCGCCAGATCTGCCTCACCCCGCTCGGTCGTCAACTCCGTGACGACCTGCGGCCGGTCTACGCCGGCCTGCGCGACAGCCTCGAACGCGCCCACCTCGCCGCCCGCGGCATCACCCACGTCCTGCGCGTCGGCATGCTCCCCCTCAACACCTATGACCTGCGCCCCTACTGGGGCACCTTCCGCGCCCGCCATCCTCACTGGCAGCTGCAGATCCAGCACGCCTCCTTCGTCGATCCGTTCGCCGGGTTACGCCGTGGCGACCTCGACATGCTGGTCTGCTGGCTGCCGGTCGAAGAACCCGACCTGACGGTGGGCCCGGTCCTGTTCGCCGACCCGCGGGTGCTGGCCGTGGCCGCCGAGCACGAGCTCACCCGGCGCACCTCCGTCTCGCTTGAGATGCTCGCCGACTTCCAGCACAGCGACGCCCCGTCGAGGCCGGACTACTGGGCCGAGGGCTTCGTCCCGTCTCACACCCGCTCAGGGCACCGGATCGAGCGCGGCCCCTTGGTACACAACGCCGAGGAGATTCTCACCCTGGCCAGCACTGGAGAGCTCGTCAACCTCTTCCCCGCCCACATGATGCGCTATTGGAGTCGGCCCGACATCGCCTACCTGCCCGTCAATGACATCGACGCCCTGTCGTACGCTCTGGTGTGGCGTACCGAGACCGAGAACGACCTGATCCGGGCCCTCGCCCGAGTCGCCGCCGACATCGGCACCCTTGCCCCCTGAGCCGCGCGTCCTGGGCACGACGTCTTGGTCGCGCATGCTGAGGAGCTCCCCGTCCCGCCTGAGTGGCGCTACCACTGGCGGGGACCTGCGCAGATGTAGGTGATAAAGGACTAGTACCACGTACATGACCGATCATGAGAGCGCGCCGAGCAGGAGGTCCGTCCCGCACGGTGGTGCGCGACTCGTGCACGTTATCCGGTACATCACCACCTGAGGGATCAGGTGACCGCCCGTGCCGGGCGGAACGTCACCGCGTTGCGCGGCCCGCAGGTCACTGTGGCGGCGGCCGCCGACGCCTTCCTGTCCACACCCCGCTTCACCAACGCCAATACCCACCGCGCCTACACCGGCGCGATCGACCGCACCTGCAGCCTGCTCGGCCGCGAGCGGCCACCTCGCGCCGCCCCACCGTACCCCGTATTCGCCAAAGGAACGCCGCCCCCAGGTCGAGACGGTCGTTCCTCTGGCCAGCGCTCGTGCTCGACGATGATGGGGTGCCGTTAACCAACGTGTCATAGGCCGCCAAACCTCGAAGATCCCTACGCGGGTGTTGTGCTTCAGCCGGTGTGGTGCCGGTAACCGCCGGGCGGTGACCCGTACTGGCGTTTGAAGGCATGGGTGAAGGTGTACTGCGAGCTGTAGCCGACCTGCTGGGCGATCGTGTTGACGGGGGCGTCGGAGGCGCGCAGGAGCCGGGCGGCGGTGGTCATCCGCCACCATGTCAGGTAGGTGAGCGGTGGTTGGCCGACCAGATGTGTGAACCGCCGGGCGAAGGCGGCCCGGGACAGGCGTGCCTGCGCGCCCAACTCCTCGACGGTCCATTGCCGGCTGGGGTCTCCGTGGATGGCGCGGAGGGCGGCGGCGACGGCGGGGTCGTGCAGGGCCGCGGCCCAGCCGGTGGCGGAGTGGCCGGAGACGCGCTGTTCTTCGAACCACGCGCGCAGGATGTAGAGCAGGAGAAGATCCAGCAGGGTGAGCAGGATGGTGTCGGAGCCTGGGCGGGCGTCGCTGTCCAGTTCCACGCCGAGGAGTTCGACCGCGGCGCGGAGTTCCCTGTGGCGCCCTACCCGCGTCGGTAGGTGGATGACCTCGGGCAGGTCGTTCAGGAGCGGATGTGGCCCGGATCTGTCCAGGAGGTAGGCGCCGCAGAGCATGACCACCGTCGGCGGCCGGTCGGCTGACGTTTCGTCGTTGCGGCCATCATGGACTCCGGTGAGCGTTGCGGGCGGCTCGCTTACCGGGGTGGACGGTTCGTCGGCCAGACCGTGTGCGGATCCGCGCGGCAGGAACGCCACGTCGCCCGGCCCGAGCGCGATCGGCTCACCCTGCGACGGGAGAAGCCAGCACGTTCCCTGGAGAACGATGTGGAACCCGGCGGACGGCACTGGCGGAAACCGCTGGGCGAAGGGAGCGGACCTGGTCACCCGGCCCGAGTGGGGTCGACCGGTGCGCGCCGCACTCACCACATCAGACAGAACATCCACGCAGCCAGTGTAACCAACAACGACCTCGGCGAAGACGATGACGCAAACTCTAGAGCGCATCACGCATTCAACCGTCTTGTGTCCGCGCCTTACTGTGCTGGTGGCTGAGCAACCGCGCAGCTCCATCATGAGGAGACGACATGAAGATCGCCGTTTATGGCGCGAGTGGATACCAGGGAAAGCTCGTGCTCACCGAACTGGCACGACGCGACATCGAGACGGTCCTGGCCGGACGTGATCTCGCGCGCCTGAAGGAGGCCGCCTCGGCGGTCGGCCTCCTCGACGCGGAACGACGCGTGGCCGACACCACCGACCATGAGGCGCTGGTGCGCGCGTTCCGCGGCTGCGACGGCGTCATCAACTGCGCCGGACCCTTCACCTCCTCAGGTGAAGCCGTGGTCCGCGCCGCGATCGCCGCCGGCTGTCACTACGTCGACGCCTCAGGCGAGCAGCTCTACATCAAGAAAATCTTCGACACCTTCACCACGGAGGCGGAGAACGCCGGGGTCACCGTCGTACCCGCCGCCAACGACGGCTGCGTCCCGGTAGACCTCATGGCCCACATCCTGGCCGACCACCTTGAATCGGTCGAAGAGATCATCACCACCCACGTGATCGTCGGGGGCGGCGGCATGTCGCGCGGCTCGCTGCGCTCGCTGGTCGAAACGATCGACGCCATCAAGGCGGGAGGCATGACCTACGACGACGGCGACTGGCGCCCCGGCATGCCCGCCCGCCACGCCGCGATCAGGCTGCCCGGACAGTCGGAGGTAACCCCGGTGATGGCCTTCCCTGTGCCGGAGGTGGTGACCATTCCCCGTCACATCCGCGTCCGGCATGTCGAGGGCCTGACCGAGGCGGCGTTGGGCGACCGGCTGAACATCCCGCTCACACCGGAGATCATCGAAAGCCTGCCTGAAGGCCCCGATGAGGACAGCCGCCGCACCCAGCACTTCACCTACGTGCTCGACGCCACCAGTACCGACGGCCGCCGCGCCCGCGGCATCGTCCAGGGCCCCGACACCTACGGCACAACCGCGGTGATCGCCGTAGAAAGCGCCCGCCGTCTCATCGCCGACCCTGCCAAGCCGGGAGTACTCGCACCCGCCCAGGCCTACCACCCGACCGCCTTCCTCGACTTTCTCATCCCGCACGGGATCCACTGGACCATCGAGGACGCGCCGGCAACCTGACAACGAGCCTTCTCCGGTAACGATCAGCCACGGTGTGTGATCGTCTGGACGGCCCGCTGGATTGAGCGAAGGTCCCAGAAGGCCGCGAAGCCCCTGCTAGAAGTGGTCTTGCCTAGAGATCAACTTCATAGAGCAGGGACTTCGCTACCCTCAGATGTCACATACTCCGCTGCGCTGGGCATGCGGCGGGAGACGGCGCTGTTCTTGTCCGGCCTGCTGCACAACGAGCGGCGTCGGCGCGGCACCCGCAAGGGCCGCCGGGCACTGGGCTACCTCGCCCAGACGGTGCTGATCCCGCGGTCAACCGGCGCGCCCCACCTCCGGCCCCCCGCGCGCCCGCGGCCGCCGACATCTGCCCGCTCACCAGACGGGGCCGGCTGTCCTCCCCCCGCACCGAGTACCTGTTCAAAACCGCCTCTGCCGAACGGGACCCGCACGGTGAAGGCTGGCCCCTGCACCAGCCGCCCTAGCGAGATCGTTCTCAGTGCCAATGGCTGTCCGCCGGTTCCTCAACCCCGAAGAAGTCCCAGAGTTCATGCGAACTGAAGGTTCATCGGACTGAACCGAAGGGTCTTCATCCCTCATGGACCGTTTCGACCCTTGAGTTCGTCACGACTGGCGGGGTCTTGCTCTTCGACTGCGGTGGC
>NZ_VCJS01000336.1 GCF_005893125.1 Nonomuraea basaltis | reverse complement strand
CAGGTGGGGGCCTCCATGGCCGCGATGGTGCTGGCCGTGCTGGCGGTGCTGGCCTTCGGCGCCAAGGTGTACGAACGGGCCGTGCTGCGGACGGGCGCCCGGGTCAAGCTCGGCGACGTGCTGCGCGTGCGGTAAATGGACGATCGCAAGCGGGCACGGCGCCTCACCTGGAAGATGCTGATCATCGGCTTCGGCGTGATGTGGCTGCTCGATCGCGGTAGGAGTCGTGATCGCGATCGGCGAGGGAAAGCTTCCGCGGTGGCGCCTCGTGCCCGCGTTGATCGCCGCGGCCGCCTTCACCCGGCTCGCGCCCGGTTCCGGGTCCCGCCGAGTTGGGACGTTCAGCTCGATCAGCCTGGCGTGCGGTTCAGACGGGATGCCGGGGCCGGGGTGTGGGTGGCCAGGGCTTGGAGGGCCGCAGCGGCCTCGGGGGTGCGGTCCGGGATCAGGGCCAGGGTGCATGCCCGTTCGAATACCGCGTTGATGCGTTCCCACCGCGCGGCAGCGGAGTTCAGCGCGGCGGCGTCCCCGGCACTGGCCCGGGCAAGGCAGGCGGCGGCCCAGTCGTTCTGCTCCGCGAAGGGCGCCGCCTCGGTGAGACGAGCCCGGCGGTCCGGCAGCCCCGCGACGACGGCGAGCTCGGCTCCCGCGGCCCGCGCGTACGCCGCCCACCACGGTTCGGCGAAGTCGGCGAACGCCCGCTCGACCAAGGCCTCGGCATCGTCGACGCGGCCGGTGTGCACGGCGGTCCTGGCGTCGACGAACGCTATGCACGCCGCGAGCTCGGGCGCGTCGGCGGTGTCGCGGCGGCCGGACATCTCGATCGCGCGAGCCCGCCACAGCTCGAATTGGTCAGATCGCCGCAGTCCATGCACCAGCGCGGCCATGGCCGCCGCGGACGACATCCAGGCCATCAATGGGGAGCCGTCGCCACGCCAGCCGTCCCACATGGCCTCCGCGTGTGCGAGGGCCTCGTCGAAGCGGCCGGTCAACGCCAGTACCCGGATGAGCCGCGGCGCCGCGATGTACGGGTGAGCGCCGATGGGATCCTCCGTCCGGGACCGCCGCTGGATGGTCCGCGCCGCGGGCAGGTCACCGGCGGCGATCGCGGCCTTGCCCGCCGCGTGGAAGGCGTCGATGATCTCCGCTGCGGACGCCGGGTCACCGGCGGGCAGTGCGGTGATGAGCTCGAGTCGCTCGCTGCCGATCCTGTGTGCCTCCCGCGTGTCGCCAGCCTGGGCGGTCGCGGTGGTCAGGACGTCGAGTGCGCCGAGCAGCAGCACGTCGTCGCCGGTGGCGCGGGCGGCGGCGACCGCCTGACGGGCGAGGCCGACTCCGCCCTCATGCCAGGCGCGCGCGGTCAGGAGCAGGGCGGAGGCGTGCGGGTCGGCCGTCGGAGGTGCTTCCGCCAGCAGTCCGGCCCGGCTTCGGCGGGAATCCTCGGCCTTCACCCGATAACGCACCGTGATGATCACCGCGTGGGCCAGCGCGGACGTGAGCAGCTCGGGCCGCGGCGGACGCGCCCGGCGGGCGCGGTCGGCGGCCTCCATCATCAGCGAGCAGGCGACGCCTCCATCGGCCACGGCCACCGCGGCCTGGGCGGCGTCCCCGAGGTCGCGGCACGCCTCGTCCAAGTCGCCCGCATGCCGGGCGGCCACCGTGTAGTGGGCCCTCGCCTCCGCGAACGCGCCCCTGCCGAACGTCAGCCGGGCCAGCGACCGGGCAAGCCGGTGCGCGGCATCGCCCGGCTCGGCCGGATCGCCCGCCTCCGCCAGCGCCGCCCGCAGTTCTCCGGCCACCCGGTCGAACTCGGGGTGCTCGGCCGGCCGTTCTTCCAGGCGGGCCGCCGTGTCCGCGGCCCACGACAAGCGCGCCGCGCGTGTCCCGGCCAGGTCCGCCGACAGGGCGAGCTGCTCGGCGGCGTACGCCCGGACGGTGTCCAGCAGCCGCCAGCACTCGCCGTGGCGGACCACCATGCTCTTGTCGGCCAGCCGTCCCACCACGTCGGCCACCTCCGCGAGCGGCGTACCCGGGCAGACCGCCGCGGCCGCGTCCAGGTCGAAGGCGCCGGAGAAGACCGACAGCCGCCGGAACACGGCCCGCTCCTCATCGTCCAGCAGCTCGTGGCTCCAGCCGAGCACCGCCCGCAGCGACCGGTGCCGCGTATCCGGCCCGCGACCGCCGGACAGAAGCCGCGGCCGGTCCTCAATCGCGGACAGCAGCCCCGCCACGCCCAGCGACCCGGCGCGGGCCGCCGCCAGTTCGATGGCCAGCGGCATGCCGTCGAGCCTGGCGCACAAGTCGTCGATGAGCGCGGGCGGGGCGTCGAAGTCAGCCTCGATCGCACGCGCACGGTCGAGGAACAGCCGGCGCGCATCGGTACGCAATGGAAGCGGAGAGATCGGAATGACCCGTTCACCCATGACACTCAGCCGTTCCCTGCTGGTCGCCAGCACCCGCACCCCGGGGCAGCGGGACAGGACGCGGTCGATCAGCGCGCCGGCCTCGTCGATCACGTGCTCGCAGTTGTCCATGACGAGCAGCGCCCGGCCGGGAGCGAGACGCTCGAGCACGGTGTGCTCCAACGGCCTCGGCGGTCGCTCGGACACTCCGAGCGCCGCGGCCACCGCCTGGATGACGTGCCCCGCGCGGGCCGGGACCAGGTCGACGAAGGCGCCGCCGTCCGGATATTCGCCGGCCACCACCGTCGCCAGGCGCGTCTTGCCCATCCCGCCGGGGCCGAGCAGCGTCACCAGGCGCGAGTCCGCCAGCGCAGTGCGGGCGGCGTCCCGGTCGCCGCTTCTGCCGACGAAGCTCGTGCGGCCGACGGGCAGGAGGCTGATCTCGCCTGGCCGGACGGTCCGGAGAGCGGCGTGCGCCGCCAGTGCCCGCCGGTCCGCGACGCCGTACTTGCGCAGCAGGGAGGCCACGTGGCTTTCCACGGTCCGCACCGAAAGCCGCAGGCGGCCGGCGATCTGCGCGTTGGACAGGTGGTCGCCGAGAGCTGCCAGGACCTCGGCCTCCCTCGGGGAGATCTCGCCTTCCATCACCCCAGGATGGCGCATCCGCGGGGCGGCCGGTAGGAGTTCGGCGGCCTCTCAGTGGTGCTTCGGTGGCGGTTCGGTGGACGCCACGGATGAGCGCGACCGCCGGTCGGCGCAGGCTTGAGACGTCGACATCACAACGACGATTCGGAGATCACGGATGACTACTGCGATCACCCGCACCCGGACCCGCACCCGCGGCAAAGCCACGACGATCGCGTTGTGGGCAGGACAGGCGGTGCTCGCCGTCCAGTTCGCGATGGGCGGTGCGGTCAAGCTCGCCGGCGACCCGGCGATGGTGGGCATGTTCGAGGACGTCGGCGCCGGCCAGTGGTTCCGCTACCTGGTGGGAGCGCTGGAGGTCGCCGCCGCGATCGGCCTGGTCGTGCCCCGCCTGTGCCGGATGGCGGCGCTGGGCCTGATCGGCCTGATGGCCGGCGCCGCCGTCACGAACATCGCGATCCTGCACGCCGATCCGTGGCTGCCCCTCGCCTTCGGGACAGTGGCCGCACTGATCGCGTGGGGCAGGTCGCGATGAGCACCCTCGTGGACACCGCGCGGGCGATCATCGACGCCAATCGTTACCTCACTCTCGGCACGGCCGACCAGACGGGAACCCCCTGGATCACCCCGGTCTTCTTCGCACACGACAGGTACCGGGACTTCCTGTGGATCTCCGTGCCCGGGGCGGCCCACTCGCGCAACATCGCCGAGCGCCCGGAGGTCAGTATCGTGGTCTTCGACTCCCAGGTGAAGCCCGGCACCGGGCAGGCGGTGTACATGGCGGCGAGCGCCGCTGAGGAGACCGACCTCGACCGGTGGCTCGCGGTCTATCCGGGCGATCCGGGACGCGGCGGCCGGGTGTTCCCGCCCGATCAGCTGCGTCCGCCCGCGCCGTACCGCCTTTACCGGGCGCGCGTCACCCGGCACTGGACGCTGTGCCCGCGCGAGCCCGGCACTCCCTGCGCCCCGCACGGGCAGGCCTTCGACCACCGCACCCACGTGCTGCTGCCCTGACGCCGGGTGCGAGGAGGAGGTGCGATCGGAAAACGGTCGCTCAACTGTTTCTCAGCCCACGCACCGTGGGTCGTCACCTGCACAAGGCATACCCGAAGCCAGGCTAGGCGCGGAAAGGAAGGGGAGCGTACGGGAAAGGTCGTCTACGACATGAGCATGTCGTTCGACGGGTTCGTCGCCGCTGACGACATCAGTCCGGAGGAGCCCAGGGGCATCGGCGGGCTGCGTCTTCATGACTGGGCCATGGCCGGCACCGACCCGCAGAGCAGTCAAGTGGTCGAACAGGCCAAGGCGGCCGCGGGAGACAAGAACGTCGCCGTGAGCGGCGTCGAGGTGGGGCGGACTGTGGTAGCCGGGCGCGCGTGATGGCGCGGTCATCGCGCCGGGCGGGCTTGCGTCGCTGCAGGCGGAGAGCGGGGTTGGCAGCCAGGATCTCCTGGCGCTGAGCTCTGAACGGGCCGTTGCAGGGTCGGGCCACGTGGACCCGGTTACTGGCAAGACACGCTGCTTTCTCGTCAGTGCGCGCCCTCGAGGTCGGAGGCGGGCGGTCTGCCGATGATCGGGTTTCCATCGTTGGCAGGCCGCCCGCCTCACCTACTGAGGTCGTCGGTGACGCATGGTCCGCTCGGGCCACGTTCTCGGCAGCGGCGTGCGTCTTGCTTGGTGCAGAGAAGAGCGCGAACCGGCCCACGGGGTCGAGGAACGACGGGACAGCCATTAGATCCAGATCCGCCCTTCGGGCGTGCTCGCGTGGATGAGAGTCGCTGAGTGTGCTGCCCGCTGACGTCGGTCCGCTATGGCTCGTGGAGACCGTCCATTAGATTGACGCTGGAGCCCTAACCGTCGGGTGTCCCCCGGTTGCGTCGTGAACGCGAGTGTCAGCTTCTTAGATCACTTTCGGGGCTCCGCGGGTGGCATGCATGTCCTGATCAACAGGCACCTCTTACGACCTTCGACGTCACCGACGTGCAACACGGCGAAAGGCTGGTCGGCCTCCACCACCGACGTCAGGATCCCGCTCGTCAACGCACCGACGAGCGGGACACTGCTGGCCCCGGGCGGAGCACGTGACATGTGGGATCACGGTCTCCGCCGAGGGCGGTGCGCGATGCCGCATGCCCGCTACGGAAGGGGGCGGACCCGGCGCCGCGTGGGCGGCAGGCCTCTTGGCTCTCGACGGCGAGCCGTCCACGCCGGCACCGAGTGGAAGTCCTGGGACTTCGAGGCTGGCTTGACTAGTCGCGGACGGCCACCCCCGAGTTGATCTCTGTGAGCGCCAATGTGGCGTCGGTGTATCGCAGCAGGTTGTGCGGGTACGGCAACGCCAGCGTCGCCTGGGCATACCGGGCGGCCTCGGCCACCGTGCTCGCGCCGATCTTACGCACCGTCACGGTGAGTACATGCATGCCGGCGTTGATGCGGCGGGTGGACAGGTTGAGCAGGGTCGCCAGTAGTTCGGCCTTGAGCGTGCGCGGCTGCAGCAGCGGCAGTTTCAGGGCCGTGGCCGCCTCGGCCTGCGACAGCGCGCCGTCCTGGTCGGTGTCGTAGCGCTGGTCGGTGGCCTGGACGCGGGCCAGTGCCTCGGCGGTGCGCAGGTCGGTGCGCAGTCCCCACAGGGTGGAGATCAGCGGATCCCGGCTGGGCGCCACCTGGGTGATCTGCGTGGTGGCCTGCGCGGTGGCGGGGCCGAAGGAGCAGCCGGCGGCTCCGCCGTACCGGAGCGAGGTTGTGGCGGTGAGCCTCTCGCCTGCGGTCAGCAACAGGCTCGGGCGGGCGGTGAAGGTCACCGTGCCCGAGGCGCCGGCTTCCAGGCTGCCCAGGTCCCACGTGAGGGTGGTGGAGCCGTCGGCGTTCCTTGCCACGGTGCCGGGCTTGGGTCCGGCGCCCTGGTCGAGGGCCTGGCTGTAGTAGATGCCGACGGGCAGGGTCTGGGTGAGCGTGGCGCCGGTCGCGGTGGCGCTGCCGGTGTTGCGGTAGGTGAGGGTGTAGGTGATCGCCTCACCGGCGTTGACCGACGGGATGGCGCTCTGCTCCAGCGCGATCTTCGGCGCGTGGATCTTGGTATCGGCCGTGGCGGTGTTGTCGGCGAGCGTTTCCGCCAGTTCTGGTTCGCCTTCGGCGTTGTGCCCGGCTACCTCGGCCTTGTTGGTGATCGTGTTGCCGTCCGCGGCGGTGCACGGCACCTGGTAGGTGAAGGTCTGCCTGGCGTTCTGCCCGGCCGGCACGTCGGCGAGCGAGCGGGTGATCGCCTCGCCGGTGGGTGGGGTGTCGGTCACCGTCACCTGCGTGGCCGTCGTGGAGCTGGCGTTGGTGGCCGTGACGGTGTAGGTGAGGGTCTGGCCGCCGGTGGCCTCGGCCCGGTCGACGGTCTTGGTGGCCTTCAGGTCGACGGTCTTGACCTTGATCACATCGTCGCCGCTCAGCTCCTTCTCCACGCCGCCGTGTGCGCCGTCGGAGAAGTAGCGGCTGCCGGTGAAGCTGTAGACGAGGCGGTCCCAGTCAGGGCGACCGACCATCGTCCGGTCGGGGCTGGGGACCGCGCAGTCCTCGCCGTAGACGGGGATGAAGTCGATGTCCTCCCGGGCCGTGGTGGTGTCGTTCTTCGTGTCGCCGTTCCAGTCGATCTGCCCGTCGGCCTGGTGGGTGACCCACCTGCCGGCCACGCCGTGGATGACGAGCCGGCTGCCGACGCCGGCCATGCCGGGCTTCACGACCTCGTCCAGGGCGTCCTTCTCGTTGAGCGGGGCGGTGGCCGAGCTGGAGAAATCCAGCGGCCGTTTCCCGTCGACGTCCCTGAACTGCAGTGGATAGTTCATCACGCTGAAGTAGTTGGGTTTGCAGTTGTCGAGGTCGACTGTGCCGTTGTCGCGGCGGCCGCCATGGCCCAGTCCGAAGGTGTGCCCCAGCTCGTGCAGGAGCGTACTCTTTTCGGCGTCGGCCCGGCCGCCCACGTTCGTGATCATCTGTGGGATCCACCGGCCCAGCGAGACGACGAAGTCGTTGCCGCCCCGATCGTCCAGCTCGGCCTGGCCGGAGGTTCTGCCGAGGCCGGTCAGGCCGTTTGGACGGAGCCCGTCATGTCGCCGGAGACCGTTCCGCGGATCATGTTCACCTTGAAGCGCGCCACAGCGTCACCCTCGCGAGGCGAGGCGTCGCCCCAGTCGTCGCCGGAAGTGGAGTCGTGGTCCTTGATGAGCACAGAGATGTCCTGCTCGACGACGGTGGTGGGAATGTCGTGGTTCACGGTCCAAAAGGGCGCGACCTGCTCCTGGTCCTCCGCCGCCCGGGGAGTGGTGTAGGTGTCGAACCCGGCGAAGGTGATCTCCCCGTAGAAGTCGGGCGCGCTCTCCCCCGCGTCCTCCAGGCCGGTGTTGCGGCAGGGGTCGACGCAGCTCACCAGCAGGATCCGCACGGTGAGCGGTTGGGTGGCCGGCGGTTCGGCATGCGCCGGCGACGTCAGCGATAACAAGCCGGCCGCCGCCACCACCAAGGCGACGACAGCGCGGGTGATGCGGGATGTGGTCTTCATGGGGCCACCATGCGAGCGCCCGGCCGATCACACATGAGTAGGGAGGCACTCAGTCAGATACGCCCTGGGACACTGCATGGGAGTCTTCTGCTAGCGAGCAGACCCATGACCGCGCTGTCCTCGGATGCGGTTCTCCCAATGCGACACCCATCCCAAGGCACCCGCAACCTAACAAAACGTTCCATTGCCGGAGCAAAATCAATGACGGCCGTGCGAGCCGTAAGCGATCTTCGATCCCCGCCGGCTTCTCCGCGAGCGGCGCCGACGCCGCCACCAGGCAGGTGGTGGCCGGCGCGCCGCAGCACCGCCTGACGAGTTCCGGGTCCTAGGACGGAAGTCCGGCACCTCCTCGGCCCATCGGCCCAGGCTCTATCGGCGGCCCCTCCGTAGCGTCGGAAGACATGACGTACCTCGTGACGGGAGCGACCGGCAAGGCCGGCCGCCAAGTCGTCGAAGAGCTGCTGCGAGCGGGCCACCAGGTGCGGGCCCTGACCCGTGACCCGGCCAGGGCCCGGCTGCCCCGGCAGGTCGAGATCGTCCAAGGAGACCTCACCGAGCCGGGCAGCCTCCCTCCCGCGCTGCGCGGCGTGGCCGGCGCGCATCTGCTGACCGTGGGCGGCGACGACTACGCGACCCTGCGAACCGGCCCCGAGCTGGCCGACCTGGCCGCCGAGGCCGGGGTGCGGCGAGTGACGCTGCTGTGGAACGGGCAGCCGGGACCGGTGGAGGAGGCGTTCGAGCACAGCGACATCGAGTGGACCAGGCTCCAGCCGATGGACTTCATGGGCAACACCCTCACCTGGGCGCGGGCCATTCGCGCGGAGGGGCGAGTGTCCGAGCCGTTCGGCGACGTCCCGATGGCGCTCATCCACGAGGCCGACGTGGGCGCGGTGGCGGCCGCGGTGCTGGCCGGGGGCGGGCACGGCGGCCGGTCGTACATGCTGACCGGGCCGGAGACGTACACGGCCCGCCAGCGCCTGGCCATGATCGGCAAGGTGCTCGGGCGGGAGCTGGAGTTCGCCGAGCTTACCGAGGAGCAGGCGCGCGAGCGGTGGCGGCGGGCCGGGTACGGCCAGGAGCTGATCGAGTTGCTCGCCTCCTGGCAGGGCAATCCGCCGCCGGAGGCGTACACGGTGGTGCCGGCCGTGCGGGAGATCACCGGACGGGAGCCGCGCACGTTCGAGCAGTGGGTACGGGAGCACATCGGACACTTCACGCAATGAAAACGGTTGTCGGCGGCATGCCATACTGAACCCTCCGAAAATCCAGCCCTCGGAGGGCCACCAGATGACCACCACAACGGACCGGCCGGCCCAGGAGCGTTCCGGCGCGGCCGGGCCGCCGTGGGTGTTCCTCGTGCTGGTCGGGCTGCTGGTGGCGGGCAGGTTCCTGCTCGCGCCGCACCTGACCGACCCGGCGCTGCGAACGTGGGCGACCGTCTTCGTGGCGGTGTGCGTGCAGGCGATCCCGTTCCTGGTGTTCGGGGTCGCCCTGTCGGCGGCGATCACCGCGTTCGTGCCCGCGTCGTTCTGGACGCGGGCGCTGCCCCGGCGCCCCTACGCGGCGGTGCCGGTGGCCGGGGTGGCCGGGGCGGTGCTGCCGGGCTGCGAATGCGCGTCGGTGCCGGTCGCCAACGGGCTGATGGCGCGCGGCGTGCCCGCGCCGGCGGCGCTGGCGTTCCTGCTGGCCTCCCCGGCGATCAATCCGGTCGTGCTGGTGGCCACCGCCGTCGCCTTCCCCGGCGACCCGTCGATGGTGATCGCGCGGTTCGCCGCCTCGCTGGCGGTGGCGGTGCTGGCGGGCTGGATCTGGGCGCGGTTCGGGCGCGCCGCGTGGCTGCCGGCGCCACGCCGCCCGGCCGAGCCGGGACAGGGCAGGTGGAGCGCCTTCCTGGACGCGATGTGCCACGACCTCATGCACGCCGGCGGCTACCTGGTCGTCGGCGCGCTGGCCGCGGCGACACTGAACGTGGCGATCCCGCGCGAGTGGCTGACCGCGCTGGGCGGGGTGCCGGTGGTGTCGGTGCTCGTGCTGGCGCTCCTGGCGGTGCTGCTGTCGATCTGCTCGGAGGCCGACGCATTCGTGGCGGCCTCGCTCACGGCGTTCTCACCGACGGCGAAGCTGGCGTTCCTGGTGGTCGGGCCGATCGTGGACCTGAAGCTGATCGCACTGCACACCGGAACGTTCGGCCGCGCCTTCGCCTGGCGGTTCGTCCCGCTCACGCTGGCGCTGGCGATCACCGTCAGCTTCGTCGCGGGCTGGGCACTGCTGTGAGGGCCCAGGGGTGGCTGCTGGTGGTGCTCGGAGCGACGCTGCTGAGCGTGTCGGCGTTCTCCACGATGTACGCCAACTACGTCCGGCCCGGCTTCCGCCCGATGCTGGTGGCGGCGGGCGCGGTGCTGGTGGTGCTCGGCCTGGTGTCGGCCTTGCGGCGGCGGCCCGGCCACGCCCCTCGGGTGGCGTGGCTGCTGGCGGCCCCCGTGTTCGCGATCGTGCTGGTCGCCCCGCCCGCGCTCGGCTCGTACGCGGCCCGCCGCCAGGACGGCCCTCCCC
>NZ_VCJS01000335.1 GCF_005893125.1 Nonomuraea basaltis | reverse complement strand
CGCCTCGACGCTTGGATCGACGCCGTCCGGGCTGACGACCTGCCCTACCTGCATTCCTTCGCCAACGGCCTCGAACGCGACCACGCCGCCGTCCTGAACGGACTCACGCTCCCTTACAGCTCAGGCGTTGTCGAGGGCAAAGTATGCAAGATCAAATTCTTGAAACGGCTCATGTTCGGCCGCGCCAACTACGACCTCCTCAGAAAGATGGCACTGCTGAACTGAGCCGAGATCACCGACCGTGACCGCTCCCCAGCAAATGCACCAGACCCACCTCTGTGACTAGCCCCAAACACTCCCGGGATGAACGACGACGACTTTCGGCGCGTAGAAGTTCATGACTGTCCGATGACCTCCTGCGCCGCCCCCGGTCGGCTCGCCCTGCCGGACCGGCAAGGGCAAGGTGGCCGTGCAGTACCACACCGCCCGTTTCCGGCTCGTCCCCGCGCTCGCCAAGGCGCTCAGCGTGGCCACCCCGCCCGTGCGCAAGTCCCCGCTCGCGGTGAGCAGCTGTACCAAGCGCTCAAGAGTGGCCACCGGCAGATCATGCAAGGGATCGCGACCGCTCAAGCCACCGCCGACGGCACCGCGGGCACACTGACCCTCGGCACAATCGGCCCGCATTCCACGCAGATCAAGAACGTTCTCGACCTGTTCCTCGCCCGCCACCCGAACGCCCGACTCCAGCACCGTGAGATCCAGCCCGCCTCCCCTCTGGACCTGCTGAAGTCGGGCGAGGTGGACGTGGCGACCTGTGGCTGCCGATCCGCGAGCCCGAACTGACGTCAGACCGACCCCGCACACCTCCAACGTGCTATCCGCCGCAGCCCCAATGGCACCACCTGGCAGGAGACGCTCAGCGCCGTCTCCTCAGACCAGGCCACCGCCGGAGTCACCGCCGAGGTCGCGACCTTCTATCCCTGGCCCAGCCTCGCCTTCGTCCCTATCCACGACGCCCCCCTGTGTCAGTGGGCCTTCGCATGGCGTACATCGAGCGAAACCCCACTCATCCGCGCATTCGCCAGAGCAGCCGCGCGACGCCCAATAACCGACGGGGTAGCGCCCGCCGCGGTCCGGCTGACACACGCACCACGAACAACCTGAGCAGCCCTTCGCGCCGAAGGTGTCCCCAACCCAAGCAGACATTGATCTGGGGGTGATGCCTCATGGGGGGTGTCGGGAGTAGAAGATTTCCCGACAGGCCGTCGAACCGGCCCCCGATGGGCCAGGAAACCGGACATCAGGTGATGAAACACAGCTCCGGGTGGCCGTTTTCGCGCTCTGATTGACGACAGGATTTTCCGACAGGTAGAAGGGGGCTCCGACCCCTTTCCTCGAGGAGCCTTCGGTGCGGATCGTCAAGGGGTCCCCGTAGCTTCGGCCGAAAATCCAGCAGATATGCCTCTGGCCTGCATTGATAGGCAGGGCTCAGGCATGGCCCCCCACTCTGAGACCTCTGCATAAGCACAGGTGAGCGGCATATCCGTTGGATCCTGCGCCATTACTACCGGGACCCCTACGACGTGGTGCTGCTTGACCGTGACCTGCCCGGCCTGCACGGCGTGAGTAGCGGACCTGGGTCGTCGGGCCGGCCGCCATCGCAGCGTCCCGAATGCTTCGCGCCCCCGACCTCTACATTTGGTGTACCCGACTCTGCACCGGAAGGAATCCGTACGCCGACACCGGGCTGAGTTGGGTCAACTTGGCCTACGTGAAAGAAGAGATCATCATCCTCTGACCTGCTGGAAGGGTCCGACAACCCTAGATAACCGGTGCCTCGCCGCGCACAGCCCAGTCACATCGGGTGCTGGTGCGGCGCCGGGAAGGGGTGGTGTACGCGCCAGGCAAGGCCCGCAAGATCGCGGCCAAGGCGATGACCCGGGCGGCGTGGGTGAAGAACCATCCGCCGGACCTGATCAACGTTGTCTGTCATGATTTTTGGCGTGGTGGAGATGATCGGGCGGTATCGGGTTGTTCGTCAGCTGGGCCGCGGCGGAATGGGGACAGTGTGGCTTGCCGAAGACAGCGGCGGACGGCGTGTCGCGGTGAAGGTCATCAACGCCGAACTGGCGCGTGAGCCTGAATTCCGGGAGCGGTTCCGACAGGAGGTGGAGGCGGCGCGGCGGGTGCGGCGGTTCTGCACGGCGCCGGTCCTGGACGCCGGTCTTGACCAGAACCCGCTGTGGGTGGCCACCGACTTCATCGACGGCCCGACCGTGCAGGAGGCGGTGTCCGCTCACGGTCCGCTGCGTGGAGCCGATCTCGACGCGCTCGCGGTTGGTATCGCGACAGCCCTGACCGCTATCCACCAGGCCAGGTTGATCCATCGGGACCTCAAACCCTCCAACGTGCTGCTGTCACCGGTCGGCCCGCGGGTCATCGATTTCGGTATCGCCCGCGCTCTGGACGCCACCGGGCAGTTGACGCGTTCAGGGACGGTGATCGGCACCCCCGGCTACATCGCGCCTGAGCTGTTGGCCGGTGGCCAGCCGCTCCCGGCGGCCGACGTGTTCTGCTGGGGCGCTGTCGTCGCCTACGCAGGCACGGGCCGTTCTCCCTTCGCCGGGGCCAGCGGCGCCGAGATCAACGACCGGGTCCAACACGCCGAGCCTGATCTGGACGGCCTTGAGGCGCACCTTCGCCAACTCGTCGCCCGTGCCCTCGCCAAGGATCCCGCCGCCCGCCCGGCCGTTCCCCAGATGCTCTCCGAGCTCACCGGCTCGCCGGCCGCTCCACCCCAGGACGGGGACCCTCGCACCCGCCGGCTGACAACACTCGACTCTCACGCTGCCCGGCGACTCGCCCCGTACGCGGGTCTGGGCGCGGTCGTGCTCGTCGCGGCCGGCGCCGTCGCGCTGGCCCTGGCCGCATCCAACGGAAACGCCGGAGCGGGAAACAGGGGCCTGGCCACGACGGCAACTTCGCCCGCCACCAGCGCCACACCCTCGGCCACACCCACGAGCCCTCAGCCAGCCACCACGCCTGCACCCGACCCGCAGCCCAGCACGCAATCGTCCCCTCTGGACCCGGGCCCGATCACCAACACCGCCAGCGGACTGTGTATCGACACCGACGGCCCGCAGGGCCCTGGTGTCCACGTGCAAGTCCGTGACTGCGGGAACTACAGCGGCCAGAGCTGGAGCTACAACCAGACCACCTATCACCTCGTCAACCCGCCCAGCGGCCTGTGCCTCGACACGGCCGGAGCCCCCGCCAAGGGAGTCAACGCAGTACTGAAACGGTGCGGGAACTACACCGGCCAGCGGTGGCGCTACAACTCCAGCACCGGCAAGTTCACCAACCTCACCAGCGGCCTGTGCCTGGATACGGCCGGGCCTCCCGCCAACTACGTCGCCCTGGTGGCCAACCCCTGCGGTAACTACACCGGCCAGGGCTGGCACCGGTGAGCCTCCCCCGCCCACACGAACACGGGGCTGTGGTCATATCCGGCCCGAGAATTCCCGCTAAGACGGGTACGGCCGGAATACCCCAGGAAGGGCCGCAGGCGTTATTCCGCTAGGCCCGGCAGTTAGAGATTTGGAACGGAATCCGGCGTTAGCGGGGTTCTCCCAGGTCAGTGAACCCCTGCCGTTGCGGTCTTCCGGACGTGGTTAACGCCGGATTCCGTTCCATCGCCAGTAGACGTTGGCGGTGAAGAATGATCATGGTGCGGGAGGCGGTCCCGTGTCTCGATGGGGTGAAGGTGCGGTGGGTGGCCGGTGCCGGTCTGGGACGACCGCCTGTGGGGAGCATGCTCACGTGCGGCGCAGCGTCGGCCCCCGACGCCCTGTTACCATCCACCCATCGGTCACTTAGAGTTATTTTCTGACCACAAGGAGTGAAATTGGTAACGGTTTTCCGCCCGCCAAGTTCTTTCGCATCATCAACGTGGAGGACGGGGTGTGCCTGACCGCCGAACACGGAGGCATCACCCGCGGCGCCCAACGTGATCGCGGCGGCCCCGCGGGAAGTCACTACAGCATCACCAACGACCAGGTCCTGGGCGTGAGCCCCGTCAAGGGCGCAAGAGGTGAGATCTGGTTCTTCGACGACAGGCCGAACAGATGGGGCGAAGAAGCCTGGAACCTGGTCAACGCCAACAAGGACATCCGCAGTGCGTTCGCCCTCCATGTCGGGCCTGTCGACGGTGCCGACACGCCGGTCGAGCTGGGCCTGATCGGCTGGGGCCGAAAGGGCCAAACCCAGTGGAAGGCCAGCGAGGGAATGTTCTGGCCGGGGCCCCATGAGGACAAGGTCGTCACCCTGCTCTACGACGGCCACCACGACCCGGCCGTCGTGGCGGACCGCGGTGCCCCAAGCCAGTCCTGGCGCTTCGAAGAAGTAGAGCTACCAGGCGAGTTCGTCCCCACCGAGAGGCGGGGAGAGGGCGACATGAGCCAAGGCGGCGACCCGCTCAAGTGGCGGGCGAGGATGTAGGTGATCGCCTGCCGTTCCCAAGAGTGGAATGGAGCTTTCGCCCAGGCGGCGGGACCGCCTGGGCGAAGAGACGAACCGCCTCCAGGCGGCCACGGTCAGGGGATGACGACGTGGAAGCCGGTGTCGCGGGCGCCGGAGGCGGTACCGGTGCCGACGAACACGTCGCGGGAGTCCCCGCAGGCGGTGCCGCCGTCGGGGCGGACGAAGATGCTGGAGTCCCAGGGCGCGCTCGCCCACTGGGGAGTTGCGACCGGGACGGTGGTGGCGGCGTTGATGTCGGAGTCGAGCCGGATGCAGTACTGGCCGACGGCGATCCTGCGGACTCCCGTGACGCCCTTGGAGCGGACAACGGAGCCGTTGGCGTTGACGATGGCGGCAGCGCGGACACCCGGGCCGGAGGCGCCGCCGAGATCGGCCAGCGCCGGGACGGCGAAGGCGCCGAGCGTGCCGGCACAGGCGGTCAGGGTCACGGCCATGGCCATGGCGGTCTTCTTGATGCGCGGCATGCTGGCTCCCTTTCGAGCATGGGATAGTACGGGACCAGGCTTCCGGTCGGGCTGGACGATGATCTCCCGGCCACTCCGAAGCCAGCACTAACTGTAGTTATTTATGCACTCTAAGTGATCACGCCGCGCGGTGCAGATGATCTCTTCGTGGGAGGACAACGGGACGGGTCGGGCGAGGTCCTCGCTGTCAGTCGGATGCGACAGCCTCATCCTGTTCGGGCGGGCGGAGGAGCGCGCGCCATAGCTTCCGACGGCCTTCAGGCGGCTGACCAGCTCGTTCGCTTGACAACCCCAGATAGCGATCGGCGTTTCCTACTCGGGGGCCAACCTCACTGACCGACGCTGACCGAGATTTGCATGTTCTCCTCAAGGAGGTCTCGGTCCTCGACGACTATCGGGTTGAGGAAGTTTAGGACGTTGTCCGACTCCCACGTCGGGAGCCAGATACGGATGTGGTCGTCGGGTGGGGTTGGCGCTGCGGCGGGGACCGTGGGCGCGGCGTGGGCCTGGCCAGCGAGGGCGGTCAGGGTCAGCGCGGCGGCGGCCACGGTGGTGACGGTGGTGACGGTGGCGACCAGGGCCGGGATGAGCGTGCGGGAGGTGCGCATGAGCAGCTCCGATCACAGTGTGCTTGCAGTCGGTTACTGTCTGCCCGCCGGGGGTGCGGGTGAACCAATAGGCGGCCATACCCAGAGGACCGCCGCACCTCCTCACGGGGTGCCGGAATACGGCGGAAACGGGCCGCGAATTGAGGTAACTGCTGATCAGTGGCCTGCGAGTTGCAGCGTAGACGGTAGATCTGCCGCAACCGCGGTGCCCTCGACCAGGCCCTCGCCGCTATGTGGGACGGCAGCGTCCTCACGGTGACCACGTTCGACCGGTTCGCCCGCAACATGGCCGAGGCCAACGAGATCCGACCGAGGAAAAGTGGCCAGGTTGAGGGCTTTGGCAGAGGTGCCTTCATGCCCCGGGCGATTGGGTGACCGAAACCACGACCCGTGAGATCGACAGGTCGATCGTCCGGTGTGACGGCAACATCCTCGTTGAAGTAGCCGGGTCGTCGCCTGTTCCCAGGTTCCGCTCCCAGCGCGGATGCGACCCGCCCGCAACGACCAGCCGAATCCGGCTGTTCCGCGCGAACCGGTGCGCATCCCAGACGTTCGGGTCCGCGCTGCTCAGTGCAGCACATGCCCGAGCGTCAACAGGGCGCGGATCAGCTTCAGGCTGTCGGCCACCAGGCCCGCGGCCTGCCCTAGCACCCCCGACACCCAACCGGTCGACACCGTCGCGCCGGTCAGATCGGCGATCAGCTGCGCGGTCCGCTCGACCGGGATGTGCTGGAAGACCAGCAGGTATACCGCCAAAGCCCGCAGGTTCGGCCCATAGGAGGCCGGCGAGCCGGCCACCGTCACAGGCATCATCGCCCGCGTCGTCGTCCCACACCCACACCCACACCGGCACCGATGCGCTCGATGCTCGGCCACTGTCACGCTGACCACAGGGACGTCCCACACCTGACGGCGCTCGTATCCCGCGCTGTCGGCCAGGCTCAGCCCCGCCCCGCACCCGCCACACCACTCGGGCAGATGATCGTCGATCGAGTCCGGGTTCTCGACCATGGCCAGTCCACCACCCGCCGAACCCGGCTGGCCGCCCCGCCGCCGCCCGCTTCCGGGCTTCGGCTTCTTCTCCGGCCGGGTGAAGGTATCGGCCGACGGCGGCAGGGAGGAGTTGCCCAAGTGCCTGTTCAGCCGCCGCTCCAACTCGGCCACCCGAGCCGAGAGCCGCTCATTCTCCACCCGCAGCCGCTGGTTCTCGGCCCGTAACTCGGCGATGATCCGCGCCTGCTCCACGACCAGGGCGGCAAGCTCGTCATACGACGGACGTCCATCCCCGGCCCATCCCATGAGCAGGAAGACGCTCACACCACACTCGATCTTGAGCCCTGATGAATGCTTACGATCCGGTTCCACGAACAAAGGCGATCCTTGGTTCCCGTTCGGCAAGGACAACCGCTCGTTCGCGACCATTTCTCACAAAGAGAAGATACTGCGATCATCAAATCTTCCGTCCGCAAGCGATGCCAACGCTCAAGACCGCACTCCTGTGCCCCGCGGTACGAACTCGTTGATCCGCCAAATCTAATCCGTCTGGACGATAGTTAAACTATGCCGATGTTTGCCATTCGGACAGCAGCTGCTGCGGGGAAGGATTTCATATGATTCGAGGGTGAGACAGAATGGTATCAGCGCCCGTGGGTCTGATATTACAACGCTTACCTTGCGGGACGATCTTGGCTGGGACGTGACCCGCGATTCAAGAACGCGCTTGGTGCCCTTCGATCAGACGGAATGGGAGACACTCCCCCCGACCCTCCAACCGGGCGCTGCGGAGCGTTACCTGCAATTCGCTCTATCGCGGGAGTACCTGCGTTGGTGGGCCTACGCATGTGGCGGCGATGCTCCCGGCGTTCGCCGCTTCGCAGTGAGTACGCCCCCCGCGCACTGGGAGCGGCCGTGGGAGTCCACCATCGCGGCGCTGCCGCCTACGCGATGGCAGGACGTCGCGATGGTCCGCCTCGTGACGGGCCAGAGCGCATTTGTCGCGCCCCGGGACATTGGCAACCCGTTGCGTGTACTCGTGGTGCAGGGACAGGAGGCCGGGCCCGGCTTGGATAACATCGATCTCAAGGCGGAACTCCAGGCGCTAAACCTAGCCCGGGACAGTCTCGACGCAGCGGCGAAGGCGCTGGTGGCGCCGATCGAAGCGCGGGCGGTCGGCCGTGCCGAGCTCGTCGATGCCCTGTCGGAAACTAAGCCGACGCTGCTGTGGCTCAGCGGACACGCGACCGAGAATCCACCCCGCTTCCTGCTCGCCGACGGGAGCTGGCTTTCGCCCGACGACCTCGCCGCCGCCATTGGCGATGCCGCGAAGACCAGCAGGGTCGTACCACTCTACGTCGTCCTCTGGGCATGCAAGACGGGGCTGAACGAGCGCTTCGCAGCGCCAGGCGCGGCTCCTCCCTTTATCCAGGCGCTCGCGAACGTGGGCGTCTCAGCTGTCCTCGCGACGCTCGGCCCACTCGCTGACGACATAGCGCCGGATCTTGCGGCTGCAGTCCTTCAGGCGTTGGCGATGGGCCGGCCCCTCGACCACGCCGTCGCTCGAGGCCGGGCAGCGCTCATGGCGACCCAGCTGGGTGAAAACGACCGGGACGATTGGGCTTGTCCGGTCGTCTGGTGCGTCGATCTGCCAGAAGGCGAGATCGCCTGGTCCGACGCCACAGCACCGGCGCAACGTCAGGAGCTGGCTCGGCGGCTCCTCCCGCCAGAAACTGCACCGGCAGAACTGGACGGAACGGCCAGGAAACAGGCAGAGACCTGGTCGCAGCATCGGCGCGTATGGGTAACCGAGCGGACCAACCGGATGGCCAGCGCCTTCCAGGTGCGTTCGGAGTGGCTCGGCCGAGTCCTGGCCCAGCAGCGCATCAACCACCGGATGGTGGTTGCACTGGACTTCACGGACGGTTCGGCCGGCCGTGTGCTTCGCGACTGGGCCGGCCGAGTAATGCGTGTCACTGACGACTTCGACGATCCCGGCCGCCAGTTCCGAGAGCTTGCGGCGCTCATCACAGAGGAGGGCCCGGAGGCCGGCTGGCGCAAGCTCTGCCACGGCGAGCAGTTCACCCTCGCACTGATCGCGCCACCGGAGAGGGATGACTGGCTGTGGAACGCCCTTCGCGATGCCGCCGCGGCCGCCGTCGTCCTCGCGGACGGCTTCCCGCAGTGGGCGGCGGAAGGGGGATGGAAGGCTGAAGAATTGACCGGCGATCCGGAAGGCGTGGACTTCGATCCGCTCCAGTATCCGCTTGCCCCTGGCCTTGCGGTTCTCGCCTTCCCGGCGGCCGCGCCAGACCTCGCCGACATCGACGCGGCGCAGGTCGAGGAACTCAAAAACGCTGGCCTCCTCGTCGAGACACGGGCCGTCTGCGTGATGCCACTCTCGCGCGCAGTGTCGTTGGTAGACCGCCTCGATCCCGGCCAGTTCACCGCGGCGCACCGCACCGCCTTCGCGATGCTCGACGGCGCCGTCGCGCGCGCACACGTCGAGCGAGGGACATACGAGGCGCTGCTGAGGGCGAGACTGGATCATGCCAGACTGGGCAGCGCCCCTTCCGCCCGGTCGACCGCCGCGCAGCAACTCATGGGCTATTACCGCCACCACCGCCGCGCGAGCGCGCTGCTCGACGTCTTCGACCAGACGAACGTCCGGACGATCGGTGAGGTGTGGAAGGTCTCGGCCGGCTGGGCACATCTCGCGACCGGCTCCGTGCACAAGGCGCGAGACCTGCTCGAGGACGTGCACGACGATGAGCTGGAGCCAGTCGAGCAGGCCGACCGTCTTGCGCTGCTGGCCGAGGTCGAGAAGACGTCGGGCGGGAAGGGCTCCAAGGCGCGCGCCCGCCGGCTCCTCGAGCAGGCGCTGTCGGTCCTGGAAGGCGAGCCGGAAGCGGCCGTCAAGGTGACCCGCCTGCGGATCGAGCACGAACTCGCCCGCCTCACACACTTCATCGACGGCGATCCAGCGGCAGCGATCCCGCAGTATCGAAAGATCAGTGCCGCGTGGCAAGCCCTTCCCGACCATGGCCTCGACCAGGCGATTACGCTGCGCAACCTCGCGGAGGCCGAGATGAAAGTCGCCGATCGAGGCGCGCCCGGTGCCCCCGCGCTGTTCGATACGGCCGCCGACGATCTGGCCATGGCGCGCGACCTGCTGCCGCCGAACACGGGTCATCCGGTCGCCGCCGAACTGGAGTATCTCGCGGGGCGCCTGGCCGTCCGGCACGGGGAGGAGGAACGGGCGACACGCTGCTTCAAACAAGCGCAATCCGTCGGCCTGGCGACCAACCACCTGATGCTGGTCGCCATCGCGGAAGCGCGCTTGTTCTGGCGTAAGGTCGCGCGGCAGCCGGTCGAGGAGTACGACCCCGGCGAGTGGACCAAGCGGGCAACGGCGCTCATGCCTTTCCGAAGGCACTCCTGGGCCGCGCGGGTGCTCATCGACGGCGACCTGCGTTCGGCGCGCAGGCTGATGGACGGCTGCCTCAAGCGCGCCGCGGTCGCCCCGCTCCTCCACGCGCGCTCGCTGCTGGAGGCCAACCCCGCCTTCGACGCGGGATCCGACCGCGATCGCATCATCGCCGCCTGCGCGGGGCTGGCCCTCACGGGAACGGATCAGACGCACTGGGAGGAACTGCCCCGGCGCTACGGATGGTTCACGCAGTGGACGGCCGACAGAGACGCCGCCACACCCGAGAAGGCCTGGGAGGCAACGAGCTGATGGGCAGCTCGGGGGCGGGC
>NZ_VCJS01000334.1 GCF_005893125.1 Nonomuraea basaltis | reverse complement strand
CCCACTCGGCCCCTGACTCCACCCCGATGGGCCGCACCGGCTAAGTGTCGTGAGCGGATTCCACCACACGAAAAGGTAGTCATCGCATAAAGTTAAGGGTCATGAGCGAAGAGTCGCCGTTTCCCCCGCACGACTCAGCCGGGCGCGAGCCTCATCGTTTACATTGGCTGTCATGGACGTTGAGGGATCCATCGATCTCGAGGCTGTGCGGCGACGGTTTCCCTGGGTGGGGATGGCCAGCATCGATGAGCCGGATCTCTCGTCCCGATATCGCGAGATCATGGCCGAAGCCCATCGCGACCGCGTGATCGTCGAGGCCATCGATTCCGCGCGGCGAAGTGCATGAAACCGCTTCTCTGCGACTCCGGCCCACTGATCGCCACGTTCAACGATCGCGACAGGGAGTTCATCCGATGCAGCAGGTTGCTGACTGAGTGGCAGGGTCGGCTAGTCATTCCCGAGCCCGTACTCGCCGAGGTGTGCGGCTTCCTTCGTAACAACGTGCGCAACGGCCCCACGCTGGAGGTGCAGTTCCTTGAGGCCATGAGTTCCGGGGGCGGCGACTTCGAGATCGTCCCACCCGCGTCAGAGGATCGTGTCCGCGCAACCGAGCTTTGCAAGAGGCTCGTGTCGGGACCGTTGGGCTACGTGGATGGAATCGTGCTGGCGATGGCGGAGCGGCTGAAGATCCCAGACATCGCGACAGTCGACTACAAATTTCTAGGCATGGCGAGTCCAGTGAGCCGTCTCAAGCCGCTCTGCTGGGTTCTCCAGGAAGGTTGACCCTACGCCGCAGTAGGGCCCGAGCTGCCCGGGCTGGCGTGCCAGAGTTTGCGGGGCGGGGTGACGATGGCCGGGCCGAGGTCGGAGTAGGGCGAGAGGCGGAAGCCGTTGGGGTACTCGATCCGGCGCCCGCCGACCCTCGCCGGCTCCTCGGGAGAGCGGTCGAGCACCGCGCGGACCGCGTCGATGCCCTGGGAGCGCCACAGCACGTCCAGGTCCACCAGGTTCCAGCAGTCCACCGCGCGCATCGACACCGCCCGCGTCCCCGTGCGCCGGACCACTCCCCTGGCCAGCATGAGCCACGCCCCGAAGACCGTCGCCGCGCACCGCCCCTGGACCGACTCGAAGAAGGTCAGGTCGATCGGCCCGGTCGAGTCGTCGAGCGTGGTGAAGATGACCCGCTGGCCCGAACGCACGGCAGGTGTCTGCGTGGCCACCTTGACCCCCGCCACCAGCACCTCGGCCCCGTTGCGCTGCGCGAGCAGGTCCCTGGAACGTACCACTCCGAGCAGGTCGAGCAGCTCGTCGTGGAAGCTGATGATGTGCCGGCTGATGTCGATGCCGAGGATCTCCAGCTCGGCCTCGACCATCTCCACCTCCGTCATCTCGGGCAGCTCCCCCGGCGGGAGGTGCTCGGTGAACCCCAGCGGGAGCTGCACCGAGTGCTCCTCCGCCAGCGAGGGGCCAGTGGAGGTGTAGCGCCTGGACGTGCGCGGCCCGCCCCGCACGCCGATCGACGAGGTCCGGTCGAGCGCGCCGATCTGGGCGATCAGGTCGCGGCGGGTCAGCTCGCCCGGACGCCAGCGCGGCCCGCCCGGGTGCAGGTCGTGCAGCGCGTCCAGGCCGCCGACCTGGACGATCCGCTCGATCGTGGGCCGCGAGGGCCGGGCGCGGTCCCAGAAGTCGGCCAGCGACGTGTACGGCTGCCCCGCGACCATCCGCTCGACCTCCTTCTCGCTCACCCCCTTGATCGCCGAGAACGGCACCCGCAACGCGTACCCCTTGCCGATCTCCCCGATCTTGACCTCCCGCCGCACCGAAGGACGGCCCTCCAGCTGGGACGGCCGCACGCGCACCTGCACCCGCGGCCCCAGCCGCTCCACCAGCCAGTCCTTGCCCGACTTGTTGATGTCCAGCGGCAGGATCTTGATCCCGCACTGCCTGGCCTCGTCGATGATGACGCGCGGCGGGTACATGCCGGGCTCGTGCGTGAGCACCCCGGCGAAGAACGCCGCCGCGTGGTGCCGTTTCAGCCAGGCCGACTGGTACGTGGGCAGCGCGAACGCCGCCGCGTGCGCCTTGCAGAACCCGAACGCCCCGAACGCGTCCAGCACCTGCCAGGCCCGTTCGACGGCCGCGTCGTCGAAGCCGTTGGCCTTGGCCATGGGGACGAACGTCCTGCGTACCCGCTCCCGTCCCTCCGGCGTGTCCAGGGTGCGCCGCAGCAGCTCGGCGAACGACAGGTCCCGCCCGGTCATCACCTCGATGATCCTGAGCACCTGCTCGTGGAACACCACGACGCCGTGCGTCTCCTTCAGCGCGTCCCGCAGCCGCTCGTGCGGATAGTACGGCTGCCGCCACCCGTGCCTGGCCTCCAGGTAGGGGGTGACCATGTCGGAGTTGACCGGCCCCGGCCTGAAGAGCGAGATGTCCACGATCAGGTCGTGCATCCTGCGCGGCTCCAGCTTGGCCACCAGCTCGCGCTGGCCCGGCGACTCGATCTGGAAGCAGCCGAGGGTGCGACTGGCGCAGATCATGTCGTAGGTGTCCTGGTCGTCGTGCGGGACGTACTGGAGGCCGGGATCGTCGTCGCCCTGCTGCGTGTCCAGCTCGACCACGACGTCGTCCACCCGCTTGATCTCGCTCAGCGCGTACGCCATCGCGGACTGCATCCGCACGCCCAGCACGTCGAGCTTGAGCAGCCCGGACTCCTCCACGTCGTCCTTATCGAACTGCGACATCGGGAACTCCAGCAGGCTGCGCTCCACCGGCGTCCTGTCCTTCAGCCCCGTGTTGCCGATCAGCACGCCGCACGGGTGCAGTGCGATGTGCCTGGGCAGGCCGTCGAGCTTCTCCGCCAGCCGGAACACCCGGTCCAGGCCCGCCTCGCCGAGCCGGCTGTCGCGCAGCTCCGGCAGGTCGTTCAGGGACGCGGTGATCTGCTTGGCCCTGATGTGCGGGAACGCCTTGGCAATCGCGTCGATCTCGTGCGGCGGCAGGCCCATCGCGCCGGCGACGTCGCGGATGGCGCTGCGCGCCCGGTAGGTCTCCATCATGGACACGCAGGCCACGCGGGACTCGCCGTACCGGTCGAAGATGGCCTTGTAGCAGTCGAGGCGGCGGGCCGACTCGACGTCCATGTCGATGTCGGGCAGCCCGATGCGGCCCTCGGACAGGAAGCGCTCCATGAGCAGGCCGTGTTCGAGGGGGTTCACCTCGCCGATGCCGATGAGGTAGTTGACCAGGCTGCCGGCGCCCGAGCCGCGGATGGCGCAGCGGATGTCCATGCCGCGGATCATGTCCGTGATGCCGGCCACGGCGATGAAATATCCGGACAGGCGCTTCCGCTCGATGATCGCCATCTCGTCCCGGAGGCGCCCCCTGGCGTCGTCCGAGCGGTCGAGCCCGCGCCTGATCAGCCCGTCCTCGACGCGGTGGCGCAGCAGCGGCACCGGGTCGCGGCCGATCTCGGGCAGGTGCAGGTTGGGCGGGTCGTTCCTGAGCGCGAGCAGCTCCATCGGCTCCATCGAGCACGCCTCGGCCAGCCGCCTGGTCGTGAACAGCAGCCGCGCCACCCGCTCCTGGTCCGCGCCGCAGACCTTGGCCGCCACCTGCCACATCTCCTTGGTGCTCTTGAGGTAGGCATGTGAGGTGGTGCGCTCCAGGTGGCGCGGGTGCAGCGGGACGAGCTGGCGGGCCGCGTCGAGCACGTCGCCGACCTGGTGGTCGGCCGGGTCCAGGTAGCGCACCGCGTTGGTCAGCACGGCGGGCACGCCCATGGACTCGGCCAGGCCGAGCATGCGCACGGCCGTGGTGGCGTCGCGGAAGCCGTACTGGTCGACCAGCTCGATCACCACGCCGGGCACCGCGGCCCGCCACAGGCCGAGCAGTGTCCTGGCGTGCTCGTCGCGCCGCTCGGCCACCGCGCGGCCCACGTCGGACCTGGGGCCGAGCAGCACCACGAGCCCGTCCTCGGCGCCGAACCCGTGGTCGCCGCCGCGTTCATCATGGGGGCCGCCCGCCCACTCGCCGGCCAGCTCGCGGGTCACCTTGGGGGCGCCACGCTCACCCGCGTAGTGTGCGGCCGTGACCAGGCGGCACAGGCGCGACCAGCCGCCGCCGCGGGCCAGCACGGTGATCCGGTCCTCGGCGTCCGGCCCGGTCCTGGGGCGAGGGGTACGCATGCCCGGCACCGGGGTGAACGCCGAGGCCGGGGTGTCGAGCGCCAGGTTCACGCCGAGGACGGGGGCGATCCCGGCCTCCGCGCACGCCTGGACGTGTTTGATGGCGCCGTAGAGTCCGTCGCGGTCGGTCAGCGCCAGGATGTCCATGCCGTATTCGGACGCCCGGCGCACCAGCGCCTGCGGGAAGGCGGTGCCGTAGCGCATGGAGTACGCGGAGCTCACGTCGAGGTGCGGGAACGGGGGCGCCATCAGTCCCACGCCCTCAGCAGCAGCCAGCCGTTGCTGGCGGTGTCGTAGCGCAGCTCGTACGAGCCCACCTCGCGCCCGGGGCTGGCCTCGACCCGCCAGAACTGGCGCTCTCCGGGGTCGCTCTCGTTGGTCTTCCACCACTCGCGCGCGACCACCCAGTGGTCGAGGACGCGGCGGACGAGATAGAGGCGGTCGCGCCAGACGAACTGGGTCGGTTCCCCGTCTCTGGTCCACACCTCTATCGGATCGCCATAGAGTCTGCTCAAGACGCTTCTCCCCGCGGCTCTGGTCATAAGTGGAGCCACCCGGGGGAAGGCGGGCGCTTATAAGTCGAACATATGTTCTCAGGGCTCGGAACGCAAGTCGACCGCCTGCCGTACGAGAGGGTTCGCGCCGATCGAGTTGCGGATGCTGAAGGCCACGCTGCCCGCCCGGTAACGGTCGTCGGAGGACTCCACAGGCCTGCCCTCGTGGGTCGTGGTGCTCCTGCGCTGGCGCAGGAGCGGGCTGCCGCGGCGCACCCCCAGCAGGCGGGCGTCCTGGGCGCCGGCGGAGACCGCGTCGATGAGGTGCTCGCCGTAGGCGAACACGAGCCCGATCGAGTCGTACAGCGCCTCGGTGACCGACTCACAGCCGGCCGGGAGCCGCTCGACGGCGGGGGCCACCCACCCGGCGTACACCGTCCGCTCGAGCAGGACGGGCTCGTCCTCCAGCGTGCGCAGCCGCAGCACCTCCAGCACCTCACCGTCCCCCAGCCTGGCCGACTCGGCCGCGGTCGCCCGCCTGCGACGCTGCTCGATCACCTGGCCGCCGAAGCGGTAGCCGCCCGCGCGCGCCCACTGGGCGAAGCTGTGCAGCTCGGCGAAGCTCTGGCTGCGCGCCGCGCCGAGCACGATGCGCCGGGCGCCCTGCCGGGAGCCGACCAGGCCCTCGGCGACCAGCACGGCCACGGCCTGCCGCACGGTGCCGCGCGCCGCGCCGTAGCGCGCGGCCAGTTCGGCCTCGCTGGGGAGCTGGGAACCCACCGGGTGCGTGCCGGAGAGGATCTCCTCCCGCAGCTCATCGGCGATCCGTTCATAGCGCGCAACCATGTCTGTCCCGTCCCATTCACGAAAGAGCAACATTCATGCGACTTACTAGTGCTCGCTTGTTTGTACAAGTTCCTCTAGTTTCTTTCCACACCCCCTGCACAACGGAGGCGTCGTGTTCACATCTCGCGCTCGCGCGGCCGGCATTGCCGCGGCCCTGACCGTAGTAACAGCGGCATGCGGCGCCGCTCCCAGCACCCAGCAGACCACCCAGGCGTCGGAGGGCGGGGTGAACGCCGCCACGGCGACCTCCGCCGCCGACTTCGGCGGCCTCGACAAGCTCGTCGAGGCCGCGAAGAAGGAGGGCAACCTCCATGTCATCGCCCTGCCGCCCGACTGGGCGAACTACGGCGAGATCATCGAGAAGTTCCAGGCCAAGTACGGCATCAAGATCGAGAGCGAGACCCCCGACGCGGCCAGCGCCGACGAGATCAACGCGGTGAAGACCCGCAAGGGCCAGGACCGCGCCCCCGACGTGCTCGACCTCGGCCAGTCGTTCGCGATCAGCGGCGCGGCGGAGGGACTGTTCGCGCCGTACAAGGTGGAGACGTTCGGCAAGATCCCCGAGGGCCAGAAGGAGCCGGCCGGGCTCTGGGTCAACGACTACGGCGGCTACGTGTCGATCGGCTGCGACGCCAAGAAGATCGACAACTGCCCGACCAGCTTCGCCGACCTGCTCAAGCCCGAGTACAAGGGCAAGGTGGCGCTGAACGGCAACCCGACCAAGTCCGGCTCGGCCTTCGCCGGCGTGTACGCGGCCTCCATCGCCGGCGGCGGCTCGTTCGACGACATCCAGCCCGGCATCGACTTCTTCAAGAAGCTGAAGGACGCCGGCAACTACAACCCGGTCGAGACCACCCCGGCGACCATCGAGAAGGGCGAGACCCAGATCAGCATCGACTGGGACTACAACAACGCCGCCTACGCGCCCCAGATGGCGGCCAAGGGCATCGACTGGAAGGTGAACGTGCCCTCCGACGGCAAGTACTTCCAGATGTACGCCCAGGCCATCAACAAGGACGCCCCGCACCCGGCGGCGGCCAGACTGTGGCAGGAGTACCTCTACAGCGCCGAGGGCCAGAACCTGTTCCTCAAGGGCTTCGCCCGCCCCGTGCTGCTGCCCGCGATGACCGCCGACGGCACCGCGGACCAGACGCTGGCGGACAAGCTGCCCGAGGTGGAGGGGACGCCCACGTTCCCCACGCCCGCGCAGGTGGACGCGGCCAAGGCCAAGCTGGCCGGCGGCTGGGACGCCGCGATCTCGGGATGAACAGAGCCAGTTCGAAGGGCTGGCTCGGGGCGCTGCCCCTGCTGGCGTTCTTCGCGTTCGTGTTCGGCGTCCCCGCCATCGCGCTGGTGGCGGGGGCGTTCACGGCGGAGGGGCGGCCGAGCCTGGCGAACCTGGCGCAGAGCCTGCAGGGCGGCTACCTCACCGCGATGATCGGCAGCGTCAAGCTGTCGGCCGTGGTCGCCCTGCTGGCGGCCGTGCTCGGCACGTTCCTCGCGTACGCCGTCGTGACCTCGCGCTTCACGCTGCTGCGCGAGGCCGTCCTGACGGCCTCCGGCGTGCTGGCCAACTTCGGCGGGGTGCCGCTGGCGTTCTTCTGGATCGCCACGCTCGGCAACTCCGGCGTGATCAGCGGCCTGCTCGGGCTGCCGTCGGGAGCGCTGTACACGTTCTGGGGCCTGGTCGTGGTCTATCTCTACTTCTCGGTCCCGCTGATGGTGCTGGTCATGGCGCCGGCGCTGGACGGGCTGCGGCCCCAGTGGCGCGAGGCGGCCGCCAACAACGGCGCCACCTCGTGGCAATACTGGCGCTTCGTCGCGCTGCCGGTGCTGGCCCCGGCCGTGCTGGGCGGGGTGGTGCTGCTGTTCGGCGGCTCCTTCTCCGCGTACGCCACCGCGAACGCCATGGTCGGGACCGTCGTGCCGCTGGTCACCCTGAAGATCGCCAGCGCGCTCACCGGCGACGTCCTGATCGGCTACGAGAACATCGCGCTCGCCCTCAGCCTGGACATGATCGTGGTGGCCGGTCTGGTGATGGCGGTCTACCTGCCGCTGCAGAGGAGGAGCTCCCGATGGCTGCACTGACCGGCCTGGAGCCCGTCGCCGTGACCGCGAAGCCGCCCGCCCGGCCGCGGGTGTGGCGTGGCGTGGTGTTCCTGCTGGCCGCCGCCTACTTCCTGATCCCGCTCGGCGCGTCGCTCTGGTACACGATCTACACGCCCACCACCGGCGTGTCGTTCTCGCCCTACGGCGAGCTGCTGACGGCCGATGGGTTCGGGCCGTCGCTGCTGCTGTCGCTGTCGCTGGGGGCCGCCACGATCGTGCTGGTGCTGCTGCTGTCGCTGCCCGCGATGCTGGCCGTGCGGCTGTTCGCGCCGCGGCTGCGGCCGGTGATGGAGGTGCTGTGCACGCTGCCGCTGGTGGTGCCGCCGATCACGTTCGTCGCCGGGATCGGGACGTCGCTGCGCAACGGCACCGAGGTGCTGGCCCCGACGCCGTTCTGGGCCACGCTGATCGCGGTGCAGGATCCGGCGTTCCCCGTGGTGCTGGTGCTGGCGTACGTGGTGCTGGTGCTGCCGTTCGTCTACCGGTCGCTGGACGCCGGGCTGCGCACGATGGACGTGCGGACGCTCGTCGAGGCGGGCCGCAACCTGGGCGCCTCGTGGCCGTACGTGCTGTTCAGGGTCGTCGTGCCCAACCTGCGCTCGGCGCTGGCCAGCGCGTCGTTCCTGACGCTGGCGCTGGTGCTGGGCGAGTACACCGTCGCCAGCCTGCTCGGGTACCAGCCGTTCGCGGTGTGGATCGTGACCGTCTCCGGCTCCAGAGGCCAGCTCTCGGTGGCCGTGTCGATCCTCAGCCTGCTGCTCATCTGGCTGCTGCTGCTGGCCGTGTCCACCGTTTTCGGTAAGGAGAGGAAGCAATGACCGCATCGGTGGAGTTCCGCGGGCTCCGGCGGGTTTTCGGCAAGACGGTCGCGCTGGACGGCTTCGACCTGGTCGTCGCGCCCGGCGAGTTCGTCGCCCTGCTCGGCCCCTCCGGCTGCGGCAAGACGACGGCGCTGAGGTGCGTGGCCGGGTTCGAGCGGCCGGACTCCGGCGCGGTGCTGGTGGACGGCAAGGACATCACGAACGTCCCGGCCAGCAAGCGGGACGCGGGCATGGTCTTCCAGTCCTACTCCCTCTTCCCGAACCTCAACGCCCGCGACAACGTCGCCTTCGGCCTGCGCGTGCGCAAGGTGCCCGCGGCCACCAGGCACGCCAAGGCGGACGAGCTGCTCGAGCTCGTCGGCCTCCCGCAGCACGCCGACCGCTACCCGCACCAGCTGTCCGGCGGCCAGCAGCAGCGCGTCGCCCTGGCCCGCGCGCTCGCCCTGGAGCCGCGCGTCCTGCTGCTGGACGAGCCGCTGTCGGCGCTGGACGCCAAGGTACGCGTGGCGCTGCGCGAGGAGATCCGCCGTCTCCAGCTCGACCTGGGCATCACCACCATCTTCGTCACCCACGACCAGGAGGAGGCCCTGTCGGTCGCCGACCGGGTGGCGGTGCTGCGCGACGGGCGGCTCGAACAGGTCGGCGCGCCCGCCGAGGTCTACGACCGTCCGGCCACGCCGTTCGTGGCGGAGTTCGTCGGGACCATGAACCACCTGATCGGGCAGCTCTCCGGGGACCACGTGACGGTGCTCGGCCAGCTCCTGCCGGTGGACGGGCCGGTTCCCGAGGATCCGTCCGTGGACGTGCTGATCCGTCCCGAGGCGGTGCAGGTCGTCCCCGCCGAGGACGGAGCCGCCGAGGTGCTCGCCGCGTCCTTCCGCGGCGCCTCCGTCCGGCTCCGGCTGGCCGTGGCGGGCGGGGAGGTCCTCGCCGACGTAGCCGGTCATGAGGCGATACGGCTCGGGCCCGGCACGCGGGTCGCGGTCCGGCTGGTGGAGCGGCCGGTGCTGGTGGCGGCCCGCACGGTCACGGTGCCCGCGCCCGTCGTGGTGGCCGATGCCGTCTGACCTCGCCGATCCCGGCGCTGTGCTGCTGGACATGGACGGCACGCTGGTCGACACAGAGGGCCTGTGGTGGCAGGCGGCCGCCGCCGTCGCCGGGTCCCTCGGCCGCCTCCTGGGGCCCGCCGACGTCCCGCACGTACACGGGCGGACCGTGGAGGACGTGGCCGCGTACCTGGTCGGGGACGGGCCCGGCGCGCCGGCGGCGGCCGGGCGTCCCCGTCTGCCGGCGGTGGCCCGCAGGCTGACCGACGACTTCGCGGGGCGCGTCGAGCGGGAGGTGACGGTCATGCCGGGCGCGCCGGAGCTGCTGGCCGGGCTGGCCGCGACCGCCATCCCGACGGCCCTGGTCACCGCCTCTCCCCGGAGCATCGTGGAGCTGGTGCTGCCGCGGCTGGGGCACCCGTTCGACCTGGTGATCACGAACGAGGACACGGCGCGCGGCAAGCCGTACCCGGACCCGTACCTGGAGGCGGCCCGGCGGCTGGGGGTGTCTCCAGCGCGATGCGTGGCCGTGGAGGACAGCCCTGCCGGGATCGCGGCGGCCCGGGCGGCGGGATGCCGCGTGCTCGTCGTGGAGCCCGGGAACGGGCTGCCGACGCTGGACCGCGTACGCGAGGTCCTTCCCCGGCGCGGGGGATGACGGGCTCGGAGCCGCGCGCGCCCATATCCGGCAGAAACATGTCTGTGGAGAACGGGCCCGTGTCGGTAAGCTTGCCCGGCGTGAACGGTGAAACCTCCCACATAGGGCGCTACAGGTTGCTTAGCGTGCTGGGGCGGGGCGGGAT
>NZ_VCJS01000333.1 GCF_005893125.1 Nonomuraea basaltis | reverse complement strand
TTTACGATGGAAGAGGCAGAAGCGTATACGAGACAGGGGAGGGGGCGCAGCTCGTCCACGAGCTGCTCGAAGGGGGTTGCGCCATGCTCCTCCGCCTGCCTGCGAGCTCTCTCGACCTGGCTCACCAGGCCGGCGAACGTGGGATCGCCGGTGAGGTCGGCCCGCAGGACGACCGTGTTCTCGAACGGACCGAGAGCGCCCGCCCAGCCATCGGGGCGACCGGGCACGGCCAGCCCGACGGCGATGTCGCGCTGGCCACCGTACCTGGACAGAACGGCCAGCCAGGCGGCGAGCAGCACATCGTCCACGGCGCTCACGGCCACGGCTCGCAACCGGGCGCCCAGCGCGGAGGAAACCTGCCAGCGGTGGCTGCCCATCGGCAGGGAGCGGCCTCGGCCCTGCGCGCGTATGCGGTCGGTAGGCAGGCTGAGATCGGGCAGTCCGCTGAGGGCGTGCCGCCAGTGGTCCAGGGCGCGGGCGGCCGCCCGGGTGGACAGCCGCTCCCGCTGCCAGGCGGCGAAGTCCGCGTAGGAACCGCCGCCGGCCGCTCCGCGCTCATCGGCGCCAGGGACCCGGGCGCTCTCGGATGCGGGGCCGGCGGCGTCTCCTGCTGTGACGGCCTGATCGCCCGCGTAGGCGCGGGCCAGCTCGCGGGCGAACAGGCCGATGGAGGGCCGATCCATGACCAGTTGGTGCGCCACCACCGCCACGACGTGCAGGCCGGGCCCACGCCGTACCAAGGAGACCCGGACGGGCGGTGGCGTGGCCAGGGCGGATATCTGTGCCGCCTCCCTGGCGACCAGCCGCCCGATCTCCCTGTCCTGTTCGCCGGGGCCGAGGCCGGACACGTCCACGAGGGGCACGCTCACCCACGCGGCGCCCGCGCCCGCCGCGCCGCGCAGGATGTCGTGGCGGCCGGCCACCACCCTGACGGCTTCCTGCAGCAGGCCCCCGTCCAGCTCGCCGCGTACCTCGAAGAGGGCGGCGGACGGGGCCCGGGTGCGTGCGGCGGTGGTGCCGGTCATCGGCGCTGCCCCTCGGCCGAGCCGGCGAGCAGCTTGATGGCGCTGGGCGGCTTGAGCTGCCCCCGCTCGATGAGGAACGACAGCGAGTCGTGCATCCACTTCTCGTCAATGTCCGGGGCCGTGATGTCCGTGCCCTCCTGCGCCTCGAGCGTGTGGGCGCACTCGAGGCGGGGATCGAGCTTGAGGTGGTCGTCCCACCGCATGGGCAGCCCGGCCTCGCCACTCTCGTACAGGAACAGGACGGGTAGCAGCGGATAGATGGGGTGGCCGGGGCTGACCCGACGGGCCCGCTCGACCGCCTCGCTGAAGGGCACGACCTCGAATTCGTACCCGTACGACCGGACCCAGTCGTAGGTGGCCATCGTGGGGATCGCGTCCACGTTCCACAGGTGGAAGATCTCCCCTATCGATTTCTCCTGCATCGTGATGTGCACGAAGGTCTTGCTCGCGTAGTCGACGGTCGTGCAGTTCAGCACCTCGTCGTACTCCGGCAGGATGCCGAGCTCGAGGAAGCCGCGCAAACCTACGAGGATGTAGTCGGTCTGGTGGCAGGCGCCCGTCTCCGTGTGCCCCATCATGATCGACGGGCGGAAGATGGTCGTGGGCACCCCGCGTTCCTTGGCCAGCTCGACGATCTTCTCGGAGATCCACTTCGTCTGCGGGTAGCTGAACGGCACGTGCGGCGGCAGCTGCGGCAGCGGGTCCTCCAGGAAGGGCCGGGGCATGTGTGAGCCGACGAGCACGTCGATCGTCGACACGAAGTGCACGATCTTCACCTTCGTGGTGCAGGCGAGGCGCAGCACCTCCACGGTGCCGTGCACGTTCGGGCCCTTGAGCACCGAGTACGGCCAGACGAAGTTGACCAGCGCCGCGTTGTGATAGATCGAGTCGATCTTGCCGGCCAGGTCGGTGAAGGCCTTCTCCGACAGGCCGAACCGCGGCTCGGACAGGTCGCCCACGACCGGCTTGACGCGGGTGCGGAACTTGTCGTCCCAGTTGACCTTGAACGTGTCCGCGGTCCGCTTGAGCCGGTCGATCGCGTTCTCCGGGCTGGAGGCCCTGACCAGGCAGTGCACGTCGGCACTGGTCTGCTCCAGGATCTGCTCCAGGATGAAGATGCCCAGGTAGCCGGTCGCGCCGGTGAGGAAGACACCCGACGGGTTCATGATGTCGGCCATCGGCAGGCCGTCCGGCTTGATGTCGGGGTCGAGCTGGATCTCCGAGAGCATCGTCGCCGGGTCGCGGGAGTCCTGCAGCCCCTGGTAGCCGCCCTTCCAGAACAGCTCGATCGTGCCGGCGACGCCCTCCACGGTGGGCTGCGTGAACAGCAGCGGCAGCGGCAGGTCCACCCCGTAGAGCCCGGCGAGGATTGCGCCGACTCTGGCGATCAGCAGGGAGTTCCCGCCGAGCTCGAAGAAGTCGTCGTGCCGCCCGACGCGCTCGATGCCCAGCGACTCCCCGAACGCCTGCGCCACCTCCCGTTCGACCTTGGTCTGCGGCGCCTCGTACGGCGCGCTGCGACGCTGCTGCTCGTCCGGCGAGGGCAGGGCCTGGCGGTCGACCTTGCCGTGGGGGGTGAGGGGGAGTTTGTCGAGGAAGACGTAGGTGGTGGGGAGCATGTAGTGCGGCAGGCTCGCCAGGAGGTGGGTGTTGAGCTCCTCCCGGCTGATGGCCTCGGCCCGGGTGATGAGGTACGCGATGAGGCGCGGATCCCCGGCCCTCCCGTGATCGGCGATGACGACGGCGTTGGCGATGGCGGGGTGGTTTTGGAGGGTGGTTTCGATTTCGCCGAGTTCGATGCGGTAGCCGCGGATTTTGGTTTGGGTGTCGGTGCGGCCGAGGAATTCGATGGTGCCGTTGGGGAGCCAGCGTCCTCGGTCGCCGGTGTGGTAGAGGCGTTGGCCTGGGTGGTGGGGGTCTGGGGTGAAGTGTTCGGCGGTGAGGGCGGGGCGGTTGAGGTAGCCGCGGGTGATGCCGGGTCCGCCGATGTGGATGTGTCCGGGGATGCCTTGGGGGAGGGGGTTGAGGTCGTCGTCGAGGATGTGGACGTGGGTGCCGGGGATGGGTCTGCCGATGGGGACGGTGGCGCCGGCGAAGTCCGGCGGGCAGGGGTGGAAGGTGCTCCAGACGGTGGCCTCGGTGGGGCCGTACTCGTTGTAGAGCGGAGCCTCTGGCAGCGTCTCGTAGTGCTGGCGCACCAGCGCCGCGGGCAGCGCCTCGCCGGCCAGCACGCAGAAGCGCACCGTCCGCAGCGCCTGCGGCTGCACGTCCAGCATGACCGAGTACTGCGACGGCACCCCGTCCAGATGCGTCACCTGGTGCTGCTCGATGAGCCGCCCCAGCAGCCGCGGATCCTGCATCTCCACCGGGTCGGGCAGGACCAGCCGGCCCCCCTGGCCGAGAGTCCAGTACAGCCCGGCCGCCGAGGCGTCGAACGTGAACGGCGCCAGCATCAGGTATGCCGCCCCCGCCACGTCCGACGCCTCGCCGAACGCCTCCTGCCGCGCGGCCGTGGCGTGGGCGACGTTCGCGCAGGACACAAGGACGCCCTTGGGCGTGCCGGTCGAGCCGGAGGTGTAGATGATGTACGCCAGGTTGGTGGGGTCGATCGGCGTGTCCAGGTCGGTGCCGTCCGCGCCGTTGCCGAAGTTGTCCAGTGTGATCGTGGTGACGGCCTCCGGCCAGGTCCGCTGGTGATGGCTGTGGGCGAGCAGCACGTCGATGCCCGCGTCGGCGAGGATGAAGCGCTGGCGCTCGGCGGGCGTGTCCGGGTCCAGGGGAACGTAGGCCGCCCCCGCCTTGAGCACCGCCAGCAGCGCGGTGACCGTGTGCGTCGTGCGCTCGGCGATCACGCCCACGCGCTTCTCCGGGCCCGCGCCCAGCTTGCGCAGGCGGCGGGCGAGCCGGTTGGCCCGGGTGTTGAGGGCACCGTACGTCAGCCTGTCAGATCCGGCCGCGACCGCCACGGCCTCCGGGTTCCTGGCAGCCTGCTCCTCGATGAGCCGGTGCACCAGCCGGGGCTCGGCGGTGTGCGCGGGGCCGTCGGCCCATTCGCGGGTGAGGCGGGCGTACTCGCCGGGGGGCAGCATGGGCAGCGCGGAAAGCACCTGGTCGGGCCGCTCGGTGGCGGCCAGGCTGAGCGTCCGGAGGTGGGTGAGCATCCGTTCGGCGGTGCTCGCGTCGAACAGCTCGGTCGCGTAGTCCAATCGTACGGACAGGCTCCCGTCCTCGGCCGTGGCCAGGCGGAGAGTGAGGTCGAATGGCGCGAGGGGGGCGTCCGTCCACGTTTCTCGCCACTCGAGCCCGGCATGCGACATGGTGAGGGCCGGCTCGTCGTGGACGAAGCGCACCTGGTAGAGGGGCGGCGCGGTGGAGTCGCCCTGCGGGAGCTCGTCCACGAGGTGCTCGAACGGTGTCTCCTGGTGGTCCATCGCCTGTGTGCGGGCGTCGGCGACCTGCGCGAGCAACGCGGCGAATGCGGGGTCGCCGGTGAGGTCGGCCCGCAGGACGATCGCGTTCTCGAACGGGCCGAGAGCGCCCGCCCAGTCATCGGGGCGGGCGGGCACGGGTAGGCCGACGGCGATGTCGCGCCGGCCGCTGTACCGGGACAGCACGGTCAGCCAGGAGGCGAGCAGCACGTCCGGTACCGTGGCGCCGGTCCGGTCGGCCAGCGCCTCCCATCGGACGGCCAGGTCGGCCGGCACCTGCCAGCGGTGACTCGCGCCGGACAGTGAGCGGGTACCCATCGGGGGGCGTGGCCGGTCGGTGGGCAGGTTCATGTCGGGCAGTCCGCCGAGGCGGTGCCGCCAGTAGTCGAGGTCGTGGGCGGCTTGGGGCGTGGCCAGCCGCTCGCGCTGCCACGCGGCGAAGCCGGCGAACGTGGCCGGCTCGTCGCCGCGCGAACGTGCCTGCCCGGTCTCGGTGTACGCCCGCGCGATCTCGCGGACGAACAGCCCGACGCTGGCCTGGTCCATGACGAGCTGGTGTGCGACGACCACCATCGCGTGATGCTCGGGCGCCCGGCGTACCAGAGATACCCGCACCAGCGGCGGGGTCGCGAGGTCGAACACCTGCGCCGCCTCTCTGGCGACCAGCCGCCCGATCTCCCTGTCCTGCTCGTCCGAGGCCAGACCCGACACGTCCACCAGGGGCACGCTGAGCCACACCGAGGATGAGGGGGCCCACACCGGTTCCCCCTCGACCTCGACGAACCCGCCTGTGAGGATCTCGTGCCGCCCCGCCACGGCCCGTACGGCTTCCTGCAGCGCGGCCGCATCGAGCGGGCCCCGCACCTCGGACACGCCGAGAACGTGGGTCGGGATGGTGGGCTCCATCTGGCGGAGCACCCACAGCCGCCGCTGCAGTGGGCTGAACCGGTCGACGCCGCGACTCCGCTTCTCGACCAGCAGCTCAGCCAGCAGCCGCCGCTTCTCCTCCGCGGAGAGGTTGCCTATGTCTTCACGGCGAGAGGTCATCGTCCGTTCCCTTCGGCGGTGGCGGCAGAGTAGGCACGCTTCCTACTCGTCTCGCCGGAAGGGTAAATACGACGCCGTCGGCACTCACAGGGCGGAATTCCAACATTCGCTGTCGGGACCGCCTTCCGGTGACCGGCAATCGGTGCCCGCGACCAGCCGAGGTCGACGGCCGAGGGGATATTGGTTTATCGCACGGGAGTGTGGGGAGGGCGGAGGAGTGTCCCCCAAAGCCAGCGACGGGGAGGCTGAGCGGAACACGTCCGTCCATTCCGCGTTGTCTCCTTCGCCGCCGAATCTGGTCACGTCAAGAGTGGACGTCCTCGTCATAGAGGCAGATCCCCTTGCCAGAGGGGTCATCAAGGAAAGCATCTGCCGCGAGCCGTCCCTGAACCTCGTCGCCGAGGCCGACGGCAGAGACGGGGCTCGGGAGCTGATGCGATCCTGCCCGGACTGCGTCGTCGTCATCGACCCGTACCAGCCCAAGGTGGGCGCGTCCGTGCTGCACGAGATCGCCGAGACCTGCCAGTGGCAGGTCCTCGTCTTCACGGCGACCCGCTCCAGGTCGTACGTCTCCCAGGCGGTCGCCGCGGGCGCGATGGGCTACCTGCTCAAGGAGAACGGCGCCTGTGCGCTCAGCGCCGCCGTGGTGGCGGTCGCCTCGGGCAACGTCGTGCTCGCCGACTCGGCGGCCCGAGCGCTTCTGCCGATGCCCGCCGGGAGGAATACGCGTGGCCGGCTGCTGCGCAACCTCACCGAGCAGGAGCTGCGCATCCTGCGCTTCCTCTCGCTGGGAGCCGGCACGTCAGAGATCGCCGCCGTCCTGCACATCAGCGACTCCACGGTCAAGTCGCACATCTCCCACATGCTGTCCAAGCTTGAGGTACGCGATCGCACGCAGGCGGTCGTCCTCGCCTATCAGAGCGGCCTCATCTCGGTCGCCGACTTAGAGTGGACGCCCGCGCTCCACGGGGATTGACCGGTTTCCGGAAGCCGGAAGGCGACGGTTGCCAGATCGTCCACCTCGGGATCGTTCGGCTGGAGTATGGCGCTTCCTACTATGGTGACCTGCCGGCCCACCACGGTATGAGGAGGTTTGGTCATGGGCGCGGGATGCCCCGAGATCGGGGTCGTCGTCCTTCCGGAAGACGGTCTCGTACACAGCCGCACCCCGCTCGACGGTTCGCTCCGGGCGGGCCTCACGGCGGTGGCGGACGCACTGGCCCAAGCCCGCCTCGCCCTGCTGAGCCCCGCCGGGGTGCCGGGCTCGGCCGTAGAGGTGATCGGCGGGGCCGCCGACCAGGTGTGCGAGCTGGCCCGCCGGGCCGCGCTGCCGCCGCTCGACGTCTCGGGACTGGCGCCGATCGTGCCGAATCACGACTACTTCGGCGTCCGCACGGCCAGGCTGGACGGCCGGCGCCTGGCTGCCGAGGTGACGACGATCGCCGCCCGCGCCCTCGACGACCTGCGGCACGCCCGGCTGGAGGTGAACGACCTGGCGGCCGAACTCCTGGCGATATCCGACCTCTTGAGCGGGCTCCCCGGCGACGCCTCCGCACGCGCGACAGGGCCGTCCGGCGGCGCCCGTGCCCGTGTGCAAGGGCTACCCGGCGACGGCCCGTACTTCCCCGTCCCGACCGAGCTGACCCGCTGGATCGTCGTCCACCACCTCTACTTCCTCCTCAACCTCCGTGCCGCCGGCGCCGTGTCCCGTGCCGCAGGAGCGGCGCGAGACGGCGACCGGGCGGCCACGCTCGCCGCGCTCAGGGAGGCGACCGTCCACGCGCGGGGCTTCACCGCCGCCATGGTCCATTCCGGTGACATGTCCGAGGCCTGCTACGAGGCGACCGTCCGCCCGACGATGCGTCCTCCCGCTGTGGATATGGAGCTCACCGGCCGCACCCAGCCCGAGCACCGCTCGTACCGGCGTGCGATGGCCAGGCTCGTCGAGGAGCTTTCCGAACCCTACGCCGCGCTGGCCACCCGCGACCCCGAACTCGCCCTCGCCAGGGACGCGCTTCTCGAAGCCGACCTCATCGACATCGAACGGCACGTCCTCGTCGCCGCCGCGCTGGTGGGCGACGACCGCTCGATCATCCAGGGCGAGGCCACGGAGGGGAACGCGGTCAGCATGCTCCGCACGATGCGGCATGCCAGGGCTGACCGGTACCGCCTTCTCATGAGATACGGCGACGACGTGACGGCGGCCTTGCCATCGCCCGCCGCCGCGGAAGGGAGACCACCTGATGGCCGGCTCGCACGTACGACCCCCGATGGACCTTGACCGGCACCTGGAAATCGACCCGGCGGAATGGAGCAAGCCAGACACCTACGACCTGGTGACGGCGCTCGTGGTGCCCAGACCCATCGCCTGGGTCTCCACGGTGTCGCCGGGCGGCCACCGGAACCTCGCGCCGCACTCGTACTTCAACCTCGTTGCCGACCATCCGGTGCACGTGGCGTTCAGCTCCGTCGGCGTCAAGGACACCCTGCGCAACGTCCGTGAGACCGGCGAGTTCGTGATCAACTTCGCTGGCCAGCAGCTGCTCAGCGCCCTGGACGCCACGGCTGCGGACGTCGATCCCGAATGCGACGAGTTCATGATCGCGGGGGTGACGCCGGAGGCGTCGCGCCGCGTCCGGCCGCCCCGCGTCGCGGAGGCGCCCGCGCACTTCGAGTGCGTGCTCGCCGACCAGGTGCCGGTCGGCAACTGCACGCTGATCATCGGCCAGGTCGTCCACGTGCACGTGGCGCCGTGTGTCTGGTCGAGGCGCCGCGTCAACCCCGCCGCGCTGGACCCGACCGTGCGGCTATCACGCAGGTACGGCAGACTCGCACCGGTCTTCACGCCCGAGGAGAGCCCGAGCCCGCATGTGCTGGCGGAGTGAGAGGGAGGGGTGCTGCTAGCGGGGCCCGGTTCAGGATGCGACCGGCAAGGGTTTGCGCGGCCAGTCGAAATAACGCGCGCCGATGAGGGCGATCTCCAGCGCCAGGCGTTCCCTGGGCACATGGACGTCGTGCCCGGTCAGGGCACGGATGCGGTTCAGCCGATACGTGACGGCACGCTCCGTCAGGTAGAAGCGGCGAGCGACCTTGGCCGTCACGCAGCCGGAGGCGAAGTAGCCGTCCAGCGTCTCGAGGAGTGGCTCCGCACCGTAGCGAGCGTTGACCAGCGGCCCGAGGACCGTGCCGATGAAGTCCGCGATGACCTCGGCATCCCTGAGCACCACCCGGTAGAGCAGCAGGTCGGCGGCCGCGACGACCCGCTCGGAGAAGCGGAGCCGGGCGGCGAGCTGCAGCGCGTCGCCACAGTCACGGTAGGAGCGGCACACCCCCTGCACGCCGGTGCGGGGCTGGCCGACGGCCACCCGCCAGGACGTCGAGGCCTCCTGCTCGACCACCCTGGCCAGTGCGGCCCCGATAGGCGCCTCCGCCCTGCCGTCGTGCCGAGCCGGCGGGGCTACTGGAGCGATCACCAGAATCCTGCCGTCCTTGATGGCCGTGAGCACGTTGCCGCGGTCCGTGCCCGCTCGCAGGGCCGCCTCGGCCCGAGCCAGGATCCTGTCCGATTCGCCGAACGGCCGTGCCGCCTCGGCCACCGCCACGACGTGATCGGCCACGAGTTGCAGGCCGAACCGCTCGGCACGGTCCGCGAGCGAGCTGATGTCGCCGGTGCCCTCCAGCAGGTCGTCGATGAACCGCCGACGGGAATCCTCCTCTACGCGCAGCGCCTCCTCCTGTGCCTGCTGGTAGCCGGAGGTCACGGCGCCCACCGCGGTCGTCATGGCGGTCAATACGTCAGAGCCCATCGTGGCCACGGCGTCGGCGTCGAGCATGCAGCCGGACCGCCCGCGCGCCATGCGCGGCAAGTCGGGCCAGGCTCGCTTCGTCGCGCGGACGAAGAGGTCGACGGTGGCGCCCAGCGACAGGCCCTCGTGGGCGGCGGTCGCACCCGCGCTCTCGAATTCCTTCAACTCCCGCTGGCTCAGCGTGCGGCCCGTGGCGGCCACGTCGAGCAGCGTTTCGGGGTAACCGGCTAATTCGATCCCGCCCGGCTCCACGATCGGCTGGAGCCCTTTCTCCTTGTCTGCCATGGGTATCACCCAAGTACGTTGTCGATGGAATACCGTCCAGGCCCCAGTAGATCGCGAGAGGGAGAACCTGTCATCCGCCACGGGAGGTCGGCCACTCCTCCAAAGTGGGTCGCCATCCCATCCGGCTCAACTATCGGGGGAGACGACCTTCGCGATCACGGACAGCACGTCGGCGAGCCGGTCCTGGACGAAGAAGTGGCCGCCGGGCACCTCGTGGAAGGCGAACGCTCCGCTGGTCTGCGCCTCCCAGGCCTCCGCCTGGGCGCGGTCGGCCTCCGGGTCCGCCGTGCCGGCGAATGCCGTAACAGCGTGGTCGAGCGGCGGCTCGGGCTCGTACGCGTAGTTCTCGACGACGGCGAAGTCCGCGCGCAGCACGGGCAGCAGCGCGTCCAGGATCCCAGGGATCCGGAACACCTCGGGCGAGAGGCCGGCCATCTCCCGCAGGCGCCGGACCAGGTCCGCTTCGGCCAGCGGGTGCAGCGGCGGCGGCTGGGGCAACTGCGGGGCGGGGCACCCGGACACGAACAGGTGCAGCGGTCGTGGCGCGCCTCGACGGCGCAGCCAGCGGGACAGCTCGAAGGCGACACGCGCGCCCATGCTGTGCCCGAACAGTGCGAACGGCCTGTCCACCGCCTCGGCGACGGCCGGGCCGAGTCCGTCGAGCAGTTCGCCCATGTCGTCGAGGGGGCGCTCGCCCATGCGGCTCTCCCGGCCGGGCAACTGCACGGCGCAGACCTCGATCGCGGCGGGCAGCCCGCCCGCCCCTGTCTCTTATA
>NZ_VCJS01000332.1 GCF_005893125.1 Nonomuraea basaltis | reverse complement strand
TCGACGTCGAGCTGGCGCCCACCGGGACCGGCCCATGAGCCAGGCCGTTTCCGGACTTTCCGGCCAGGTCTACGCGCGTACGCGTGAGCGCCTGGTCCAAGGCCGGTGACCGCCCATCGAGATCATGAGGAAAGGCCAAACGTGGCGTTCCGTCGTTCGCGCAGCGTGATCTGTCCTGTCTCGCTGAACTTGGTGTGCGAGCGAGGCTCTGACCTGCGGGACGCCAACTTAATTGAGACACCGGGAAGTTCGTTCGTCTCAGGGATCATGGCGTGCTGGGCGGAATGTCTCAAACGACCTGGCGCGTGATCATGGAGTGACGCCGTTCATGCTCGTGAGCCAGCCAGGAGGAGGAACAGGGGGACGCGCTGGCGACGTGCGAATTCGGCCGTGTCGCCGTCGAAGCGATCGTGGCGAGGGGCGCATTCGCGTAGCGAGGTGATGGCAAAGTCGGCCTGTGTCAGGGCGGTGATGTAGTCCTCGATGGTCCGGTGATACCAGGTGACGGTGTTATCCATCCAGTTGCGCTGGCGTGCGCCGGTGTGGAAGTAGTCGTCGACGACCCAGTTAGTGCGCGCCTCGTTCGTGGTCCGGAGAGCATCATGGGAAGTGATCACGGGGTGGACGACCGTGATCACCAGCCGCCCACCTGGCGACAGAGAACGCCAGCAGGCCGACACAACGGCGTCGAGGTCGTCGACGTAATGCAGCGCCAGACGGGAGATGATCAAATCGAAGGTGTGTGCCGGGGCGGAGAACTGCTCGATGTCCATTCTTTCCACGCGGCCCGAGGTGCCTGCGAGAGTGGTCGTGGCCGCTCGGGTCATCTCGATCGAGTTCGCATCGGATGCAAACATCTCGCACCGGACACGAATGCGCCGCACGATGTGGTGAGCGAACGTCGGTATTACTAAGATTTCGTCGGCTTTTCCGAGTATTCCTCGACAAGGGCGAGGTCAACGGGCTTGAGTGTCAATGGCATTTGAGCTCGGCTCTGATCCACTTCTCGGACTTTGTGCCAGATCCCAAATGAAGCGGTCATAGCCAGTGGTGATCATTCAGCCTGCGGCAGGTACCGCCGAGGGGAGGGGATGGACTGCGGCCAGGCCTATCGAGCGGGGTTGCGGTTGTAGAGCTTGCGAGCCCACAGGTAGCCGCCCAAGGTGATGGCGACGCTCCACAAGGCATGACCTGCGAGGCCAGAAGGGGACGTTCGCGCAGGGTTACACCTCTGGCTCGAAGGGTGTCAGCGGGATCTGGGGGCGCAGAATTCGGCTTCGAGGACAGGGGTGAAGACGGTGGCGATGGGGTTGTTCCAGTCGCCGTTGACGTTCTGGACGAGCATGCGTGTGGCGTCGCGGGTGCCGTACGCGTATGACCACGAACCGTGGATTGCGCCGCCCATGCCCCAGACCGTCGTGCCGCATGACAGTTTCACCGACGACATGCCGAGGCCGTAGGTGGTGTTGGGTATCCACTTTCCCTCGGGGACCGGGATGGTGGCGAACATCTGCCGCTGCTGGGCCTTCGGCAGGAGTCGGCCCTTGAGCAGCGTGGTGAAGAACCGGTCGAGATCGGCGGCGGTGGAGACCATGTTGCCGGCCGCCCAGCCGGCGGAGGCGTTCAGCTCGGTCACGTCGTAGATTGTGGGCTTCGGCTCCTGGGAGAGCAGCGTGGAGTAGTGCCGGGCGTGGGGGCCGCGGATCCGGACTTCCTTGCCTCCGGGTACGTAGGTGCCAGTCAGGCCGAGCGGGCGGATGATCCGCTGTGAGACCTGTTCGGCGTAGGTCTTCCCGGTCGCCTTCTCGACGATCATGGCGGCGAGGACGAAACCGGTGTTGGTGTACGTCCAGCCCTGGCCCGGCTTGAAGTCGGGCGCGTGGGACATCGCGATCTTCACCAGTTGCTGGGGCCGGTAACTGTCATAGCGGTGTTCGAGGAAGGCCGGCCCGGCGATGCGGGCCTGTATCTCCTCGTCGAGGAGATAGTTGAAGATGCCGCTGGTCATGCTGAGCAGTTGCTTGATGGTGATCTGGCGGCCGTCGTGGCCGTTGCCGCGCACCAGGCCGGGCAGCCATTCTTCCACCGTGTCGTCCAGGCTGAGCTTGCCTTCGGCCTCCAGCTGCAGCACGACGGTGGCGGTGAAGGTCTTGGTGGCACTGCCGATGCGGAAGCGCTCCTGCGGCAGGCGCTTGCGACCGGTTCGGGTATCGGCCACCCCCGCCGTACCGAACCATTGGTCATCGCCCTCGCGGACTTTCGCGAGGATGCCGGGAAGGCCGGTTTCGGTCACGGCCCGCTCGAGCGCCTGCTGAACTCTGGGGCGGTCGGAGGTGGGGCCTGAGCTGACCGCGGTTGCGGGTGCGGCCATGGCAACGCACGCAACCGCGGCGGCAGTGAGCAGGCCGATGCCCGCCCGGGTTGTGCGCGAGCGGAACGTCTTAGGGCCAAGGGTGGTCATCTCAACTCCTTGTATGGGCGAGCACGCAAGTTCTCGCCTTTGCGGATGGCGGACACGCTATATCGCGTTTGCGATTCATTCAATGTGAAAGCTTCTCCTTCCGAATGAAATGGCAGGTAAAGGCCCATGATTCTTTGCAATGGAGTTGCAGTTAATGCAAAATATTGGCGTCTTTGCAATGAGATGCGAGTTAATGCATACTGTGCGGCGACACCGCGGCAGCGAAGGGAGCCCCAGGTATGCCGGGAGACAGGCTGACCTACCAAGATCGCCGGGACATCGCCGCCGGCCTGGCCGCAGGACTCACCTACTCCGTGATCGCCAGGGGCCTGCAACGCCCGGCCTCGACCGTCACCCGCGAGATCATGCGCAACGGAGGGCCCGCCGGCTACCGGGCAGACCAGGCCCACCAGGCCACCAAGCGGCGCGCCCGGCGGCGTACATCAGCCCCGCCGCCACCGTCCCCGGCGCCACCGACCGCCGCCACGCATGGACGGGCCGCCGAAGCTGTGCAAGATTTCCGGGAGCGCCTCGCCGCCGTGCTGGGCAGGGCCGGGCTCCCGTCGATGGTGGGCAGAGTGCTGGCCTGTCTGTATGCCACCGACACCGGCAGCCTCACCTCAGCCGAGCTGGTCCAGCAACTGCAGGTCAGTCCAGCCTCGATCTCCAAGGCCATCGGCTACCTCGAAAAACAGGAAGTGATCCGGCGCGAACGCGACCCTCGACGACGGCGCGAACGGTACGTCATCGACGAGGAGGTCTGGTATCAGGCGGCGCTGTCCAGCGCCCGCGTGAACGCCGAACTGGCCGACATCGCCGAGCAGGGAGCCAAGGTCCTTGGCGCCACCACGCCCGGCGGCGCCCGCCTGCAGGACGTGAGCCAGTTCCTCGGACACGTCAACCACGACATCGTCCACTCAGCCAACCACCGGTGGCGGCAGATCCACTTCCGCCGCACGACAGACGGCGTCGGCGACGGCAGTGCCCGGGCACGCCAGGCATCCAGCGCGGCCTCGTCGTAGAGTTCCGGGCCCGGGCCACTCGGTATGCCGGGCGTGGGTAGTCCAGGTAGGTCGGCGTGGGCCTGGATGGAGGTCTTCTCATCGGCGCTGATGACGTACTCGTCGCCGGCGAGTGGCCGGTCATCCCAGCGGCGGGCGTACAGGTCGAGTACGCGGGCGGCCTTGGCTGCGAAGTCGGGATCACGGATGAAGATCCACGACTGGTGCTGCCATGGTTTGAGCGCGTTCTGGGCCAGGATGCGACGCACGGTGGAGGCGGAGATCGCCGCCGCCAGACCGCGGGCAACGGCTTCGCGGGCAAGTTCGCCACTGCTCCAACGCGACAACGGCACGCCGGTCTCGGCGGGTAACTGGCAGGCCAGCGCGGTGATCTGCGCCCGCTGCAGCGAGGTGATCCGGGGCGGGCGTCCCAAGCGTTGCCGATCGGTCAGGCTTGCCACGCCGCGCTCGCTGTCGTAGCGGCCCCGCCACAGGCGGACGGTATCCACATGCACCCCGCGCCGCCGTGCGATGGCGTTGCTGGAGTAGCCGTGCGCGGCGTCCAGCACGATTCTGACCCGGACGACGAGCGTGACCTGCAACGCACCTTGACCGGGAATCTGCGACATTATTTGGCCGCATGAGCGGCTGACAAGTGGCGAGACAACCCTATGCGCGACGTGGGACTTTGAAGCTTGCAGAGGGCTGCGGGCTAGCTTGGCTATGAACGGGAGCGTTGGCCCTAGTTGAACGAGATCTCTGGCCCTACCTGAGGAAATCCGGTGGCGGGTGTTTGTCAGAAGTGGCCCCAGCGGTTGTCTTGCGGTGAGAGCATCAGTGTGCTCTGAGAGTCAGGTGACCCGCATGCAGCCGAGGTCCAAGGTCGAGCTTTTCGCAGCGAGCCGCACCGACTCCTACCGCCTGGCCCAAACCCGCGCCCGCACTGAACAGCGCAGCACGGGCTGATCATCAATCTGCGCGCCCATCTCCGCGCGGAAGTCTGGAGGTGGGCGCTGTCATTCTCACCGACGTTGGGCCGCGAAGGGGCTATCACGGCCTGAGATGTGAGGGCCTGTCCTCGGCCAGGAACGGCAGTACGTGGGGGAGCACATCGGCGGATCTGTCCCAGCCGCCCTTGTGGTTAGCGGCCGGCAGGGAGAAGAAATCCGCGCCGGCGCGTTCGGCGAACGCCCGCATCGGGTCGTGCCAGGGATCGGCCGTGCCCGCGTACATCAAGATGGGCACCCCGCAGGCCGCCAGCTCGGTGGCCAGGCCGGGCTCGCGTGAGAACGCATCGTAATTGGCGCGGAAGGCGCCCAGGTCCCCGGCGCCGATCAGGACGGCCTGATACGGATCAGCCGAAGCCCCCTGTTTCACGATCTCGTAGGCATCGATGTCGGCGGGCAAGCCGAGCTCCCGAATCGCCTGGTCGACCGCGGAGCGAAAGCCGTTGATGGGATCGTAGGCGCCAGCGACCAGCCGGGTCAGGCGTTCGGGCGCGTGCGCCGCGACCGCATAGCCGGTCATGGCGCCCAGCGAGTAGCCCCAGAACGCGGCCCGGTCAGCGCCGACATCGTCGAGCACGGCGGTGACGTAGTCGACCCGATGCTGCAAGGAATATGCCTCGATCTCGCGCGGGGCGTCGCTTGCGCCCAGTCCCAGCGGATCGATGGCGATCACCGTGTGGGCGGCGGTCAGGGCCGGGGTGTATCCGCTGTGGGCCCAGTGCGCGCCGTCCTGGAACATGCCCGGATGCAGCACGACCGGCGGGCCGTCTCCGAACACCTCGTAGGAGATCTTGAAACCATGGCTGCGTGCGGTGGGCACGTGTCGCTCCTTGTCCTCAAGCAAGAGTCGCTGAGCAAACGACCGATGAAGGGCCTTTGCCCAGGAACGTTACGACTTGTAACAGGCTTCATCCTTCAGGATCATTGGACCGTCCGGAAGGAGGCACTTTCTTGTCGCAACGGAACACCGCAGTAACAGACCAGATCACAGCCCCCACCGACGCGTCCTCGCCCGAGGACTGCCCACTGCCTGAGGTCCTGGCCCTGATCGGGGACAAGTGGAGCGCTCAGGTACTGGTCCAACTGGGTGAGGGCCCGCACCGGTTCACCCAACTGGAACGGGCGATCGAGGGCATCAGCCGGCGGATGCTGACCGTGAGCCTGCGCAACCTGGAACGCAACGGGCTGATCACCCGCACCGTCTACCCCGACTCCCCACCCCGGGTGGAATACGCCACCACAGCTCTGGTCGAGGACATACGCGCTCCACTGGAGGCTCTCGCGGCATGGGCCCGCCACGCCGGCCCCGTCATTGCCGCAGCCCGCCACGCCTACGACAATCGCCATTAACCCCTCGCTCGCCCGGCGGGCACGACCTCACCGGCTCCGCCGTAACCGCGCAGCAGCATCGGGGCTCGCCGCCTTCCCCGTCGTCGATCCTCCATGACGTCGGGATCTTCGGATCGAATTTGGCTAGGCCAGGTGGGGGCGCAGTTATCTGGGGTTGTCAAGCGAACTAGCTGGTCAGCCGCTTGAATGTCTGTCAGGCACGTCAGCCAAGTAGGCAATCGGGACTGGCTGGCCGACGTTGAGCACGACCTGATCCAGGCCGCACGCGACGCTGGCATCATCTGGGAGGCCCTTGCCCCTGTGGGGGATCTTTGATCTTGGGTTCCGTGATGGCGCAGGGCTGGGCAGAGTCGTGTCACTGAGGGAAGTGCGAGGCGTTCGTAGGGATCGACTTCTATACGATCATCAATACCCGTGTCGGATGCTTTGATCGCGATGGGGAATGTTGATGAGTACAGACCTGTACGGAATCCGCGTGATGGCGCTGGAACCGGAGCAGCGGCGGGTCCGGTTACGCGTCTTCGTCACCTATTACGACGCCGATGAGTACGACGAGGCGCTCCTGGATGGCGATACGAGCTTCTTCTTACGCGTGCTATGGGACGAGGCCGACACCCGATTCGAGGACGGCGGTCCGCTGGGCGAGCAAGTCAGCTTGGATGAGATCCTCGACGAGGACTGGGTCGATGGCAACACCTGGCGGTTCATCGAGCGGTTTGAAGCCGTGATGTCGAAGAACGTCCCGTTCACCAAGACGGACATCGCCAACCTGCCAAGCAGGTCCTACGATCTGGAGTGGTTCACCGACGAAGAGTTGCTGGTCCAAACCGACTACGACGTCTGGGTAACCGATCCGCGCTGGCTGGCGCATCTGAGCCTGGGCCAGAACTGGACCACCACCTCGTACCCAACCCAGGCCGACCGGCTGCGTCCCGAGGACGCGCCATTTGTACCGGACCCACGCCCACCCGCCGTCACCCTCAATGTATTCCCGGTGGACTACGACGACGATGACGAAGCCGGCGCGCAGACTGCCAGCGGATCAGCGATCTCACCTGACGGCCGATGGCTGGCCGTTGCCAGCGGCGCGGGCGAGCTGGTCGTCTACGACGTTCCCGCCTGGACCGAACGGCTGCGCATGCACTCCGGCGTGTCTGCGCCATCGGTGGATTGGTTACCCGGGCGGCCGGTGGTCGTGCTGCAGTCACAGGCACCGACTTCCCCATCGTGGGCGTACGACATGGACGCGGGCGCCGTGGTGGCGGCACCACCGCAGCGGTGGCTGGCCCGCTCTGCCAACGGTCGGTACCAGCTGAACCGGCTGGCGGACGGCACCATCATCATCGGCGGCGAGGACGAGACGCAGCAGTCGCTAGCGAGGGGCGCGGGTTTGACCGCTGCGGCGTTCACTCCGGACGGCTCTCGGCTCTACATCGCGATGGCCGGCGACATCCTGGCGTTGGATCCGACGACCGGCGCCATCACCGAGATCATCAAGACGGAATACCGGTCGTACGCGTCCCGTGGCTCCGAACCGGTGCGCTCCCTCGCCGTCGACCGGACCGGGCGTTATCTCGCCGCCGGTGCGACGAAGCGCTCACCGTGGTCCGGCTCACGGATGGCGACATTCTCATACACATCCGGCTGACCGATGCGTTCGTCCACTGGTCTCCCGACGGACGGTGGCTGATAGCGACACAAGGCATCAGCCGCAGCGGAAAGACGACGTGCTTCCGGGTCGGTCGGCCGGCAACAACGCCAGGCGTTTGACCCTCTGGTCATCGTTACGGTTGACACGATCCGCGAGACGCCCCTCTCAGGCCGCATCGATGACATAATGATCAACAACTACAGAACGTGGTTGTGACACAGGCACTCAAACTAAGGCCGTGTTGCGAAGGCGCTGAGGAACGTGGCCACCGCGGATTCGGTGATGGCCTTGCGTTCGAGGCGGGAGACGCGGCGGGTGCCGAAGCGTGACCGCGCCTCCAGAGGCCCGGTCAGCAGCGCCGTGAGGTGTTCGGCGGCCAACGCCGGGTCGGATACGTCGAGGTGGCCTTCCACGGCCAGTCGGGCGAGCCGGTCGGCGAGCGCCTGGGTGACCGGTTTGACGACGCCGTCCTGCGTCAGCTCGAGCAGATCGGGAAACTGTGGAGTCTCGGCGTACAGCAGGCGCCGCAGTGCCCAGGACTGCGGGTCGCAGTAGCAGTCGACGAGGTGGATCGCGGCGCGGGTCAGTGCGTCGGTGAGGTCGTCGCTCGCCTCAGCCAGCAGTGCCACTGCAGCGAGGTTGCGGGCCAATGCACGTTCGGACAGCGCGGCGATGGTCTCACGGAACAGGGTCTCCTTGTCGCCGAAATGGTTGTAGACCGTGGCCTTGGCAACTCCCGCCTCCGTGGCGATCTGGTCGACGCGGGCCTGCGGGTAGCCCTCGCGCGCGAACACACTGAACGCGGCGTCCAGCATGTCCTTCCGCTTGTCGATGCGGCCCCTGTCCAGCCGTCGGCTCATAGTACTAATTATGCCAGCTCGTTCACCAAACCAGACCGTTCAGCCTAGTGAGATCTATGGCTGGAAATGTACTGATGAGACTGTTAGATTGGACTCGTCAGTCTAGGACGAGGGGGATTCCATTGAAGACCATCGTGGTCACCGGCGGCACGGACGGCATCGGAAAGGGGCTGGGCCTGTACTATCTGGGCCGTGGCGACCGGGTGGTCGCCGTCGGCAGCAACCCGGACAAGGGCCGCCGGTTTCTGGCGGAAGCCCGGGCTATCGGCTCGGGCGAGCGCGCCGAATACATTCAGGCCGATCTGAGCCTGGTGGCCGAGAACCGGCGAGTCGTCGCCCATATCGCGGAGAGCTACCCGGTCGTGGACGCCCTCGTGCTGGCCGCGCGATATTACCGCTCGACCCGATATGAGACCGCCGAGGGCATCGAGCACAACTTCGCGCTGTTCTACCTGAGCCGGTACCTGTTCAGCCGCGGCCTAGCCGACCAGATGGAGGCAGGGGAACGGCCGGTGATCCTTGACCTGGCCGGTCCGGGCGGTGACCTGTTGGCGATGAATTGGGACGACCTCCAGTTCGCCCGCGACTACCGGCCAGACCAGATCATGATGCAATGCGGCAAACTCAGCGACCTGGCCGGCGTCGGGTTCACCGCCGAACACCCCGGCAGCCGGATCCATTATGTCTTGGCGCATCCCGGTCTGACCGCCACCGGGTTCACCGGTGACTACAACGAAGCCGACGCTGCGCTGGCCGCCGGGATGCACGACCGGGGCCAGTCGGTCGATGCGGCCGTGGCCATGCTGCGGCGCCACCTCGACAACCCCGACCCAGAACCGTTGAGCGCCTACATGCAGCACACCAAGATCGACGTGGGTGGCGAGCCCTTCGATCCCGCTGCCGCTCGGCGGCTGGCGGACATCACCGAGACCGTGCTATCCGGGAGCGGCCAACCGGCCTAGACCGTATGGAGGGCCCGGCGCCTCGCTCTTAAGTTGGCGCGGGTTGCCGTCACAGTGGTGGCGGTAAAGCCGCGTTTACGGGAGGCGCCGCTGTTTTTTGGAGCGTACGTGGGTGGGGCTGGATGTGCACGCCCGACCTCCCTCCGCAGGTTCCTCAGCCCTCGGTTACGGCAAACGGGCTGGAAGATGATCTTCGTTAGCGTGGAACGCGGCTGGCGAGCAGGGCGACATCGCCGCTCATCAGGGAGTTTCGTCGGTAGCCCAAGTCGGGAGACGCGGCCGGACAGCCGGTCCGATCCTCAAGCCCTCAGATGGCCACGCCTCAACGCGGATCCTTACGCAACGAGCAGCAGCAGCACAAACCGCCGCCCCTCAGCGTAACCCCCACCCCACTGGCAGCGGCCAGGCAGGAATCGGCGCAGCCAACCTTGACCGGGTCAAGCCGCCTCGCGTCGTCGAAGATCACTATGGGGATCGAAGACAGCTTCTAACCCCTCGCTCGCCCGGCGGGCACGACCTCACCGGCTCCGCCGTAACCGCGCAGCAGCATCGGGGCTCGCCGCCTTCCCCGTCGTCGATCCTCCATAACGTCGGCATCTTCGGATCGAATTTGGCTAGGCCAGGTGGGGCCAAAAGAGTCGTTCGCCGCCCGTGCTTAAGATCGCGTACTGGGGCCAGAGGACTTGTTCCCTTGGGGCCAGAAGACTCGTTCGAAGCCACTAGCCGGCTGCCAGATCTAGAAACCAATTGCGCACGGCTGCGCGGGCCACTGCGAAGGCAGCATCATGCCATTGGTGCTGCTGCATGGTTCGGGGGACGAGAGCGCCCCAGGTGTCCGGGATATCCAGACCATGTAGGACTGAGGTGCCCTAGATCTTCCGGACAGCTCCCCAACTAGGGTTGGGGTGACCGGAAGGAAGCAGTAGTTGGCACGACGTAAGGGCCCGTACTCGCAGGCGTTCAAGGATGAAGCCGTCCGCATGGTGCTGGATGGGGATCGTCCGGTGTCGCATGTCGCCCGGGAGTTGGACATCCACGACACCACCCTGCATAACTGGGTGAAGGCTTGGCGGCAGGAGCACGGAGGCGTGGCGCCGG
>NZ_VCJS01000331.1 GCF_005893125.1 Nonomuraea basaltis | reverse complement strand
GCGCCCGCCTCCGCGCCCGAGCGCCCCCGCCGAGTGCTGATCTCCACCGACACCTATCCCCCCGACGTGAACGGCGCCGCCTACTTCACCCATCGCCTGGCCACCGGCCTGGCCGCGCGCGGCAACGAAGTACACGTGGTCTGCCCATCGAGCGTGGGCCCGGCCAGCGCCGACGTGGTGGACGGCGTGATCGTGCACCGGCTGCGCTCGGCGCCCATCCCGGTCCACCCCAGCATGCGGTTCCCCGTGCCCGCCAGGCTCGACCGGCTGGTCGCCGACATCAAGCCCGACGTGCTGCACACCCAGGGCCACTTCGTGGCCGGCCGGGCCGCCATCGCCGCCGCGCGCCGCGCCGGCGTGCCGATCGTGGCCACCAACCACTTCATGCCCGACAACCTCTTCCAGTTCGCCCACATCCCCGACCGGCTACGGGCGAAGGCGGGCCGGCTGGCCTGGCGCGACTTCAGCCGGATCTTCAACCGGGCCGACCGCGTCACCACGCCCACCCCGCTGGCCGCCAAGCTCCTTGCCGACCAGGGGTTCGGGCGCGACGTCGAGCCGGTCTCCTGCGGGATCGACCTGACCAGGTTCCACCCGCACACCGAGCCCAAGGCCTGGGCGCGCAAGCTGTTCGACCTGCCTGACCGGCCCACCGTCCTGTTCGTCGGCCGGCTGGACGAGGAGAAGCGCCTCGACGAGATCGTCCGCGCGCTGCCCCTCGTGCTGAACGAGACCGACGCGCAGGTGGCGCTCGTCGGCAAGGGCAACCAGCGGCCGGAGCTGGAGCGGCTGGCCAAGCGCATCGGCGTGGCCGAGCGGGTGTTCTTCCTCGGTTTCGTGCCCGACGAGAACATGCCCCAGGCGTACGCCGCCGCCGACGTGTTCGCCATGCCGGGCGTCGCCGAGCTGCAGAGCATCGCCACGCTGGAGGCCATGGCCACGGGCCTGCCCGTGGTGGCCGCCAACGCGATGGCACTGCCGCACCTGGTGGACGGCAACGGGTTCCTGTTCGAGCCGGGCGACGTGATCGCGCTGGCCAGGCACCTGAGCGGCATCCTGGCCGACGACGGCCTGCGGGCCAGGCTCGGCAAGGCCAGCAGGGAGCTGGCGCTCACCCATGACGACCAGTCGTCGCTCGCCCGGTTCGAGCGGATCTACGATGAGGTGGCTCGATGACCCCTTGGCAGAGTGTCTGGGGCACCGTCACCGGCACGGTGGTGTCGGCGTGCGCGCTCGCGTACGCGCAGGTCGCCCTGCCCGCTCAGCCGCTGCTCAGCGACTACGCGCTGGTGTCCGGCGGGCTGGTCCCGGTGCTGATCGGGATGCTGGCGCTGGCGGCGGCGTGCCTGTGTCTCGCGTACGGCCTGGCGTCGGCCGACCCGGTGCGCACCGCGGCCACCCGGGTGCTGCTGCTGGCCGGGGCCGCCGGGCTGATGATGAGCGCGATCTTCCCCACCGATCCCGGCACGTCGCAGGTCGGCTCGCTCACCGGCGAGATCCACCGCTGGGCGGCCGCGGTCGTCTTCACCTCGCTGCCGGTCGCCGGCTGGACCCTGGCCAGGGGCCGGGCGGCGGCGCCCCGCTGGAACGCGGTCAGGGCCGTGAGCGTGGCGTCCGCGGTGACGCTGGCGGCTTACCTGGCGGCGCACCCGGCCTCCATCACCTCTCCGCTGATCGACGGCGCGGCCTACTACGGGCTGCTGGAGCGGGCCGTGGTTCTGGCCGAGATGGTGCTCCTCGCGGCGATGGCGCTGGCGGCCACCGCCGGTCGGCCCGCGGCGCGGACCCAGACGACGCCCACGCGACCCGCCGAGCCCGCCGGTTCCGCCGAGACCTCAGAGGGAGGGCGACCTGACCGGCCGGAACGCCTCGCCGCCTGACCCCGGCGCGGCTGCCGGGCGCCTGGCCTGGGCCTGGTCCCGTCCAGGTCTCGGCGCGAGCATGCTTAGACCGCCGTCGAAGGGATCACGTTCTAGCGTGACTCCATGCTCATCACACGCCATGCCGAAGCCCGGGCGGTGCTCGCCGATCCCAGGTACGTGCCGCCTCCCGTACGCCAGGACGGCCGGGAGGGAACGCTTGCCTGGCTGCGCGCGCACGTGTCGCGGTTCAGCACCGGCGAGACGCACGCCGCGCGCCGCCACCTGGTCGTCGAGCGGCTGGCGGCGCTGGACCCCGCCGAGCTGCGGACCGCGGCCAGGGCCATGACCCTGGAGCGGGACGGCGAATGGCGGGGCGTGCCCACGGCCGTGCTCGGGACCGCCCTCGGGGTGAAGGACACGAGCGCCGTCGCCGCCGCGGCGAGCGGCTACCTGTCGGGCGAGGAGAGCCCGGAGGCCGACGCCGCCGTCGCCGAGCTGCTCGGCCTGACCGACCTCCCGGCCGTCACGCTCCTGTTGCAGGGACACGCCGCCACGGAGGCCCTCATCGACAACGCGCTCCAACACGCCGCCGCGAGACCCGGCGCGCCTGGTGACGCCCCCGGACCTGCCGAGCCCGGCGCCGACGTCGAGGCGCTGCTGCGGGAGACGCTCAGACAGGACCCGCCGCTCAAGGCCACCCGCCGGCTCGACACGCGGACCGGCGACGAGGTGACGATCGACCTGGTGGCCGCCAACCGCGACCCCGATGTGTTCGCCGAGCCCGGCCGGTTCGACCCCGCGCGCGGCGACACCCCGCACCTGACGTTCGGGTACGGCGTGCGCCCCTGCCCAGCCCCCGCCCACGCGCTCGCCCTGGCCGCCGGCGTACTGGAGGCCGTGCTCACGGCCTCACTCCGTTCTCCAGGCGACGGCGCTCATTCGCTGCACGGCGGGAGCCACCGATGAGCTTCCGCAACCTGCACCGCCCCGGCGACCCGCTGCTGCTGCCGAACGCCTGGGACTACGGCTCGGCCGCCGTCCTGGCCGCGCAGGGCTTCCCGGCGATCGGCACGACCAGCCTCGGCGTGGCCGCCGTGTACGGCAGACCGGACGCGGCCGGCGCCACCAAGGCCGAGACGATCGAGCTGGCGGAGTCGATCAAGGACCTCGGCGTCATGGTGACCGTGGATATCGAGGGCGGCTTCAGCGACAACCCGGCCGAGGTGTCCGACCTGGTGGCGAGCCTGGCCTCGCTCGGGGTGGCGGGCGTCAACCTGGAGGACGGGCGCCCCGACGGCACGCTGCGCCCGATCGAGCTGCACCAGCGGATCATCGAGGCGGCCAAGGGCCACGGCGTGTTCGTCAACGCCCGTACCGACACGTGCTGGCTGCGGACCGGCGACACGCGGGAGCGGGTGCGCGCCTACGGCCACGCCGACGGGATCTTCGTACCGGGGCTGAGCGATCTGGGCGAGATCGCGGAGGTCGCGGCGAGCACGCCGCTGCCGCTCAACGTCCTCCACCAGCCGGGCGGCCCCACGCTGGCCCAGCTCGGCGCGGCCGGCGTGGCGAGGGTGAGCACCGGGTCGCTGCTGTACCGGGCCGCGCTGCAGGGCGCGCTGGCGACGGTGCTCGGCATCCAGGGCAGGCCCGCGCCTCAGGTGCCGACATATGCGGAGATCACCGCGTTCCTGCCGCAGCCGCGATAATCGACGCATGCGCTTCCAGATCCTCGGCCCCACCACCGTCCTGGCCGGGGACGGCGAGCCCGTCGCGCTCGGCGGCCCCCGGGTGCGGACCCTGCTCACGCTGCTCGCCCTGCACGCCGGGCGCATCGTGGGCGCGGAGCAGCTCGTGCACGGCATGTACGGCGCCCAGCCCCCCGAGGGCGTGGCCAACGCGCTGCAGTCGCAGGTGTCCCGGCTGCGCCGGGCGCTGGGCAGGGATCTGGTGGAGTTCCATCCGGCCGGATACCGGCTGGTCGCCGACCCGCAGGACGTGGACGCGCGGCGGTTCGAGCTGCTCGCACAGGCGGGCCGGCAGGCGTTGGCGGCCGGCGACCCCGGCCAGGCGGCAGCGCTGCTGCGTGAGGCGCTGGAGCTGTGGCGGGGCGCCGCGCTGGCCGACGCCCCGCACGCCGAGGCCGCCGCGGCGGCGCTGGCGGAGCTGCGGCTGGCCGCCACGGAGGACCGCGTACAGGCGGACCTGGACCTGGGCCGGCATCGGGAGCTGGTCGCCGAGCTGAGCCAGCTCATCGCCGCCCACCCGCTGCGCGAGCGGCTGCGGGCCCAGCTCATGCGCGCCCTCTACGGCAGCGGCCGCCAGGCCGAGGCGCTGACCGTCTACGACGAGGCCAGGAAGATCCTGGACGAGGAGCTGGGGGTCGAGCCGGGAGCCGAGCTGGCCGCCGCGCACCTGGCCGTGCTCCGGGCCGACCCGGCGCTCGGCGGCCCCGCCGACCTGGGCGTGCCGCGGGCCGGCTCCGCGGCCCAGACCGCCCGGCGGCGGCAGGGGCTGCGGGCGCAGCTCACCAGCTTCGTCGGGCGGGCCGAGGAGCTGGCACAGGTGAGCGCCAGGCTGCGGGCCGACAGGCTGGTCACGCTGATCGGCCCGGGCGGCGCGGGCAAGACGCGGCTCGCGATCGAGGCGGCCGGGCAGGAGCCGGGGGACGTCTGCTTCGTGCCGCTCGCGCCCGTCTCCGACGGCGCCGACGTGCCCGGCGCCGTGCTGGCCGCGCTCGACATCCGCGACCCCCTGCTGCACACCGCCGACCGGCCGGCCGTGGACCCGGTCACCCGGCTGCACACCGCACTCGCCGACAGCAAGCTGCTGCTGGTGCTGGACAACTGCGAGCACCTCGTCGCGGCCACCGCCGAGCTGACCGACGTGCTGCTCGCCTCCTGCCCGGGGCTGCGGGTGCTGGTGACCGGGCGGGAGGCGCTGGGCATCACCGGCGAGTCGATCCTGCCCGTGGCGCCGCTGCGGCTGCCGCCGCCCGAGGCGGACGACCCGCTGGGCTACCCCTCCGTCCGGCTGTTCGCCGACCGCGCCGCCGCCGTCCAGCCCGGCTTCGCCGTGCACGCGGGCAACGCCGCGCAGGTCGTGCGCATCTGCCGGGCACTCGACGGGCTGCCACTGGCCATCGAGCTGGCCGCGGCGCGGCTGCGTACGCTGTCGGTGTCCGACGTGGCGGCGCGGCTCGACGACCGGTTCAGGCTCCTGACCCGCGGCAGCCGTACGGCGCTGCCCCGGCACCAGACGCTGCGCGCGGTCGTCGCGTGGAGCTGGGGGCTGCTGGACGAGAGCGAGCAGCGACTGGCCAGGCGGCTGACCGTGTTCGTGGGCGGCGCGCGGCCCGAGGCGGCCGAGCGGGTGTGCGGGCTGCCGGAGGAGGTGCTGTTCTCGCTGGCGGAGAAGTCGCTGGTGGAGGTCGTCGACGGCCGCTACCGGATGATGGATACGATCCGGGCGTTCTGCGCCGAGCGGCTGGCCGAGTCCGGCGAGGTGGACGCGATGCGCCACGCGCACGCCGCCTACTACCTGGACCTGGTCGTCGCGGCCGACGCGCGGCTGCGCACGCGTGAGCAGCTGGAGTGGCTGGCCCGGCTCGACGAGGAGAGCGACGACCTCAACGCGGCGCTGCGCTGGGCGACCGAGTCGGGGCGGCTGGAGACGGCGCTGCGGATGCTGGCGTACAGCGCCTGCTACTGGTGGATGCGCGGCCACCGCGTCACCAGCGCCGACCTCGCCACCGAGCTGCTGGCCGAGCTGGGCACCGCCCGTCCCGAGGGCATGGAGGAGGAGTACGTGATGTGCGTGCTCGTCTCCGCCTGGACGGGAGCGGTCGGCGACGCGCTGCGGGTGCGGCTGGCGGAGGTGCGGGAGCTGCTGCCGAGTGCGTATCTGCCGTCGCGGGTGGAGTTCCTGATGATGCTGCTGTCGATGTTCACGGGGCCGCCCAGCGACTTCGAGTCAGCGTACGAGGAGATCATGGGGAACGTCGGCAAGCTCCCGCTCCCGCCCTGGCAGAGAGCGCTGTCCTTCGCCGGCTCGGCGTTCGTGCTGGACGTGCTCGGCCGGACCGAGGAGGCGCTGGCGCGGTTCGAGCTGAGCCTGGCCGCGTTCAAGGCCATTGGCGAACGCTGGGGCGCCGTGCTGGTGCTGTCCGGGCTCGGCAGTCTCCACCAGATGCGGCACGACCACCAGACCGCGCACACGCTGGCCGACGAGGCGCTGGCGCTGGCGCGCGAGCTGGGCGCGAACTCGGAGATCGCCGAGGCTCTGTGCCGGCGCGGCGACGCCCGGCTCGGCCTGGGCGACGCGGTGGGCGCGCGGGCCGACTACGCGCTCGCCGCCGAGCTGTCGCGCCGGAACGGCTCCATGGAGACCATGGCGTGGGCGCACCTCGGCCTGGGCGAGGTGGCGCTGGCCCTCGGGGACCTGGGCGAGGCGCGCGCCGCGCTGACCCAGGCCCGCGACGAGTGCCCCGGTGACTGGTACAGCACCGAGGACACCCGCACCCGCATCGACGCCGGGCTGGCGGAGGTCAGCCGGATGGTCAGCGAACGGTAGGCGCGCCGTCAGCCGTCCCACGGACAGTGGCCGTCATGAAGAACAAATGGTCCTGTCTGGCCATCGCCTGCCTGGCCACGCTGCTGCTCTCGCTCGACCTCACGGTCCTGCACCTGGCCCTGCCCCGGCTGGTGACCGACCTCGGCGCGAGCTCCACGCAGCTGCTCTGGATCGGCGACATGTACGGCTTCGCGCTCGCCGGCCTGCTCATCACCATGGGCAACCTCGGCGACCGCATCGGCCGCAAACGCCTGCTGCTGATCGGCGCGGCCGCGTTCGGCGCCGCCTCGATCGTGACGGCGTACGCACCCAACGCCGAGCTGCTGATCGCGGCCAGGGCGCTGCTCGGCGTGGCCGGCGCGACGATCATGCCGTCCACCCTGTCGATCGTCCGGAACGTGTTCACCGAGCCGGGCGAGCGGACCGCGGCCATCGGGATCTGGAGCGGGATGAGCGCCGCCGGCTTCGCCGTCGGGCCGGTGATCGGCGGGCTGCTGCTCGACCACTTCTGGTGGGGGTCGGTGTTCCTGATCAATGTGCCGATCATGCTGCTGGTGCTGGTCGGCGGGATCCTGGTGCTGCCTGAATCGCGCAACCCGGACGCGGGCCGGCTCGACCTGCTCAGCGTCGTCCTGTCGTTCGCCGGCATGGTGACCGCCGTCTACGCGGTCAAGGAGGCCGCGCACAAGGGCGTCGAGCATGCCGACGTGCTGGTCGCCGGCGTGGCCGGGGTGATGCTGCTGGGCGTGTTCGGGTGGCGGCAGACGCGGCTGGCCGAGCCGCTGATCGACGTACGGCTCTTCCGCCGCAGGGCGTTCAGCGCGTCCATCGTGACGAACCTGCTGGCGATCTTCGCGATGTCGGGCATGATGCTGATGTTCGCCTGGTACCTCCAGCTCGTGCTGGGCTGGTCGCCGCTCCAGGCGGGGCTGGCGCAGCTGCCCGGTGGCCTGAGCGGCGCGATCGGCGGGATCCTGGCCGCCAAGCTGATCCATTACATCGGCAGGAACGGCGTGGTGGCGCTGGGCCTGGCCATGAACGCGGGGGCGTTCCTCTACTACACCACGCTCGGGTTCGAGCTGAACTACCTCACTCTGCTGCCCGCCATGGTGATCGGCGGCGTCGGGATCGGGTTCGCGTTCACGGTCAACAACGACAACGTGCTGGCCACCGCGCCCAGGGAGCGGGCGGGGGCGGCGGCCGCGGTGTCCGAGACGGCGTTCGAGCTGGGCGGGGCGCTCGGCATCGCGGTCCTGGGCACCGTGCTGAACGGCGCCTACCGCGCCAACCTGGAGCTGCCGGCCGGGGTGCCCGGGGAGGCCGCCAGGGAGTCGATCGCCGGGGCGGTGGGCACGGCCGCGGCCCTGCCCGCCGCGCAGGGCGGGCAGCTCCTGCGGGCCGCGCAGGCGGCGTTCATCGAGGGCGTGCATCTCACGTCGTTCGTCACGGCGGCGGTGCTGGGCCTGGTGGCGCTGCTGGCACTGGCCGGGCTGCGCGGCGTGCCGAAGGAGATCCCGGAGGAGGTCCTGGCTGCCCGGGCGTAACGGCCACGAAGTCATCAGCAGTGTGAAGCACAACAAACACTCTGTTTCTCCGGACAGGGCACGGGGACCTGCCTAGAAGGTCAGGTCCCCTTCTACCGTTGCCTAGAGGTCGAACGCCCCGTTCGAGCTACCGCCCCCGCTCGCGACCTCGTCGCAGCCCCGCCGGGCCAGTCCATCCGCCCGTTCGTTGCCGGGGTGGCCGTTGTGCCCCTTCACCCACAGCCACTCGACCTGGTGCCTGCCGGCCGCCTGATCGAGCCGCTGCCACAGGTCGGCGTTCTTGACCGGCTCCTTGGCCGCGGTGCGCCACCCGTTGCGCTTCCACCCGGCGATCCAGGAGGTGATCCCGTTCCTGACATACGTGCTGTCGGTGTGCAGCCGGACCTCGCAGGGCCGCTTCAACGTCTCCAGCGCCATGATCGCGGCCAACAGCTCCATGCGGTTGTTGGTGGTCGCGCCCTCGCCACCATGCAGCTCCCGCTCATGCTTGCCGTACCGCAGCACGGCACCCCAGCCGCCAGGCCCTGGATTGCCGCGGCAGGCGCCATCGGTGAAAATTTCGACCACGTCCGTCACGCTGACAGTCTCTCAGGCGTGCAGCAGCGTGACCGACCGGCCGGAGGGCGTGGTGGCGGTCGTCACGGCCGTGCGTTCGGCCGCGGGCGGGACGTCCCGCCGTACGTCAAAGACGATTGATCTTCCGCATCCGGATGATGTCGTAGGCCAGGGCGTTGACCAGCCACGGCTGCCCCTGGCTCGCCTCGAAGCGCGCTGCACCGCCGCGGGCTCGAACGCCGGGGCGCTCGGCATCGCGGTCCTGGGCACCGTGCTGAACAGCGCCTACCGAGCCAACCTGGAGCTGAGCTGCCCGCCGGGGTGCCCGGGGAGGCCGCCAGGGAGTCGATCGGCGGGGCGGTGGGCACGGCCGCGACTCTGCCCGCCGAGCAGGGCGGGCAGCTCCTGCGGGCGGCGCAGGCGGCGTTCATCGAGGGCGTGCATCTCACGTCGTTCGTCACGGCGGCGGTGCTGGGCCTGGTGGCGCTGCTGGCACTGGCCGGGCTGCGCGGCGTGCCGAAGGAGATCCCGGAGGAGGTGTTGGCCGCCCGGGCGTAGATCGAACGGCGCGCCCACCCCTCCGGCCCTCGTCGTTCAGCCGCCCCGGCGCCGACGGGTTAAGGCGCGCCGGTGCCAGGGCCTTCGCCGCCGCCTGTACGTGTCGGCGCGAGGGCCTATGCCAGCCACGCCCACAACTCGAAGAACACCCGTGTTAGGAGAGCGTGGACTAAACTGCATGCTCACCCACTCTGACCTGCAGGGACGCCTCATGCGGTCCTTACACCTTGCCTGATCATCCCGCGCATGTCCCGCACGAGCGCGTGGGGGGACTGTCCTCCGGCGGCAATGGCTACGAAGCAGCCCTCTGGCGCAGGACGTCCTCGAGGTTAGCTTGCGCAATGTCGCGGATGTGATTGTCCTCCATTGACTTGGAGAGGGCTATGGCTTGCTCGAATGCTGTGATCGCTTCGTCGAAGCGGCGCACCTCGCGTAGGGCATTGCCGAGGTTGTTCAGCGCGCCAGCTTCGCCGTGGTGGTCGCTGAGATTGCGATAGATGGTGGCGGCGGTTTGATGCGGGGCGATGGCTTCGTCGAAGCGATGCATCCCTTGCAGGGCAATGCCGAGGTTGTTCAGCGCCCGGCCTTCGCCGTAGTGGTCGCTGAGATTGCAGCAGATGGTGGCGGCGGTTTGGAGGGCGGTGATGGCTTCGTCGAAGTGCCGTACCTCGCGTAGGGCATTGCCGAGGCTGTTCAGCGCGCTGGCTTCGCTGTAGTGGTCGCTGAAGTCGCGGTAGATGGCGATGGCGGTTTGGAGGGCGGTGATGGCTTCGTCGAAGCGGCCCACCTCGCGTAGGGCGATGCCCAGGCTGTTCAGCGCGCTGGCTTCGCCGTAGTGGTCGCTGAAGTCGCGGTAGATGGCGATGGCGGTTTGGAGGGCGGTGATGGCTTCGTCGAAGCGGCCCACCTCGCGTAGGGCGATGCCCAGGCTGTTCAGCGCCCGGCCTTCGCCGTAGTGGTCGCTGAGGTCGCGGTAGATGGCTATGGCGGTTTGGTAGGTGGTGATGGCTTCGTCGAAGCGGCGCACCCCTTGCAGCGTGTTGCCGAGGTTGGTCGATGACCCGGCTTCGTTGTGGTGGTCGCTGAGGTTGTGATAGATGGTGGCGGCGGTTTGATGGGCGGTGATGGCTTCGTCGAAGCGGCGCACCTCGCGTAGGGCGTTGCCGAGGTTGTTCAGCGTCCCGGCTTCGCCATGGTGGTCGCTGAGGTCGCGGTAGATGGTGATGTGGGTTTCCCCTCGTATCGTTGAGGCATCGCCTAAGAGGAGGACCAGGCGATGGCAGAGACACGACGAAGGTTCGATCCCGACTTCCGGGACGGCGCTGTCCGGATCGTCGAGGAGACCGGCAAGCC
>NZ_VCJS01000330.1 GCF_005893125.1 Nonomuraea basaltis | reverse complement strand
CTCGGCACCGCCGCGCTCGGGCTGCTGGGTCCGGTGACGAGCGTGGCGGCCAACGCGGTCAGCTTCCTCCTCTCGGCCGCGGGGATCCGCGCCATCGGCGGGCGGGAGCCACGTCCCGCGCGAACCGCCGCACCGCCCCGGCCTGGAGCCGGCGACCTGCTGGAGGGATGGCGGTACATCCTCGCCAGCCCGGCGCTGCGCCCGTTGTTCTTCAACACTGTCCTGGTCAGCGGCCTGGATACTGCCGTCACTCCGCACCGTGTTGACCACGCTCAGGCCGTGATCGAGCGGCACCAGCTCCGCAAATGCGGCGATAGCGGCCACGGATCAGCCTTCTCTCTGATGCGTCTTCTGGGCCTGTCTGTTGATGTTGCGAGCGGCGTCCAGAAACTAGTTGGGGGTGGCCTGGATGGCGCGATGGTATCGGTCGGCGAGTCGTTGTAGGTGGTCGGCGAGTTGTGGTGCGTCCACGATGTCGAAGTCGACCTCGATCGCGCCGAGAAGGAAGGTGAGCCCGCGAGGGCTGTCGGCGCCGATATGCAACAGGCAGGTGAGGTGGTCTATGGGTTCGATGCGGCCGTAGGTGGCCGCTGCGTGGGCCGTGTCGGATGCAGCTGGGGTGTGGAGCCGTATGGTCGCTTGGTATGGCCACATCTGGGCGACGCTGCGTGCGACGTAGGTTGCGGGGTCGCCGCTGGGCAGGTCGCGTGGTGTGAAGCGCGGGCCGGTGAGGGCTTGGGGGCGGATGCGGTCCGCCCGAAAGGTGCGCCAGTCCTCGCGGTCGCAGTCCCAGGCGACCAGGTACCACCGGGAGCCCCAGGTCACGAGTGTGTGTGGCTCGGTGAGGCGGACGCTGTAGGTGCCGTTGTGGCCGCAGTAGTCGAACCGTAGACGGTGGTGGTCTCGACAGGCAGCACCGACGGTGCTGAGGACCTCGGGGTCTACTGCGGATGCGGGGAATGGTGTGCGTACCGCAGACGGCTGCACGGCGGTGACCCGGTGGCGCAGCCGCGAGGGGAGGACCTGTTCAAGTTTGAGCAGGGCGCGAACCGCTGTCTCGCCGATGCCGGCGACGCCGCTGACGGTCGCCATGCGTAGCGCGATGGCGGTGGCGACCGCTTCGTCGTCGTCGAGCAGCAGCGGCGGGAGTTGGGCGCCGGGGCCGAGCTGATAGCCGCCGGCGATGCCCTTGACGGCGTTGACCGGGTAGTCGAGGTCGCGCAGCTTGTCCACGTCGCGGCGCACAGTGCGGGTGCTGACGCCGAGCTGGTCGGCGAGTTCGTACCCGGACCATTCGCGGCGGGTCTGCAGCAGCGCCAGCAGTCGCAGCAGGCGAGCGGACGTTTCCTTCATGCCACAGAAGTTTGCCAGCACTATAGGACAGAAGGTGTCCGCTAGTGGTTCTAGCGTTGTGTTCATGAGCGAAGCGATCACCCCGTTCCGGATCGACATTCCCCAGGCCGACCTGGATGACCTGCGCAACCGCCTGTCGACCGCGCGTTGGCCGAGCGATTTGCCCGGCGTCGGGTGGACCCGAGGCGTGCCCCTGACCTACCTGCGGGACTTGGCCGAGTACTGGCGCATCTCGTACGACTGGCGCAAGCACGAGGCGAGGCTGAATGAGATCCGGCAGTTCACCACCGACATCGACGGGCAGAACGTGCACTTTCTGCATGTGCGCTCACCGCAGCCGGACGCGCTGCCGCTGATCCTCACCCACGGCTGGCCGGGCTCGGTGGTGGAGTTTCTCAACGTTATTGGCCCGCTGACCGATCCCGCCGCGCACGGTGGCGACCCCACCGATGCCTTCCACCTGGTCATCCCTTCGCTGCCCGGGTTCGCGTTTTCCGGGCCGACCCGCCAGACCGGATGGAACACCGGCCGGGTCGCGGCGGCGTGGGCGCAGTTGATGAGCCGGCTCGGCTATGAGCGTTACGGCGCCCAGGGTGGCGACCTTGGGGCGTTCGTCGCTCCGGAGTTGGGCCGCGCCGCCGCTGGCCGGGTCGTCGGCGTGCACGTCAACGCGGCCACCTTCGGGTTCATCCCGTTCGGGAAGGTCTCCGACGAGGAGCGGGCCGCCCTCACCGACGCCGAGCAGGCACGACTGGGACGGCTTAAGGAATTCATGGACGACCAGAGCGGCTACTTCAAGCTCTCGGCCACGCGGCCCCAGACCCTGGCGTACGCCCTCACCGATTCGCCCGTCGGCCAGCTCGCCTGGAACGTCGAGAAGTTCAAGGAGTGGACCTTCCCCGCCGCTCATCTACCCGAGGCCGCCGTCGACCGTGACCTACTCCTGACCAACGTGATGCTGTACTGGCTCACCGGTACGGCCGGGTCCGCCGCACAGATGTACTACGAGAACATGCACGCCAATAGCTGGCACACCGAGCCCGCCACAACGCCGACGGGTGTCGCGGTGTTCGCCCAGGATCTGCCCATTCGTCGTTACGCCGAATACGGCAACAACGTCACCCACTGGTCGGAGTTCGACCGCGGTGGCCACTTCGCAGCCATGGAAGTACCCGACCTGCTCACCGCCGACATCCGAGCATTCTTCCGGCCGTTGCGCTAGCTTCGGGTGTGTCGGGCGGCATCATCCCGTGCCCCGAACCGCTGAGCGTGATCCTGGTCAGTGCCCGCGCGACACTGGACAGGTTCCGGTGCCCAGGCCACAGCCCGCTGATCGCATGGTTGCCGGTCTTGTCCGCGGCCGTGGTGACCGTCCTCGGCCTGGCCATGACGATCAATGGGGTGACCGGGCTCACAGTCCAGTGCTGCATCAGCCTGGCTCTGCCCTCTTCAGTCTGGGCCGGAGCTATCCGTGCGACGACTTGACCGGCGCCATTAAGTCGTAGAAGTCCTTCCAGACACCCGGGAAGCTCGGCGGGCCGGCGACCTTGGCCCTGATCACGACCACTTCGACGTCGGTCGGCGGCAGCTCCCCGCCTTCTGGGCGAGGCGTACTGCGGCGTCGGTCTGCGCTTCGACCGCGCCAAGGGCCTCGATGCGACCATCCGCAAGGCCATGGAGATCAACGACGTCGCCGTCGTCTTCGACTTCTGCGGGAACCAGCAGGAGATGGTCTGGCCGATGCTCGCGGCCGAAGCGTCCAACGACGACATCCGCATCGCCCGCGACACCGCTCCGACCTGGGACACCGGCCACCGAACCAACCGTAGATCCCGTCAAACCAGTGGGGCGGCGGCCACCCGATCTGGGCGGCCGCCGCCAGGGGCAGTGCCTGCGTGTCAGCGGCTGTCGGGGAACCAAGCGATCCGCTGGTTGGCGGTGAACCCGTACACGTCCGAGTACGTAAGCCGCGAGTTACCGGAGTCCACTCCGGCGTCCACCGCCGGTCCGAGGTCGTTGAAGATGTGGCGGAAGCCGCCCTTCGTGAAGCCACCACCCGGTACCGGGAAGGTGATCGAGCCTGCGGTCACACGTGCCGCCCAGTACAGGAACAGCACGAGCTGGACGACCTGGTGGACGCTGGACTGGCTGGCCAATTCACCCGTGCTGACAGCCGTACATGAGCTCATGCAAGCGTTGGCCAACGACGCCGGGCCGATACGCCCGACCGTGCTCGGGGAGTGGCGAGGCCTCATCGAGTTGCTAGACGGCGTCATGCAGCAGGCCCATGCCCGCCAGGAGGATCATCCCGAGCCGGGCGAGCACGACGGGTGGCTACCGCAGCACACGTTCGCCGAGAACGACGGGCAACGATCCTGACGATCGCTGCCGCCGCCATGGTGGCCCGGCCCCAGGCGCGCGTGGGATTCCGAGCCCTGGGTGAAGGCGACGCAGATGGCGACGTTCACCCCGCGACCGTTGTCGCCAGAGTGTCCTTCCAGGTCAGCCCCATCTCTGCCACCTTCCCCTCCTTGAGCGTCCGCGCGGGAAGCAAGTGCGGCCAGTGCCCTTGGTCCCTGCTGCCGGGGACGTTCGCCGGTGTTCCCAGCCGTGTTCGAGCGCGCACGATGTGCTTGTCCTGGTACGTGGAGGTGAACCGATCATGTTCGGTGGACGGATGATCATGGAGGCATCGGCCCTCGAAATGGAGCTGCTGGCTCTGAAGAGGCGGGTGGACGGTTTGGAGGAGCAGGTGCGCACGCTGACGGCCGCGAACCTCGCCCTCGTCCGAAGCGTGGATAACCTGCACCGCACCTCGGCCAGTGCCGCGCTCGGCAATTGAGGGCCGCAGGCGCGGTTTGTGTCGGGTGGCGCCCGTAAATGCTGCGGCGGAAGATGGAGTACGTCCACGCCTGGTAGGCGGCACCACACGTTCGTCAGGCGAGTAACTCGAGCATGAACGCCGCTGCCAGCGCGGGAGGGCATGGCCACGCGGCAGCGCAGGAGACGCAGGCGTGCCCGGAGTCGGCCAGGTGTGTGTCAAGCGCACCAGCGGCGCGGACGAAGTACGTCTCGCTCAGCGGGTCTGTTTCGGTGCGCGTCGTACCCAGGAGAACGGCCATGTCGATCACCCTTGTGCACTCATGATTTCGTCCTGACCTCACTTTCTCTCCGGCAGTTCATGCGCGCCGGAGGAGAAGGGCCCTCAACCGTGTGACCTAAGTCATACGGTGAACGACGAGACCGACCGTCACTACGGCCGCCATTGCCCTGTTCGCCAACTGCTCCGTGGGCTCCACGCTGACCATTGGCCTGCCCCGAAGTCGGGACCAACGTCGGCGATGATCGGGCCCTTCGCCTCGAGCCCAGCGACCTCGCTTGGACGAATCCTTGAAACGACGAGAGAACTCATTAGGAGAGCAGGAGACATGACCGTCACCAAGGAAGAGGTCAAGGTACGCGGCGCGGAACTCGCCGACAAGATCAAGACCGTGATTCACGAGGGCAATGTCCGCCGGATCATCGTCAAGGACCCCCACGACCACACCGTGATGGAGATCCCTGTGACCGTCGGTGTCGTGGCTTTCATCGCCGCTCCCGTCGTGACCGCCGCGGCCGCGCTGGCCGCCGTCGCGGCCGAATGGACCATCCAGATCGACCGCGACCCCCAGCCCGAGCAGGAACTCCTCAAGCTTGAAGACCATCAGGCGAGCTAGGACGTGGATCCGGTCACCCGGTGTCTCCCCTCATCCCGGGCCGTCACCTGTGTGACCGGCTGCATGCCACGGATCAAACACACCGGTGAATCGCCCCGGGTTCGGTGGAGACTTTGGTCTCCATCGAAGTCGGGGCGCTTCACCGGCCGCCCATCTCCGTGGCTCCCAGACCGGCGCGCCAGCGCATGCGCAGGCCAAACGTCGGTCTCGAGCGACCTTGGTCCCACCTGCTGCTGTCGTTCGGGCCGAAATCCGCGAACTCAAGGACATTCGCCGCTGTTGCCCGGCCGCGGCGGCGTTCACGCTGGAATCAGGAGCACTCACAGGGAAAGAGATGATCACCAATGCTCCCGATTCGCCCCCTCATCGCCATCGCGATGGTCGCCTCGGCCGCAGGACTGCCGGCCGTACCCGCACAGGCCACCCGGCAGGCTGTCACCCCCACGCTGGTGGGCATCCGGGCCACGCACCACTACGGACTGGACCGGCTGGTCTTCGAGTTCCGCGGCCGGGTGCCGACCCAGCGGGACGTCCGCTACGTGCCCAAACTGATCGCCGACGGCTCCGGCCAGACCGTCAACGCGGTCGGTAGCGCTCTGCTCCAGGTGCGCTTCGGCCAGGCCGACGGCCACGATCGCCGTGGCAACGTCACCTATGGGCCCACCCGCAGGACCTACGCACTGCCCGGAGTCATCCAGGTGGTCAACACCGGCGACTTCGAGGCCACGCTGACCTTCGGAGTCGGGCTCGCCAAGCGGATCCCGTACCGGGTCTACACGCTCACCCGGCCGAGCCGCGTCGTCGTCGACATCGCCACGCGCTACCGGACAATGCCGGTACGCGACTACTTCCTCAACACCGCGAACTACAACGTCGGCCGCAAGCCGTACACCACCGCCGTTCAGCGGCCGGTCATTCCACCGTCCACCGCGTACGGAGCGTTGCAGCGGCTGTTCGCCGGCCCCACCCAGGCCGAGAAAGCGGAGGGACTGCGCTTCGTCAGCTCCAAGGCCAGCGGCTTCAGCAAGCTGACGGTCAGGAACGGGATCGCCAGGGTCTACCTGACCGGGCGTGTCACCAGCGGAGGATCGACGTTCACCATCGCCGACGAGATCAAGCCGACGCTCAAGCAGTTCCCGTCGATCAAGTGGGTGAAGATCTACGACGCGGCAGGACGGACCGAACGCCCGACCGGCCCGTCAGACTCCATCCCGCAGTCGCTGGAGCCGTGAGCCCATCAAGCCCCGCTGCCACCGTCGAGCCGACACCACGCCATACGCTCTCGGTTCAACGTCAGCGTGCCGCAAAGCGGGGGATCGTCGACGCCGTCGCCAGTCATTCGACGAACTCACTTCATGGGTGTCGGCCTCGGCAGGCACGCCTCCAGCACGGGCTCCGGTGTGGTTCTCACTCGAGGATCTCGGACAAGGGGCGGCGCATCGAGCTCTTGTCATCGAAGGTGATGCCGAGCCGCATGATCATCTGCGGGTATTCGCCCGAGCACAGCTCGAGCCGCAGGAACTCGCGCAGCAGATCCATCTCCAGCACCTGGGTGTGGAAGGCGGCGCTGACACCATATGCCGAAGCCTCCAGCAGCACATGCTGCAGCGCCTGACCGGCGTCGATCCACTCCTGGCGGCCGTCTCCCCGCGTGGTGAGCAGCGCCACGACACCTACGGCCGTCGCGGCCCGCTCATCAGCCTCGCTGCCCCAGTCGTGCTGCCAGGCGTAGTCCCGCTGCGGGAAGTCCGGCGCGGTACGCGACGGCCGGCGCGGATAGCCCTGGGCCGGCACCCCGTCCGTACGCGTGCTGTCGGGAGCACGCGCCCACCGGATCACCTCCAGGCTGAACCGCAGATCCTGCGCCTGAACGCCCTGAGCGGCCTGGGTGAGCGCGGCGATCACTCGAACCGCCTCCGGCGAACGGACGGGAGTCAGTTTGGCACCCTCGTCCATGGCGGCGAGGACCAGGCGCTCGATCAACCTGTCCGGCACCGGCACGTCGGCGAAGCCGGCCCGGTGGGTGCGCCGGCGTTCGAACTCATCGGCCAGCGCCCTGGTGGACTCGTCGGGCCGCACTTCGGCACCCGGCCGGAGCGTGGCCAGCAACGAAGGACGATCCGGGTCCGGCAACGTGCGCACCACCGGCTCGAAGCCCGCGCACCGCATCGCCGTACGCATGGTGAACAGAGCCGCGCCGCAACTGATCAGCAGCTCACGACCGGAGGGGTCGCCGACCCGAAGCTTCCTGTCGGTGTCGGCTCGCAAAGCGAGCTCCTGCTCGGACATCGCGAACGTCCACGGCTGGGTGTTGTGTACGGACGGCGCCCAGCGCGCGGCCTCCACCGCGGCCTCCAGCGCGTGCTTGGCAGAAACGACGGTCATGACCGCCACCTCCCCCCAGAGGGTCATATACCCAGCGCATCATGCCCCTCACGGCGTGGTCAGGGCCGAAGGTCCCATGCTGCCAGGGACGTCCGTCCTCCATGACGCGGGAGATCCGAGGTCTTTCGGCCCTGCCGGAGACGTGTGGACATGCGGGAGTGCGCGAGTCGGGAGGTGTGTCATGTCGCTTGCGTTCGATAGCGATCTCGCGCTACGGAGACTGGTGGTGGCGGCCGGTCAGGCGCCGTCGGTGCACAACACCCAGCCGTGGCGGTTCAGGGTTCCAGACGGTGAGTTGATCGAGCTGTTCGCCGATCTTGACAGGCGGCTGCGGGTGGGCGATCCGCGCGGTCGCAATCAGCTGGTCAGCTGCGGTGCCGCGCTGTTCAACCTGCGTCTGGCGGTGCGTACAGGAGGGCGGCGGCCGATGGTGTGGCTACTGCCGAACCCGGAGGAGGAGCCCGAACTACTGGCCGCCGTGCGCATGGGAGCGGCCCTGCCGGCCTCGGCCGAGCAGCTTGAGCTGTACAACATGATCCCGATCCGGCGCACCAGCCGCCGGCCCTACTTCACCCGTACGTTGCCGCCCGCGGTACTGGTCGAGCTGCGGCTGGCGGCTTCCCGTGAGGGCGCCAGGCTCGTCCCGCTCGACCGGCACCGCGCGGCCGACACGCTGGAGCACGCCGCCCTCGCCGAGGACGAGCTCTCCCGCGATCACGCCTACCTGGCCGAGCTGGCCGCCTGGACGATGCCGCGCGCCCGGCACGACGGCGTGCCGGGCTACACGCTCGGGCCGCCGCGAAGATCGTCCGGGACGCCGCGGTGGCGGCGGGCGCACCGCAGCACTGCGTGCAGTGGATCGACGAGGAGCCGTCGCTGACCGCCACGCGCGCGCTGATGCACCACGACGGGGTGGCCACGATCCTGGCGACGGTCGGCACCGGCATGGTGCGGGCGGCGTACTCGGCGGGCAAGCCGGCGCTCGGCGTCGGCGCGGGCAACGTGCCCGCCTACATCGAGCAGTCGGCCGACCTGCGGCAGGCGGTCAACGACATCGTGCTGTCGAAGGCGTTCGACAGCGGCATGATCTGCGCCTCCGAGCAGGCGGCGATCATCGACGCGGCGGTGTACGAGGACGCGCTGGCCGAGTTCGGCGCGCTGCACGCCTACCGGGCCAATGCCGAGGAGAAGCGGAAGCTGGAGGAGTTCCTGTTCGGCGTCACCGCATCCGGCGAGTCGTGCTCGCAGGCCAGGCTCAACCCGAAATTGCCGCGCAGGACCAGCACTTTCTTCCGCATGGAAATCACCCTTCCGCCTGACCTGCCTGCGGTTTCTGCGGTACCCCCAGGTGTATCGGTGAGTTCTGGCATGTCAACGGCGTTCATGAGCGCCTGGAGCTCCGGTGGTGGCGGAGTGCCCGGTGTTGTAGGCGATGTCGTCGACGTGGAATTCGACGTAGCTGAACCGTCCTTCGGGAGCAGGGGCGTGCCATCGGGCTTCGCCGGTGACCGCGGCCCGCCTGCCGTGCAGGTGCCGGAAGGCGCGGATCGGGGTGGACCAGCGTTGTCGCGTGAAGGTTTTCCCGTCGGCGGACGCGCGCAGCCGGTCGTCGGAGATGAAGTCGACAAGCTCGTGGCGGGCGTTGAAGATCAGGTCGGCCGTCACGGTGTGGGCCCCCGAGGTGAACGCGCCACGGACCCGCAGATCGTCCACGGCGGACCAGCGGATCGGCGCGTCGATCAACGCCGCCGGCGCCAACACCACGAGGTCGTTGAACAGCGTCACAGTCTCGGCGCGATCCGCGTCCGGGCCGGACGCGTCGACGATCCTCACCAGCGAGAGCGCCTTCACACGCATGGTGGCCGAGCCGGCGTCGAAGACGTGCAGCACGTCGACCGGCAGCCCGGACTTGGAGGCCGTGATGAAGAACAGCCGCTGTGGCGTCGCACCGAATGTGTTGAGCTGCTTGCCGGTGAAGCTCATCCACGCCTCGTCGGGGCCACTGCGGATACGGCCGTGGATGTCGGCGTAGAAGTCTGTGACCCGCGGCTTGCCCATGGCGCCGGAGGCGCGTACGTAATCGGCTACCGGCTCCGGCAGCCCGGCCAGATCCGCCTCGGTCACAGGGCCACCGCTCTCACGCGGCTGGGCAAGCGCACGCTCGGCACGCCGATGCCACTCGGCCTCCAGGCTGACCGGCCCGCTCGAGACGAACCCATAGCCGGCGGCGAGGAGCAGGACGACGTTGGCGAGCGTGCCGGCTTTGGCATCGCCCCACGACATGACGATCATCGTCTGCGACACCACCGCGGCCACGGCGGCCACCAGCCACCACCAACGGAGTCCGGCCGCCATGACGCCGGTGGCCGTGACGACGAGGACCGCGGCCACCAGCCACGCGATGCCGCCGGCGAGACCGATCGGCTCCTTGAGCTCAGAGACCTGTGCCCAGCCGAACCCCTTGGCCGCGCCCATCAGGTGGATGATGCCGTGAACGAAGATCAATACGATGACCGCCCAACGAACCACCGTACCCATGCGAACCACACCCCTCAGTCGGCGAACGTGGACAGCGGCGTCCGTCCGGACGGCCGCGCAAGCGTGGCCGCATCCGGCCCGCGCGACCCTAACCGGGTGATCCGCTATCACACCGTCATGGTCAACCCAACGCGCAGGCGCGGGGCAGGGCCGCAAGTCCGCCGATCAGGAGGCGAAAGACTCTGCCGTGTCCACTGGCAATCGAGCCGTTTTTCGCCGGTGGCAGAGACGCCCGGCGTTACGACCGGCGTGGTCCGAGGCCCCTTCCTCGACCAGGAAGCGAACGACCGCGTCACCCGCCACGACAGACAGGTCTTTGCCCCAAACAGCGCCCTGTGGGCGGCTGCGCTGGCCGAGGGCTGACCAACGACTGTCCTGCTCGGGACTTCCGTCCCTTATTCCCGGATCGTTCGGGAGATGTGATGAAAGCGACCACCAAGGAGGTAGGCATGCGTATGACCGTCGCGGACGTGATGACGGACAAGGTCGTCTCCGTCACCGCCGCCACCCCATTCAAAGACATCG
>NZ_VCJS01000032.1 GCF_005893125.1 Nonomuraea basaltis | reverse complement strand
GCCCAGCCCCGCCCACGCGGAACACCCTCCCAGCCGTCGACCGCACCCCTGCGCCGGCCAACGGCACCGGGGACGCGCTCACCCTGCTGCGCGCTGTCGAAACCCGCATCAGCGAAGCCGAACAACGCGCCACCGACGCCGAGAAGGAGCGCGACGGAGCGATCGCCGAACGCGACCACGCCCTCGGCCTGCTCGCCGACACCATCGAGGAACGCGACGCCGCACTCACCGAACTCGGCCAGATCAACACCCTTTTCAAGACCATCACCGGAGGCCGACTGTGACCGGCGACGCCCGCGACGTCCACGTGACCGACCAGATTCAGGCCGCCGCCGACGACGCGCGCCGCATCTACGAATCCCTCTCCGACCCCGTCGCCCACCCCATCGTCCCCATCCACTCCGTCTGGGTCGCCACCGCAGTGACCGAATTCCTGGCCGTGTACGGGCCGGACCCGCGCGGATGCGTCCACCTCGACCACCCGCAACCCCTCTACGGGTTCGTCGCCGTGCCCGGCGGCGTGCTCTGCCGAGAATGCGTCAGCAACATCATCCAAGGCGCGAAGCTTGGCCGTTGCGACCACTGCGGCATCCACTGTGCCGCCCAAGAGCTTTCATACGGCCTGATCAACGGAGGAATCCTCACACTCATCTTCGTCCTCTGCCACCCCTGCAACTCCATCGTCGTGCCCGGCTACCCGCGGCCCGTCGTGTAGCTGGCGCAAGCAGAAACGCCTACCGTAGAAGGCGTCACCTCTCCCTCAGAGGCGTGACGCCACCTACGGACCACGCACGAGACGAGGGAGACGAATGACCGGTCCCGCTACACCCAGCCCCGACACCCGCCCCAACCACGGGGCCGGTGAGGTATGCGGCCACTACGACGACGCGACCGGCCGCCACTGCGGCGGCACCCCCGTCCGCCGCTACCTGCTCGGATGGCGCTGCGCCGCCTGCGCGCCCAACGCCGTCACCCGGCAGGGCGCCCCGCCAACGGGGACGCCCGTGATCCCGCTCCGGCTGCGCGAAGCGAACGTCACCGTACCCCAACCCCACCAGCTCAACGGGCGATGCCAGGGCTGCGGCTGGCCGCACGAACGGTACGGCCCGCAAGGCACCCCGCACTGCCTCACCTGTGCTGCCTGTCGCTGACCACACCCTTCGCACCACACGAAAGGCGTCGCCGAATGCACCTGCCCCCGCGGCCCTCCGGACGGCGCGTATGACGGTCGCCGCCGACCTCGACCAGGCCCGCGAATGGCTCACCCACCTCCACGGCGAATCGCCCGGCCTGATCAACGTGTGCGCCACCGGCGCCTGGGCGGGACGCTGCTTCGCCACCGACCCGGCAGGCGTCACCGCCGCCGTCGCCTACATCGACTGGCTCGACCAGCAGGGCCGCGAAGGCATTTACGCGCGGGTCACCACGCTCAGCCGCACCCCCGCGACCGGCAAACGCGGTGGCGCCGACATGTCGCTCGCCCTGCCCGGCATGTGGGCGGACCTCGACATCGCCGGGCCAGGCCACAAGCACAAACTCTGCCCCAGCGACTGCGGCAAAACCCACACCCACATCACCCGACCGCTGCCGCCCACCGAGGGCGACGCGCGACGCATCATGGCCGAAGCCGGGCTGCCCGAACCCACCCTGTGGATCCACTCCGGCGGCGGCCTGTACCCGTGGCACCTGCTCGACCGGCCCATCCAGATCACCGCCGACACCCTCGTCGACCTCGCAGACATGTCCGCCCGCTGGCAGCACACCATCGAGGCCGCCGCCAACAGGCTCGGCTACCACTACGGCACCGGCGTCGGCAACCTCGACCGGGTGCTGCGCATCCCCGGCACCCTCAACCGCAAAGAAGGCCTGGAACGCCCCTGCCGCGTCCTGAACTCCACCGGAGCCACCTACCGGCTCCGCGACCTGGCGCACCTCCTCTACCAGATCGACCTGCCCGAACCCCAGCCCGCAGCCGCACCCAAGCCGCGAACCGCCAGCACACCGCCCAGGCCCAAGCCGCGAATCGCCCGGCCCGCCGGGGCCGCTACGGCGGGCACGGTAGGCCCGTTCGACGCGCTCGACGAAGTGTGCGAATGGCGCGACCTGCTCGAACCGTGCGGCTACACCCATGCCGGAACCGAACGCGACGGCGCCGAACTGTGGCGCCGCGACGGAGCCACCTCCGCCTACTCGATCCGCTGCGGCCACGGCGGCATACCCGTCGCCGTCGTCTTCTCCGACGCCACCGGCCTACCCACCGGACCCGGCAACCGGCTCACCCACGCCCGCCTGTTCGCCCACCTCCACCACCACGGCGACGAACAAGAAGCAGCCCGAGACCTGATCGCCGCCGCCGCCGGCAACCCCCTCGCCAGCCTCGAAGCCCGCGCGCTGCCCGCCCGCATCCTCGACCACATCCGCGACAGGTGCGGCATCACACCGTGGAAGCCCAGCGAAACCTGGCGCGACGTGCCCTGGCCGGCCGACCACGCCAAACCGGACGCGCGACCCGAGCACCGCACCCAGCACAACCACGACGACCACGGCGGGGGAGAAGACGGCATGCAGGCAGGCGAGGCGGCAGCCGAACCGGGCACGACCGGCACCGGCGACGTACGCCACGTCATGGCCAACGCCGCCGACGCCGACATCCAACGCGGCGTCTACGCCAGCCGTGACCTGCTCAACGCAGCGCCATGGACAGCGCCCGGCCAGGACAGCGCACACGTCGTCCTGCCGCCGTTCCCCGTTGGCTGCCTGCCGGGCGATATCGGCAAGTTCGCCGAAGCGGTCGCCGTCTTCATGCAGGTACCGGTCGACCTGCCGTGTTTCGCCATCCTCGGCGCGCTCGCCGCGCTCGTCGGCAACCACGCCACCATCACCGGCAAATGGACCGAGAACGCCCTCAACCTGTTCCTCGCCGCCATCGCCGACAGCGGCGAAGGCAAGTCACCCGCCGTGGGCGCCGTCGCCGCACCCGTCTACGACCTCGAACGCCACCTCCGCAGCGACTGGGGCAACAACCACGGCGACGCCGCCGAAGCCCACGACATCGCCGTCAAAACCCGAGACCGGCTCGTCGCCAAAATCGCCGACGCCCACGGCGGGCAACGCACCAACCTGCTCGCCGACCTCGACAGCATCAAACAGGAAATCGCCGACACCACCCCGCCGCCCAAACCGCAGTTGCTCGCCGGAGACGTCACCCCAGAAGTGCTCGGCAAAATCATGCACCGCACCGGCGGCCACATCGGCATCATCTCCGCCGAAGGCGGCTTCCTCGGCACCCTGTCCGGCCGCTACAGCCGAGGCATCCCCAACCTGGAGCTCGTGCTCACCAGCTACGACAGCAGCGAACCGTACCGGCTCGAACGCATCACCCGCGACCCGTTCGAGGTGGACCGGCCGTCCCTCACCATCAGCCTCGCCGTGCAGCCCGTCGTCGTCGCCGATGCGCTCTCCAGCCCCGCCGTCGCCGACCGCGGCCTGCTCAACCGCTTCCTGTTCGCCGCACCCGAAAGCCTCGCTGGCCGCCGCGACAAGAACCCGCCAGACGTTCCACCCCACCTGGCCCGAGCTTGGCGAGAGGCCGTGTTCCGCGTCTACCACGCTGTGCTGCCGGACGGGACCGCGTTCGACGAGCACGGTCAGCCGCGCGAACCCGTCGCCATGCGGATCAGCGACGACGCCGAAGCCCTGCACCTGGGGTGGCGGATCGAGATGGAAAGCCGCGTCGACCCCGACAGCGGCGACCTGGCGCACATCAAGGGATGGGCGAAGAAACTGGAAGGCATCACCTACCGGCTGGCCGCCCTGCTACACCTGGCGGACGGGCGAGCCCCGCAGCAGGTGGTGGACCGCACAGTGATGGAGCACGCGCTCACCATCGCCGACTGGTCGATCGAGCACGCCCAAGCCGTGCTCAGCGGAGGCGCCGCAGGCATGGTCCCGGGTGGTGACGGGATGCTGGGCCGGGTCAGCGAAGCCGCCGGGCACGTCCTGACATGGATGCGCCGCAAGGCCGTCGCGGAGTTCACCGTCGAGCAGGTCCGGCAGGCGTTGCGGCGCCGCCCGTGGGTGTGCAAGCACGGGGCGAACGGTGTGCGTGCCGCGCTGACCGAACTGGCTCGGCACGGCTGGGTCGCGAGCGTCGAACGGCGCGACGGGCGAGGACGGCGGCTCCCAGACGGGCTGTTCGTGGCGCACTCGGCGGTGTCGGAGCTGCGCGACGCCACCTCGCTCTGACCACGATGGGTGTTGGTCTCTCACCAATGCGATAGGGCGCCATCCCGGTGAGTGACACCATGCTCGACCAGCGTCGATCTGGTCGGCATGACAGGGTTTGAACCTGCGACCCCTTGACCCCCAGTACGGCGGGGCTCATCGTTTGTGGAGGTCAAAGCCTCTTTGCGAGGCGCGTTCGGTGTAGCTAGGCGGAGCTTGTTCAGCGGTATGCACAGCGTGTGGTCCCCAGGTGGTCCCCCGCTTCATGATGTGATCACCCTGTGGGGGCGTCGCGGTGAAGAATCTGGGCCTTAGCTTGGTTGGTTGCCATTTTGGAGATTTATGAACACAGCTATAACTGTCGCCATCATCGCGGGGGCCGTGTCTGCATTGGGGTGGCTTGTTACTAGTATTCTTTCAAACAGAAACGAAATTCGGCGACGGCAGATTTCGGCTCGACTTGAGTATGTTCAGAAACAATTGGAAGAACTGTATGGCCCCCTTGCTTTTCTAGTATATGAGGGACGGTTTACTTGGGAGGACCTTCTCGCAACTCTAGGCAGACAGCACGTGTTTGACGGTGATCACATACCCGAGAAGGAGCTTCCTATATGGCTTCACTGGGTCGAGACCGAAGCTATGCCTCGAAATTTCGCTATTCAGGCTCTACTGGCTGGCAAGAGTCACCTAATCGAGGGATCAACAATTCCCAACTCCTATCTTGATTTTCTTGACCACCATAACTCTTGGCGCGTCAGGCATAGTCAATGGAAAGAACTCGGCACAACCTATTCGTGGCACTCTCGACGGAATTGGCCAGAGCAATTCGAAGCGGATGTAATCGAAATGTTCTGGAAACTCAGAAAGGAGTACGAGCAGCTTATCGGCGCCATCGGGCGTAAAGCTTGACGTTCCGGCTAAAGTGTCGGCAGATCACGACTCCCGGGCCAGGCGGAGGTACTGACCTTTCGATGCGAATTCGTGGCGTGAAGGTCGTTGAGGGGGTGGCGTAGAGGTCACGCGGGTTGTAGAGATCGTGAGCGGTTGCTAGTGGTCGGCATGGTTGCTGCACTTTGGTGCTGCACATGGCAAGTCGAACGCTGAGGTCTTCGAGCTAGGCGTTCCACGGCTCTCATGTAGGAGAGGAAGACTGCGTGTAGGTAAAGGTAAGCCTATCGGCTGACTGGTCGAGGTCCCGCGCGTGTGTGGCATGCTCGACGCGTATTTTCTCGACCTTCTTGACGAATTGGATTATGGCGTCGCCTGTCTCCATCGAGCCATAATCGTTGATAGAAAGGTCGAACGCTCTCATCTCGATCTCAATATCGTCGGCAGCCTTTTGGAGGGCCGCGCTTTTATCGTTGAGCTTGAAATAGCTAGAGACTCCAGCCGATACGCCAAGAAGCAGCGCAACTGTTGCGCCTAGCCAGCGACCCCATGGAAGATCCCCTGCGGCAGCGATTATCGTGGAAGTAATGACCGATCCGGCAATTACTATTGTTTGAAGTGCATTGTGGATATAGCGATATCTGTTGGCGCGAGTTCTGAAATGCAAAATCAGTTCAGGAAGAGAATCCTTGTAGCTTATATACCTGCTTTGTGGCGAGTTTACGGCTTTGGCTACCAGGCTTCGGAGAGCGTGCCTTAAGTCAACCAATTCTTGGCGCAGACCAAAGAGTCGATCGCGAAGTTCTAATGCTGCGGCTCCCCATGCCGGGCTAAATATTACCAGAATAGCCAAGAAGTTGCCCGTATTGTTAACAAGAGATTGATTCCGCACGATCAATCCTATTGTCAAAAAGGTGAGCGATCCAAGTATTGCACTAGAAACTACCGTTATAAGCGACATGTAAGAAAGGCGCCATTTTCTGAGATCATGTTGGATGGCAGCAGTCTTTTTGCGGGTCTCGTTGATTTCTGGAGTTTCGACATAATCCATTTCAGTGCGTCTCTTCCATCGATAAGCTCATATAGCTGGCGCTTCACGACCACAGGGGTGGCACTCAGGCGCCTCAAGATGACATCCCGAGATGTGGTACACCAAGAGCTACAGCAGCTTGGCTACCAATGCTATCAATCCTGCCCCGACGACTGTGGCGACAGTTCCACCAACTATTTGCACCATTAACGGTTGAGTGCTGATCAGTCGCCAGAGGCGCCGCCACCATGGATTGAAGATTATATCGTAGGCGCCTGAATCTATTAGCTCTTCTAGCTCCCGACTACTGTCTGCCATATCGGCGCCTTCAGATACTGATGGTTCTTGGAAAACTATTGATTGATGCGCGGTGCGCATAGCAACGAATGTGTCGACTGATTGGCGGAAAATGTCTTGCACTTTTCCGGGCTCATTCGCATCATCCGTCCTGATACGGAGATGAAACGATATAGCTGGCGCCGTCGGCGGCTTGAAGCCCGTGATGACAAAGGTCACGGTCGCTGTAGCGAAGTCCAAGGACTTCTCAAGTTTAACCAACTTGCTGTTAGAGCCAGTAACAGTAACCCGATGAGGTGGAAGGTGCGAGCCGGTCTTCTTGCCTATTTTGCGTTGGACCTTGATCCACTCAAGTTCCTCAAATATGCCCAAGCGCGTATCTACGAGAGTTAAGATTTTAGTGAGGTCGAAGCCACTCCAGTCTAGTAAAGCGTGGCGCACATGATGAACAGCGTCCCAGCATCCCTCACGATCAGGTAGTGCCACCGTGAAGGTCGTTTCGTACGGCTGCAGCTCCATAGAAACCTCACCATAGGATGCGGACGCAGTGCCCCCGCTCAACGAAACCGACCATACCTGTCAATTGGAAGGTCCGACAGGCAACTCCTGTCTCCAGGCGGGTGTTGAGATAATCTCCTCCTCGGGCAGGCATCGCCATACCTGACCAGCCGTGCCAGGGCAAGCCGCCGTTCGCGTGTACATGTTTCCGGTGACCTTCCTCGCGTTGGTTGTTCTGCCGGGCAGTAAGCGGCTTGCCCGGGCGCGGCTGGTCAGGTGTCCCTTGGGGTGACCGGCGAGGAGATGGCCACGCCGGTTCACCTTCGACAGCGCCCAACGATCTTGGGTCATCTCCGAGGAGGGCCGAGGTTTGGGGCGGAGTCCCATATTCCTTTCCATATCAACGGGTAGTTGCCTTGTGCGGCTGGTCCGCCATGGACTCTGATCGTGGCACTGCGGGACCTGGGCGACGTCGAAAAGGAGCGGGCGCCGAGCGCTGACCAGGTCTACATGTTCCGGATGTTCGGCTTTGCCGGCACGCGCGCCGCCGCGGCGGGACCGGCCGGGGAATCGCAGCTTGCCGCGAGCGGGCGTGCAGCTGCCAGGGCTTTGCTTGTCAGATGATCACGCGCTGCGGTCGCTGTCGACAAGCGGAGGAAGTAGAGGGATGGGCTTGGTAGGGCTGACGCTGGCCCCGTGAAGGTTCTCGATTGTCCCGAACCGGCTGGGGCCAAGAGAGGTTATCGAGTTGCCCTGCTGTCCGTCGCCATACTTCCCCTGCTTCCCCGTTGGGCTTCTATGGACGGCTGAAAGCCGAGACATCCGGTACATCCGGTACGCGCGTACCGACCTGTACCGGATGAGAATTCGGGGTCTGACCTGCGGAAACGTCGACATCCGGTACGTTCGGTACATCCGGTACGCATGTATGTGTCTCTCAGGAGTGCCGGGGGTGTGAGCGGGTTGACGGGTGGATGTTGTGAAGACTGTCCGTAACCACAAATGTCACTCTGCGCGTGTACCGGATGTGTACCGGATGAGCGTCCCGGCGTACCGGATGAGGCCTTGACGTACCGGATGTCGCTGGTCAAGGAGGGTTTACACGGGACATCCAGTAATAATAGCTATTTCAAGATCATTATTACTATAAGTATATATATCCTCCTCTTTCATCTACAGATAGTCATGGAGGGAAGGGGATCAAGACCCGAACCCCCGGATCCCATATGCATGCGTACCGGATGTACCGGACGTACCGGATGTCCCTCGGATGTCACCCAACGCAACCAGAGGCACGGGGCACGCTGTCCCGTCCGATGCGACGCAAGCAAGAGCGCTTGCTTTAGAGCCTTCACGAATGAGGCTGCACGGGGCTGAGGTGCACGCAGGCTGACGCCGGGGCGCAAGCTGACCCGATCCCTGCAAGCAAGATCACGGGAGTGCAGCGTGGAGTACGGGGACGCGAGAGCAAGATCATTAGCGAGGATTGGCGAAGCCCATGTTAGATAGTGCCGCTAGCGAACGCACAAGATCGGCTTAATGTACCTTCTGGTTAATTAGCGCGCCGCCGGCCTCGACGATGATCTCGCCCACCGCCCTACTCGGCCCCCGTGACCTGGGCACCCTCCGGGAAGCCGCCCCCCGGCAAGCGGGGCGCGAAGCCTGCCTCCCGCTCAATCTCGCTGATCACCTTCCGCCCGATCCCGGATGCGTCCTCGACCGCCTTCATGGGGATGTGCTGGCCGCGCGCCTTGGCGACCAGCTTGCGCCGCTCGGCCGCCGCCCGCTTGCCTGCCTCCACGCGCTCCCTGGCGTCGCGCAGTGCCGCCAGGATCTCCTCCTGCTCTGGTGTCATGACGGCAGACTATCGGAGGTGACGTTACATCCCGTTATCCAACCGTGATATCAGTTCACGTAACGTTACCTCCCATGTCAGCGATTACCAGGTGAAGGGCTCACACGCTCGGTGAGAGCCCCACCCCGAAGGGAGGGACCTTGACCGGTCCCAAGCTCGCACGATGGGTCAACGCGGTTGCCGCCGCGCTCGCCTCGTGCCTGATCGCGGCTGGCGTGTCCAGCGTCGCGTGGGCGGCCATACCGTCCACAGGCGCGGCACTGCCAGCGGCGGAAGAAACCGTGACCGTCACGCAGACGGAGACCATCACGGCCACGACCAGGGAAACCGCCACGGTCACCGAACGGTCCACGGCCACCACCACGGCAACGGCCACCATCACGGCGTCGCTCACCCCGTCGCCCGTGGTGACCACGGCCACCGTGACAGCCACCCCAACGCCCGCGCCCACCGTGACCAGGACCAAGACCGTCCGTGCCACGGTCACAGCGCCACCAGCCGCACCCGCTGCACAGGCCGCGCCCATCCAGCAGGCCAACCCGTACGCGGCGATGCCGCAGCAGGCCGACGCGCTGTGCGCGCTGGTCCCGTCACTTTGCCCCCCGGCCACGGGAGGCGGGCAGCGGACGCCATCGGCGAGCAGCACAGAGGACGCAGTCCGGTTCGTGGTTGCGTGCCCCACGCGCAACACGACGGGCAAGCGCCTGGAGTGCGCCAACGAGGCGGGCGACCTGGTCAACATGCTGCCTGACGTCGGCGGAAACGCCGCCGCTACGCCCGGTACGGCCATGAGCGGCGGCGGCCTCCCGTGGCAGTCGTACGCTGGCCTCGCCGTGCTGGCCCTGATCCTGGCGGTCATCGCCTGGCGCAAGCGCAACCGCAAGCGCCATGGGCGGCGTTCCGTCCGGGACCGCTTCTACTCCTCGGAGGACACGCAGGCCACCCCGCATCAGGCCAAGCCGGGCGGCCTGCCCAAAGGCGTGACCCGCTGGGAGGACCCGCACCCCACCCCCGCGCACGACACGCCAGTGCCGGAGGCGGCGGAGACCACGGTCCTTGACCAGCCCTGCCCCTGCCACCCGGAAGGCGTTCACCCGTCGCCTGGCGACCGCCCGGCAACCGACAAGTAACCCAACCAGGCGCGCCCCAACCCGGGGCGCGCCACCCCACCCGAAAGGCAGGCCGATCATGGCCGGAACGACCAGCAAGACCACCAAGACCGCCGACAAGCAGGCGGGCATCCGTAGCGAGATCCTGGCCGCCGTCCTCCACTGGCTGACCACGAAGGACGACGGCACCGCCCGGCCGGACAAGGCGTGGCAGGCGCTGTGCGAGAAGTCGCCCACCATCGCGGAGGCCGTCTCCTACTGGGGCCATGAGCAACTGTCCGACCGTTCCCGCCCGGGGTCGGGCGTGATGACGGCCAGCGACGCCCACCCGGCGGAGATCGTCGCCACCTACCCGGACGGTCGGCGCATCGTGACCCGCGCCGACGACGGGGCGTGGCGTCTCGGCGTGAGCCCGATGTCCACCCTGGCCACGCGCACGCTCATGCTCGCCGACTTCCGCAAGATCGCCGAGGCGGACGACCCGGCGGCCAAGGCGGAGGAGATCGCTACGGCGGCGGCCCGGCGCGCCAAGGAGGACGCGGACAAGAAGGCGGCGGCCAACGCCAAGCGCGTGGCTCTGCTCACGGAGACCGCCGAGGCGCTCGGCATGACTCTGGCCGAGTACGTGGCCAGCTTGACCGCCGAGGCGTAGCAGGACCCGGGCCGCGCGTTCGGGGCGCGTGGCCCCCCACCTCCCACCCGAAACGACCAAAGGAACGACCGTGACCGAATCCACCCCCGACGTGCCCGGCCTGGGCGCGCTGGCCCAGCAGGCGCAGGAAGCAACCGAGCGCCTGGCCATGATCCTCGCGTCGGTCGGCATCGTGCCGCCGGAGGTAACCATCGTCCTGACGACGGAGGAGATCACCGTGTCGTACGACGGTGGTCGGATGGCGGCGGCCGGTGCGCTGGCGCTGACGTTGAACTACGAGCCGTACCGGATGCTGGCCTATTCGGCGGTCGCCATCTATCGGGACCTGATCAGGCTGCTCCAGGGCGGCGCCGATCCGGAGCTGATCGGGTTGGCCGTCGAAGTCACGGCCGATCTTGAAACGACGCTGCTCGGCGCACATGCGCACAAGGCGTGGCACGAGACCGCCGAGCGGCGGCGGGGCGTCGAGAACAACTAGCGCGTAGCTCGGCAGGCGCCTGTCTCGCAGCCAGCGAGGCGGGCGCTTCCGTGCGCTGGAGCTGGCGCACCCCAACCCCCGGGGCCGGCCAGGGGGATGGGGGCCTCGCCCCCTCCGCCTTTGCCTTTCGGCTGAGCTGCTGCGTTCTTCGCGTCTCGTTCTCGGCCCTTGTCGGGCAGTGCGGTTCGTGGCAACGGGCCGCTTTCGCGTTCAGCGAGAGTCTGCCGTATGTCGCAATGGTGGGATCGGCAGTAATCGTCTCACCTTCGCCATCGCTGCCACAGCCACGCCGAGACGACACTGAGGAGCAGGCACAGACTCAGGCCGAAGAAGATGGTCCGCAGTCCGAGCCACCAGAAGAGGCCGAGCATGCCCGCGGTGGCAGCGATGGACGCGATGTTGGAGACGAGGTCGAACCAGCGGACCTTCTGTGTCTCCTCATCCTCGACGGGTGTCGTGGGCAAGGGTTCCCACAGCAGCCCGCATTCTGCGCACCGCCACGACTCTGCGTAACTCGTCGCGGGGCGGGCACACTTGTGGTCGCTTAAGGCGCTCAAGGTGGCGTTCCTTCCCGGTGCCTACTCGACCGGTACGGCGGGACTGGTAGTAATCGTTTCACGATCGAGCGCGCTGCCAGAACGCAACCGACACAGCGATGACCTCAGAGTGGCGTACCCGATGGTCAGCACTGCGGGCGCAACGGTGGGTCTTCAAGGGGGTCCTTCAGGCGGCGGGTCCAGTAGGTCGGTTTGACCTATGCAGTTGACGCCCGCCGTTTCTGGAATGGGACAGAATCGTAGGTTTCCCTGGACGGGGTTCAGCAGGCTTGATAGGCCTAAAGTGAGCGTGTCGCGGAAGCTATCGAGGTGATCTCTGGTGCTCCGAGGAAGATTACGCGTACTGTCGGCGGGGGTCGTCTTCCTTGCCTCCGGTCTGGCCTTGGTTGCGGCTCCAAGCAGCGCCTTGGCGGAGGGACCGGTCGGGGGCTCCGTGCGTGAAGCGAGCGGCTTTGGCTGTAAGGTCAAGGCTTCGGTGATCTGGAATCGGGACACTAACGGCTACACCTATCTGGGCTCGGCGTCCTGCGGCCGAACTCGTAAGATGCGGATCTGGTGCTTCCCGGTTCACCGTCATTGGAACGGCGTGTCGGCGTCCTGGCATTCGCACACTGGTTACACGATTCGGCAGGGGCCGAACGTTACGCGGCGCGTGGGCACGGGCGCGTCGTCGGTTCGCGGCGGAAACGAGAACACGTACAAGATCAACTGTAAGCTTGAGCTCGACGGCGCCTTCTGGCTGCGGGTGAAGGTGGAAACCAGCCCATTCCACTTGTAGAGGCCGACGCTTCTGTGCGTGTCATGGTGTCTGTGGTCAGGGCACGAGCAGGTTGATCGCCACCCCGATAGGGATGGACACCGTCACGCGGGCGGGGCTGGCGCGAGCACCCGCACCCCCCGGGCCGGCGGGTGGGGGTGGGGGTGCGCCGTCTTCCCGCGCTGTTCCCTTGCGGTAACGCCTCCTCGTGCTGCTGCGATGCCTTGGCATGTCGGGTTTCCAGCTTGTGGCGTCCCTTGTCGGCTCTCTGGCTTGGCCTGTCGCTGTGGTGGTGGCGGTGGTGGTGTTGCGCCGTCCTTTGGCTGCGGTGTTGGGGCGGGCGAAGCGTGTGGAGGCCGCCGGGGTGGCGGTGGAGTTGGCGGAGGTGGAGCAGGCGCGGGAGAGTGTGGAGGAGGAACTTGCAGAGCCGCCGGAGAAGGTTGAGGTAGACGAACTGGTGAAGCGCGCCGCCGAGCTGGGATGGCATCTTGGGCGGCTGGCGCCGGACGCGAGGCCGGATGTGGTGGTGGATCGGTCAGGGGAGAAGCCGGTGGTGCGGTCTCCGACTGGAGAAGCGGTGCAGAAGGTCATTGCGAAGGACGCCGTCCTGAGATATCAGCAACAGCGACGGGTTGCGGCTCAGGAAAAGCTTCGAGAGCTGCTCACAAGCCCGGGAGAATCCACTTAGATCTAGCTCACCAACGGGACGACGGAGATCATCAGGGCACGAGTAGGTTGATGGCGACGCCCATGGGGATGGACACGGGCACGCTGAGGGCGACCTTGTCCGTAAACGATTGTTTTCGTACGTCAAGATCGGTTCGCGTTCGCGCACGTCAATTCTGTTCGTAACCCGTGTTCGTTGCAATGTAACGCAAGCATTCGTGATTGCGTTACAATTTACCAATGAAGATCGGCTACGGGCGGGTCAGCACCCGCCACCAGAACCCCGACTCTCAGCGCGACGCCTTAGCTGCCGCCGGATGCGATGAGATCTACGTCGACAAGGTCTCCGGCAAGCTCGCGAGCCGTCCCGAGCTCGACAAGGCGCTGCTGCGGCTGCGCGGCGGCGATCAGCTGATGGTGACTCGGCTCGACCGCCTCGGCCGGTCCCTCAAGAACCTGATCGAGCTCTCCGAAAACCTGCAGGCGCGCGGCGTCGACCTCGTAGTGCTGGAGCAGGGAATCGACACCAGCACGCCCGTGGGCAAGATGTTCTTCCACATCATCGGCGCGGTCGCCGAGTTTGAGCACACGCTGATCTCCGAGCGCACCCGCGAGGGCCTGGAGGCGTCACGCGCCCGCGGACGTAAGGGCGGGCGCAAGCCGAAGCTAACCGACCACCTGGCGCGTCAGGCGAAGGCGATGTACGACGCCCGGGAGGGCACGGTGCAGGAGATCGCCGACAAGCTGGGCGTGAGCCGCCCGGCGATCTACCGCGCCATCGGCCGGCTGGAAAGGCAGGGCTAGCACCGAAGTCCTGACGCTCGTACGTGCGCCGCACCCGGCTGTAAGTCCTGGCCCTCCACCTTCTGCACCTGGTCCTCGTGGAACCACATCTGGCGTTCCATCCCCATCGGTGTCTTGGCCAACTTATGGGTGCCGTGAGCTAGGCAAACGTATCCCGCCGCTGGTCTAGACCAAGATCCGCATTTGCCGTACAGTCGGGCCATCCAGACACCTCTATCGGCTCCATAGTGGAGGTAGAGCGGCGTGCCCCCTAGCGGTGACTACGAGCAGGCTGTCCGTGCCGCAGTGTCGAGGTTCGGCATGGAGGTGAAACCCAAGCTCAAGGGTTCCGGATGGCCTGAGGACCAGTTACGTGGCCCGCTGGAGACCCTGGCGCGCACGGTCGGCGACGCCCTCGCCCTGAAGGTCACGCTGACCGGAGAAGTCCCCCTGGCCGATCTGGATGCCCGCCCCGACTTCGCGGTCGACGTGGCCGGATCGCTGGCTGGGTACATCGAGCTCAAGAAGCCGGGACTCGGCGCCGACCCGACATCCTTCACCGGTCGTAACGCCGCACAGTGGCAGAAACTCGCCCTCTTACCGAACGTGCTCTACACCGACGGCGACGAGTGGGGCCTTTACCGTAACGGGCAGCGCGTCGGGGATCTCGTACGCATGGCAGGGTCGGTCAAGTCCGCCGGAGACCGCCTGGCCCCAGCCGACAGCGGCATCGCCCGCCTCTTGCAGGATTTCCTCACCTGGAAGCCACAGCCGCCGCGTACTGTCGGCCAGCTCGTCAAGGCCGTCGCGGGTCTGTGCCGCTTTCTGTGCCAGGAAGTGGCACGCACGATCAGCCTGGAGAAGTCCGGCAAGCGCCCAAAGGTGTTTACCGGTCTCGCGGAGGATTGGCGTCGCCTGCTTTTCCCCGAGAAGACGGATGACCAGTTCGCCGACCAGTACGCCCAGACCGTTGTCTTCGCCCTGCTCTTAGCCCGCGTCGAAGGTATCGTCTTCGAGGGCGACACCATGCACGGGATCGCCTCGAAGCTCGGCAAGAAGCACTCCCTCATGGGCCGCGCGCTCGACATCCTGACCGGCGACTCGGCTGAAGGGCTGTCCACGACCCTCCACACGCTGCTCCGGGTCATCGGCCCCGTGGAGTGGTCGCGCCTCGACGACGGCTCCGGCGATGCCTACCTGCGCCTGTATGAGGATTTCCTCCAGGTCTACGACCACGAACTGCGCGAGAAGACCGGCTCGTTCTACACCCCGAACGGGGTGGTCAACGCTATGGTCCGGCTCACTGATGATGTTCTGAAACAGCACCTCGGCATCACCAAGGGGTTTGCCGCACCCGAGGTTGTGGTGGTCGATCCGGCAATGGGCACTGGAACGTTCTTGCTTACCGTTCTCGAACGCGTCGCCCAGGCGATCAAAGTCGACGAAGGACGAGGACTCGTGGGTCCCCGCTTGCGCGAGATGGTCGCCACCCGGCTGATCGGCTTCGAGATGCAGACCGGACCATACGCCGTCGCCGAGTTGCGCATGCACGCCGCTCTCAAGGAACACGGGTCCACAGCACCCGCTGACGGCCTGCGCATGTATGTCACCGACACCCTGGAGAACCCCAAGGACGACTTCGGCTGGCTCCCGCACACCTACCAGCCGATCGCCGACTCCCGCCGCCAGGCTAACAACGTCAAGCGCAACGAACGGGTCGTGGTCGTCATCGGCAACCCCCCGTACGACGCGGTCTCCCGAGGCGCGGGGAAGTGGGTGGAGAAGGGCGACCCCAAATCGGGCGAAGCGCCGCCGATGGATGCTTTTCGCCTCAAGGGCAACGGCACGTACGAGTCGAAGATGTCGAACCTGTACGTCTATTTCTGGCGCTGGGCGACGTACAAGGTGTTTGACCTCCACGACGATGCCCCGTTCGGCGTCGTTGCCTTCATCACCCCGAAAGCGTGGCTGATGGGACGGGGATTCGCGGGGATGCGCCGCTACCTGCGGAGAACAGCCGACGCGGGATGGGTGATCGATGTCTCCCCGGAAGGACAGCGGCCGGAGGTCAATACGCGCCTGTTCCCCGGGGTAGCCCAAGAGTTATGCATCGCCGTCTTCGTGCGGCTGCGCGACAGCCGTAGCGAGCCCGCAGTGATCCATCACGTGCAGATCGAAGGCCACCGCAACGACAAGCTCTCCCGGCTGACCGGCCTCACTCTCACCGACGAGCAGTGGCGTCTCTGCGCGAGCGAGTGGGAAGCGCCTTTCCTGCCGCCGGGCAGCGACGTGTGGGAATCCAGCCCTAGCTTCGCGGACCTCATGCCTTGGTCCTCGCGCGGAGTAACGCCGGGCAGAGCATGGATCTACGCACCCGACAAGGTGACCTTGTCCGAGCGCTGGCGACTCTTCCTGGCGGCCGACCGAGATGGACGCCGTGAGACGTTCGGGGAGGCCGATAACCGAAAGTTGGAAAGCATCGTTGATCCATTGCCTGGCATCCCATCCCACGACAAGGTGACTCTTGCGGAGGAACAGCGTCCTCATCCTGAACTAGTGAGAGTCGGATTCCGTTCGTTCGACCGTCAGTGGATCATTCCTGACAACCGTCTGATGGTGCGGGGCCGCACCGACCTCTGGCGTGTGCGAGGCTCCCGCCAGATCTACGCTGTCGAGCAGAACGCCCAAGCCGTCACGAGTGGTCCGGGTCTGGTCTTCTCCGCGCTCATCCCCGATATGCACTACTACAACGGGCGCAGCGGATGCACCCGCCCGCTGTATCGCGATGCGGACGCCACGACGCCCAACATCACGCCTGGCCTCCTCGACTGCCTGTCGCAGACGCTCCAACACCCCGTGCATCCGGAAGACATGCTGGCGTATGTCGCCGCCGTCACAGCACACCCCGCCTACAGCGAGCGCTTCCGCGAAGACTTGGAGGTCCCTGGGGCGCGTATCCCCTTGACCGCTGACGCGGCGTTATGGACCCGGGCCGTCGAGCTGGGCCGACGTGTTCTCTGGCTGCACAGCTACGGCGAACGGTACGTCGACCCGGCCGCCGGACGGCCGGCGGGTAGCCCGCGGCTTCTTGTGGCCGAGCGGCCCCGATGCGATGAGGAGATCTCCGACACGCCGGACGATATGCCGAACGACAAGCTGCGCTACGACCCGGAGTCCGGTGACCTGTGGATCGGCACGGGCAACGTGAGCCCTGTGCCCCAGCGGGTACGCGACTACGAAGTGTCCGGCTGGAACGTCCTGGACAAGTGGTACGGCTACCGCAAGAAGGAACCCGCCGGGAAGAGGCGTCTGCCGTTGGACTTCGAAACCGCGCCGCGCTGGGTGCCGGGATGGACGATGGAACTCCTTGACCTGCTCAACGTTCTGGGGCTCCTCGTGCGCGAAGAGCCCGCTCAGCAAGAACTGCTCACCGAGATCTGTGACGGGCAGCGCATCACGGTCGCCGAGCTGACCGACGCGGGTGTGCTACCCGTCCCGCCCGGTCTGGACGGGCCAGTGAAGCGAGCCGAAGACGACGGAGCGCTATTCGATCTTTAGTTTCCCGACATGCAACGCCCAGCCTCGTCGTCCCCCCCAGAACATCCGAGCGAGGACGACGGTCAGCACCACGGCCACGGCCTCGATGACCAGCCACGCGGTGGCGTCGGTCTCGGACATCCGCATGGCGAACGGGCTGGCGTCGTCGTGCAGCGCCCGCCAGCTGACGAGCTGCCCAGGGCGAACACGGCGATGAGGAGCGTGCCGATGGGGGCGAACGCGCGCAGCTCGTCGATCTCCTCTTCGGGGATGCGGTCGAGCCAGCGGCTCAGAGGGCTCATGCGGGTGAGTGTACGACTGGGCCGCACGCGTTGCGTTGATTTGACAACGCTGCGTACGATGATCGTCAGTGTGGGTCTCGTGTGACCCGGCACCTTGCGCGGTTACACCGCAAGTTCAGGACGCAAGGGGTGCTCCCGCTTCCTGTGCAGCCTTGGCGTAGTCATCGAGGGCTCGTGTCAGGAACGCCGTAGTGGCTTCGGCAAGCTTGCGATGCTCGTCCTCGTTCAGCGTCATCGAGAATTCGTACCCGTCGCGCATGCGGCGTGCTGAACTGGGGGAGCTGAGCCGGATTGATGCCCATGATCGTCCGTGAGCGAACCCAGAGCTGGCGCGCCAATGCGCGCGGATGGACTTGGTGTCCAATCCGATGATCTCCGCTGCGCGTTCGATAAGCCCTGAGTAGTACAGCTTGGTCGCAACCTGGTCCCCTCGCAGGCCCATCGAGTTGGCATGAGAGACGATCTCGGCGGCGCGGATCTTTCCGCTCTTTGCTGGCGGAGTGATGAGGTATCCCGTGTCCTCTTCCCACTTGCCTCTATCGTCCATGTCCTGACGCCATACCCGCAGGGCGCGTTCCCGGCGGATATCGCGGCTTCCGCCGTTGAGTACCCAGACCGCGAGGGCGGCCGGCTCCATTGCGCCACGGAGCAGGGTCCAGGGTGCCGCGTTGGTTACAACACCTGCCTTCGTCGTCAGGAGATGAAGCGTAAGGATGTGATCGATGGCCGCGCCGATGGCGTGGATGACCACGGTGGAGACGTTTCGGCCGTCCATGCCTTGATCGTCCAGAGACAGCTGGCTGTGTTCATCGATATCGCCGAGTCCGAAGCTGACATTTTCGTGCTGTTCGTCGTCCACGAGTGACGTTGCGATACTGAACAGTGGGTGGAGGTACCCCAAGTCACCCTGAGCCATGTCGTTAGCCTTGAGATAGAGGGGATTAGTGTTACGTTCCAGGCTAGCGTTGACCGTGTCGTCTGTCGTACGTTTTTTCGATGAATCGCATGGCCGCCTCTCGTCGCCCCTTGAGTCACACGAGGGGAGGCTGGCCTGTTCCGCTAGGGTATGCGAGAGATACGCGGGGCGTGTCATCCTTGCCCAATTTGATACGGCGAATGGCGACCTGGGAATTCTTCGTATAATCGCAGCTCACGCATGTCGACTACTTCCATGATCGGAGGGTCGTACATGGCCAAGCTCGCCTCCCAGGAGTACCGCCTGATACCTGTCGTCGACCTCGAACCGCACCCGGAGAACCCGCACCGCGGCGACGTCGACGTGATCGGCGACAGCATCGACGAGAACGGCTTCTATGGCGCAGTCCTGGTGCAGCGCTCCCGAATGCGGATTATTGCGGGTGAGCACCGCTGGCAGGGGGCGCAGGCCCGCGGCCTGGCCGAGGTGCCGTGTGTGCTGCTCGACGTGGACGACGAGCGGGCGAAGAAGATTCTGCTGGCCGACAACCGGACGGCGGCGCTTGGCTACGAGGACCCGGACGCGCTGGCTGCGCTGCTGGCGAGTCTCGACGACGATCTGGCGGGCACCGGTTACAGCGACGACGATCTCGCTGATCTGACGCGGCTCGCCGTCGTGCCTGATCTGGATGACGTGGTGGAGATGCTGGGGGAGCCGACCCGGCAGGACGGCTGGGTGCCGGTGAGGTTCCGTGCGCCCCGCCCGGTGAACGCCGCGTGGAGCGAAGCGGTGTCCGGCCGTGAACCGGCGCAGGTGCTGGCGGAGCTGCTGGGTGTCGAGTGGCAGTGGGACGGTGAGGAGGCGGCGTGATCGACGCGCTCGTCTCCTACCATTACCTGCGTTCGGACGACCAGATGCGGCGGCTGGTGGATAGCGGCCGGCTCAACATGATCGGCGATTCCGGCGCCTACTCCGCTTACACGCAGGGCGTGAGGATCGGGCTCGACGAGTACGCGGGTTGGGTACGGCGGTGGCAGCCGCACCTGTTCTGGTGCGCGGCGCTCGACGTGCTTGGCGATCCGGACGCGACGTGGCGTAACTGGCGGGCGCTGCGGGCGCAGGGTCTCGCGACGGTGCCGACCTTGCATGTGGGCACGCCGCAGCGGTGGCTGCACGTGTACGCCGACGAGGGCGTGGATTTCGTCGGCTTGGGCGGCGGTCTGACGACGGGTGACACCGCCGGGATCCGCTGGGCCGCCCGGACCCTCGCCTACGCTCGCCGCCACCTGCCGACGATGCGGTTCCACGGCTGGGGGATTTCGAGCCGGGCGGTGCTCGACAACCTGCCGTTGTACTCTGCGGACTCATCGGGCACGCTCGGGGTCGGCTACCGGTTCGGGCGGTTACGGCTGTTCGACCCACGTACGGCGCGGGATGTGACGTTCCTGCTGGATGGTTCTTCGCCGTTGCGTCACCGCAGGCTGCTGGAGCGCTTCTACGGGGCGCTGCCGGAGCAGGTGTTGCAGGGTGACGCGTCGAACCGGCCGTTGCTGATCCGGCTGTCGGCGCGATCGACGACGTTGTACGCGGCGTGGCTGCGTAAACGCCACCAGGTGCCGCCTCCCGTGTACGGGCTCCACCTGGAACGGCGGGGCGAAGGTACCCGACTGCATTTGGTGGACACGCAGGTGGGGACGCTGCTGACCGCCGCCCAGGCGGATACGGAACCGGAGGGGGTGGCAGCGTGATGGTGCGTACCGTGACGGTCGGCCCGTTCCTGATCTTCTTCTCGAACGTGAACGTCGCGATGGGGCTGCGCGGCCACTTCCACACGGGCCGGGTGTCGGTCACGTTCGACACGCTCGGCGCACACGGCTACCCGTCGTTCGAGACGACCAACCGGGCCTTGCTGGATCACCTGCACGAGCTGACGCGCAAGACGTTCAGGGACGCCACGAACGAGGACGTCGCCGACCGGATCTTCGCCCATGTGGACGGTTTCCGCCACGAGTCGTGGGAGCGGTACGGCGGCTACTACCAGCTGCGCCGCATCGACCTGGACGTGCTCGGCGTGTTCGACGACATCGGCCACGACGCCGGTTGGACAAGGTACAGCGTCGAACGTCAGGAGGACCGTCTGTGACGCACGAGATCAGGGTCCGCCACACGTTCGAGGCCGCTCACCGGCTGCCGCACCTGCCCGGCAAGTGCGTGAGCCTGCACGGCCATTCGTGGAGCGTTGAGGTGACGGTGGCCGCGCCCGCGCTGGACGACGCGGGGATGGTGGTGGAGTTCGGCGCCTTCAAGAAGGCGCTCAGGTCCTGGCTCGACCACATGCTCGATCACGGCTCGATACTGGGCGACGCCGACCCGCTGGGGCCGGCGCTCGCCCATTTCGGCAACAAGGTGTACGCGATCGTCGGCGGCTGGCCCACGGTGGAGCGGGTCGCCGAAGAGATCAGCGCCGTGGCGGAAGTCCTGCTGGACGATGTGCCGCACGCCGAGGGGGCGCGGGTGATCCGGGTGGACCTCGCGGAGACGGCGACGAACGGAGCGTCGTGGGCGGCGTAGCGGCCTACGCCGTCGAGGGCCTGGTCGTCAGCGAAGTGTTCGGCCCCACGGTGGCCGGTGAAGGACCGTCGTGCGGGCGCCGCGTCGCGTTCATACGGCTCGGCGGCTGCTCGCTAGCCTGCTCCTGGTGCGACACGCCGTACACCTGGGACGCGACCCGGTTCGACCTGCGGGCGGAGCTGTCCCGCGTCCCGGTCGCCGACGCTGTCGCCCAGGTCGAGGCGATGAACGTGCCGCTCGTGGTCATCACGGGGGGCGAACCACTGCTTCAGCAGACCTACCCGGCGTTCGGCGAGCTGCTGAGGCTGCTGTGGGACTTCGAGGTTGAGATCGAGACGAACGGCACTCGCGCCCCCACGGAGGCCGCCGAGCGAGGGGTGTCGCGGTTCAACGTGGGGTTGAAGCTGGCTAACTCGGGCGAGAGCGAAGAGCGCCGGGTCGCGCCGGCGGCACTGGCCCGCTTCCGGCAGCTCGCCGATGTGGGCGGCGCGTGCTTCAAGACGGTGTGCCGGGATGAAACGGACGTCGCGGAGCTCGCCGAGCTGGTCGACCGGTTCGAGCTGGACCCCGACTCGGTGTGGGTGATGCCGGAGGGCACCACCGCCGACGCGACGACGGCCCACCTGATGCGGATCGCCGATCCCGCCATCGCCGCGGGCTTCAACATCACGCCACGCCTGCATGTGCTGGCCTGGGGCGACGAACGGGGGCGCTGAGTGGCCGACGCGCCAACGTTGAACGACGCGCACCAAGCCGTCGAGACGCTACTGAGGTTTGTGGGAGTCGACCCCACGCGGCCGGTGATCGAGGACACGCCCGCCAGGGTGGTCAGGGCGTGGCGGGAGATGACCGCCGGATACGCCATGGACCCGCATGTCCAACTGGACCGTGTGTTCGTTGACGAGCGGGCGCGCGGCCTGGTGGTCGTCGAGCGCATCCGGTTCGCGAGCCTGTGCGAGCACCACCTGCTGCCGTTCCACGGCACGGCGACAGTCGGCTACCTGCCGAAGGACGGCAGACTGCTGGGCTTGTCGAAGCTGCCGCGCCTGGTCGAGGTGTTCGCCCGCCGTCTTCAGCTTCAGGAACGGTTCGGCCGCCAGGTCGCCGACGCGATCCACGAGGGTCTGCCCGCGCTGGGCGCCGGGGTCGTGATCAGGGCGTCGCATTCGTGCATGACGGTGCGCGGCGTCAACCAGGACCAGACGGTGACGACGACGGTTTCGCTGGTGGGCGCGCTGGACGCGGAACCTCACCGCGGCGAGTTCCTTCACCGCGCGGGCTGAACCCTTCACCACTGCATGGGCGTTCGCGCCCGTCCTTCTCCCGCTTCCCCTCACCCCCTCTCGGAGGTTCTTCATGGTGTCCAGCAGAAAGGTCGCTCGCAGCGTCGTGACGGCCGAGCGGCGAGCCAAGGCAGTGCAGATGCGTACCGCTGGCCTGAAATGGGACGTCATCTGCCGTGAGCTGGGCTACAAGTCAGCCGGGGCCGCCTGCACGGACGTCACTCGCGCGCTGCGCCAGGCGGCGCTGGACGAGAAGATGGCGGCCGAGGAACACCTTCGGCTCAATCTCGACCGGTTGGACAGGCTGCTCGCGGCGGTGTGGCCGAAGGCGCTCGCCGGCGACATAAAGGCGGTCGCCCAGGCCGAATCCTTGGTGCTGCGAGTCAGCCACCTGATGGGCCTGGACCAGCTGAACCGCAACAGCGTAGGCGACGGCGACATCGCGAGCCTGCTGGGCACGATGCTCTTCCAGTTGCAGGCCCGGCACGCTCCGGCGATCGAGTCGGTCGACGCCGAGGTGGTGCGGGAAATCGAGCCGCCGGACGCCGAGGCGGCCTGATGCCGGCGATCTCGCTGTCGCCCAAGCAAGAGCAGTTCATCGCCCTGTCCACGGCGCGGCTGAACATCGCTTCGGGCGCGGTCCGCAGCGGCAAAACCATCGCCAGCCTGCTGCGGTGGTTGATGTACATCGCGCAGGCCCCGCGCCGGGGCGGCCATCTCGTGATCGTCGGCAAGACGGGCGAGACCGTCGCGCGCAACGTCATGGAGCCCCTCATGGATCCGAGCCTGACGGGTCCCGTGGCGAAGCGGATTTTCTATACGAGAGGTGCCGCGACCTGCAATATTCTCGGCCGCCGCGTCGAGATCATCAGCGCGAACGACATGCGGTCGGAGTCGAGGTTGAGAGGAATGACGTGTGGCGGGGCGTATGTCGATGAGGCGACCTTGCTGCCGGAGAACTTCTGGGACCAGTTGCTCGCGAGGTGCAGTGTGGCGGGCGCGCAGATCTTCGCGACGTGCAATCCCGACGCCCCTAACCATTGGCTCCGCCAGAGGTTCATTCTGCGGGCTCACGAGCTGGACCTGAAGTATTTCCACTTCGTTCTGGACGACAACCCCGCGCTGGACGCGACCTACGTCGCCAACCTGAAACGGGAGTACACCGGCCTCTGGTACAAGCGCTTCATCGAGGGCTTGTGGGTGATGGCCGAGGGCGCCGTGTACGACATGTGGGACCCTGACCGGCACATCGTGGACGCGCTGCCGCCGATGGAACGCTGGCTCGGGCTCGGCGTGGACTACGGGACGACGAACCCGTTCAACGCGATCTTGGCCGGGGTGAGCGTGCCGGACCGGCACGGTCTACGGCGGATCTACTTCACGCACGAGTGGCGGTGGGACAGCAAAGTCCAGCGCCGCCAACTCACGGACGCCGAGTACTCGAAGAAGCTTCGCGACTGGCTGCGCACCCTTCCCGGCACCTACGGCCCTGGTACGTACGGCGTCCAGCCTGACTGGGTCGTGGTGGACCCGTCCGCGGCGAGCTTCATCGCCCAGTTGCACCGGGATGGGTTCGCGCCCGTCATGGCGGACAACAAGGTGCTCGACGGCATCCGCACGGTCAGCAACCTGGTCGGTGCCGACCGGCTCCGGGTGCACCGCTCCTGTGAGGGCTGGTTGACGGAGATCGGCTCCTACGCGTGGGACGACAAGCGGGCCGAGCGCGGCGAGGACGCCCCGGTCAAGCTCGATGACCATGCGCTCGACGCCGGCCGCTACCTGCTGAGGACGACGGAAGCGGCGTGGCAGCCGCTGATCGAACTCTCCAATTGACGCAAGCTTTTTCGCATTCATCAACTCCCGCCCGCTTCGCGGGCGGGTGGCTCCGCCGCGAGACCTTCCGCTCGCCCGCGTTGAGCCGCGCGGTGCGGTCCCGGCCCCGGTTGTTGAGGGGCAGCCCGCGGCCGGGACCGCACCCCTGGTCATGCGCGACCAGCACCAACAACTCCCGAGGAGAGGCCCGTGGCCGATTTCGTGTTCAACGTGGCGAAGGGCCGCGTGGCCGAGCTGTATCACCGCGTCCGAGTCGGCGACCCCGCCACCAGCAGCCTGCTCATGGTCGTGCTGGCCGCCTCAGGCGTCGAGTCGGATGCCGTCCTGCGTGACAAGACCACTCTGGACGCCGTCCTGTCCGGGACCACCGATGAGGCGACTAACGCGGGCTATGCCCGTAAGGTGCTGGCCGCCGTCGACCTGAACGACGTGCTCCCCGATCTCGGCAGCGACGCCATGCCGCTGGACATCCCGGACGCGATGTTCGAGTCCGTGCAAGCGGCGGGCGGCTCCTGGGTGAAGGTCCTCATCTGCTATCGGCCGGCGACTGGTTCGCCGGACAGCGCCGTCGTCCCGATGACGTCGCACGATTTCTCGCTGAATCCGGACGGCTCCAACGTCGTCGTGCAGATCGACTCTGTCGGCTTCTACCAGGCGGTGTGACGTGGCAAAGTGCGGCTACTCTGCGATCACGCCAGCGGCGGTGTTGCTGACGGCGAATACGGCCCGCAGCGTCCTGGGTGTTCTGGCTCCGGCCGCATGCGGCCTGGAGTTGAAGAAGGTGCGCGTCGGCCTGTACGGCGTGAACGCGTCCGGCGTGCCCGGCGATGTCGAGCTGTGCAACGCCACGTTCGCCAGCAACGCTCCCGGCGGAGTCACCTCCACCGCGGTGACGCCACAGCAGTTGTACGGGCGGGTGATCGCGCCAGGCTTCCTCGCCGGTTCGGCGTGGACGGCTGGAAATGAGCCCACCGTCCTGGCCCCCATCGACTCCTACCCGCTGACCCCGAATGGCGGTCTGGTCATCTACGACCTGCCGCTGGGTGACAGCCCGGACTGCGGGCCAGGCACGGGGTTTGTGCTGCGCGCCAGGTATCCGGCGGGGATCAGCATCTCGGCGACCTTCTGGGTCGAACGGGCCTGAGCCAGATCGGAGGACAGGCGTGGCCGTCATCGTCGAGGACTTCGAGGACGACACCTTGGCCGTGTCCGTCACGGGCGACTGGACGCGCACGGACGTGCAGCCGCTGCAGGGCGGCTTCTGCTACCGCAGCGCGGTCATCGAAGACGACCAAACGTCCGACGTCGTGGTGGCGGTACCGCCCGGGGCGACGACGGTCGAGTTCTGGTATCGCGTATCCAGCGAAGCCACGTACGACATCTTCGACGTCTTCCTTGACATGCGCACGGCACTTCAGCTGTCGGGCGATGTGGAGTGGACGTATTCCGGCCGCCTGTCGGTGGTCGGCGTAAGCCATGTGACCTTCCTCTACAGCAAGGACGGCTCGCAGTTCGCCGGCGAGGATGCGGCCTTCATCGATCAGCTGATCTTCAACGACGCCCCTGCGGTGTGGTCGAACAGTTTCGACGGTGGTTCCCCCGGGGCGTTGATCACGCCGGAGAACTCGGCTGCAGGCGGCGATCCGTTCAACAACGTGGTTGGGGTGGCCGAGTACAGCAGCGCGCACTTCTTCGCCACCAGCGGCGTATCTGCCCGAAACCCCAATCCTGGGGCCGACACGCACGTCGATTGGCGCTCGGTCACCCAGCCGGGGGACGTTGTCTGCGCCCGCCTGTACCTGCGGCAGGTCGGCCCGTGGACCTCGACCGCGGGCGTGTTCGCGCTGCTCGGCCCGGCCGGCGTCGTGGTGTCCAAGGCGTGGCTCTTCAGCGATGGGCTGGTCAGGGTGTACTCCGGGCACGGCGACGTGGAGGTGGCCACAGTCGGGACGGCTCTGCCGATCAACCAGTGGGTGCGGATCGAGCTCCGCTACACGATCAACAGCGCAGGCAACGGCACCGTCGAGGTGTGGACGTATCACACGCCGGATTCGGCGACGCACACCGCCACCGCGATCTCCTCCACGGTCGCCTGGCCTGGTGGCAAGCCCGCTGATGCGGAGTTCCACCTGTTCCACGGCACAGGCGGTGACCACTGGCATATGGACGGCGTGGCGGTCGGCCCCACCAAGCTCGGCCCCGTCGCTTTCGGCGCCGCCGTCCGGTCTCGAACCTCCATCCCGGCAGGGGCGCGGCACCGAGCCGCGACCCGGTAGGACGCCCATGGCCAGAGCAGGGCGCGGCTATCCGAACCGGGCCGTCCAGGTCCGCACCCGCCGCGGCGAGAGCCTGCCCATCCTCTTCGAGACGGACCAGGCGCTACCCTTCGGCATAGCGCGCGCCCGGACCGCTGTCCGGGCGGGTGAGAGCGGCGCGGCCCGGCCGCTGACGGCGGTCAAGATCCAGACGATTGCGCAGGTCGTCGACATCGAGCAGGTGCCGCCGCTGCAGCCCGCCAAGGTTGGCGTTCTGCTGCGCGTCGTCGCCTCGGACGCGGCGCTGCAACTCGGCAGGCGCAAGACCCGGTTGGCCGGCCTGGCCGCCGAGGTCGATACCGCGGCAGTGATGCGCAGCAAGGCGCAGGTGTCGCGTGTCGCCGAACTCGACCACGCGCGGCCGTTCCGCGCCGTCAAGATCCGCTCGCTGGCACGCGCGCAGGACAGCGGCCAGTCCCGGCTGGTCACCTTCGCGCGGGCCGTGCAGCTGTCCCGCGCGAACGCTGCCGACGTCGCACTTGCGGTGTCGGCGACGAAGCGCCGGGTGCTCGGCCGTGCCGTCGAAACGGGCACCGCCCGGGTGGTGCTGCGGCGGACGCCGCCCCTGCGCGCCGGTAAACCATTCGTCGCCTGGACGACTTCGCCGCCCTACACGACCTGGGCCAGGTCATCGCCGCACACGCGATGGTCGGCGGCCCGTCCCACCACCCAGCCATGAGAGAGGAGCATCGTGGAACCAATCTCGTCTCTCAGCCGCCCTTACCTCTACATCCCCGTTGAAGGGCCAGCGGGCACGGAGACGGTGGAGATCGCTTTCACCGTTCCCGGTGCCGAACCCGCCGAGCCCAACTGGCACCTGGCGGAGTGGATCAACGCCACCGGCAAGGGAGCGACTGCCCGCATCCTCATCGGGCCGGGCGGGACGGTGACGTTGACGGACGGCACCTACATGGCGTGGGTGCGGATCACGGGCGCGGTCGAGCGGCCGGTTCTGCCGTCTGGGCTGGTGCCGATCACATGACCGGTCCGGGAGAGCGCGTGAATGTGACGTTCAACGAGGCCGTGATCAACGCGGCCCGACTGCTGATGAATGCCGAGCTGGAGCCGGATCTGGCACGGATGGAACGCGTGGAGTCGCTGGCCGACTCGTGGATCGGGATCGCCGTGGTGTTGGCCGGACGAGATGATTCGTGAGGTGTGACCATGCCGCTCCCTACGTCTGATCAGGAGTGGCCGCCGCCGCACACCAAGGCTGAGATGAAGCTCTACGGGGTTCATGGCGCCTGGTATGCGGGCGACCCGGATCGGCTGACCGAGGTGTACGGCGGCGGGAACGTGCCGGGTATCGGCCTGGACCCGAAGGGCTGGGACCGCCCCATTTTGGGCGGCGGCTGGTGGCAGCGGGCGACCCGCTGGTTTTGGGGGACGAAGACGCCGGCCACGCAGAACCGCTCGACGAAGATCCACGTTCCGATCGCGTCCGACATCGCGGCGACGTCCGCCGACTTGTTGTTCAGCGAGCCACCCACTCTCCGCGTCAACGGCAAAAAGGGCCAGGCACGGCTGGAGAAGATCCTCGCCGAAGCAGGCGTGTACGGCATCTGGCTGGAGGCCGCCGAGCTGGCCGCCGCGTACGGCGGAGTCTTCCTCAGGGTCGGCTGGGACACGGAGATGCACGACTTCCCGATCGTGGACGTGCTTCCCGCCGACGCCGGGGTGCCCGAGTTCAGCTCGGGACGGTTGAAGGCGGTCACGTTCTGGCGGATCGTCCACGAGGACGGCAAGGAAGTGTGGCGGCACCTCGAAAAGCATGAGGTGGGCAGGGTCTATCACGGCCTCTATCGGGGTGATCACGACCATCTGGGGCGGCAGGTTCCGCTGACGGACCATCCGGCGACCGAGGGGTTCGCCGCGATCGTGGACGAGGCGGGCGGCTTCGACTCGGGCTACGACAAGGGGCTGCTGGTCGGCTACGTGCCCAACATGAGGCCTCACCGGACCTTGCGCGGCACGAGTCTGGGCCGCAGTGATTACGCTGGCGTTGAGCCGATCATGGATGCGCTCGACGAGACCATGACGTCCTGGATGCGCGATCTTCGCTTGGGCAAGGGCAGGATCGTGGTCCCCGAGGTCTACTTGCAGAACACTGGCCGCGGCCGGGGCGCGGCATTCGACCCCGACCGCGAAATCTACTCGGGGCTCGCGATGCTGCCGCCTCCGGGCGGTTCCGGGGCGGCTGAGCTGACCATTTCCCAGTTCGAGATCCGCGTCCAAGAGCATAGGGAAACGGCGAAAAGCCTCACCGCGCAGATCTTGAGGGGCGCCGGATACAGCGTCCAAAGCTTCGGCGAGGACGACGGCAGCGGCCAGGCGGCGACGGCGACCGAAATCCACATGCGGCGGCACAAGTCGTACACCACGCGCGGTCGCAAGATCGGGTATTGGACGCCGTGCCTGGCGTGGCTGACCGAATGCCTGCTGGCCGTCGATCACGCGATCTACGGAACCAAGGTGGTGAGCGAACGCGCCACCGTCGAGTGGCCGGACGGCGTCATGCCCGACCCCGAAGCGATCAGTCGAACGCTCGACATGTTGAACCGGGCCCAGGCGGCCAGCGTCGAGACTCGCGTGCGGATGCTGCATCCCGAGTGGGAGGACCCGCAGGTGCGGGCCGAAGTGCAGAAGCTGAAGGACGAGATGGCCATCACCGTGGCCGACCCCACGGAGTTGTCGGAGACGTACGTGCCTGACGAGTTGGACGACGCAGCCTGACACATGCCGTATTGCCAACGTGACCCGAAGGGGGAGCGGTGGCGGACTCGGGCGTTGAGGCTGTCGAGCGGGCGATCGAGCAGGCCCGTCTGGTGGCCGACATGTACGAACAGGCGGAGCTCGACCTGCTGGAGGCGATCGCCCGCCAAGTGGCGCGCGGTGTCGACGTCGAGGACACCGAGACGTGGGCGACCAAGCGGCTGGGCGAAATCCAGCAGCTCCGCAAGCAGGCCGCCGCGATCCTCCGCCGCATGGAGGCGGCGAAGAAGGCCGCGACGCAGGCCGTGCAGGACGCCTACCGCGACGGGATGGACGCCGCCGAAGCCGAAGCCGCCGCGCAGCTCGCCGACAGCAAGGCGCGCAAGCGGCTGGAGAAGGTCCTCGCGGACGCCCGCAAGCTCGGCGCGAAAGACCAGGTCAACCCCGGCAGCGGGGTGAACGAGCTGGCCCGGCAGATGGCGACCATGCTGGATGACGTTCAGGTGGGCGCGTTGCGCGGCGTCGACGACGTTTACCGGCAGGTCGTGGCGTTCGCGTCCGGGTCGGAACTGACGGGGGCGCTGACGTTCCGCCAGGTGGTGGCGCGGGCGCTGGACCGGTTCGCCGGCAAGGGTGTGAAGGGCTTCACGGACAGCGCCAACCGTTCGTGGGGGATGCGGGAGTACGCCGAGATGGCGATCCGCACCGCCACGGCGCGAGCCGCCCGCGACGGACACCTGGCGACGCTGCGCGATGCGGGACTTGACCTGGTAATGGTGTCGAACGCGCTCTACTCGTGCCCGATCTGTCTGCCGTGGGAGGGCGAGGTCCTGGCCCAGCAGGGCCAGCCGGGCGTTCACCGGCTGGAGCACACGATCAACGACGGCGAGATGGTTGAGGTCAACGTCCGGGCGACGGTGCCGCAGGCCCGTGCCGCCGGTCTGAACCATCCCGGCTGCCATCACGGGTTCGGCGCCTACCTGCCGGGCGTGACCAGGCCGGCGCCGAAGCCGGACGTGACTGCCACCTATCGGGACACGCAGACGCAGCGCCGCCTGGAACGGGAAATCCGCGGCTGGAAGCGCAAGCGTGCGGTCGCGACCGACGCCCGTTCGCGCCGGTTCGCTGAGGAGAAGTCCAAGGCCGCGCAGGAGAAGCTTCAACAGCATCTGGCCGAGAAGGGTCTGCGGCGGAAGAAGGACCGCGAGCAGGTCCGGCGCGGCGAGCCGCCGCGCGAGCCGTTCACCGCGCCGGAACCGAAGCCCGATCCGACGCCGGCCCCACCTACGGGCGGCCAGCCGCCGCGTGGAGACGAGCCAACTCCTGCGGCGGCGAAGCCGCAGCCCGGAGCGGGCCGTGCTGCTGTTCACGCGGGCGGCATGCTGTCGCAGGATGCCGCTGACCGGATCAACAGGGCGCGGCGCGAGCTGCCGGTGGAGCGGGACGCGTGGCTGGACGCTCGAAGCAGTGCCGATGAGACGAAGCGGCGGCGCATCGACCACCTCATCGCTGACGCTGAAAAGAAGCTGGTCGAGCTGCGAGCCAAGCGTCAGACGAAGAAGGTCAAGAGCGACATCGCGGTGTGGCAGGACGCGTTGAAGGCTAGACAGAGTGCGGCGGCGAGGTTCGCGGCCGGTCAGATCCTCCCGGGCGACGAGCGGAACCTTCAGGACGTCGGGCCGTACCGGACCCTCCAGTATCGGAAGGACGCCAACGGCGCCCTTCTGCCGCCCGAGTCGTATGAGACGTTCCTCGACCGGGTGATGGAGGCGGGCGAGGCGCTGCATGACGACCTGATGGACGCCTTCACCCGCGATCAGCGCCGTGACGAACTGAGGGCGCGGCAGATCCGAGCGCGAACGCGGCAGTACGAGCTTGACGACGAGCTCAACCGGGCGAGGGGCGAGGTAAAGCGGGTGGAGGCGGTGCCCCGCAGCGAGCCGGGCGTCCACGAACGCGATAAGCGCCTGGATGAGCTGTATGGCCAGCGTGAACGGCTCATGCGGGAGCGCGATGCCGCGCTTGCGGATCACCATGACGCGCTGCGCGAGCTGCGGCGGCGCGAGGCCGAGCTGGTGCGTGACCTGCTTGCGCGGGTGCGTGGTATGGGCGGCCGGATGGAAGCCAAGCCGTTGTCGGGAAGTGGACTCCTGTCGGCGCGGGTGAGCAAGGTGCGGGACGACTGGACGAGTCTGCTGGCTGAAGCGCTGCCGAACTTGCCCTCCGACTGGATCCGCCGCACAGTCGGCCGGCCACTGTGGCTGGGCAACTCTCGTACTGGGCGGGCATTCCAGCGGGCGGTGGACGACCTGATCGCGCTTCCGTCAAATGCGGGCGATAACGACGGTGCGTTCAGTTCCGAGGACGCTGAGGTGTTCCTGCACGAGCTGGGCCACCGGATGGAGGATTACGTGCCGGGCCTGCGTGAGTTGGAGTACACCTTCGTACGCCGCCGCGCAACCAGCAACGGCACGCTGGAGAAGCGGGAACAGCTGAAGAAGCTCCACGCGTACAGCTCCTATGCCAGCGACGAGGTCACCTATCGCGACGAGTGGGCGGACGCCTACGCTGGCAAGACCTACGAGTCGGCAAAGCCGGATGATCCAGCGGGCGTGTCGAGCGAGGTGTTCCAGGTGGGGTTGCAGGATGTTTTCGCTCGGAGCAGCGAGCGGTTCGGCGGCATTGAGTTGCAGCGGTTCGTGCTCGGCCTGCTGGGGGTGCTCTGATGGCGTGGCGTGTGGATTCGCGGACCATGGCGGGCCGGTGGGTCGCCTACGACGGGTCGGACTGGACGTCCGACCCGGACACGTGGGCGGACATGGTGGTGAGGCTCGACCAGCCGCAGCCGTTGACGCCGACCGGCCCGTACTACACGCCGACCGGCCCCGACGACGAGGTGGCCGTCTACCTGCGAGCCGTGGGCGTGATCGCCGCGGCCGAGGTGTCGGGCGATCCGCCACGAGTGCCGATGCCGGAGCCCGATCCGGACGCGCCACCCGGCACCGTCTACTGACCGGCCAGTACAACGCCCCATAGCTGATCTTTCAAAGGCCCGCCAGGTGCGGGCCTTTCTCGTATAGGCAAACCTCGTTGGAGCCCGCCAGGCGCGGGCTCTTTTCATGTCCGGCTCCAGGAGGGCCTTGTCGTGATGCACGAATCTCTGCCGACCACGCCAGGCGCGGTGATCGGCTACCGCAGGGACGGCCGGGCGATCCGTGTGGTCGCGGGCGGCTCCGAGACCATGCCCGAGCAGCCCCCGCAGGAGCCGGAAGCTCCCGAGGTGCCTGCCGAGCCGCAGCCGGTGAATCCGGACGCCAAGCGCGTCGATGAGCTGCCGAACTGGGCGCAGAAGCTCATCAAGGACACGAGAGCCGAGGCGGCCGACTTCCGGACGCAGCTCGGGGACCTGAAGAAGCAGGCCGACGCCGTGCCGACCGGGCCGTCCGCTGAGGACCTGGTCAAGACGGCGCAGCAGGAGGTGGCGCAGCAGATCGCTCGCGCGCTCGGCCTGGTCGAGGCAGAAGAGACGCCGCCCGACCCGCAGACCGTGATCGACCGGCTCACCACGGAGAAGTCCACCACCGAGCAGGAGCGCGACGCGGAGCGGGATTTGCACCGCAGGGTGCGGGTTGAGCTGGCGATCCACCGGTCCTCGACGAAGTTCGGCGCGGACCCCGACGCCCTGCTCGACAGCCGTTCGTTCTTGCGCAATGTGCGGGAGCTCGACCCGGACGACGCCGCAGCCATCGACGACGTGATCAAGCGCGCGGTGGAGGACAACCCGAAGTTCAAGGCATCGCAGACGGCAGGCCCGCCCGCGAAGTCGGGAGGGGATTTCGCCGGCGGGACCGGCGCACGCCCCGAGGAATCACTGACCGTCGATGACTTCCGCGCCCGTAGGCGCAAGAAGTCGGATGAGACCTAAGAGGTAAAGCTATGCCTTTGGGCAACAACACGCTGCTCACCCCGGACCTGATCGCCAAGCAGGCGCTCGCCACGCTGTACGAGACGTGTGTGATGGCGATGCTGGTCCACAGGGACCTGGACACCGAATTCGCCGGCAAGCAGGGCGACACCGTGACGGTGAGGAAGCCTGCGGTTTTCACTGCCGACGAGTACAACAGGCAGAACGGCATCAACATTCAGAACGCCGTCGAGGGCGCCATCCCCGTGACGCTCAACCACCTGGCCGACGTCTCGTTTTGCGTGACCTCGGAAGAGATGACCTTGGAGGTCGAGGACTTCGGCGTCCAGTTCCTGACGCCCGCAATGGAAGCGATCAGCCAGAAGATCGACAACGACCTGCTGGCGCTTCGGGACGATATCCTCCAGGAGGTCGGCGTCCCCGGCCCCACGAACATCCACCAGTACCAGTTCCCGCAGGTCGCGATCGACGCCGACCGCGTCCTCAACGAGCGGAACGTGCCGCCGTCGCAGCGGTCGCTGGTGATCGGCCCGCAGACGAAGGCTCACTGGCTGTCCGACCCGCTGTTCCACCAGACCGACACCTCCGGCACCACGGACGGCCTGCGCGAGGCGTCGCTGGGCAAGCGGATCTTCGGGTTCGACAGCTATGGCACGCAGAACATCAAGGTGCCCACGCCGGTCACCGGCGCCAGCACTACCGAGGTCGGCCTCGCGTTCCACCGGACGGCGCTGGCGTTGGTGATGAGGCCCCTGGTGCTGCCGCAAGGCGCGGCCCGCGCCACGGTCGCGAACTACAAGGGCTTCTCGTTGCGCGTGGTCATGGATTACGACATCGACCTCAAGCAGGACATCATCTCGATCGACTGCCTGTACGGCACCAAGACCCTGGACCCGGACCGTGCCGTGCTGGTCAAGGGCCCCGACGTCCCGTAAGCAATTCCGCTTGCGAACCCGCGAGCCGCGCTCGCGGCTCTTCCCACGCCTCCACGAAGGGGACTGATCCATGGCCTACAAGCCGAGAATCACCGAGAAGACGCTGACGCTCAAGGGCGCGACGGTCGCCGCGGGCAGCTACGTGCTGTGGCGCGCGACCGTGCCGTGCCGGGTGGTCGCGGTGCGCGCCTACCGCGTCGGCGGCACCGACACGCCGTTCAACGCGACGAAGAACGGCGTCAACATGCTCACCGCGAACGGCACCACCCCGGCCGCTTCCACCTGGGCGTCCGGCACCCTGGCCGCGCCGGCTTCGGTGCGGCTGGCCGAGGGCGACACGCTCGCGGCCGTCGTCGGCGCGCTCGGTGGCACGCCGACCGACATCATCGTGCAGATCGACATCCGCAAGGACGCGGCCTACTGATGTCCGCCGACGTGTGGGTCTACAAGAACACGCGCACCGGTCACGTGGTCGAGTACACCGAGCGTTCAGTGCGGCTCGACCACCTGCCCGTGTGGCTACTGATTGCCTCCCCAGCCGGGTCCACTGAGCCGGTGGAGGCCGACGAGTCGGGCGTCGAGCCCGACCCAGACGCCGGAGCGGGGCTGGTCACGATGCCCCGGCCGTCCCCGTCGTCCCCCAAGTCCGCGTGGATCGCCTACGCCATGAGGCGCGGCATGCCGCGTAAGGACGCCGCGGTGCTTTCCAAGGCGGCGTTGATCGAGGAGTTCGGCGGAGAGGGGGACGACGATGGCGAGGACTGACCTCACTTCGGTGATGTCGTCGATGTCGGGCGTGGATCTCACCACGGGGTTCACGGCCGCGAACGTGGACGGCCACATGTTCGCCGACCACGGCCGGATGGTGCTGTTCGCGAAGAACACGGACGGCACCGCCAAGCAGCTCCTGTTCGACATCCCCGTCCTCATCGAGGGCCAGGCGGTGCCGGACAAGCAGGTGACCATCCCGGCGATCACCGGGTTCTTCCTGATCGGCCCGTTCAAGCCGGTCTACCGCCAGCCCAACGGCAAGGTCAACATCGACTACAGCGCCGTGACCGGCGTGTCGGTGAAGCTCGTCGACCTCCCGGCGGCCTGACATGGCGGCGCTCGTGTACGCCACGGCCGCCGACTACGCCACCTACACCGGGCAGGCCGCGCCGGACGGCATCGACCAAGTACTCGCGCGAGCGTCGGAACGGATCGACGAACTCCTGATGGGCGCCGTCTACCAGACCGACGAGACGGAGATGCCGGCCGACGCCGACACCCGGGAAGCGATCCGGCGGGCGACGTGCGCGCAGGCGGCGTGGACGATCGCCGTGGGCGATCCGTACGGCGTCGCCTCTGCGTTCAAGTCGGTCTCGATCGGCTCGGTCAAGCTCGACCGGGCGGGCGGCGCGGGCGAGTCTGGGCCGCCCCGGTACGCGCAGGACGCCTTGTCGATCCTGCGAACGACGGGCCTGCTGCCGGGTTACGTCATCGACATATCCGCGTGGCACTGACCTGGGGGTGACGTCGATGACGACACTTCCAGCCTGGCTGCTGCGCCACCAAGTGGTGATCGAGCCCTATCTCGGGGACGGCGCGTACGGCCCGGTCTACGGGCCGCCGGTCACGTATCCGTGTCTCGCGGACGACGAACGCCGGATGGTGCGCGACGCAGAAGGGAACGAGGTCGTCTCGGAACTGACCTTGACCCTTTTGCCCGGGGCTGTCATCCCGGCCGGGTCGCGTGCAAAGCGGAACGGCCGCACAACCACGGTGATCGGCTCGTACATGCGCGACGGCGGCGGCTTGCCAACTCCCGATCATGTGGAGGTGGTGTGCCAGTGAGCCGAGCAGAGTTCAACGCGAACATGTCGCCCGAAGCGCTGGAACTGAAAGGGAAGCGGGCTGCCGCACAAGGCCTGAACAAGGCGGTCCAGCATCTGAAGACGGTGTCGCAGTCCCGCGTCCCGGTGGACAACTACGACCTGTACGACACCGCGTGGGCCGGCGTGGACGAATCCTCGCTTCAGGGCGTCGTGTCCTATTCGAGCCCGTACAGCGTGTACCAGCACGAGGTTGAGGAGCTGGAGCACGACCCGGGCCGCACCTGGAAGTACCTGGAGAACCCGCTGCACGAGGAAGCCGAGCTGATGCGCGGCATCATCGCGGCGGAACTGCGACGGGCGTTCCGGTGATGACGCGAGCGGGGGTGAGCGGTGAGCTTCACCCGTGACCTGCTGACCGGCGTCGCCGAACTGCTCGCCGCGGCGGGCGTCGCCGACTGGAACCCGGATGGCCTCTACACCCCCGCGCAGACGGCGCTGACCATCGGCGGCCTGCCGTCGTCACCCGACAAAGCGATCTCGCTTGCCGTGTACGGCGCTGGGCGGGGCGGTGACGACGTCACCGAGCCGGACAGCAACGTGCAGATGCAGGCCCGCATCCGGGGCAGCGATGATCCGCGCGTCACCGACGACCTGGCCGACGACCTGTTCGACGAACTCCACGGCCTGGCCAACGTGCAGCTTTCGACCGGCGTGTGGCTGCTGCTGGCGCAGCGGCGCATCGTCGCGCCGCTCGACCGGGACTCCTCGGGACGCTGGGGACGGGCTGACTCCTACGAACTGATGGTGTACCGGCCGAGCCCGCACCGGCCCTGACCTTCTCATTCCTCTGCCGCAAGCGGTTTCGCTTGCGGTTTTCGCATGCCGCAAGGAGGCATCATGGCGCTGCGTTCTCTGCTCGCCAAGGATTGGACGCTGGAAGTCGATACCTCCAGCACGACCACTCCGGCCTGGACTACCGTCCGGGGACTCACGAAGCTCGAATTCAGCCTCGACAGCGAAACCGAGGACGACAGCGACTTTGACAGCGACGGCTGGGCGAGCGAAGTCGTCACCCAGCGCAGTTGGAAGCTGGAGATCGAGGGTCGTCGTAAGCGTGACACCGCTTCGGCCACGTTCGTGCCGGACGCCGGACAGGAATTCCTTCGCGCCGCCGGCCTCGTCGTCGGGATCACGGCGAACGCGCATCTGCGCTGGTATCGCAAGGATGGCAGCCCGGACGCGTTCGAGGGTGTGGCGGCCGTCCAGTACAAGGGCGCGGGCGGAGAGGTCACCGACCTCGAACCTTTCGAGTGTGAACTGACCGGCCAGGGCAAGCCGCTCGCGATCACCAACCCGGTGGCGTAGCCGATGGCGAACTTCGCAGACCTCGACTCCTTCTTCGACGACGGCTTGTCGCTCCCCGTGGGCGGCAAGCTGTACCGGATCCCCGCCCCGAGCGCTGAGGTGGGCCTGTACTGCCAGACGCTCGCCGAATCCGGGATGGACGCCGCGAACGGCAAGGACAACCCCGAAGCGGCACTGGACGACGTACGCGAACTGGACCTGTACCGCCGCGTCCTCGGTCCCGTCTATGACGAGCTGATCGCTGACGGCGTGTCCTGGCCGAAGATCAAGCACTGCGGTGTGACCGCGTTCATGTGGGTGGCCGGCAGTTCGGATGCCGCCGCGGCCTACTGGGAGCGAGGCCCGGAAGCGGCGGCCCCGGAAGCGGCGAAGGGTCGCGCGGCGGCCCGATCGACGAACTGACGGGGCTGAGGGAGTACTACGACCCGGACGACGGCCTGTCGGTGGACGGCTCGGCCGTCACGTGGGCGGCGCTGCTGTCCCAGTGGGCGCTGATCGAGGCCGACCTGCACAGCGAGTACGGCATCGACCTGGATACCCCCGGCCTGCTCGCCTCGCGCACCTGGCGGTGGCTGCGTAACCGCATTTTCGGCCTGCTGGCCGCAGACACCCGCCTGTGCCGTGCGCTCAGTCCCGACGGGGACCGCCGCCCGTAGGCAACGCAAGCTTTTTCGCTTGCAAGGAGGTGTGGGTGGTGGCGCTGAAGATCGGCGAGCTGTACGCCACGCTTGAACTGCGAAACCAGCTCACGGGGCCGCTGGGCAAGGCCGCAGCCGGGATCAAGGTCCAGGCCAGCGGCATACACGCCGCCATGATCGCCGCCGGGATCGCGGCCACGCGCATGGGCTCGTCCATGGTGTCCGTCGTCAAGATCTTCCAGGGCGACTTCAAGGGCGCCCTGACAATCATGAAGGACGCTGTCGGCAACTTCGGAAAGACGATCACCGGCGCCTTCAAGAAGCTGTGGGAGCTGGGCAAGGACCTGGTCATTGGCATCAAGAACGGGTTCGTCAACGCCTGGAACGGCTTCATCAGCTCCGTGTCTTGCCTCATGGGCGAAGAGTCCAAGATCAAGGAGACGGCCAGCAAGCTCACCGACGCCGTCGTGGGCGCCTTCAAATCCGGCAAGATCAGCGAGGGCGTCAAGGACAGCTTGGTCGAAGCCGTCAAGGCAGATAACGACAAGCTGTTCGCGCTGGCCAAGCAGCGCGAGCAGATCGGCAAGACGCTCGCCGACGCCATGGCCTACGTCACCCAAGTCTCCGATCAGGTTCGCGACTGGGCGTCGCTGTCCAGCCTCAACCTCGGCTCGGGCGACGGGCAGAAGCCGCTCACGGCCGAGAACATCCAGGCTGGGTTGCAGGCGAAGCTGGCGCGCGTCCGCCTCTTCGCCTCGGTGATCAAGAAGCTGGCCAAGCGTGGCCTGTCCAAGAGCATCATGGCGCAGGTCATCGAGGCCGGCCCCGATGGCGGCGTCGAACTCGGGCAAGCACTGCTGGAAGCGGATGCCGCGACGTTCAAGTCCATCAACAGCACCGCTGGCGCGATCGATAAGGCCGCCAAGCAGGCCGGGAAGAACGCGGCCGACGCCATGTTTGACGCAGGCAAAAATGCTGGCAAGGGTTTCCTGACAGGCTTGATCAGCCAAAAGAAGCAGATCGAGGCGGCGATGAAGGACATCGCCACCTCCTTGGTGAACCAGATCAAGAAGCAGCTCAAGCAGAAGTCGCCGTCCCGCGTGTTCATGGACATCGGCGCCAACGCCATGACGGGACTGCGTCTCGGCATGGTGGGTTCGGCCGCGGCGGTGATGAAGTCGGCGCGCGGCATCGCGGGACAGCTCACGGGTTCGTTCGCGCCGGAGCTGCGTTCGACCGGCTATCAGGCGACCGGCAGCCAGACGGGCGGCCAGGTGACGGTGAACGTCACCAACCACTTCCCGCAGGCTGAGCCCACCAGCAGGACGGTGAATCGGGGCTTGCAGTACGCGGCCGTGTTGGGACTCGCTTAGAACGTGCTGCAGAAGTGGGGTTCACAGCCATTCGTCGATCGCGGCGATGCAGATCGTGGTAGCCGGGCTGGATGGAGCGCAGGTCAGACCTCAAGACGACTCCTGCGGGACACGCATTTCACCTAAGAGTGTCCGTGGACACTCAGCGTCGTGGCGCGTAGGCACAGAATTGGGGGTCTACGCGGAATTGCGTCGGGGGCCGAGGAACGCACCGCGCACGATGAAGGGGTATGCAGATGAGCGATGTCCAGGTCGCACGCGACGTGCTGAGTTCGTACGCGAAGTTACAGGTCGCCAATCCCATCAATCAGACAGCGGACCAGGCGAACCTCAAGGCCGCCGGGCAGATCGAAAAGAAGATCGCGCTCAGCCACCCCTCGGACGACAATGTGAGCCTCGCCGAGGCCAATCGTTGGAAATCCACTCCCGAGTACTGGGTCGCCGGCGGCGAGATCGTCGCACAGGACCTCACCCGGCCGCTGACGTGCATCCTGTTCGCCCACCTATGCGTCTACGCGCTCAAGAGCACCGCGCCGAAATTCACCGTCCCCATCGAGGTCGTCGAGATGAAAAAGCTCCACGACAACCACTACATCCTCGTCGCTGGCCGGAAGACCGGCACCATCAACGGCAAGCTTTCCGACTGGAACCAGGAAGCCTTCGTCATCGACCTCTGGGGCTTCTGTCAGGGGCTCGGTAATCTGGTCGCCCAGCCCCCCGCCATCATCGTGAGCCAGATGGCAGACTACCCGCGTAAGACCGTCGTTACCATTCCGGCCTGGGGCGTCTAGCACTTCGCCCGCCGTCCACCGCCTTCCGCACGACTCCGCAAGGGGGTGCGTGGTGGCGATCAACGTGGGCGAACTCTTCGTCACGCTGGACTTGCGCGACAAGCGGTTCAGCCTGCACCTGCGGCGGGCGATGACCAGTCTGCGCAACTCCGGCGACGAGCTGGGCCGGCACGCGGCCAGGTTCACATCCTCGGTCGCATCGATGGTGGCCGACGCCGCCCGGCTCGGGATCGCGTTGACCGTGACGGCAGCCAAGTGGGCGCTGCTCAGCTCGGCGACGGCAGGCGTCGCGAACGGCGTGGTGTCGCTCGGCGCAAGCCTCGCCCCTCTGGTCGGGGCGGTCGCCGCCCTGCCCGGGGCTGTCGCTATCGGTGCGGCGGCGCTCGTCGCTCTCACGGTCGCTTTGTACGGAGTGAAGGACGCCTTCTCGGCGGCCCTCGGGGACGACGCCGCCAAGTTCGAGGAGGCCGTCGCCAAGCTGGCCCCGGCCGCCCAGGCGGTGGCGCGCGAGCTGCGCTCGCTGAAGCCGCTGCTCGACGGTATCCGCGTCACCGTGCAGGAGGCGCTGTTCGCCCCGCTGGTCGGCCAGCTTTCCGCACTGGCGGCGACGCTAGCGATTCCGCTTACCTCAGGACTGGCGAACGTCGCCGACGCGCTCGGCATGGCCGGCGCGAGAGCGGCGGAGTTCGCCCGCTCGTCCGTCGCCGTCTCCGCTCTGAATGCGGTGTTCGACGCCACCCGTCAGATCATCAACGACCTGTCGGTGGCGATCGAGCCGCTCGGCGCCGGGCTGGCCCGGCTGGTCGAGGTGGGGGCGGGCTTCTCCGCGAGTCTCGCGCCCGGGATCGCGCAGGCGGCGGCTCGGTTCGGCGAGTGGCTGACGGCTGCCGCGGACTCCGGGCGGGCGCTCGGCTGGATGCAGGGCGCCGTCGACGTCCTGAAGCAGCTTGGCTCGGTCGCGCTCGACGTGTGGGGCGTCCTGTCGGGAGTCTTCGCGGCGATGCGCCGGGCGGGCGGCGACGCCCTCGGCGTGCTCGGCTCGATCCTGGACCGGCTGAACGCCTGGGTGAACTCGGCGTCCGGCCAGCAGACGCTGACCGCGATCTTCGTCGCGATGGGGCAGGCGGCAGGCGCGCTCGGTCCCGTTTTGGTCGCTCTCGCTGAGGGCGTCGGGATGCTGGCGCCGCTGCTTGGGCTGCTGGCTCAGCAGGTCGGCCCGATCCTAACTGCGGCGATTCACGCCCTGGTTCCTGCGCTGGCCAGCCTTCGTCGAGGTGATCGGCACGTTCGCGTGGCGGCTGCTCGAAGGCTTGTGGCACGGCCTCCAGGCGGCGGGCGAGTGGTTCCGCGGGGTCATCGTGAACTTCTTCCGCGATCTCCTACCGGACTGGGTGAGGCAGGCCCTCGGGATCGCCAGCCCGAGCCGGATCTTCATGGAGATCGGTCGGAACACGATGATGGGTATGAGCGCCGGCATGCTCGGCCAGTCCAAGCGGGTGCTGACCGACGCGCGCGGCATCGCCCGGCGGTTGAGCGGAGCGTTCGCGCCCGAACTGGGCGTCCATTTGGGCTCCACGGGCCGGGCGGCGACCGGGGCGGGCCGGACGGCGGGGCCGGTGAACATCACGGTCACCTCGATCAACCCGGTCGCCGAACCCACGAGCGACGTCGTGAATCGCGGCTTGGCCTACGCCGGGATGCTCGGCGTCCTCTAATGCGATGTCAGAAATAGGGGTGGCGATGCCGACGTACACGCTCGATGGGGTCGCCCTCGATCACCCGGCCCGCTGCTGGCGGCTGAAACTGGGGACCAAGCGTCGCCCGCTGCCGGGCATCCGCGGCGTGTCGTTGACGGTGCCGGGCCGTCACGGCGAGATCCCGATACACGGCCTGGACTTGGAAGCGACGACGTTGCCGCTCGCGTGCGCCGTGTACGGCTACACCCCGGCAGGGATGTTCGGCGGATTTGAGCAGATGGAACGCAACCTGGAGGCCGTCGCCGCGTTGGTCGGGGTACGGCATCGGCTGATGCAGCTCCGGTACGAGGCTGGGTCCATCGTCCGAGTCGCCGACGTCACCGTGGAGCCGGCGTCCGAGGTGGAGGTCAATGTCGGCGCGGCCATTGCCCGGTTCACGTCTGTGGTGAAGGTGCCCGGCGTTGTGTGGCGGGACGAGGTCGAGACCACGTGGGCGGGATCGGCGAACGCGCCGAACCAGCCGGTGACCACTCTGGCCGGAAGCACCGGTCCGATCGTCGACGCTCTCGTGCGGATCAGCGGTCCCGCCGTGAATCCCAGCGTGACCGATGTGGCGACGGGCGGTGTTGTTTCGCGGTCCTCTGGGCTGCTCGCGGGCGAGCGGCTGCTGATCGACTGCGGGAAGATGCAGGCCCGGCTGGTGAACACGGACACGTGGAGCTTGAGCGCGGGCACGGATGTGACCGGGCAGATCTCCGCGACGGGGCCGGGCAGCGCATTCCGTTGGCTGCACCTCACGCCTTCCGTTGCTGTGGGGGATCCGCATTCCCGGACGGTGCTCGTCACGGCGGCGGCCACTTCCACCACGGGCGCGTCCGCGTTGGAGATCCGGGCGCGACGCTCCTATTTGTGACACGGGCGGTTGGAGAGGGCCGAGACCGTGACAGGAGGCAGCGGCCTCGGCCCTCCGCGCCCCAGATGCCGGGCACATCCAGGGCCTGGGAGCCTGGTAGGGCAGGCGGGGGCTGCTTGCCAGGCTGGAAAGGTCGAACGTCAGGCGGACGTGTCCGCCGCCTGGCGGGGGAGCTTCTCGATGGCGTAGTCGCCGCGCTTGACGTGTTCCTCGAACTGGGTCCAGGAACTGGCCGTGAGCGTCAAGGGCTCCTCGGACGCATCGACGCGCCAGATGGTGGTCACGCCGTCCTGGGCGGTCCTCGCCCGTACCGCGCCCGCGCTCGGCGTCCCGTCCTCTACTGAAGCAAGGAAGTCCTTCCACTCTTCGGGCGACGCGGCGAGAACGGGCGACTTGTCGCCGAGACTCTGGTCTCGAAGCTCGATGTGGTCGTTGACGCGTTGCACCAGAGGAACGCAACTGTCTTTCGTGTCGGCCATGACTGGTCCTTTCGTTTTGAGAATTGCTGTTTCTTGCGGGCCGTGGACGGCCGACGCTGTCCGCACCGCCGGAAATCTCCAGCACAGGCTGGCCGTCCACGGGGTTGCGACCCGCCCTCCCGAGCTTGCTGAGCTGGGCTCGTTGAGGGCGGAAAGGCATAGGTGGCCAGGACGCGGACGAGGGCGTCGCGTCCTGGCCACCCTCTCCACCCACGGAGGCGGTGGAGGTAGTACGGCCGGTCTCACCCGGATGAGACCGGACTGCCCGGCATGGGCCACGGAGGGATGCCGGACGCGGATGGGGACCCAGAGCTGGTGGCAGGGAGGGGAGCTGCTGCGGCGGCATTCGCAGCCTCCGGAGCGGTCGTGGTCCCGACCACCAGTCCGGGTCGATCAGGTGAGCGGCGGGAGCCGCTGGCTTTCGCCGCGAATACGACGGTGCCGGATTTCCGGTCGTTGTGCGCTTCGATCAGTACGGGTCCTTCGAGGTAGCTCGGCTCACGGGCCTCTCGGTCGAGGCTCACGCGGCGAATGCAGCCCCGTGCTCCAGGGGCGAACATGGCCATCGCGTCACGCAGCAGGATGCCGGCCCGCTCCAGTTCGCTCGTCACGCCGCCCGCGCCCCGATCGCGGTTCTCGCGTGCTCTCCATGAGTAGAGGACATCGCTTTTCTGGCGAACCGTAGGAGGTAGTAGGGCGTTTAGGTCAGATGGGAGCACGGTGGAACATCTCCGATGGGGTAGGAAAAACCGGTCGGGGCGTCGATTTTTGATCTCGAATGGGATTGTTTGCTGCCGATTCAGCAGGGCGTTTGCGCGCTCAGGAGTAGCGTTGTCGCCACGAACGGTCAGGTCTAGAGATCGCCTGTCCGCCGCATGTCCGCCACCTATCAGCGGACACGGCGGACATGGCGGGCACGGGTCAGGCGGGTGGCGGCGGTATGGCTGGTGAGACGTTCGGCGAGGCATTGCGGCGTCTGCGCGGCTCTCAATCGCTGCGGGATGTTGCCCGGTCGGCCAGCGTCGGCAAGAGCTATATCGACGATCTGGAAAAAGACCGGAAATGGCCGTCCAGAGAGATTGTCGTAGCGTTGGACGCCGCCACGAACGCCGACGGAGAACTCATTGCGGCTTACGACGCTGGTGAGACGTCTGATCGAATTGCGGAGTTTCAGCCCTCTGTCGCTGCGACGGACTCGCTGCCTACTCTGGACGTGAAGGACTCTGGCGACGATGGGGAGGACGCGACAGATCGCCGACCGCGCGCACCTGGAGGTGATCCTACGAATCGTCGTGACGCTCTGCGTCTCGGTGTTGCCGCTCTTGCCACTCCCGAATTGCTGATCACGAGCGCTGAACACGAGGCGCGCGAGCTGACCCGCCGCAGCGAGGAGACTGATCTCGGACCGAGCAGTCTCGCGTACCTGCACAAGGTCATCGGTGATTACGGGCTCCACTACGCCCGCTACAGCGCAGATGAGCTGTGGCGGTCGGCACGCGGTGACCGCCGTCAGGTCGCCCACCTGCTGCAACTACGTATGACGCTCAAGCAGCGTCGCGAGTTGTACATCGCTGCGGCTTGGCTGTCGCTGATCCTGGCGTGGGCCGCCCACGACCGCGGAGATGCCCGTGCTTCGCTCGCCTACGCTGCTGATGCCCGCCACCACGCCGGCGAAGCGGATCATCATGAAGCGGTGGCGTGGGCGTGGGATGTCGAGGCCACAACCCTCTTGTACGCCGACCGGCCAGACGAAGCGCTGAGCGCTGCGCAGCAGGGTGCGGCCCTAGCCTCTCGTGGAAGTGCTGCGCACGCGCGCCTTACTGGGCAACTGGTCCGAGGGTATGCCCGGCTCGGCCGCTCTGGACCGGCTTCTGACATGTTGAAGACGTTGCGAGACCAGGCTGAACACCTCTCACCACACTCGATGGGGTTGTTCAGCGCTGATGCCGCACGAGTCTGGTCGGTCGCCGCGACGTCGAGCTTGTGGCTCGGCCACGTCGAACAGGCCCGCGACTTCGCTGAGCAAGCCATGCAGGTATACGAACGGGACCCGCAGGCGTCTCCCACCAGACGAGCGATTGCCGCGCTGGACCTGGGCGTCGCCTGCGCCCGGCTAGGCAACGCGGAGCAAGCCGTCGCTCACGGATCGGCCGCGATCTCAACACCGCGCTACGCTGCGGCGATCTTTAGCAGAAGCACAGATCTGGCTTCCCTCTTGGAGCGCTCGTATCCCCAAGCGGCTGTGGTCGCGCAATTCCGTCAGGGGCTCGCTGAACTCGGTGCAGGGCCGCGACGATAGGGACAGGCGACGGCCCGGCCACGGCGCCCTCATGAGTATCAAGGGGGTGCGGTGTTCAACCTTCGGCTCGTTGTGCATACCCCGAATGGGGACCCCTTCGGCACACTCCCGCATCCTCTGAGCGTGGAGATCGCCGGCCCACTCAACGATGTACCAGCGTTGAAGCTGAGCCACAGCAGCGAGGCGACGAACGCCGACCTGCTCGCCCAGCCATGCGAGGTCGCCGTCGAATGGTCCGACGACGGCACCACGTGGACCGAGGCGTGCGACTCGCGGTTCCTGCTCATCAGGCGGCGCAGCGACGGCACCGACCAGGCCGGGGTGACGCAGTTCGAGCTGCCCGGCTGGATCTGGCAGCTACGCAAGGTGGTGCTCTACCCTGGCAGCGCCCCACTGGTGGACGGTAAGCGCGCTTTCCTGACGACCACAGCAGGCGCGATCCTCCAAACGTTTCTGGCTGAGGCGCAGGCCAGGGGAGTTGTGCCAGGCGTCGCGTGGGACTTCACGCCCACACTCGACAGCGCCGGCCAGTCCTGGAGCAAGATCCTCAGTATCTACTATGAGCCTGGCATGGACGCGCTCACCTGCCTGATCAACTTGGCCGAACAAGGAGTCCTCGATTTCCGCACGTCCGGGCGGACGGTGCAGCTGTTCAACCCGGACATCGAGCTGGGGCGTGATCTCGCCAGCGGAGCCGCGCCGGTCGATCTTCGATACGGCAGGGACATCGGCGAAGCGCCCGAAACCGGCACCCTGGAGGACCGCGCGAGTGCCGTCCTGGTGCGCGGCGACAACGGATTCCAGATCACCGTCAGCAGCTCCAACCACGGACCGTGGGGTAAGTGGGAGACCTACGTCGGCCAGGGCGGCGTGTCCGATCCGGGGACAGCGATCCTGCTCGCGGACGCGGCGCTCGCCCGCTCCGGCGCGGAACGGGTGCAGCGCACCCGCAGCATCGTCATCGGCCCGGACACGCGATGGCTGCCGTGGCGCGACTACCGGCCCGGCGACCGCATCCTCGCCCCCGGCACGAACGGCGTAATGGAAAGCCTGCGCGTCCGGCAGATGACGGTGACACGGGACGCCAAGGGCGTGCTCGGCGGCAACGTCGTCCTCAACGACAGGCTGCTCGAACGGGAGATCCGCTTGTCGCGCCGCGCGGCCGGGATCGTCGGTGGCAGCACGGCGGACGGCGGCTCCGGAGCCAAGCCCGCACCGGAAAGCCCGGCGCCCAGGACCCCGGCCGCGCCCACCGGTTTGCTGGTCAACCCGGCCGCCTACATCGACTCCAGCGGCTTCCCGCAGGGCCAGGTGTCGGTGAGCTGGAACCCAGTCACCCAGGACACCAGCGGCGTCGCGTTGAACGTCGGCGGCTACGAGGTGTACGCCCGGGTCAACGATGTGGGGGCGTTGTGGTTCCTGATCGCGCTCACCGAGGCGGGCGACACCAACGCCACTTACAGCCCTCTCACCGTGGGGCAGCAGTACCAGTTCAAGGTGCGCGCGATCAATCTCGGCAAGAAGGGGCCCTTCTCTTCGTCGGTCGCGGTGACGATCCCGGACGACGCCGACGCGCCGCCCGTGCCGACCGCGCCCGTGCTGTCCACGAGACTCGGCGTGGTCCACGTCGAATGGGACGGCGTCGGCGTCGGCAGCGAGCCGATGCCGTCGGACTTCGCGAGGGTACGCGTCTGGGTGCAGGACCCGCTTGCGCCGGGCTGGTCGGAGATCGGGTATCTGGAGTCCGCGGGTTCGATCGTCGTGCCCGGTTTGCCGTACGGCGTCGACCGGAAGTTCGCGTTCTCGGCGATCGACTACAGCGGCAACGAGTCCGCCCGCAGCGCGTCGGCAACCATCCAGGCCGTGCAGCTCGTCTCCGGCGACGCCGCAGATGGCAGCATCACGACCGGCAACCTGGTAGCCAACGCCGTCACGGCCACGAAGATCGCGGTCGGCGCGATCGAAGCCAGCCACATCGCGGCGAACGCGGTGACAGCCGACAAGCTCGAAGCCGTGCTCGCCTTGGCGACGCGGATCGTGGCCGGCAACCCGGCCGGCGCGCGAGTCGAGATCAACGCTACGGGTCTGGAAGCGTACGACGCCTCCAGCGTTCAGACGGTCGCGGTGTCGTCGGCGACAGGCGCGGTGTCGATCGTCGGGCAGCTCGCCACCGGCGCCACGGGGCGGCGCATCATCGTCAACCCAGCAGGCTCGACTGACCCGGAAGTCAGGTTCATGCCAGGGACCGGCACGAACTTCGCCAGGATCTACTGCGACACCGATGGCGCGATCGTGTCGGTGTCCGGGCTGAACGCCGGCAATAACCGGCGCTCGGTCACCTGGTTGCGGGGCGACGAGTACCGGATGCAGATCTTCGACGTGACATCGAGCCCGAACCTGGGCGCGGGCGGCTACATGTTCGCCAAGCCCGCCGAGTTGGAGATCGGCTACAACGACCCAACTCCGGCGTTGAACCGGTTCCGGTTCACGCAGGCGGCGGCCGAGTACCGGGGCATGTGGACGCACAGCGGCGCCGAAGCCGGGCTGATCATGAAGTCGGTGACGATCACCATCGGCACGAGCCTGGGCACCATCGCATGGAGCGCCCCCGTCATGACGTCGATCCCGTTCGCCGTGGTCAGCCTGCATTACGCCGGTTCAGGCGTGGTCACCACGTACATGACGGCCCGCAGCACGTCGGGCTTCACCATCCGGTGCGACAGCAGCGGCGCAGCCGGTTCGGCGACAGCAATGATCTGGGCGTGGCGCGCATGACGCTCCCGCCCGCAAGGAGGGAGAGGCGTTGGCGCACGAGTGGACGGTGACCGGGGTTGAGGAGACCACGGGGGACGACGGCCGCACCCCGTACTGGGTGATCGTCTACGAGGTGCCGGTCGAGGTTGCACCGGATGGGCAGTGGCGTTACTACGTGCCGAAAGAGGCCGTGGAGTACCGGGCCGCTGAGTACGGGCTGACCGACGTCGATGAAGTCCTCGACGTGCTGGTGCATGAGCCGCTGCTGATCGAGCTTCAGTCCGCCGGCGTGCTGCCGCCGCTGACGCCGTCGCTCACGGATGCGGCTGCCGCGCGGGAGCTGGTGCGCCAGCAGATCGCTGCGTGTCGCGAGCGGCACGGCGCGGTCGCCGCCCAGCGGAAGCACAGCAACGCCCGAGCCGTGGACCCGCTTCAGGCGATCCGCGACGCCTGCCGGATCGACCCGATCCGCACAGCGGAGCTGCGGATGGAGATCGACCGGCACCGGATGGCTCAGGCGAGAGGCGAGGGGCGCAAGTGAATTGCGATCTGCACGTAGATCTGGCCGCCGTGGTGGCGGCTTACCGGCGGCGCTGCGACGAGCTCATGTACGAGAACGCGCTCCTTGCCGCCGCCGTGGAACAGGTCCAGGCCCAGCCCCGGGGGGAGGGGAACGGATGCCGCAGCAGGTGATCATCCCCGGTAAGCCTGACATCTACGGGCTCCGTCTGGTCGCCTACCAGCCGAACGGTGCCCGTCTCGGCGTGCTCGGCCAGCATCTCGGCTGGGAAACGGGCCTTCCGCTCAACGACGTCTCCAGCTTGCGGCTGTCCTACTCAGCTCATGCGGCCGGCGCGCAGTGGCTGGCGTCGCCGTGTGAGGTCGCGGTCGAATGGTCGGCGGGCGGCGGCGGGTGGGCGAAACCCGCGAACGCGCGGTTCCTGCGGATCAAGCGGGCGTCCGACACGACGGACCTGATGGCGGCGCTGTCGTTCGACATGCCCGGCTGGGCGTGGCAGTTGCGCAAGCTGGTGCTCTACCCCGGCCTCGGCATGGTCGACGGCAAGCGCCAGTTCCCGGCCGCCAAAGTGGGCGACATCCTGCGTCAAGTCATCGACGAAGGCCAGGGCCGCGGCGCGCTGCCCGGCCTCAGCTACGACTTCGACGCCTTCGAGGACTCGGCCGGACACCCGTGGTCGGCGACCCTTACGCTGGGGCTGGAACCCGGCACCGACCTGCTCCAGTTGCTGCTGAACCTGTCCGAGCAGGGCGTGTGCGACTGGCAGATGCAGGGCCGAACCTTGCAGGTGTTCAACGAGAACTCCACGCTCGGCCGCCAGCTTTCCACTGGCCCCAGCCCGGTCGAACTGCGGTTGGGGCGCGATATCGACCAGGCCCCTGACGACGCCACGTTCGAGGACGCCGCGTCGGCGATCCTCATCACCGGCGAAGAGGGCCTGTCCGTCGAGGTCACCAACCCGGCCGCGCTGCGGCCGTGGGGCCGGTGGGAGGCGTACCAGAGCCAGGGCGGCGTGAAGGATGAGGGGACGGCCCGGCTGCTGGCTCAGTACGCGCTGGATCGGGCGTCGGGGGAGCGGGTGCAGCTCACCCGGCAGATCAAGCCGTACGCGGCCCGGTTCCTGCCGTTCGTGGACTACCGGGTGGGCGACACGGTGCGCGCCCCTGGCGACCAGGCGGTCATGCAGGGGTTGCGGGTCAGGCAGATCACGCTGTCCGTGGGCGGGGACGGCCTGATCGGCGGCAACGTCACCCTGAATGATCGTTTCCTGGAAAGAGACATCAGGATTGCCCGGCGGGCGGCGGGCATCCTGACTGGTGGCGTCTCTGAGGGCGGCAACGGTGGCGAGCCCGCGCCGGAATCCAAGGACCGCGTCCCGGCTGCGCCGACGGGCCTGATCGTGTCCCCGTCGGCGTACCTGGATGACGAGGGATACAGTCATGGGCTGATCATCGTGTCTTGGGTGCCGGTCACCACGGATGTCAACGGGACGTCGTTGCAGGTGGATGGCTATGAGCTGATCGGGCAGACGCCGCCGGGCACGGGCGCCCAGCGGGTGCTGGGTCACACGGACGGCACGTCGATCTCCTACAGTCCGTTGACGCCGAAGTCGTCGTGGCGGTTCGGCGTGCGCGCCACCAACGAGGGCGTCAAGGGGCAGCTCGCGGTCTCAGCGGTGATCGTCATCCCCGATGATGAGACGCCGCCTCCGCAGCCGTCCACGCCCGTCGTGGACTCGCGGCTGGGCATCTTCCGGGTGGCCTGGGATGGGCTGACCAGCTCGGGCACCGGCATGCCGAAGGACTTCGCGCGCGTCCTGGTGATGATGAAGGATCCGCTCGACTCTCAGGACGCAGGCAAGTCCGTCGAGTGGCTGGAGCGGGCGGGCACCGCCGTGGTGCCGGGCCAGCCGTACAACACGGATCGGGAGCTGTGGCTGGTCGCGCTCGACCGGTCGGGCAACATCTCGGGGGAGTCCGCGCACGTCACGGCGCAGACGAAGCCGCTGGTGGACACCGACGTGATCGGCCAGGTGATCGACGGCGCGACGCACATCATCGACGGCACCATCCCCGGCGAGGCGAAGATCACTGCCGGGACGGTCACGGCCGGTCTGATCCAGGCGCTCGCGATCAACGCGGGCCACATCAACGCCAACGCAGTCACGGCCGACAAGATCCAGGCTGGCTCAATCCAGGCGGGGCACGTTGCCGCTTCGGCGATCACGGCCGACAAGTTGGCCGCCGGATCGGTCACCGCCGACAAGATCACCGCTGACGCGATCAACGGCAAGACCATTACGGGCTCGATTGTCCGCAGCTCGGCGACAGGGCAGCGGTTTGTGCTCGACTCGTCGACGCTCGACTTGCGCTTCTACCCGGGCGGGCTCGGCAACACCAACTACTCGCGCTTCTACGCCGTGGACGGCCTGTATCCGGGCGAGACGACCACGTTCATCACGTCGGGCACCAACTCGGGCGGCACCGCCCGCGCCGAGCTCCAGGTCGCCGCAGGACTCGTCCGGCTCGGCATCCGCAACGCCTCGAACTCCAACCGCCGTGGCGGCGGCCTCGACGTCGCCGAAGGCTACGGCCGGTTCGGCTACGACGACGGCTTCTCCTCCAGCCAGTCCTACATCCACTGCAACAGCTCGGGCCGCTGGTATCTGCGCGGCCGTGTGTGGGACACCAATACTGCCGACCCGTACGACACCGTGCACGCCGGTAGCGGCGTGGTCCCGCCGGACACCGGGGGCGTGACCATCCACTACGGGCCGACCATGGCCTCCAATATGGGGCCCGTCTCGACGGTCCGAGACGGTGCGGCCAACCCGAATTTCTACTGGTGTCTGGACCTCAGCAATCAGACCGACTTCTCGTTCGGCTGGTCGTCGGGCGGCGGCGTGTACAGCGGCAAGGCGTTCTATTGGTGGTCGCACCGCCATTAACGATCATCACAAGGGGGTGGCCGCGTGGCCGAAATCTGGACCATTTGGGATGCCGAGCTTGGCTACAGCACGACCAGCCTGTTGCAGGCAGGGGGAGAGCAGCCCGGCCCGGGTGCCGGCCACGACGGCGCTGAGCCGATGTGGGGGATTAGCCGGGTGCGGCCGGACGGCGTCGCCCACGTGCACATCATTCCGCACAGCACGTTCGAGTGGCGGTGCGCCGAGTATGGCATCGACCCCGACGACATGGACACGCTGCTGGACGTAGTGCTGCACGAGCCGTGGATCCCGTCGTCGGACGACGCGCTCGCCCGGCTGAATCCTGTGGTGGCCGCGCAGCTGGAGGCCACGCACGGGCTGCCGACGACGTGGACTCTTGGGGTGTCCGACGCCGATCGGCTCGCCGCGCACCTGGCCAGGATCGAGGCGGTCAAGACCCACCGCGTCCGCATGGTGCCGGAGAACCGGCAGTTCCGTCAGGACGTCGTCGCCTATGTGGGGCTGGACGTGGTCGTGCCTGAAGATCCGCTGGAGCCGGTCAAGACGCTGACCCGGCTGGATTCGGCCCGGGTGGCGGCCCGCCGCAGGAGCGTGGACTACTACCGCGCCGGACGTGCCGGACCCGTCACACCCGACTTCGACATCAAGCCGCCGGCGACGTGGATGGGCCGCAAGCCGTGGGGGCCGACTGATGGATGAAAACCTGGCGCTGTCGCTGGCCGAGTTGCGTCGTCTGCTTGAGGTCGGGTTCGAGCGGACTGATGGGCAGATGAGGTTGGTCTTGCATCAGCTCAAGCAGGTTGAGGACCGGCATGCCGCGCTGGTCGAACAGGTTGGCGGCCTGGAGATGCGGCTGGCGGAGGTCGAGAAAACCGCCGTCACGAACGCGCAGCTCACCGAGCGCACCCGGCAGATCATCGCCGTCGTCGGCCTGCTGGTGACCGTGGCCAGCGCGGTGATCGCGCTGATCCAGCTCACCCAAGGCTGACGCGGCAGCCCTTCGTCGCCTTGATCAGTGGCGACACCACCGAATTGATCTCATCAAATCGACCCCTTACCGAGGTTCCCCATGCCTGAACACGAGGCGCTGCCGCTTGCGCCCTACAACGCCGCAGCACTGACCGCCGGCGACCCGCCCCAGGACGAGGTGCCACAAGAGCCCGGCTCCGTCGTCGAAGACGAATCCCAGGAGGAGCAGTGAACATCTATCCACGCCTGTTCTTCCTGCAACGCGACCACGACGTCAGCGGCATCTCCGGCACCGGCCGGGTGGCAGACGGCGTGCTCTGGCCGGACGGTTCCGTCTCGGTGCGCTGGCGCGGCGCACGACCTTCCCTCGTCCACTGGAGCTGCCTCGACGACGTCGAAGCCATCCACGGCCACGGGGGAGCGACACAGATCGTCTGGATCGACGCGGGGGAGGTGACGCATGCCGAAGCGGCCTGAAGACGTCCTGCTCGACATCGTCCGCGGCGAACTCGGCCAGGGCGAGCGCCGCGACGGCTGGACCCGGTACGGCGCGTGGTGGGCCGAGCGGCACGACAAGCCGGACTGGTGGGCCAAGCAGCCGTGGTGCGCGATGTTCCTCGCCTGGGCCGCCGACAAGGCGAAGCTGTTGCCTGACGTAGGCGATTTCGCTTACACCCCCACCTACGCCGACTGGTTCAAGGACAGGGGCCGCTGGGGGCAGGCGCCACGGCGCGGCGCGATCGTCTTTTTCGACTGGGCCGGAAGCAAGAACATGATCGGCGCGATCGATCACGTCGGCATCGTCGAAGCGGTCCACCGCGACGGCACGATCACGACGATCGAGGGCAACACCAGCAACCGCGTCATGCGGCACCGCCGCTCCCACGCCTGCATCTCCGGCTACGGATACCCCGCCTATTCGGGCGTGAAGCCCGCGCCGGCCCCTGAGCTGACCTGGATGGAGGAGATCGTGAAGCAACTGCCCACGCTGCGTCACGGCGCAGGCAAAACGGCAGACGACCCGCTGCGTTGGCACGTCAAGACGTTGTTCTACCTGCTGCACGCGCGGGACTACGGGTTGAACGGCGGCGTGGACGACACGCAGTTTGGTGACCCGCTGTACGACGCGCTGAAGGAGTTCCAGAAGGCCGCGAAGCTGCCCACCGATGGTGTGTGCGGGCCGAAGACGTGGGCGGCACTGCTGCGGGTGGTGTGATCGCTGGCTTAGAACTTGGTGGTGCTGTCCGTGATCGCGACTTTGCGGATCTGCTCTGGGCTCATGCCCTTGGCGTTCCGCAGGTCTGCGCCGTTGAGGTGCGCCTCAGTCAGGTCTGCGCCGGTCAGGACGGCGCCGCGCAGGTCCGCGCCAGTCAGCTTGGCGCCGTTTAGGTCAGCGCCAGTCAAGTTGGCGCCGGTTAGAACAGCGCCGGTTAGGACGGCGTCGGCCAGGTACGCGTCGGTCAAGACCGCGTCTGCCAAGTATGCGTGGATCAACTCCGCCTCGGTCAGGTTCGCACCGATCAGGTTCGCGTCGCTCAAACGCGCGCCGAACAGATTCACCCTAGTCAACACCGTGTGGGACAGGTCCGCGCTGGCCAGGTCCGCGACGTTCAGGCGTGCGCGGCTTAGGTTCGCGTAGGACAGATATGCATCACGGAGATTCACACCACGCCAGTCCGCGCTTACAAAATCAGCGGTGAAGAGGATGGGCGTTCCCCAGCCAGCCCGGGGGATCGTTCCGAGCACTCTCACGGCGGTACGAACGTCAGCGCCGGGTTTCCAGGAAGGTACGTCCTCGGACGGAGTAAAAGTGCGGGTGGCTCCGGTCTTGCCGTCATGCTCCAAGATGTACGCCACCATGATTTCCTCAACAGTCGTAGCGTCAGCGCTAGAGTCCCTAGTAATCCGTCCGAGGGCGTAGAGTCCGCCGATGCGCACCTCGACCGACTTGTCCGCCCCGATCTGCTCGACGGCCCTTGTATAGCGATCCGTGATCTGCTGCTGCTGCGTGGTCCGGAGCGTTTCCTGCCCTGTCTCCCAGGTCTTGGCCGTGTAGACAAGCCCACCTGCGGTGAACAGCACGCCGAACAGCACCCCCAGCGATGTGAGGTGCTGCCAGGGCCGCTGCCGTCGCGTGTCGTACAGCTCCTGCCGGTCCTTGACGGGTAACGTGTCCAGTTCGGCCTGCGTCGGTGGTGTCACGCGCGGTCTGTGCCCACTGAGCCATCGACGCTTCTCGGGAGGCGCTGGAGCCGGGGCAGGCGTCGGCCGCGCCAGGTTCTTGAATGTCCTTGTCACGCGCCGCTGCTGCTTCGGCGGCGAACTGCTCACAACCGGCTGCGGCGGCTGCGTGGGGAGCTGCAGCCGGACTGTAGGGTCGTCGGGCGTGGTCATGGTCGGGACGGTAACCGATACGCCAGCGCCGGACACCGATTTGTGAATGACAGAGTTGGCCGAACCAGGCCACTCAACTTGCAAGTGAGAACCGAGGCCCTGCCAAACGGCGGGCCTTTCGCATGCCTGGAGGCATTCATGAAGATAAGCCGATACGCCAAGACCATCGTCGCCGCCCTGTTCGCCGCAATCGTGGCCGTGAACGGCGCGGTGTCCGACGATGTGTTCACCGCCACCGAGATCGTCAACGCGGTCCTCGCCGTGCTGACGGCGCTCGGCGTATACGCGGTGCCGAACGCCGAACAGTCCAAGCCACAGCGGATCGACGACTCGCACTAGCAGTTCTGCTTGCGTAATCTGGGCCCTCTCGCCATCGAGAGCCCGGTATCGTGAGGTGTCGGCCATGGCAGACCGATCCTAGGTTCTCGATCTGCCATGCGACGCGGGTAGGAGCACCGGCTGTGCTCGACGGCCTCATAAGCCGGATCAGCCCGCACCCGCTACATGGACTCACGCGCCCTGCCGTCCCTCGCCGGGGATGGTAGGGCACATTTTGCGTGCTCATTCGCTGGAAGATCTCTCGCGCGACCGGCCCCGCCGCTTGAACTCCACCACCCAGCGCTTTCTCAGCCACTCCACGCCCGCATAGAAGGCCACGACACCTGGGATCGTGAAGAACGCCGAGCCCCAACCCTGCCGGAGATGCACGTTCACGATCGCGAACGCCATCAGTGGGCCGAGGAATCCCCAGGTTCGCCAGTCGGAAGCGAGAATCCAGCACGCCATGCGGCGAAGCCGGTAGAAGCGTGACTGGTCGAGTGCCTGGAGGGCTGCCCGAAGCTGCCGCACCTGTGACAACTGCTGAACGGCGTAGAGAATTTGGAACGGACGGGAAGTGTTGGCCATTGCCAGTTCGCGTAGTTCCGTCCAAAACTCCTCGGCGTAACGCGCTCGGTGGCGTGGAGGGACTTGCTGAATTATTTTGAGGATGAGCCATTCGGCGGTGTAGGACGTATTGCCTTGCCGTCGAAGCCCGCCGATTTCCGCTACATCAGCGTCCATGCTAGCGGCAAGTGTGCAAGCGATCTGGGTGGCCGCCTCTAGCCGCTCATGCAACTCCAGAGCATCCTTGGTGCCGTAGATGCGCCTATTGCCTCCGCCGAACATAGAATCAGCGGAATTAAGCCCATACGTGAGTCGATTGATGGTTTCCAAACTCCCGACAAGGCTTGACGCGACGGAGAGAACACTAAGAGAAGGAATTCTCTTTGATCTATCTGCGATCTCGCTGGCCAGATTCTCGGTAAGTTGCCGAGTTATCGCTAGTGCGGCCGCAGTATATCTGTGGGCATCAAGTACTTTCCATCTATATAGACCGACATCGCACTGTGAGACGCAGTTTTCGCTGCAAAGCCCATCGTCTCCGCTGTGTCTACGCGCGAACTGAATGATGTTTAGGGCGTCCATCAGCGCTACTGCGATGATGCGAGCTAAGCTATCGGTGGAGGCCTTGCCGATGACAGCGTTGGCCGCAGAAGGATCCATCTCCATCATGCGCCATCTGCCATTCGCGAACGCGCCACAAGAGTCATCCACCTGGCTGATGTGCGGAGAAGAGTATTGCGTGCGTTTTCTGCCCCATGCGGCGTAAGTCGATAGTACCGGCGGCGAGGTCGGCCCGCCTCGCGCGGCTCCACATCCTCAAAGCGCGACTCCAGCCAGCCGATGCCCTCGAAGCGGGCGAGGATGGGGTGGATGGTGCCGGGCGCGAGGCCGGCGGCCCGGCAGATTTCCAGCCCGTACATCTCCCGCGTGGGATCTTCGAGCAGGGCGCGGAGGACGAGCTGGGTGGGGATGGTCATGCGGGGCGTAGTACCCATGCTCTAACTCTAACTATGGGCTAGTTAGAGTTCAACCTAGTGAAGGCGATCGCGCGCTGCCAGAGTCCACGCCGGTCTCCGGTTCCCTGCCTCCTTGTTCCGGGGCGCGGGGTACCGCACCTCGCCGGGCTGTTCGTCCGGGTCGCGTATTGCCTCGAAGATCCAGTGCGCGTTTCCAGGGGTGGGCGCCCACTGGCTGGACTCGGATGCAGCCTCGCCTACACGCGAGCGGATGGTGTCCGGTTGTGCTAGTCGCTGTTCAAGTGGGCGAAGCTTCCCAAAAAGCGGGCGCGCCAGCGAATCGAGCGGGACGATGGTCCCATGACCGAGCAGTTTCCAGCAGCGCCAAAGTACACTCTCGACACTAATGCGATCATCGACTCCGTGAGACAGCAGTTCCACTGGGAAGCTGTCGATCGTCTTGTTGAGCTTGCGCGGCAAGGTCGGATCGAAATGTGGATCACCGAGGCATTTACAGCCGACCAACTGCGCGTCACGAACGATGGCCACCGCGTGGCCAATCTTGCGTGGTTGGCCGCCCGACCCGAGATTAGATATACCCGCGGGCCGCTGCGACTGGGCTACGCAATGAGTACGCTAGACGGCGGCGTTTTCCTGGCGGGAGACGATACAGCTGCATCCGACCAGGAGATCCAGCGCATCTTGCTGCCTCAGCATCTCCAAGTCGGCCACCTCGATGAGACGAATTTGGGCCACCGGCAGGCACAGGCCAAAAAGATCGACGATGTTCATCACCTGACCACACATCTCATGCAGGGACACGATGTCTTCGTGACTCGCGACGGTAGAATGCTCAAGAACAGAGACGAGCTCCGTCGTAGCCTCGGACTAGTGATCAAAACAGCGGAAGAAGCAGTCAAGGAGCTTGGCCCAACCATATCCGCTTAGCTTGACAGGCGGCCTGTGGACAACTCATAAACGTTCTCGACATCGAGTTCTACATGCGCTGATGCGGCAGCTACGTCGAGTCTTGCCCCGATGCTTCACGTTGACATGACGAACTCAACGGCCCGCCTCCCACTTTGGGAGGCGGGCCATTCTTGCGTGTTGTTGGCGGGGCGGGTCCCTATGAGCGGATGAACCCGTTCACGATCAGTGGCAGCGACGCGTCCAGGCCCGCCACGTTCAGCACCCCCGCGTCGGCAGGGTCGCCGATCGAGTAGCCCGCCGCCGTCATCGCCGCCACGATCACGCGGGCGTCACGCGCCACCGTACGCCGGTAGGCTTCGAGCTCCTGCGACGGGTGAGACCGCCCGGCCCACGTCTCGTTGTCAGTGAACAGGACGACCCCGTCCACCGCCATGCGCTGCTCGCGCGCCCACCGGAACGGCAACGACAGGTCGGTGCCGCCGCCGGACGGCCGCCAGCTCTTGATCTCCCGCAGGTTGGTGCGCGGCGTCACCTTCGAGGCGTGAACACTGGTGTCCACGTCGATGACGTGCACGTTCCCCTTCTCGATGCGGGCCAGCATGACGGCCAGAGCGCAGCCGACCTCGTACGGCGAACCGATCGACGAACCGCCGACCACGACACCGCTGCCGCCCCAATTCCCGGACATCGACCTGGACGAGTCCACCGCGACCAGCAGTCGCCGGCCCGAGGGCTCGACGCTGCCGAACGACAGCTCGTACGTCTCCTCCAGCGCGTCGAGGATCGCCGGGACCGGCGTCCACGTCTGCGCGTCGGCGCGCGGGTTGGGCTGGGACCGGCCGGAGCCGTAGACGCGCAGCGCGAGGAAGGCGTCCATGGGGTGGATGCGCGCCCGAAGGAGCGCCTCCTGGTTGGTGAGCCGGGCGATCGCGCGCCGCGTGGCGTCGCTCATGGGCTTGAGCGTGCCGATGCGGGTCATGCGGGACAGGTTGCGGATGAGCGCGGTCATGCCGACCGTGTCGATCAGGGCGTCCCACACGGCAGGCTCGCGCAGCATCGCGTCCGGTAGGAACTCCCACGGCACCTTGCGCTCGTTGACCACGCGGATCGCCTCGCGGGCCGTGGTGACGGCCTTGGCGGTCAGGAACCGGTCCACCGACTCCAGCACGTCGCGCGCGTCCTCGTCGGAGACGTTCCCGGCGATCCAGCCGAACAGCCGCGCCCGCTCCGGGCTGTCCGCCTTGGGGTGGGCGATGCGCAGCACGTCGCGCAGGTCGAACGCCTCGCCCTGCGGGGTCTTCCGCTGGCGGGCCTTGCACACCTTGAACGCGACGGTGTCCGCGCGGTCCGACAGGAACCAGGAGGCGAGCGCCGTGCGCAGTGACCGGCCGACGATCGGCGCGGTGCCGTGAGCGGTCGGCTTGCCGCCGAGGTTCTTGTAGTAGCCGAAGAACTGGGCGAGGTGGTCGGTGGTGCGCGCCACCTTTGGCAGCGCCAGCTTGGCCGCCTGGCGGGTGGCCTGGTCGCCCTTGGCGTAAGCGGCGGCCAGCGCGAACAGCGCCGGGCGCTGCTTCGGGGCGCGCGGCGGGCGTGCGGTCGAGATGTCGGTGAGCAGTTCGACGACGCGCGGGCCGTCCTCGGCGATCGCGTTGAACAGCACGTCGGCGTTGTCGGCGGTCAGCTTGTTCTCGCTGACGTAGTAGGTGCCGCCAGTGGTGCCGAGGATCAGGAAGTCCTCCAGCTTGCGCCACAGGTCCTTGTCGAAGACATAGCCGCCCGCCGCGTTCTTCACCTGCTCGGTGCGTCCGGGCAGCCGCTGGGTCTGCGGGGTGGCGAATGCGGAAACGCTTGCGAGAGGGTCACGGTTGCGGGCCATGAAGGATCTCCAAGGGGTTCGACCCGCCAGGTGGCGGATGTGGGGGAGGGGAGGGCGGATATGGGTGTGCCGACCGGATCAAGACCGGAGCTCTACCGCTGAGCTACGCGCGGCCAGGCCGCGCAGCGGGGACTTGAACCCCGCGACCGCCGGTTCCGGAGGATAACCGAACGACTTCGACCCGCACTCCCCGTGATCGTCAGCCTTGCCGGTGGCACGGATGTGGGGCTCCTGCCGGGTGCCCAGCCGACCTGGGCGTCTGGCCCACGAGTGGGCCGGAAAGGAGTCGAACCTTTACCTGTGTGGTAACCGACAGAATTCGACCCGTGCTCCCGATAGGGCTGACGAGTGGATCGGTGTGGTTCGGAGAAGACACGGATGTGGGATGTTCACCGGCGTTTAGGTGCTCTGCCAACTGAGCTACCGGAGCGTTAGCCCCGGGCAGGACTCGAACCTGCGACCGCCCCATTAGAAGTGGTAACCGACGAACTTCGACCCGTGCCCTCTCCGAACCGCGCCGACGACCGTCGAGCAGGGAGCGGATACGGATGTGAGAAGCGGCACCGGGTGTGATCTTTTTTGCAGAAAGAGATAACCGACGCCATTCGATCCGTACCCGCTCCGAGCCCGACGGGATGGTGGATTTCGGAGGGGTTTAACTGATCGAAACCGTAGCATGGGAGGCCGATGAGAGCGCAAGTTCTTTTGCTTGCGCGGTCACGCGGTAAGACGTAAATACGCAGGTCGCGACGTTGGTGATTAGACAGTGATGGTGCGCGCGTCATGAACGACTCGGACACGTGCGCCGTTCGCCACCCGGCGCAGCAGCTCGACCGGGCGGCCCTCGCCGTCGCGCGTGATCCGCTCGATGTCCAAGACCGGGCTGCCGGGCCGCACCTTCAGCCTTTCAGCTTCTCGTGCCGTGGCAGCCCGAGATCGGATCATGTCGGTCGTCGTGGCCGTCGCCGGGTCGAGCAGTCCGGCGTCGATCAGCGCCGCGTAGACGCCGCCCGAGACCGATCCCTCGCCGGCGAGGGGCGTGCTCTCCACAAGGGACGCCGGGTAGAAGGCCGTGTCGAGCATGACCGACTGGCCGCCGAGCAGAGCGCGCCGGTCGCGCCGTATCACCGGCTGGCCCGTTCGGATCTGGAGGGCTTGCGCGATGTCTGGGTCGCTCTCGACGGTCGCGGCGGCCGTCACGGTCATCCGGCCGTCCATGCCCGCCCGTTTGCATGCGGTCTCCCATGGGCCGAGCCCGCCGCCCGTGCTGGCCGTCAAGGACAGGTCGATGAGCACGGGCCGGTTGTCCAGGACCACGAGCCGTCCGCGTTGCGCCGCCCGGCTGATCAGTCCCTCGTATCGGAGTTCCCGGATCGCAGTGTTGATCGTGCCCTTGGACGCGTGGTGAGTTCTCATCAGCTCGTCTTGCTGGGGGAGTAGGTCGCCGGGCCGGTAGGTGCCGTCGCTGATCGCGTCTCGCAACTGGTCGGCGATCTCGCGATAGCGGATGGCGGCCACGGGCGGCTCCTGCTGCGACGGCGGGCATTCTCGGCGAGAGTACCGCGCCTTTGATCACTTCGCCTGCCTGGTCTGCTTGACAGCCTTGGTGGGCGCGATGCATGCTGCCCGCACAAGCAATAGTTGCCTAGGTAACTAAAAGTATTCAAAGTAGAACAGGGCGGCCCCGGCTCAACGCCAGAACCGCCCGGAAGTCCCACCCGAAGGGACCAATCCCACTCGCGCCGACCAAAACGCGAATCGGTCCCGCCAGTATCACACGGGTGGACGCCAAAGATCACAACCGAATGCCAGCAGGCTCCGCCCCCGGTTGCCCCCGGAGGCGGAGCCCTACCCGGTCCACTCTGCTGAAAGGACGCGAACCGGGATGAGCCACATCATGGCAGTGTTCCCGCCTGCCATTACACTCGTGCCCGCCACCTGCCGCACGCCCGCAGTCACCCCGGCCGTTGACGTAAGCACTAGAGCTTGCATACAACGTAAAGGGGCCCGACTGTGACTCCGTCCTCACGCACACCCAGCCTGCCCTCCCGAGTCCTCCCCACCCTTTCCGCAGCCGCGCAACGTCTCGCCATCGTCGTGATCGCCGGGGTCGCTCTGCTCGGACTGATCGGCTTCGTCGTCAGCTTCGGCACCGTGGCCGAGGCTGCCCACCCGAGGTTCGGCGTGTTCTCCTTCCTCGTCCCGGTCGGCATCGACCTGGGCATCCTCGTGTTCTCTGCGCTCGACATCCTGCTCGCCCGGCTCAACATGCGCCTCGCCTGGCTGCGCCTGATCCCGTGGTCGCTGGCCGGCGCGACCATCTACCTCAACGTTGCCGGGGCCGCCGACCTGTTCGGGATGGTCGCGCACGCTGCGCTGCCGCTGCTGTGGGTGGTCGGTGTCGAGATCGGCGCGCACGTCGCCCGCGTCTGGGCCGGGGTGGCGGCAGGCACCCGCATGGACGGCATCCGCGTGTCCCGCTGGCTGCTCGCGCCGCGCAGCACGTTCCTGCTGTGGAGGCGCATGGTGCTGTGGGAGGTCCGCTCCTACCCGGCAGCGCTCCACCGGGAGCGCGACCGGGTGCTCGCCAAGACCGACCTTCAGGACGCGCACGGCTGGCTCGGCTACGGCTGGCGTTTCAGAGCTACCCGCCGGCAGCGCGCCCTGTACCGGCTCGGCGAACTCGCACCAGCCGTCCACGCAGATCAGATGCCGATCGACCTCGATGGATCGACCCCCGCGAGGCTCGATCCATCGACCTCGGCGGCCCTCAATGGATCGACTCGATCGAGGGTCAATGCATCGGTTCCATCGACCCCCAATGGATCGACCCGCCGCCCTGGACCGAATCGAGGCAGCAAGGGCCTATCGAATCGGGCCAAGCGGCGGCGAACCCTCGACGAGTTGCGCGCGGAGTTCGACGACGCGCGGGCGGCCGGGCAGCTCAACCCGACTTCCGCCGAGTCGATCCGCAAGACCTTGGAATGCGCGCCCGACTCGGCGCGACTGCTGCGCGACGAGTACATGAAGGGAAACCAGCCGTGAAGACCGCAGCCGCCAGCTCGCTGTGGGCGCCGCTCCCGCTATGGCGTGAGGACGACCCCGAGCGGTTCGTCATCGGCAGCCTCACCTACCGGACCGCCGATCCGCTGCTGGTCCGCATCGACCACGAGCCCGGCCGGTTCACCGCGTACCCGCGCGCCCTGCTCGACGACAGCCGCGCGTTCGCCACCCGGTATGGCAACGCCGACGTCCAGCCGTGTGCCTACGATCCCACGTTCCTGCTTGGGCGGTTCGACACCGAGGGCCAGGTGTGGCGGATCCCTCTGCTCACCGTGGTGGCGTTCCTGGGCCGCACCTGTCGCGCCGTGCCCTACGGCTGCGAGGGGATGCGCATCGACTGGGACGGCGGCCTCGCCGAGATCGCGGGGGAGCAGCCATGAACATCGCTCAGCGTGACGGGCCGCGCGGCCCTGCCGCGCGCCGGTCGCTTCCGGTGAGGCGGAGGACCGGCCGCCAACGCAGGCGCGCGAGGCGCGCAGGCGCACAGGCGCGCGAGGCAACCTTAACAGCGATCACAGGGAGTGAGGAGAACGTGGGGCGCAGGAGCTTCCGCGACCGACAGCATCGGGCTGCCGAAAAGCTGGCCGCGGCGACGACCGACCAGGAGCGGATGGCCATCCACTGGGACCGCATCCGCCTCGCGCTTGCCGTGCTGCACGCCCGCCACGCAACGAAGGCGGCCACCGCCCGACGCAAACTCGCCGCCCAGCTCAAGGCGACGGCCGACGAGATCGAAGCGGAGATCACCTGATGGGAGACCCTGTGAAGATCGGCGGCCTGTTCGACAACACCACCGACCCCGCACCGGAGCAGGGCGGCGACACCGAACCGGCGGCCGTCGTGCTGCCCTTTCCGCGCGCCAACCCGGACGCGACGGACGAGCAGGAATCCCCTGAGGAGGCGGCGCCCGCCCCGACCGCCTCCCCGCCTGTCGCGCGTCGCTCGGCTCGTGACGTGCTGCGACCCGTCTGGGGGCGGACCAAGACGGCGTTCGGGGTGGCCGTCGTCGGCGACCACGCGCTGCCCGAGCGTCGCCCGGCGTCGGTCGCCACCGTGTTCCGTCAGCTCAAGGTTCGGGTGCAGGCCAGCCCGTCGCTGCTCGGCAAGGCCGGTCATGTCGCCTACGGCACGCCGGTGTTGCTCATCTACGCCGTCGTCGAATCGCTGCTCGGCGTGCTCTGGCCGCCGAAACGCTTCGCTGCCGCCCTGGCCATCGCCTCCGTGGCGCTGCTGCTCGTGTTCGTGATCCCGGCCCTCACCGGATAACCCCCTCTCCTCGGAAGGCCCCTCATCGTGACTCTCATCCAGATCTTCGCCGGGCTCACCTTCACCGGCGTCTGCCTCGCGCCCGCCGTCTACTTCTTCTGGCGCCAGAAAGCGCCCCGGTCGAGTGTGTTCTTCAGCGGGCTCGCCGGATTCGGGACGGTCGGCACGTTCTTCGAGTCGTTGATCACCGGCCTGGCGACCCGGTTGCCGGGCGCCGTTGTCGGTTTCGCCGGCGTGCTGTGCGTGATCATCTGCTTCGGCGACTGCTGGGGCAGGCGCAACCACGCCGGACGTCCCACGGCCGTCGTCGCCCTCATCACGCCCCTGCTGCTGGTCGTTATGCCCGTGTCGGTGTTCGGCGTCGATCCCGACCAGCTCGTGCGCGACGTCAAGCAGGTTGGGCAGCAGACCCTGATAGCGGGAGGTCAGCGATGATCTCCGGCCTCCTCATCCTGATCGTGGCCGCGCTCGCGACGAGCCTGATCTTCAAACCGTCACGAGCGGCCGTCACCAGCGGCTGGCAGGCGGGGGCAGCGCAGGCCCGTAAGGAGTTCCTGGACGGCTACGAGCGCGGCCAGCGGCACCTGAACCGGCCCGACGTCGGACGGTTCTCACACTTGCTGTCCGAGGCGCTGGCGACCGCCTATGGAGTCGCGCTGACGGCCCGTGGCGCCGTCCGCGTGGCAGCCGCCTTCGGGCGCGGCGCAGCGGGCGGCTACCGCGATCACAAAGCCGCGTCCGAGGTGGTCGAGCCTGAGGCGGTCCGCGACCGTCCCCAAGCGCGGCGCTTGGAGAAGCCGCCCGCCAAGCCCAGCACCGAGCCACCACCCGCGCCTCCTCCTCCGGCCGTCGACGACACCCCACCCGCCGCTCCGCCTGCGGCCCGCCCTGAAGCCGCAGCTCCCGCGTCACCCCCGCACGACACGGCCACCACGGAAGGACCCGCCGTGATTCCCTCTGAATTCACCACGTGGCAGGCACTCGTCGAAGACCTGACCGACGAAGTCGAGCAGATGACCGCCGCCAGCGAGGAGGCGTCCGAACGTCAGGAGGCGTGCGACGGCCTGACGGGCAGCTTCATCAGCAAGGGCATGACGTCGGCCGCGTCGATGATCGCTCTGCTGTCGCAGTACCAGGACTACTGCGGGCAGCTCACCGCCATCCAGGCCGACATGGCAGCGCTTGCCGCGAAGATGGCCGACAACGCCACCGACCAGGTCAGCGTCGTCGCCGAAGCGCACGCCGCGGTGGGCGGCGCCGGCAACGTGACCGACGCCGAAACCTACGAGGGATAGCCGGTGAGCTTGGTCGCTGGACACGGCTCGCCGGTCGCTGCGTGGGCCGTCTCGGTCGTCGCCTTGGAGCTGTTCGGCGCGGCCCTGCACCTGGCCGCGTTCGGCGTCCTCGGGACACTGCTGACGGTCGGCGCGGGCATGTTGGCGGTCCTGGTCGTCCTGATCCGCCGCGACACCCAGCCCAGCGCGATCAACACGATCGGGGCCGCGTTGTGGCTGCTGGCCGCTACGTGGCTGGGGCCGTTCGGCGCCATGGCCCTGGCGCTGCTGGTCGGTTCGGCGGTGCTCAGCTATCTGCGCCAGGCCAGCCGGCCACGCCTCATCGACCGGCCTCGTGATCCGCATGAGCAGCCGCCTGATCCGCGCCGGGTCACGTGGGAGACGAAGCTCGCCGCTCCCGGCAAGCCGTTGCAGGGCGTCACGCTCGGGCCGATCACCGCCGTGCCGGGCGGCTGGTCCGCGCCGTATGAGGTCGAGCCGGGCGACCAGCAGGCTTCGCTCGTGGTGCAGCGTGTGGGCAATGTCGCCTCCGCCTACCGCGCGTCCATCTCGCAGGTGATGCCCGAGCCGTCCGACACCGACAACGCGGCCGGACGGCTCACGGTCATCGCACGGGACAACCTCGCCCAGGTGCGAACCCTGGAAGACGACGGGCCGTCCATCGACCTGGAAACCGGCAAGGCGCGGGTCGGCTACTTCGGGGACCTGTCCCCGACCCACACCCTGTACTGGACGTCGACCGGCGGCGCTGCGTTCGCGCTCACGGCGGGCGACTCCAACAGCGGCAAGTCGCGCTACGTCGAAACCGACCTCGCGCTGGCGCACGACTGCCCGCTGATCGGCAACGTCCTCCTGGACGCCCAGGACGGCTCCAGTCAGCCGGACTTCGCCGACGCCGTCCCGTTGTACGCCGAGGGCGTAGAGGAGTGTTTCGAGACGTTGCAGGCGCTGGATTTTGTGCTGCGCCGCCGCGCGTGGCGGGTTGCCCACCCGGGGCCGTGGATCGACGCGCAGGGGCGGGAGCGGACGCGCGGCAAGCCGTTTCTGCTGCCGGGCGATCCGGATCTCGACTCTATGGAGCTGTTGAACATCGTGCTGGAGGAGCTGCCGATGCTGCTGACCGACGACACCTACGGCAAGCGCACAACGAAGATCCTCGCGAACGGGGCGAAGACGTGGCGCAAGGCGGGCGGCCGGGTGCATGGCGTGGTGCAGCTTCCGGACTTGGCTGAGCTGAAGTCGCAGGCGTTCCGGGCGCAGTTGCGTGGTAATGGCACGGTGGTCGCGTTCCGGACGTCGGCGCGGGTGGCGCAGAGCCAGCTCGGCATGGCGGCCGACCCCAGCAAGTTGCCGCAGTTCTTCCGTGACGGCAGCAAGACGCACGGCCTGGCCTACATCGCGAGCGTGGACCGCAGGCACGCGACGTTCCGCGGCCTGCTCACCGCGGACCCGTTCAGCATCGCGCAGCGGCCGGCGAAGGGTGGCTTGTCGCAGGTGACGTTGGATCTGCTGGAGGAGTACCGGGCGCAGAAGAGAAAGGGGCGAGCGCCGAAGCCGCCCAAGCTCCGTGTGGAGCCGCCTGCGCCGGGTGATGTGCAGGCCGCCGTGGAAGCGGCGCTCGCGCGAGCTGGTGGGCCGCTGGATTTGGCGTCGATCGGGTTCGCCGTGAACGAGGCTGTGCCGGGGTGCCCGCTGTCGGCGGTGAAGGACGCGCTGCGCCGGGGTGTCGCTGACGACACCGTCATCAGGATCGGCGACGGATACGAGGCGGTGGATCGTGGCTAGGACGCCCCGGGGTGGAGGACCTGAGGACCGCGCGAGACTTGGCGGCGATGGCGTTGAAGCTGCTCGGCGAGGGCGAGCTGGCGAAGGCCGAGGCGACGGCACGGGTGAGTCTGCTGCATGTCGAGCTGGCTCAGATGTCGCTGGCTGTGCTGGAGGGGGCGGCTGCCGTCCCGCCCGGGATCAAGTATCTGCGTGTCTGGGATGAGTGGGCGGCTGCGACAGGGCTGGATCTGTAGCGGAACGCCTGCACGGCCGTACGAAGACCCGGATCTCTGTGGTGAGGTCCGGGTCTTCCGTATGGGCCGGGGCCTAGCCCATGGCGGCACTCCACCAATGATCGTCATGGGTTCGGTCTTTGGAGGGGAGAAATATGGGCTGCGACAACCCCGAACCCATGAAAGACCCATGCGCAGGGCTGCCAGAGGCTACTATCCTTTACCAAGGACGACCAACCGAGCGGTCATGGACGAACGCGATCGGCGACCATCGGGAAGGCCCGTCAAGCTGCGACAACCCGCCGGACGACCTGTCAGGCTGCCATGCCGTGGGGATACCACTGTCCGCGGCGGTCGAGCACCTCGCGCAGGCCGGTGACGTTGTCGGTCATGATGCCGTCCACGCCCAGATCGAGCAGGCGCTCCATGCGGGCGGGGTCGTTCACGGTCCACACGTGCACCTGCATGCCGATGGCGTGCGCGGTGCGGATCAGGCGCCGGGTGGTGACGCGCAGGCCGCGGAAGCCCACCGGCACCTGCGCGCAGGGGATCCCGGCGCGTGACAGGCGGGTGAGCAGCCGGCCGTAGCCGGAGGTGGCGGCCGCCGCGCGCAGCGCGGCCACGCCGCGCGGCCCGAGCGCCGAGCACACCTCCCTGCCCAGCGCCGCCCTGGCCAGCACCAGGCGTTCGTCGGAGAAGGAGGTCAGGCAGACGCGATCGTAGGAGTCGGTACGCCGGATCGCCTCGGCCAGCGGGGCGATCGCCGCCGCCTCCTTGACATCGATGTTGAAGCGGATCTCCGGCCAGGTGCCGAGGAGGTCCTCCAGCAGCGGGATCTCGTGGACGCCGCCGATGCGGGCCTGCCGGACCGCCCGGTAGGGCAGCTCCGAGATGCGGCCGCGCTGGTCGGTCACGCGGTCGAGCGTGTGGTCGTGGAAGGCGACCAGCACGCCGTCAGACGTGGCGTGCGCGTCGGTCTCCAGATAGGTGTATCCCAGCTCGACCGCCCGCTCGAAGGCGGCCACGGAGTTCTCCGCGCCATCCGTGGCGCCCCCGCGGTGTGCGAAGGCCAGCGGCCCCGGGTGGTCGAGAAAGGCGAATCGGCGGCTGAGCACGTCCTGAAGTATGCCCTTCGTGGGTGAACGCTGCGATTACTAATCGGGGAGATTCTGCCACTCCTGGCGGCGCGCCTCGGCCAGCGCGATGGCCGCGGCCACCGCCACGTTGAACGAGCCGACCCGGCCGACCTGCGGGATGTAGCAGACGCCGTCGACGGCGTCGAGCAGGGCGGGGGAGCAGCCGTGGTCCTCGCTGCCGACCACCAGGCACACGTCGCGGCCGAGACCGGCCTTGTGCAGTGGCACGGCCCCGCCGGTGAGCTCGATGGCCAGCACGGTGTAGCCGCTCTCCCTGGCGGCCTTGACCGCCTCGGTGGCCGGCACCGGCTCGTGCCAGGTGACCAGGCGTTCGGTGCCCAGTGCGGTCTTGCCCACCTTGGGGTTGGTCGGCGGCGTGGCGTTGCCGGCCAGCCAGATCTCGTCCACGCCGAACGCGGCGGCGCTGCGGAAGATCGAGCCGACGTTGAACGGGCCGGTGACCGACTCCAGGATCAGGCCGAGACGGTTGGCCGTGTTCCTGCGCCAGGTGCGGTTGAGCCGCTTGACGTCGGTGGGGCGCAGTTGCCTTCTCATCGGGTCACCTTCAGGATCCGGTAGGCGGCCCGGCTGGCCTCGCGGGAGGCCTGCCAGCCCTGCTCGCCGAGCCAGCGCTGCAGGGAGTCCGAGCCGAGGTGTTTCTGGACGACCAGGTAGGCCACGCCGTCGGGCGTGAGGCGGGACAGCCACCTGGTGAGCATGTCGTGCAGGGCCTGCTTCCCGATCCGGATCGCAGGATTTGACCAGATGGCACGGAATTTCACGTCATCTGGCATTTCATCAACATGCACTGACCTTACTTTGTAAAGGCCGGCGGCCTGGGCGTTCCGCTGAGTGAGCTCCACGCTGCGCCGGTTCACATCGACGGCCCACACGGTCGCCTCGGGCGCCCGCGACGCCATGGTCAGCGCGATCGGGCCGTAGCCGCAGCCCAGGTCGAGCAGGTCGCCCTCCTGCGGCGGCGGCGGGACGGTCTCCAGCAGCACGCGGGTGCCGACGTCGACCCGCTCCGCCGAGAACACGCCGGTGTCGGTCTCCAGCCGCAGGTGCAGGTCGGGCAGGACCAGGTCGACCGAGCCCGGCTTGCTCGCGGTGCTCGGCCGCTCGGAGAAGTAGTGGGCCACGTGGCAAAACGTTACGGGATTCGGGAACCGAACATGACCGCGGCGCCGGCCACCAGCAGCCCGGCCAGGATCGCGGCCACGATGAACCACTGGGTGATCTCCTGGTTGACCAGCTTGTAGCCGAGCGAGGTGCCGATCTGCTCGTAGACCTCGCGCAGCTCGCTGCCGGATTCGGCGGCGTAGGCGCGGCCGCTGGTGCCGTCGGACAGCGACTGCAGGGTCTGCTTGTTGACCGGCACGTTCACCGGCCTGCCGTCGATGCTGACGGTGCCCTCCTGGGTGCCGTACGCGATCGTGGAGACCGGCACGCGCGCCTGCTGGGCCGCCTCGATGGCCTCGTTGACGGACCTGCCGGAGGTGTTGTCCCCGTCGGAGAGCAGCACGATCGCGGCCGGTGGCGGGTCGGTGGCGGCCTGCTGGTCGAAGGAGCGCAGTGAGTCGAGTGCGTTGAAGACGGCCTCGCCGATCGCGGTGCCCGGGCGGGTGGTGAGGTTGCCGATCGCCGTGATCACGGCCTGGTGGTCAGTGGTGGGGGAGATGACGACGTTGGCGGAGCGGGCGAAGGAGACCACGCCGACGTTGAAGCGGTCGGGCAGCTCCCTGGCGAACGCCTGCGCGGCGGCCTTGGCGGCGGTGATCCGGTTGGGCTGGACGTCGTCGGCGTCCATGGACAGGGACACGTCCAGAGCGATCATGATGGTGGCGCGGTCGCGTGGCACGCGTACCTGGTCGGCGGGCTTGGCGGCGCCGACGACCAGGAACGACATCATGACGAGGAACAGCGCCGGCGCGACGTGGCGGCGCCAGCCTGGCCCGGCCGGGGCGACGAGGTTGAGCAGGGCCAGGTTGGTGAAGCGCACGGTGTAGCGGCGGCGGGCGAACATCGCCGCGATGTAGCCGGCGATGAGCAGCGCGACCAGGACGAACAGCCACAGCCAGGCGGGGGCGAGGAACGTCATGTCACCTTCCGGTGGGCCTTGTGTGGGCAAGGTGGCTCATGCGGCGCTGGCGCAGGACGAACTGTGCGATGTCGAACACCCAGTCCCGGTCGGTCCGCAGCACCAGGTGGGCGATGCCGGCGCGGCGGAGCGCGAGGCGGGTGCCCTCGCGCTGGAGGGCCGCCGCCTCCGCGTACGCCTGCCGGATTTTGGGTGAAAGGTGCACTTCGCGTACCTTCCCGGTCTCAGGGTCGGCGAACGCGACGCGGCCCACGTCCGGCAGTTCGAGCTCGCGCGGGTCGATGATCTCTACGGCCAGGACCTGGTGGCGGGCGGCCAGGCGGCGGATGGGGCGCTCCCATGGGCGTTCGGCGTCGGGGTCGAGGTCGGGGTGGGCGTCGAGGAAGTCGGACACGATCAACCGCATGCCGCGACGCCGGCGGCTGGCCGACAGCACGTCGAGACCCTCGGCCAGGTCGGGCGGATCCGGCACGATCCGGCCGCGGGGGGCGTCCATGAGGGAGTGCAGCAGCCCGTACAGGGCGGGGCGGCCGGTGCGGGCGGGCATGCGGTGGACGTACTCGTCGTGCAGTACCAGGGCGCCGAACCGGTCGCCCATCCGGCTCGACAGGAACCCGATCGCGCCGACCGCGGCCACGACCAGGTCGCGCTTGTCGGTGTCGGCGGTGCCGAAGTCCATGCTGGGCGACAGGTCGGCCAGCGCCCAGGTCTCCAGCTCGCGGTCCGCGATCAGGTCGCGGACATGGGGGACGGTGGTGCGGGCGGTGACGTTCCAGTCCATGCGGCGCACGTCGTCCTCGCCGGGCACGTAGACGCGGCTGTCGCCGGCCTCGCTGCCGGTGCCGGGCAGCAGGCCCTGGTGGGCGCCGTGCAGCAGCCCGTCCAGCCGCCGGGTGACCGTCAGTTCGAGGCGCCGAAGTGCTTGTTCGGCTGTGCTCATCGGTCGCTCACCGCTCCTCGACGCTCCTCATTCGCTCCGCGCCGGTCAACGGTTCTGGTTCCAGACGACGAGGGGCGGAGGCACGGCGTGCAGGATCTGCTTGACGACCTGTTCGGGGTCGACGCCGTCGGCCAGGGCGTCGAAGGTGAGCATCATCCGGTGCGACATGACGTCCACGGCCACGTCGCGGACGTCGTCGGGCAGCAGGTAGTCGCGGCCGCGCAGCAGGGCCAGCGCCCGCCCGGCCGAGACCAGGCCGAGGGTGGCGCGGGGGCTGACGCCGATCTCGATGGTCTCTGCGAGGTCGGCCAGGCCGTACTCGGCGGGGGCGCGGGTGGACATGACGAGGCGTACCACGTAGTCGGCGACGAGCTGGTGGACGGAGACCTGCTCGGCCGCCTCCTGCAGGGCCAGGAGCTTGTCGGGGTCGAGCACCCGCTCCGCCACGGGCGGGGTGACGCTCATGCGGTGCAGGATCTCCAGCTCCTCGTGCGCGGTGGGGTGCGGCACGCGGACCCGGAACAGGAACCGGTCGCGCTGCACCTCCGGCAGCGGGTAGACGCCCTCGGACTCGATGGGGTTCTGGGTGGCCAGCACGATGAACGGCTTGGGCAGCGGGTGGGTGACGCCGGCGAGGGTGACCTGGCGCTCGGCCATCACCTCCAGCAGCGCGGACTGGACCTTGGCGGGGGCGCGGTTGATCTCGTCGGCGAGCAGGAAATTGACGAACACGGGGCCGAGCTCGACGTCGAACTTCTCGTTGGAGGGATGGTAGACGCGGGTGCCGATGATGTCGCTCGGCACCAGGTCGGGGGTGAACTGGATGCGGGCGAACGTGCCGCCCACGACGGTGGCCAGGGTGGAGGCGGCGAGGGTCTTGGCGACGCCGGGGACTCCTTCGAGCAGGCAGTGCCCCCGGGCGACCAGGGCCACGATGAGCCTTTCCACCATATGGTCCTGGCCGACGATCACTCGCCGGACCTCGTCGAGACTCTGACGCAGCAGGGCCGCATCGGTTCCGCCTGGCAACTCTTCGGCGACGCTCATGACGCCATTCCACCAAACAATGCCGGAAACGTGCACGACGCCACGTCTGTGCTTTCATGGCAAACGTGGCAAGTCCGCTGCAGTACGGCGATCCGCCCCGGTTGGGGCCCTTCGTGGTGCAGGCGCGCCTGCACCAGGCGCCGGCCGGTTTCGTGTACCTGGGCCAGGCGCCCGACGGGCGTGCGGTGTCGCTGGCCGTGCTGACGAGAGGGGCCGCGCTCGACGCCGCGGCGCGCGACCGGTTCGTCACCGCGATCAAGGAGTCCGCCGGCGAGCGGTCCGGGATGCGCGGCTGGCTGAATCGGGCGTCCAGGTCGCGGGGCGCGGTCCTGGACGGCATGCCCGAGGTGATCGACAGCAACGGTGGGCGGGCGCCGTGGGTGGCGGTGCCGTACGTGCCGGGCCGGCCGGGGGCCGAGCGGTTCCTGGAGCCGGTCATGGTGGGCGGCACGCTGATCGGGCAGGCGCACGGCCCGGACTTCGTACCGTACTGGCTGACCGACCGCGCGCCCGCGCTGCCCGGGCCGACCAGGCGGCGCCGGCCGCTGACCGAGACCCGCAAGCGGGTGCTGATGGCCGCGCTGGCGCTGGCGCTGCTGTTGCTGCTGGTGACCTCCATCCTGCTGCTCCTGCTGCTGGGCAGGCGCGACAGTGAGCCGCAACCCCGGCAGCTGCCGCCGACGGTGTTCGTGCCGACTCCGCCGCCTGTTCCGGAGACCACGGAGCCGCGGCCGTCGCCGTCGCCGTCGCCGTCGCCGACCGAGAGCGGGCAGGCCACGCCGGGCCGCTCGCCCGGGGACGATCCCGGCGAGGAGTCGCCGCTCTGAAATCCGGCTTGAGTCTCACGTGACGTGAGGCTTTAGCGTCCGCGGCATGGAATTCATCATTCATGACACGCTCACGGCGATGGCCGAGCTGCTCGGGCGGCCGCTCGAACGCCGGCCCGAGGCGCTGCGGGACATGCTGGCGCCCATGCGCGCGGCGATCCCGATGCCCGGCGACATCGTCGGCATCCACCACCAGGGCGGCGGCTTCCGCGTCGACGCCGACGACCCGCGCTACCTGCCCGCCGTCCGGCGCATGATCGAGGCCGACGTGCTCGGGCGGGTCCGGCGCGAGCTGGAGCGCGCCTCCGACCGGCTGGGCGAGGCCAAGCAGGCCGAGTCGCTGCAGGTCATGTTCGTGATGGGCAATCCCGGCGACGAGCACCTGATGAAGGTCGTCGGTGGCTACTACGGCATGGGCGGCGCGCCCGGCTGGCTGTACCTGCTGGCATGGCCCTCCGACGAGGTGATCGGGAGGATCGCGCACCTCGCGGTGCACGAGTTCCACCACAACGTGCGCTTCACCAACGTGGAGTGGAACCCGGTCACGGTGACCGTCGGCGAGCACGTGGTGGCCGAAGGGCTGGCCGAGGCGTTCGTACGGGAGCTGTCGGGGCCGGCGGCCATGGGCCCGTGGTCGTCGATGGTGACGGGGGAGGAGTTCGACCGGGCGTACGAGCTGATCATGGCGGACTTCGACCTGGCGGGGATGCAGCACACCTCGGCGTACGTGCTGGGGGACAGCGCCATGCGGAACTTCGGGCAGGAGCCTCGCGGCATTCCCGACATGGCGGGGTACGGGGTGGGGTTGCGGCTCGTCGACCAGGCCCTGGCCGCCACCGGCCTGACCGCCGCCGAGGCCACCCTGCTGCCCGCGGCGGAGCTCATGCGGCGCGGTGGCGTCCGGTAGCGCGCCCCCAGGATGAGGCACGCCCATCGCCGGAGAAAGTTCCCTCTCACATCCGCGATTGTATGTCGATGATTATTCGCTCTCGGAGGAATGCGCGCTTAGAGAAATGCGCCGCCAGCGAAAAGATTCCATAATTCACGCCCGCTGGGTCTAGCGTTTTTCACGGTAATACCCGCACAGAAAGGCGACCGTCATGACGGAGACCCAGCGCGCGGCCTGGCCTGACCAGCTAAGCCAGCGCCTGCTGAACGAGCGCATCGTCGTCCTCGGCCAAGAGGTGGACGATGAGATTTGCAACCGGCTCTGCGGGGAGCTCCTATTGCTGGCGGCCCAGGACCCCAAGCGCGACATAACCCTTTACATCAATTCCCCGGGCGGTTCGGTGCACGCCGGGATGGCGCTCTACGACATGATGCAGTTCATTCCGTGCGACGTGGCGACGGTCGCGATGGGGTTCGCCGCGTCCATGGGCCAGCTGCTGCTGACGGCGGGCGCGAAGGGCAAGCGCTACGCCCTGCCCAACGCCCGCATCGTCATGCACCAGCCGCTGGGCGGCATTGGGGGCTCGGCCACCGACATCCAGATCCAGGCCGAGAACATGATCTACACCAAGCGCAAGATGGCCGAGCTCATCGCCCACCACACGGGCCAGCCGCTGGAGCGCATCCAGGCCGACTCCGACCGCGATCGCTGGTTCACCGCCAAGGAGGCGCAGGAGTACGGGATCGTCGACCACATCTCAGAAGGGATGAACTGATATGAGTGGCCGCTACGTGCTGCCGTCGTTCACGGAGCGCACCTCGTACGGCATCAAGGAGCTGAACCCGTACAACAAGCTGTTCGAGGACAGGGTCATCTTCCTGGGGGCGCCGATCGACGACACCGTCGCCAACGACGTGATGGCGCAGTTGCTGACGCTGGAGTCGATCGATCCCGACCAGGACATCAACATCTACATCAACTCGCCGGGCGGCTCGCTCACGTCGATGACCGCCATCTACGACACGATGCAGTACGTCCGGCCGGAGATCCACACGGTCTGCATCGGCGAGGCGGCCTCGGCGGCGGCCGTCCTGCTGGCGGCCGGCACGCCGGGCAAGCGGGCCGCGCTCCCGCACGCCCGCGTCCTGCTGCACCAGCCGCACACCGAGGGCGGGCGGGGGCAGTCCAGCGACCTGGAGATCCACGCCAGGGAGATCCTGCGGATGCGCGACCAGCAGGAGGAGATCCTGGCGCGGCACACCGGGCGGTCGTCACTGGAGATCAGGAAGGACATCGAGCGCGATCGGATCTTCACGGCCGAGCAGGCGCGCACGTACCAGCTGATCGACGACATCTACGCGTCGCGGAAGCGCACGCTGGTCCCGTCCCGCTGACCTTGCCTGTGGCGGCGCGCCTTCGTGGAAGGCGCGCCGCCTTTCTGCTTCCTGGCACATGCCCCGGCACGAGCACCGGTGCGGCACATGAGCGGCATCAGCGCCGGCACGGCTCCATGCGGCCGCGTGGAGCTGGTCTTCGGCTGCTCCCGCCAAGGCCGCTGACGCATGCCCTGGTGGCCGCCGTGTTCGCGGAGGCTGCGAAACTGGGTGTGCGGCTGGAGCCGTTCGACACGTTCGCCCGCCTGGCCGACGCCGAGGCCGGGCGGCGCCGATGAGCGAGGACCATCTCGCCGGACTGGAGGCCCGCCGATGACCGTGGGAAACGACGTGGAGGCCGGGGAACTGCGCGCCTGGATCGCCGGGCACCGCGCCGAGATGCTCGCCGACCTGGCCGCGTACGTCTCGCTGGAGACGCCCAGCAACGACAAGGCGCTGCTCGACGCGGGCCTGGACTGGCTCGACGGCTACCTGGCGGCCCGGCTCGGCGCCCCCGCGGCCACCCGGCGGGCCGACGGCGGCGCGTTCGGCGGCATCGGCGGGCGGGGCGACATCGGCGTGTACGGCGACGCCCGCATCAACGACTACCCGGGCCAGGGGAACGCCCCCATCGTGCTGCTCGCGCACTACGACACGGTGTGGCCCGCGGGGACGCTCGCCTCGTGGCCGTTCACCGTCGAAGGCGACCGCGCCACTGGGCCAGGGACGTTCGACATGAAGGCGGGCCTGGTACAACTCGTCTGGGCGTTGCGCGCGCTCGACGCCACAGGGTTGCCCCGCCCGCCGCTGCGGCTGCTGCTCAACGGCGACGAGGAGATCGGCAGCCCGGTCTCGCGGCCCCTGATCGAGGAGGCGGCCCGCGACGCCGCGGCGGTGCTGGTGTTCGAGGCCAGCGCGGACGGCGCGCTGAAGACCGCGCGCAAGGGCGTCGGCATCTTCCAGCTGGCCTTCACCGGGGTGGAGGCGCACGCCGGGCTCGAGCCGGCCAACGGCGCCAGCGCGATCGACGAGCTGGCCAGGGCCGTGCGGCGGCTGCACGACCTCGCCGACCCCGGCGCGGGCACGACCGTCAACGTGGGGGTCGTGGCCGGTGGCACGGGCTCGAACGTGGTCGCGGGTGCGGCCCGCGCCGAGGTCGACGTACGCGTCTCCAGTCAGGCCGAGGCCGCCCGCGTGGACGCCGCGCTCGCCGGCCTGCGTCCGCACGATCCCCGGGCCTCGATCCAGGTCCGCGGGGGCTGGAACCGTCCCGCCATGGAACGCGGGCCGGGCACGGCGCGCCTGTTCGCGCTGGCCTGTGCGGTGGCCGCGGAGATGGGCCTCGACCTGCGCGAGTGCTCGGTCGGCGGGGCCAGCGACGGCAACTTCGCCGCGGCCCTCGGCGTGCCCGTCCTGGACGGGCTCGGCGCCGTGGGGGCGGGCGCCCATGCCCGGCACGAGCACATCAGCGTGGACGGCATGGTCGAACGCGCCGCCCTCACCGCCGGCCTGCTCCGGGCGCTGGCCTTGCCAGACTGATCAGCGGGTCCGCCGGGCGGGGGCCGAAACCAAGCGAATGCGCCGCTTGTACACTCGTGGGGTTTCTTGGGGGAAACGGGGGAGTGGCGTGCCGCTGGAGCAGGTCCTGGTGTTGCTGGTCGCAGCGGCGGGCGCCGGGTGGATCGATGCCGTCGTGGGCGGCGGCGGGTTGCTGCAGCTCCCCGCCATCATGATGACCGGGATGCCGACCGTCGAGGCGATGGCCACCACGAAGCTGTCGTCGGTGTTCGGCACCGCCTCGGCGGCCGTGGCGTACGCGCGCTCCACCAAGGTCGACCGTCAGGTGGCGCTGCCCGGCGCCGGGCTGGCCGTGCTGAGCGCGGGCCTGGGGGCGTGGGCCGCGGCGGCGATCTCGGCCGAGGCGCTGCGGCCCGCCGTGATGGTGGTGCTGTTAGGGGTGGCCGCGTTCGTGACGTTGCGGCCGTCGATGGGGGCCGTGCCGGAGCCTCACTTGCGTACCAACGCCAGGGTGCTGGCCGCGGTGGTGGTGGGCGGGGTGGGGATCGCGTTCTATGACGGGATCATGGGGCCGGGCACGGGAACGTTCCTGATCATCGCCTTCACCACCATCCTCGGGCTGGACTTCGTCTCGGCCTCCGCCTCCGCGAAGATCATCAACGTCGGGACGAATCTCGGCGCGCTCGTGGTGTTCGGGACGCAGGGGCACGTGCACTGGGCGCTGGGGCTCGGCATGGCGGTGTGCAACATCGCCGGCGCCCAGCTCGGCGCCCGGATGGCGCTCAAGCGGGGTGCCGCGTTCGTGCGGATCGTGCTGTTGTGCGTGGTGGCGGCCATGGTGGTCCGACTGGGCTGGCAGCAGTTCGGCTGAGTCCCGCCGCCCGAATTCACGCGTACGGGTCAGCCGACGGGTTCCGCCGTACGCGTGCGCAGCGCCGTGGCGGCCAGGGCGACGAACGCGGCCAGCAGCGCCGGGATGGCCAGCGCGCGCGGCAGTCCCACCAGCTCGGCCGCCGCCCCGATGAACACCGGCCCCGACAGGAACCCCAGATACCCGATGGAGGCCACCCCCGCCAGCGCCCGCCCGGCGAACGCCGGATCCCGGTGCCCCGCGGCCGAGAACACCTGCGGCACGATGCACGACAGCCCGGCCCCGAAGCAGCCGAACCCGGCCACGCCCGCCACCGGATGCCCGCCGAGCAGCGCCAGCCCCAGCCCCACGGCGGCCAGCAGCCCGCAGCAGCGCACCAGTGGCACCGGCCCGAACCTGGCCGCCAGCCGGTCTCCCGCCAGCCGGCCCGCCGTCATCATGATGGAGAAGGCGGCGTACCCGGCGGCGGCGAACGCCGGCGAGGCGGCCAGGTCCTCGCGCAGGTAGACCGAGCTCCAGTCGGCCGCCGCCCCCTCGCCCACCAGGCAGCAGAACGCGAGCACGCCCAGGAACACGATCCCCTTGGGCCGCCTGCCCCGGCCACCCGAGGCCGGACTCCCAGGCGGAGCCGAGCGCAGCGCCCACCGCGCGGCCCAGAACGCGAGCACCGCGATGAGCGCCCCCACCGACCAGAACGTGGCCGCGGGCGTGAGCTCGAAGTGCGCGAACAGGCCGCCGCCCGTGGCTCCGGCGAACCCGCCGATGCTGAAGACGGCGTGGAACGACGACATGATCGGCCGCCCGCAGGCCCGCTCCACCTCGACGGCGTTGGCGTTCATGGCCACGTCCAGGATCCCGTGCACGATCCCGAACAGCAGCAGCGACCCGGCCAGCACGCCCAGGTTCCCGGCGTGGGCGGCGGGGACGAGCGCCAGGCCCTGCACCAGTGCCGCCGGGATCATGACGCGGTAGCTGCCGTGCCGGTCCACCAGGCGGCCCACCGCCGTCATGCCGATGACCGCGCCGGCGGCGATGGCCAGCAGGGCGAGGCTGAACTGGCCGTCGCCGAGGCCGAGGCGTTCCTTGATGGCGGGGATGCGCGCGGTCCACATGCCGATGGCCGCGCCGGCCAGGAAGAACAGCAGGTAGACGGCCGTGCGTTCGCGCCTCACGCGACCACCCCGGCTTCCGCGCACCCGCCGGCGGCATGTCCGCGGCTCATTCGGCGACCTCCCTGACCGCCACGCCGGCCGCCACCAGGGCGTCGCGTTCCTCTCGCGGTATGCCGGAGTCGGTCACCACCACGTCCAGCCGCGAGATCGGGCACACCGCCCCGAATGACGTACGCGAGAACTTGCCGGAATCGCAGGCCACGATCACCCGCCGGGCCGAGGCGATGGCCGCCTGCTTGACGGCCACCTCCGGCAGGTCGTGCGCGGTCAGGCCGTGCTCGGCCGACAGGCCGCAGCAGCCGATCACCGCCGTGTCGAAGCGCAACGCCTTGATGGAGCTCTCGGTCAGCGGGCCCGTGAAGTTCAGCTCCCCTTGGCGTACCTCACCGCCTGGCAGCACCAGCCGCACGCGCGGCGCCGCGGCCAGCATCGACACCGACTGCAGGGCCAGCGGCAGCACGGTCAGGCGGCGGTCGGCCAGGGCGCGGGCCACCTCCAGCGCGGTCGAGCCGCCGTCCAGCACCACCGCCTCGCCGTCGGCGATCAACCCGGCCACCTCGGCGCCGATGCGCCGCTTGGCCTCCACCGCCTCCCGCTCGCGCACGCCGAACGGCGGCTCCTCGCCGCGCAGCAGTAAGGACAGCGCGCCGCCCCTGACCCGGCGCACCACTCCCTGCTGGGCCAGCTCGTCCAGGTCACGCCTGATCGTCATCTCTGACACGCCGTGCTCGGCGGCCAGTTCGGCGACCGACACGCTGTCCTGCACCCGCAACGCGTTCATGATGGCCCGCAAACGCTCCATATGTTCATACAAACACGACATATGTGCGCAATACAATGGGGACATGCGCGCCAGCCGCCTCCTCTCCCTCCTCCTGCTCCTGCAGACGCGCGGTCGCATGACCGCGCCCGAGCTGGCCGCCGAGCTGGAGGTGTCGGTCCGCACGGTCTACCGCGACGTGGAGGCGCTGTCGGCGGCCGGCGTGCCGGTGTACGCCGATCGCGGGCCCGCGGGCGGCTACCAGCTGCTGGACGGCTACCGCACCAGGCTCAACGGGCTGACCGCCGAGGAGGCGTCGTCGCTGTTCCTGGCGGGGCTGCCCGGACCGGCGGCCGAGCTGGGGCTGGGGGAGGTGGCGGCCACCGCGGAGCTGAAGCTGCTGGCCGCGCTGCCGCCCGAGCCGCGCTCGCACGCCTCGCGGATGCGCGAGCGGTTCCTGCTGGACGTGCCGAGCTGGTACCGGTCGGCCGACGACGTGCCGCATCTGAGCGAGGTGGCCGAGGCGGTGTGGGGTCAGCGGCCGCTGCACATGACCTACCGGCGGTGGGGCCGCCAGGAGGTCGACCGGGTGATCCACCCGTACGGGCTGGTGCTCAAGGGCGGCTCCTGGTATCTGGTGGCCGCCCCGCCGGACGCGTCGCCGCGCACGTACCGGGTGGCGCGCATCCTGACGCTGGAGACGCTGCCGGGGCACTTCCAGCGGCCGGCCGGGTTCGAGCTGGCCGCGTTCTGGAGCGCGTACGCCAAGGAGTTCCGCGAGCGGATGTACACCGCCGAGGCCGTCATCAAGCTCGCCCCCGGCAAGGAGGAGCTGCTGGCGTACACGATGGGCCGTGACGTCGTGGACGCCGCGCTGGCCGCGGCGGAGGCGCCCGACCCGGAGGGCTGGCGCACGCTCACCGTGCCGGTCGAGTCGATGACGTACGCGCGCTGGCTGCTGCTGCGCATGGGGGCCGGCGTCGAGGTGCTCGGCCCGCCCGAGCTGCGCGCGCTGATGTGCGAGGCGGTCGCCGAGCTTCGCAAACTGTACGAGTAGGCCGGGGATAATCCACGCGAGATTCCGGCGCGGTTCTGCCACGATGCCGGGCATGTATCTACTTGCGTTCGCGGGCGCGTGCGTCCTGGTGGCGATGGTGCCCGGGGTCAGCACCGCCATCATCCTCCGCCAGACCCTGCGCGCCGGCCGGGGCAGCGGCCTGGCCGCCACCCTGGGCAACGAGACCGGGATCCTGCTGTGGGGCCTGGCCGCCGCGTTCGGGCTGTCGGCGCTGCTGGTGGCCTCGCAGCTGGCCTACGACGTCATGCGGGTGGCCGGGGCGGTGGTGCTGGTCGTGATGGGCGCGCAGTCGCTGTGGCAGGCCCGCAAGGGGGCGCCGGCTCCCGAGGTGGCGACGGCGCCGGGCCGGCGCGGATCGTACCTGGCCGGGGTCGGGACGTGCCTGGCCAACCCGAAGGCGGCGGTGTTCGCGATGTCGTTCCTGCCGCAGTTCGTCCCGGCCGGGCAGAACGTGCCCGTGACGCTGGTGACGCTCGCCGTCGTGTGGGTGCTGATCGACCTGCTCTGGTACACCCTGCTCATCTGGACGGTCGCCAAGGCCAAGGAGTGGCTGGGCCGTCCGGCGGTGCGGCGCCGGCTGGAGCAGATCTCCGGCGTGGTGCTGATCGGGCTGGGCGTACGGCTGGTGGTGGAGTCCAGGTGACGATCTGGTGCGCCGAGCGCGGCGCGGGCGAGCCCGTGGTGCTGCTCTGCGCCCGCCACCTGGCCGGTGAGCTGCCGCGGGGGCGGCTGGTCGAGCTGGAGTGGGCCGGGCACCTGCCCGCTCTGGAACGTCCGGAGGAGATCAACCGGCTGCTCCTGGACTACCTTTAGTGCATGACGAACGACCTGGCGACCCTGATGCGGCAGGCGCAGGACGACGATCCGCTGCGGGCACTGCACGCCACCACCGCGCTGCGCCGCGAGATCGAGCGTCTGGAGGCGGTCCAGGTGCGGCGGGCCCGCGTGGCCGGGCTGGCCTGGGCGCAGATCGCCGACGCGATCGGCGTGAGCAAGCAGGCGGTGCACAAGAAGTACGGCCGGCGCTAGTCCTTCCACTGGTCGGCGTACCAGCGCAGCACGATGTTCCAGGAGTAGCCGCGGCGGATCCGCCCGGCCACGTCCGTGGGCAGCGTGTCCAGGCCGCGGTGCTCCAGCAGCACCTCGGTGCCGCCCTCGACCGGGCTGAAGGCCACCTCGATCTCCATCCGGCCGGTCTCGTTGATCAGGTCGGCCCAGACGAGGCGGCGCGGCGGCTCCCAGGTGAGGATCTTGCCGGTGTCGACGTGGCCGCCGTCGGACCACAGCTCGCGCAGGTAGCCGTCCTGGAACCGGATGGCGACGGCGCGGGCGGGGTCGACCCAGCTGTGGGGGCCGCGGACGTACCAGCTGTCGATCTCGTCGGTGAAGATCCGGAACGCGGTCGCCGGATCGACCGGCACGGTGACGCTGGCCTGGACGGCGTTCACCGGCGTTCCACGTGGTCCTTGAACGAGCCGAGCTGCTCGGCCCAGAACGCCTGCACCTGGTCCAGCCACGCCTGCAGCGCGGTGAACGGCTCCTGGCGCAGCGTGTAGAGCCGCAGCCGGGCGTCCGCGCCGCCCGCCTCGGCCCGTACGAGCCCGCCGGCCCGCAGCACGCGCAGATGCCTGCTGAGCGCGGGTGCGCTCATCTGCACGGCCTGGGCCAGCTCGCCGGCCGGGCGAGGGCCCTCGCGCAGCAGGTCGATCACCTTGCGCCGGGTCGGGTCGGCGAGGGCCGCCAGGGTGGCGTCGATATCGTTAACGTTACTGTTAATATTTGCCTGCTTCCGTTAGGCTGTTGATGCTTAACGATAGCGGCAATTATTGCGGAGGAATGTACATGGCTGTCGAGCTCCACTACTACACCCTCTCCGTCCAGGACCTGGACCGGGCGGCCGCCTTCTACGGGGCGCTGTTCGGCTGGGAGTTCAAGCGGGAGCACGAGACGTACCTGCACGTCACCAACACGGCCGTGCCCATGGGCTTCGTCGCGGGCGGGCCCTCCGCGCAGCCGAACCTCTACTACCACGTGAGCGACATCGACGCGGCCGTCGAGCACGTGCGCAAGCTGGGCGGCAGCACCGGCGAGGTGATCGAGAGCAAGTCGGGGCGCGGCTGCTCCTGCACCGACGACCAGGGGACGCAGATCAGCCTCTGGCAGCCCGACCCCGGGTTCGCGTAGAGCCCGCGCCCGACCGAGGCGAGCGTCACCTGCTGGGAAGGCGTTCTCACCCGCCAGACCGCTCCACCTCGTCGAGGGCTGCGGAGCAGATGCTTGTGCCGCGCCGCGCTCGCGGCGTGGGCCGGAGTATCCCGGCCCACGTCGTGGTGAAAGGGCTAGCCGCTCGTGGCCGTCTTCGCGTACTCGGCCATGCCACCCGCGAAGTCGAACACGACGGTTTGCTCGTCGCCGACCACCCAGGCGTCGTGCCCCGGCGGGCAGACGAACACCTCTCCGGGGCCGACCTCGGCCTCGGTGCCGTCGTTCATCCGGAGGCGCAGCCGCCCCGCGAGCACGAACCCGTTGTGGTGGATCTCGCATGAGTCCGTGCCGGCGATCGGCTTGACCGATTCGGACCAGCGCCAGCCCGGTTCGAATGTGGCCACGCCGAAGGTCAGCCCGGTCAGGTTGCACACGTCCAGGTGACCCCGCGAGAAGTCGCGGCGCTCGTCCGGCTTGTCGATGCTCTTGACTTCGATCATGATGTCCCCCTTCCGTCAAATCCAGTCTTGCACCGGGAATATGCCGCTACAAGGCGTGTGACCTGGGCAGACACCTCATATGACGGCCGTGTGCTCGACGCGGTAGGTGGACTGGACGACACCCGCGCCGAACACCTTGGTCGACACGTGTCCGAGCGGGACGTCGCCGCCGAGCGGGCCGAACAGCGGCAGCCATGACGGAGTCCCGGATCCGCCGTACGTAATCTACAATGTAAAGGCGGTCGCGCTGGTTTTGACGCATCTCAGTGCACGAAGAAACCGCCGTCGACGAAGAGCATCTGGCCGGTGACAAACGCGGAGGCGTCACCGGCCAGGAACACCGCGGCTCCCGCGAAGTCCGCGGGCACGCCGTTGCGCCTGACCATGTGGCGGGCGGCCAGCGCTTCGACGCGACCCGGGATGGCCTGGGCGGGCTCGGTCAGCGGAGTCAGCACGAACCCGGGGATGATCGTGTTGACGCACACGCCGTCGGCCGACCACGCCTCGGCCTGGGAGCGGGTCAGCCCGGCGATGGCGGCCTTGGCGGCGCCGTACGCGCCGCTGTCGCCGAAGGCGCTGACGGACTGCTGCGAGCCGAGGTTGATGATGCGGCCCCAGCCGCGTGCGGCCATTTTCGGGCCGAAGTGCTGGCCGAGGAGGTAGGGGGCGGTGAGGTTGACGGCGAGGGTCCGCTCGTAGTCGTCGACGGTGAGCTCGGCCATGGGCTTGCGGATGTTGTTGCCGGCGTTGTTGACCAGGATGTCGATCTCGCCGGCCGCGGCGCAGACCCTCTGGACGTCGTCGCGGTCGCCGAGGTCGGCGCTGATCCGGCTCGCGGTGACGCCGTGCTCGCGCAGCCGGGCGACGGCCTGGTCGAGCTCGCCGGGCCTGCGGGCGACCAGCACGATCTCGGCCCCGGCCCGGCCGATCGCCTCGGCGATGGCGTGCCCGATGCCGGAGCTGCCGCCGGTCACGAGGGCGCGGCGGCCGTGAAGGGAGAAGAGCTCATGGAGATAGTCGGGCACGGTCGCACAAGTTAGCAGCCCTCCACTTTCCGGGGGACGGGCGGGCATGCTCCTGGCTCTTATACACCTCT
>NZ_VCJS01000329.1 GCF_005893125.1 Nonomuraea basaltis | reverse complement strand
CAGCCCCAGCCCCGTCGCCCCTAGCTTGGTGAACCGGCAGCCCTCGACGCGGACCTCCGCGGCCCCGTCGAGCACCACGCACGCGGGCACGGTCTCGGATCGTCCCGGCACCGTGACCCAGGCCTGCCCTTCGACCACCGTCACCCGCTCGATCGGCCCGCCCTCGTAGTAGCCGCGACGTCGAGCGGCTGGTCCGCATCCGCAACGACCGGCTGGTGTATCGCGACCCACCGCCGCGCGGACCGGGTAACGGCGGCCGTCCGGGACGGCCTCGCCGTCGCGGCGAGTCCTTCTGCTGCGCCCGCCCCGGAAACCCTCCAAACCGGCCCGGGACGTCCCAAGGGCCGCACCAGCACCCCAGCTCGCCGCCGCCCAGCCATGAAGAAGACAGCTTGACCGAGTCCATAACCGGAAAATGCTCTTGTGTTCAGCGGGCCATGGTCGTCCCGCTCGGCATGGGTCCGACGATGAATGCGTGGACCGACCCACCGATAGACACGGTGGCGAATGATGCCTGATGGGGCACCGCATGCGGGATCGCGATGGCGTGTGTGCCTGCGAGGAGCCGCCCGTCCAGAATGACCTGTGAGGTGCTTTTCGGTTCCGGGGGCACGAAGGAGGTGTGCCACCAGACGATGATGGCGACGTCCTGTGGTCCTTCCAGGGATATGCCGATCGACCGGGACTGAGCGTCGTACGCAACCGAGGAAGCGGGCCTGGTTGTGCTGTCGCCGAGGGCGGCCTCCACCTGCTCTGCGACCAGGCCGGGAATGCCTGCGTAGCCTTGGACGAAGACCACGGACGGGTTTCGGGTCGAGATCTGCTCTCGGAGCTGGTCCTTGGTGTCCGGCGGCACCATTCCTCCGAAGACGACGAGGTCGAGCTGCCTGATATCGAACAGGTCAAGGGTGTGATCGAACTCGTTTGTGGCTCCCGCGGCGTAGCCCTTTTCCCGCAGGATCATTATCAGCTCGGATAACACGCTCTCGGTTCGTCCGATCACCAGGATGCGCACGGGAGGGTTCGCGGCGGCGCTGCCGGCTTCGACAGGCAGGGTGAGCATGATGGCTCCTTGTCGTGGTCTCAACTTGCTATATGTTGGTGGCGCCAACATAATGCATGTTGGTGTCACCAACAAGGGCTACCCTAGGACCCGTGCCTGAACAGCAGCCTCCACATGTTTCTGCACCATCCCGGATCCGGAACCTGCCGACCTGGCTGATCAGTCGCGCCTACAACCGCTCGCACGGGCTGTTGAACGACGGCTTCGCGGCCAGCGGCACCGGACTTCGTAGCTACCACTACCGCCTGCTCGCCGCGATCGAGGAATGGGGCCCAATCGGCCAGGCGGACCTGGGACGCAGCACGAGCGTCGACCGCAGCGACGTCGTTGCCCTCCTGGGCGACCTAGAGCAACTCGGACTGATCCAACGCACAGTCAACCCCAACAACCGGCGTCGCAACATCATCTCGATCACCCCGGCTGGTCACAAGCAACTGCAAGCGCTCGACCGTGTGGTCGACGAGATCCAAGAGCAGGTGCTCGCGCCGCTCTCGCAGAACGAGCGCCAGCAGCTGACGAACCTGTTGAGCAAGCTCATTGACACCCACTGACCGCTCAATCAGGACGGCGCGGCGGGTATTGGCTACCCATGTCGAAACGGGCTCGTGCTTGTCGAGCAGAGGTTCACCAACCAACAGACCGTCGGGTGGCCCAGGGCATCGCAGCCCTGGGCTCCCACGGAACCGTGCGTAACAGTCGCCCGTTACACGGCTCTTCTCATCCTTTCCAGAGGAACTGGCTAGGCGTCGCCACAGCCGGGGACGGAACTCGGGGGAAGACCGTCCCCGGCACCGCCCCCGGCACGCCCTGTGTGATGAGCTGGCCAGGCGCATGTTCCGTTACGGATCGGATCTCCATCGCCTGACCAGCTCATCGTCTCATCCTGGACGCGCTCGCACCGTTACTGCCCCAAACGCCCCTGCTGTCCGATCTGTTCGCCCGGCTGCCCCAGGGCAACGCCGAACGGCTGTCCCTGCGGTGCCGTCGGGGCGCCCCCGACGCCGACGAGTTCCATCAGCCGCGTCTCAACGTACCGCTCGCTGTGGTGGGTCTTGTCCGCGATCCGCTGAACGAGATCGCCAACGTTGCGGGCGAAGTCCAGATCGGACGTGCAAACCTCGGCGAACTGGTCGAGGATCCGATATTTGACCTGTTGCCACCTCTGCCGCAACTGCTGCTCGACCTGCTGGGCCTGCTGCTGTTCCATGATCGTCCTTTCCTAGCCGGAACGCCGTAAACCTACCCTCCGTAGTCACTCCATTACTCATAATGCTTCTTAAGGATCTTTAGATCGTTTCGGCGTATGGTGAAAGCACGGGTCAATCCCGTGATTTCCAGGACGCGGCGGACCCTGCCGTGCACGTGAGCCAGTTCCATGGTGCCGCCCGCGCCGGTGACCTTGCGCTGGGCCTTCAGCAGTGCTTCCAGCCCCTCAGAGTCACAGAAAGTCAATCCGGCCGCATCCACCAGCAGGTTGTGCTGCTCCCCCGCCAGTGCCTCGCTCACAGCGTCCAGCAGGCAGGGAACCGAGCAGAGCTCCAGCTCACCGTCCAGAGCTACGATGATGCGATCGGGGTGCTGCGTCACCCGCGCTGACAGGGGCATCACGATCACCCGGCAGGTAGACGATCCTTACCTTCTCCCCCCACGCTACGCGTGACCTGCGAGGACTCCACACGTTCACCCTGCATGGGCCCAAAGGAAGCCGCCCCGGAGGTCAAGAGTGGACAAGTGTCCGCCGCGAGCGCCTCGGGATGCTCCACATCGACCATCGACACCCGCATGATGACTACTGCGGCCTCCAAGGCACGCCAACCGGGAGGCCGCCCCCGGCGAGAAATGCTGACCCACCTCGCCGGAGCCTCGGCACCTAGCCCGAGGCGTCGCCACAGCCGGGGACGGGACTCGGGGGGAGGCCGTCCCCGGCGCGGCCGTGACACCGCCAACCGAAGCCACCGTCCTTTACTCGACATGACACCGTCACGACTGATTGTCAACGGCCGTCGGCTCAACGTGCTATGTGTTGGCGACCCTGGCGGACCCCTGCCGGAAAGTGTTCTGGCGCGGTCAGCGCGAGTGGGAGGTCAGCATGAGGGCAAGCAACTCCAAGGCGTCGACGAGGTCGGACGAATCCCGCCTTATGCGATGTCCACGGGTTCCTGCATGGGGCCGCCACCGTTGACCATGTCACTCTTCCGTTGACATCCGGGCGTGAATATTTCGGGCACTCTCTTGGCTCCCCCGGGGGAAACATGCCCGAACGCTGGCCTTCCGGAAGATTGAGAGATCTGCCTTAGGCCACAAAATCGGCGGCGGATGTGACTTCCGTGCCTGTCCGCGGGGCACTGTCGAGGCGAGAGCGCCGGTGCGGACGCCGCATGCCGACCGGCTGGGGCATGTGCTGGCCTCTCATCCACGAGTGCTGTCGCCGGCTGAGGATCTGCTATGACACGCCACGTTCGGGACGTGATGACGAGGGACGTCGTGATGGTGAGCGCCGATTCCACGCTGGTGGCCGCGGCTCGGGAGATGCGCGAGTACGACATCGGTGACGTCTTCGTCATGGAGGACGGGCGGCTGTTCGGGGTGCTGACCGACCGGGACATCGTGGTGCGGGCGATCGCGCGCGGCCTGTCGCCTGAGCTCGTCTCGGCCGGTGACATCTGCAGCCGGGAGCTCGTCACGGTCGCTCCGGACGATGGGGAGTGGTACGCCGTGGAGTTGATGCGCCTGCATGCGGTGCGCCGGCTGCCCGTGCTCGATCGCGGGCGGCCGGTGGGCGTGTTGTCCCTGGGCGACTTGACCGTCGATCTGGAACGCGACTCCACGCTGGCGTCGATCAGCGCGGCTCCACCCAACAGATGAGGCCCATCGCCATCCTGCGGGCGGCCCCCTACGAGCCTTGGCCGCCAGGCGACCTGCCTCTGGGTTGCCCGATCGACACGTTCCACCGGTGTTGCGTCCATCGCAACAGCTACCGCATCTGCCAAGCATGGGAGCTATGGCCTTGTCCACCATCACCTTGATCGGCGAGTTCACGCGCCAGCAGTGGAAGCTGGTGATGATCTTGTTGAGCCGGTTCGTCGGCTTCATGGCCAACCCCTCCCCGACGTCGATCGAGCGTGTCCGGCACACGCTGAGCGCCACGTTCTTGACCGGCCTCGCCGCCGCTCTGCGCAGCTCAGCCCAGGGATGGGACACGCGGGCACCAAGTAAGCCTTTCGGAGCGGGCAGGCGTACGCTGGCTGCGATCAAGGCTGACCTCAGCATCACCAGGCGACAGCGCCATATGCTGATCGACATCTATGAGGCGTTCCAGAAAGAGAACCACGCCACAGCCGCGCAGGCCAGGCAGGCACGTGTCCGGTCGAGCCGGCCCAGCACGGCGCCGGTTCACCGCCCGAACGGTCATGCCGTTCCAGACACTAGAAACGGCCGCACATGAGGTTCATCCGGAGTCAAGAAGATCGTCGAGGCCAAGCCGTTCTGCGCGCGGGTCGCCTTGGCGAGGGGGTCGTTCAGACAGCGGTCAGGGCCGGACCACGATGACGGGGACGCGTGCATGGTGGACCATGGCATGTGTGACGCTGCCCATGCCGAGCAGGGCCGGTGCTCCGCTGTGCGCCCCGATGATGACGAGATCGGTCTCGGCCGAGGCGTCGATCAGTGCTAGTGCCGGATGCGCGTGCATGACCTGTGGGATGAGCGATACGTCCGGGTACTTCTCCCGCCAGCCGGCGATGACCTCGGCGAGCAGGATCGCCTCCTCCTGGCCCACTTCGCCGATGTCGTAGACGAGAGGCTGTGGGTCGCCCGGCCATCTCGTGGTGGGATGCACCCAGGCGTGGACCGCCCGCAAGGTGGCGTGGCGCAGTGCGGCCTCGCGGAAGGCGAAGTCCAGGAGGGAGCCTTGGCGGGGTTTTCCGGTGATGCCCACGACGATCTCGCCGCGGTCGCCTGCGTGCGTCTGCCGGATGACGGCCACCGGACACGGTGCTCTGGCCACGACGTCATGGCTGACCGAGCCCAAGAGCAGCTCGGTGAAGCCGCCACGGCCGCGGTTTCCTACGACCAGGAGTTGCGCCTCTTTGGCCGCGCCGACCAGCGCGTCCGCCGGTCGGCCGGCGATGATGTCGGTGGTGATGCTCAGCTGCGGCCGGCCCGCCCGGGCGTGGACGGCGGCGTTGTCGAGCATTTCCCTGGCGGCGGCCTCCGTCCCTGGTCCCCAGGTGCGGGGCGGGGGGACGAGCGGCACATTGTGAGCCCACCTGGGGACCGCGTACATCATCCGCAGCGGAGCGCCGCGGAGGGCGGCCTCTTGTCCGGCCCAGCTCGCGGCCTGCAGCGAGGGCGCTGATCCGTCCACGCCGACGATGATCGGCATTGTCATGGCGGCCACCTCGCACATTGGTGATTCACACGGAAGATTCCCCGACAGCCCCGCCTGTCTCACGCCACGCTAGGGGTAGCCTGCGGGGCCGCAGACGAAGCCAGGAACGGTTCCCGTCACGACCTTCGGATCCCTTGCCCTTGCATGAGCGCCCTATGCCGGAGACAGCGTCTCATCCAGGTCGAGACGAGCTCCCGATTCGCTCACCTCCGGCTCGTTCCGGCTGTGGCGAGTTCGGTTGTCATCGGGGTCCAGCGGCTGGCGAGTCATTTGGTGAGGACGGTCATGGTGGTGTACTCCAGGTCCTCCAAGGGCAGCCGGTGCGGCTCGAACGGGCCGTGCCTGCGCAGGTAGTCCATGGCCTCGTTCGCCTGCTCGCGCGCCCGGTCGAAGGCCGGATCGGCGAACAGGTCACGCGGGCCGATCAGCTTGCCGTCATGGATCTGGAAGCCGAGCGCGACCACGCGCGGCGGGCCGTCGAACCGGGACGGGTGCGCGTGCCCGCTGGAGACGGTCATGAGCGGGGCATGGTGGGAGCCACGCATGCAGACGGCCACCCCCGGAGGCGAAGGTGAAGGGCTCCAGCACCTCGCCCACGGCGGGCAACCCGGACTGGCAGCGGACGATCATCACCGGGTCGTCCTTGCCGACGTACTTACCGGCGATCGGCGACAGCCGCTGGGTGCTGGTCGCGGCTGTGCAGTGGGCGGGACGTCCGCTTCCAATGCCCGGCGGAGTGTCCGGCCAACGCCGAGCTCACGGGTGATCGGCCTGACGTTCCGATCCTTAACCGAGGCCCGGGTTCACGGCTTGGCGATACAGGTCCCCGTGCGTGTCGACCCCAAGAATGCCGGAGACCTGCGGCACCGGAACTGTCCCCTGTCAATGGGGCCATGGACCTGCCGTCGAAGGACGTAAGTCCCTGTGACACTACTGCCGGCCCTGGGGAAGGGTGGGAAGGGAGAACGCTTCCTGGGAGGTGCGTCAGATGTCTGAGCCCAAGCCCGATGTGGTTCCTGCAGCCGAGCAGGCACCTCCGCTCGAGGCCGAACTGAACCTTCTCAAGGCCCGGGTCAGCATAGCCGAGAAGCAGATCCAAGCGTTGGCCGAGGCCAGTCTGGCCCTCGCCCGCGGCCTGGAGGCCGGGCCGATGGAGGAGCCTGGGCAGATGCACCCCGAGCTGGCCGCGCGGCTAGCCCACGAGCTGCTGCTCGCCGCCGACCTCGTCAGGAGCGGAGGTGACACGACATGAGCCGTCGACACGCCCCTGTCGCTCTTGACCCCGTCCAGGTGCAGGTGGAAACGCGCGGCGCCATCTCGCCCAGTTCAGCCGAGGCCGCCCGCGAGGTGGTGGCGGCATCGACTGCGGTCGCCCACGAGCCGGTGCTCTTTGCCCGGGTCAAGCTCAGCGCCTCGGCCGATCCGGCCGTGGCCCGGCCCTGCACCGCGCAGGCGAACCTCGACGTCAGCGGGAGGCTCATCCGCGCCCAAGCGGTCGCCGAGTCCGTGCACCAGGCCATCCGGCTGCTCGGCGACCGGCTCCGGGTCCGGCTGCGCCGTACCAGCCAGGACTGGGAGGACCTGCGCGGGCAACGCCCGGAGGACGCCGACCACGAGTGGCGGCATTCCAGCCCGCACCGTCGTCCTCTGCCCTACTTCCCGCGGCCCGAGGGGGAGCGGGAGATCGTCCGGCACAAGACGTACGAGCTGGCCTGGGCCACGCCGGATGAGGCGGCCTTCGACATGGAACAGCTCGACTACGACTTCCATCTGTTCACCGAGGCGGAGACCCGCCAGGACAGCGTCATCTATCACAGCGGAGACGGGTACCGGCTGGCGCAGGTCGACCCCGCGCCCGACCGGCTGGGACCGGTGTCGATCCCGCTCACCCTCAGCTCTGCACCGGCACCCGTCCTCTCGATCCGGGAAGCGGTGGAACGTCTGGAAACCATCGGTTCGCCGTTCATCTTCTTCGCCGACACCGGTACCGGACGGGGCAACCTCGTCTATCACCGTTATGACGGCCACTACGGCCTCATCACGCCCAGCAGGTGACCAGCAATGCGTCGTCGACGCTGGTCACGCCACAGCAGGGAGTCCTGCAGGTTACGGAGACCACATACTCGCTGCCGCCCACTCGGCCCTCCACTCGGGTCGGCGTCACCGGCCGCAAAGTAGCGAGAAAGGCCAGGTCGATCGTTATCTTGGGTTCTCGGCCTCTTCTCGCAGGTCAGAGCGAGATGATCTTTTCTTTCACGTGTGGCACGTTGGCTGATCTTCACACCATGTTGCCTCGAACGTGTATTCCATTGCTATCTAGCGTTCTTGAGCGAAGTAGCTGGTCAGCCGCTTGATAAGCAATAGTTCTTGAGTTGAGCTCGTTGGATCTCCCTCGACTTCCCCTTCCCTGGCCTGCGAGCTGGGTCTTCTCGGGTTTGCCGGATGGATCACGGTCACCTGAAGTAGCTTCACTCTCTGTGAAACAACTGTCACTGGAGTGACGGAATGGCGGCTGGAGTGAAGTCGGGAGGTGCGGGTTGACGCTGGCAGTCGTACGGGATCTGCGCGAGCACCGAGCCCCGGCGAGCGCGGAGGAACTCGCCGATTTCGAGACCGATGTGCTGGCAGGGTTCGTGCTCGCGCGCGCCTCGGCCGGGCTGGCCGACAGCACCATCCGCAACGACACCAACCATCTGGAGCTGATCCGGACCTGGTTCGGCCGGCCGCTGTGGGAGATGCAGCCGAGCGACGCCGATGCCTACTTCGGCAAGGTCCTGCGCGACGCCAAGCCCTCCACCCGCACCGGTCGGGCGGCCGCGCTGACGGTCTACTTCCAGTTCCTCGAGTTGCGGCACCGTATCGAGTTGCACAACATCACCGGCCACGTGATCGAGTGCCCGCTCGATGAGATGAACAGGCCCAAAGCCTCGGTCGACCCGCTGCTGCGGATCCCGCCGTCGGAGGCGGAGATCGAGCAGTTGTTCGCCGGATGGCGCGAGGGCCTGCTCACCTGCCGCAAGTTCGCTCCGGCCGCCCGCAACTATGCGGTCGCGCGGCTGGTCGCCGACGTGGGACTGCGGATCAATGAGGCACGGATGCTGGACCTGGACGATGCCCGGTGGGAGCTGGGCCGGTTCGGCAAGCTGAACGTCCGCCACGGCAAGGGCTCACGCCGCCGCGGGCCCAAGCCCCGACTGGTGCCGCTGATCAACGGCGCCGACGTCAACCTGCGTTGGTTCATCCAGGACGTGTGGGGTTTGTTCGACGGCGATCACACCCGGCCCGGCGCTCCGATGTTTCCTTCCGAGCGCAAGAACACCGACTGCTCGTGCGGGCGCGCGACGGCTGATGTGTTCCGCCGCTCGCTGGCCGAAGCCGCTGAAAGATACCTTCCGACCTGGGCGGACCAGCTCACGCCCCACGTGCTGCGCCATTTCTGCGCCTCCCAGCTCTATCTGGGGGGATGAGCCTGCTGGCCATCCAGGAACTCCTCGGTCACGCCTGGACCGGCACGACCGCCCGCTATGTCCATGTTCACCGCACCCATGTCGAGGATGCCTGGGTGCGCAGCCAGCAGCAGGCTGCCGACCGCTGGAAGGGACTGGAGTGATGACCGACCATACCGCCGGCCCAGCCGGTGACTACTGGATCCGGCATGACCTGGCGTGCGCCCTGAGCCTGGGAGCCTGCGAGCTGACCTACCTTCAGGCCGGCGTCGAACTGCTCATCGACCATGAGTACTGGCTGCGCCGGGCCGACTTCACCGACGCGTTCATCACCATCGACGACAGCGTGGCCAGCGCGCGGGCGTTCATCGACTGGCAGGAGGCGATCGCGGCCCTGACCGCCGGGCGACTGCCGTGCAACGGCGGCGAGCGGCGGATGCTGCTGATCGCAAGGAGCATCGCCGGCGCCATCCCGGTCGACCTGTCCGACGCGCTGACCGGGCTGGACCGCACCAACATCGCCTTGGTCGCCGCCGCGGTGCTGCGCGCGGCCGGCCTGCAGGATCAGGTGATCGAACCGCAGCCCGACATCCCGTCGCACCATCGAGGAGCGCAGCAGCGATGAAGTGGAACCTGCGCCTGGCCGCGGCCAACCGCGGCATCTGGAAGGCCAGTGAGCTGCAGCGCCTGCTCGCCGGCCGCGGCATGACCATCAGCGCGGGCAAGATGTCGGGCCTGTGGTCCGGCCAGCCCAACAGCGTCCGCCTGGACGAACTGGATGTGATCTGCGCCGTGCTCGGCTGCGGCATCGAGGAACTCCTGCAACCCGAACCAGAGACGACTGCTGCACCTAAGCCTGGGAGCGATGATCAGTCCGCCGCTGTCGGGCAGCCCCGCGCCATCACCCCGCGCCCCCGTTCTGGCCGATCTCTGCCTCCTCGATGAGCTGCCTGCACTGCGGTGGGCCGCTCCCAGACGGGAGCCGCCGCGACAAGCAGTACTGCCGTCGCAAGTGCAGTGACGCCGCCCGCTTCGAACGGCAAAGAACCGGAGCTCCGCAGCCGCCCCGCTGGCAGCACCCCGCCCTGACGGCGGACGACGAGCGACTGCACAGCGCGGCCATCCTTACCCGGCATCTTGCTGCGGCTCACGGCTGGTCCCCTGCGACGATCAGGTTCGCGATGGACGGTCTGACGGACCTGCTGGCCGGGCGCCCACCGGATGAACCGGTCCTGCTGAGCGAAATTCGGACAAGGACACCGCGGTTCAACTCCAAGCTCCGGATCGTCGAGGTCCTGACCGAGATGGACCTTCTCGTCGACGACACCACCGCTGCGATTCGGTGCTGGATCGAGACGCGCACCAGCGCGTTGCCCGCCGGGTTCGCCGCCGACGTCAGAGCCTGGCTGCTGGTGCTCCTGGACGGCGACGCCCGCACCCGGCCCCGGTCACCTTCCACCCTCTATGTCTACTTCGGGGCGCTCCGGCCACACCTGGAACACTGGGCGATCACCCGCCACCACCTCCGCGAAGTGAGGGGCCCTAGATCTTCCGGACAGCTCCCCAACTAGGGTTGGGGGTGACCGGAAGGAAGCAGTAGTTGGCACGACGTAAGGGCCCGTACTCGCAGGCGTTCAAGGATGAGGCCGTCCGCATGGTGCTGGATGGGGATCGTCCGGTGTCGCATGTCGCCCGGGAGTTGGACATCCACGACACCACCCTGCATAACTGGGTGAAGGCTTGGCGGCGGGAGCATGGAGGCGTGGCGCCGG
>NZ_VCJS01000328.1 GCF_005893125.1 Nonomuraea basaltis | reverse complement strand
GCCCCCAGCAGGACGCCGCCGAAGTAGCGGGTCACCACCGCCACCACGTCGCTGAACCCCCGGCCCACCAGGGCCTGCACCATCGGCGTGCCCGCGGTGCCGCCCGGCTCGCCGTCGTCGTCGCCCTTCTGCACGCGCTCCCCGATCACGTAGGCGGTGCAGTTGTGGGTGGCGCCTGCGTGCGCCCGCCGCCGCGCGGCGATGAACGCCGCCGCCTCCTCGACGGTCCGCGCGGGCGCCACGGCGCAGATGAAGCGCGATCGCCGTACCTCGGTCTCGTGCTCGGCGACGGTCTTGAGTGTGAGGTACGGGGCAGGCACATTCGACAGGGTATGCCCTCGCCGCCGGAACCTTCCGGGCTACCATCACGTTCATTCCATCGAGACCTCGGGGAGGGTCCTCATGGACACTGCGAACGACGTCATGCCCTTTGTCACCGTGGCGATCGGCGCCTACGGCGTGAGCGTGCTGGCCAAGACCGGCGAGCTGGCCGCCGACACCCCCGTCGCCCGCGGCACCCGCATCCTGCAGCGCGTGTTCGGCCGCGGTGACGCCTACTCCAAGCGGATGATCCAGCGGGTGGCCGAGGCCAAACCGGACGACGCGCCCAGCCACGCGGCGTTGAAGCTGGCGATCTTGGAGGCGTTCCAGGCCGATCCACACCTGTCGCGCGAGGTCGCCGCCATGCTGCCCCGGGCCTCCGGGGATCGGCCGGTCGCGGTGGGCGGCGCCGGCAGCGGCGTGATCGTCACGGGGAACGATCCGAGGATCGACGCGCCCCGCTGAGGCGCCCTGACGCCGGCGCGTCCACGGCCAGGATCAGGAACTTCGGCGGCCCGGCGACGAGGAACGCCACGAAGAACACCGGCCTGCGCCGCATCCGGTGCGTCACCGCAGCGGCCACCAGGCTGCCCCGGACTGCGGCCGGCGTTGGTGTCCCCCTCCACGAACCCGGCGGGGCAGAGCCTGCGCAGGTGATGGCCGGCGGTGCCCGAGTTCACGCCGAGCCGCTCGGCCAGGCGGGTGGCGGTGGACGGGCCGTGCTTGCGCAGCAGGTCCACGAGCTGCACGCGGATCGGGTGGGCGAGCTGTTTGCCATCTCTTTTTCCCGGGGGTGTCGTATCGGCAGAGCCGCCGATCGTCTTCCTGGTAAAGGCGGCAATCGAGAGATGGAGCGCATCATGAACCCGACGCTGAACGTGATCGACATCGTGGTGTCCGACCTGGACGCGACGATCGCCTTCTACGCCCGGCTGGGCCTGGAGTTCAAGATCGACCCGAGCACCCCCGAGCACGCCGGCTGCGACCTGCCGAACGGGCTGCACCTGATGCTGGACACCGAGCCGTTCCGCACGCCGTACCTGCCCGGCTGGAGCGCGCCGCCCGCAGCTCGGGCACCACGGCCCGATGCTTCCGACCACCAGCCAGACGAGCAAGGCTCCCGGGATGATCAGGCACAGCGCCATCCCGATGGTCGCCGCGATCCCGGGGCGCTCCGGCGGCTTGGCGGATTCCTGCTCCGGCGTGCGGGCCGCGGCCTTGCTCGATGGCCGGTTGACCGCACCCCCAGGAGAGTGCCGTATCCGTGTCGTGTTCTTCCGTGTGCGGGCCACACCCCCACATTGGACGCCGGCAATGGGAAGTCGCTTGTGATCGACTGGCGCGACGGCTGGCGGGCCTCGCCAGTAGCCGCCTTCTGCTCAGCTCGGCCACGGCAGGCGTCGGCGGTGTGCCCTTTCCGCTGAAGTTGGAGTTAGTGTGTAAGCAAGTAATCATCCTGGAGGTCTTGATGGCCGACCCCCTCGACGCCTACTCCCAGGTCGTCTCCTCTGTCGCCTCCCAGCTCCTTCCGAAGGTCGCCGCCGTCCGCACACGGGGCGGCAGCGGCTCTGCCGTGGTCATCGACGCGAACGACCTCTCGCCGGGCCGCACGTTCACACACAGTTCGCCGAGTTTCCTGCTGACCAACGCGCACGTGGTCGGTTCCTCCCGCGCCGGCACGGTCGCGTTCGCCGATGGCACCTCGGGCGACTTCACCGTGGTCGGCCGTGACCCGCTGTCGGATCTGGCGGTGATCAGGGCGCAGACGGCCACGCCTGAGCCCGCCCTGCTCGGCGACAGCGACGAGCTGGTCGTCGGGCAGCTCGTGGTGGCCGTGGGCACCCCGCTCGGGCTGGCCGGGTCGGTGACGGCCGGGGTGGTCTCCGGCCTGGGCCGGTCGCTGCCCGCGCGCAGCGGCGCCAACATGCGGCTGATCGAAGACGTCATCCAGACCGATGCCGCGCTCAACCCCGGCAACTCCGGCGGGGCGCTGGCCGACTCCCATGCGCGGGTGGTCGGCATCAACACGGCCGTGGCCGGGATCGGGGTGGGGCTGGCCGTGCCGATCAACAGCACGACCCGCTCCATCATCGCCGCGCTGATCAGGGACGGCCGGGTCAGGCGGGCCTTCCTCGGGCTGGTGACCTCGCCCGCGCCGCTGCCCGGGCAACTGCGGCGGCGTACCGGGCAGGACGGGGCGCTGCGCGTGGTCGAGGTGGTGCCGGGCTCGCCCGCCCACCGGGCCGGGCTGCGCGCCGGCGACCTGGTGCTGAACGCGGGCCGCAGCCCGGTGGACGACGCGCAGAGCCTCCAGCGGCTGATGTTCGCTGATGCGATCGGGCGGCCGCTGCCGATCACCGTCTACCGCAACGGCGCGCTCGTCGACGTCATCGCCGAGCCGGTGGAGCTCACGAGCTCTGGGGTGTGACGGCAGAAGAGCCGGGTGTCGCCCCGGGAGACGGCAGCGCCTCGGCGGGCGCGCCGTCCGCGGGCGCCTCGGCCGATGGCGGGGCGGACGCCGGGCTCTGGGGTCTGACGTACGTGCCGTCGCGCCGGGCCAGCAGCTCGGCCAGCAGCGCGTCCCACCTCTGCCCGATCACGTCCACGTCATAGGTACGGGCCGTCTCCAGCGCCCGGGCGGCCAGGCCCCGCCGCAGCTGCTCGTCCTCGATGACCCGGATGATCGAGGCCGCCAGGTTGGCGTTGGTGCGCGGCTTGACCAGCAGCCCGTCCACCTCGTTCGTGATCATCTCCTTGGGGCCGTGCGGGCTGTTGAAGCTGACGATCGAAAGCCCCTTGGCCATGGCCTCCAGGATCGTCATCGGGAAGCCCTCGTGGCGCGAGCTGAGCACGTAGATCGACGCCTTCTCCAGCTCGGCGCCCACGTCCGGGGTTGGTCCCGGCAGCTCGACCTGGTCCTGGAGCCCGGCCTCCACGATCTGCCGCGCCAGGTTCTCCTCCTGCGGCCCCGCGCCGAAGATGCGCAGCTTCCAGTCGGGGTGGGCGGCGGCGACCGCCTCCCACGCGGTGATGAGCCGGTGGTAGCCCTTGATGCGGGTCATCCGGCCGACCGTGATGGCGACCTTGGCGTCCAGCTTGGACACCCCGCCCGTCATGGGGGGCACGGCGTTGGGGATGCGGGTCAGCTTCTTCGGCTTCTTCGGCAGCGTCTCACGGTAGTCGCGCAGGTCGGCCTTGGTGAGAGTGACCAGGGCGTCGAGGCGGCGGTAGCGCCACTTGATCAGCTCCTGCATCGGCTGGGCCTGGGTGCGCAGCGCCACGTGCTCCTGCCCGATCGTGATGACGCTGGGCGGGGCTAACTGGGCCATCGCCAGGTTGAGCCCCGGGCGGGTGGCGATGAGCACGCCGGTGTCGAGCGAGCGGATGTAGCGGGCCAGCTTGAGATCGGTCCACAGGTTGAACCGGTGGTAGGCGGACTCCTCCTTGGGGATCAGCTTGCTGGGCATCTTCGACAGCACCGCGCGCAGCGGGTCGGGGCTGGGATTGAGCCGGTCGTCGAGGAAGCGGAACCTGACACGCGGGTCGATCGGGAAGAACGGCTCCTCGGCCTCCTTCAGAACGCTCACGATCTCCACGTCGTGCTCCCTGGCCAGGTAGCTCGCCAGGTTGAACACGGTCCTGATCGTGCCGCCCATCCCGTTGGCGTGCAGGAGCAGGATGCGGACCTGTTTGGTCGAGGGCGGCGGCGCGTTCCGCAGCCTGCGCCGGTTGTACCCCCGATAGAGCCGGACCGCAGCCGACTTTCCCTTGCGTGCCAGTGCGCGCACTTGAGAGGTCCCCCTTAGGACGGAAGAGTCAACAACACACGTGGCCGGCGGGAAGGGGCATTCCCCTGCCACCGGCCATTGTCTCGCTTCGGCGGAGTGCACCATTCATCCCCTGTGCGCTTTCCCCACCTATGATCTTTAGACGCCCGAAGGGTGACTAAGGTTGCATGCCCGGCCGGTGCCGTGGATCGGGAGTGTGCGGGGGCCGCTCGGCGAGCAGGTCGAGCGCGACGTCGATGGCCCGCTCCAGCTGCGTGTCGACCCCCCTGGCGTAGTCCTGCGGGGTGATGTCGACCTCGATGTCGGGGTCGGTGCCGTAGTTCTCCACCTGCCAGCCGACGTCGTCGAAGGCGAAGGAGAACTCCGGCTGCGTCGTCACCGTGCCGTCGGCCAGCTGGTGCCGCGGCCAGATGCCGATCACGCCGCCCCACGTGCGCCTGCCGACCAGCGGGCCCAGCTTCAGCACCTTGAACGTGTGGCTGAAGATGTCGCCGTCGGAGCCCGCCCACTCGTTGGTGATGGCCACCAGGGGCCCGCGCGGCGACTCCGGCGGGTACGGCTCCGGCGCCCCCCACCTCGGGTAGTCGTAGCCGAGCCGGCGCCTGGCCAGCTTCTGCAGCAGCAGCGCCGACACGTGGCCGCCGCCGTTGAAGCGCACGTCCACGATGAGCGCCTGCCGGTCGTACTCGGCCAGGAACCCCCGGTGGAACTCGCCGAACCCGTCCGCGCCCATGTCGGGTACGTGCAGGTAGCCGACCCGGCCGCCGGAGCGCTGGTGGCACTTGGCGCGGTTGAGGTTCACCCAGTCGCGGTAGCGCGCGGGCTGCTCGTCGGCGAGGGCCCGCACGGTGACCGCGAAGACCCGCTCCTCGCGGCGCAGGGTCAGCTCGACCTCCTCGCCGGCCTGGTTCACCAGGCGCTCGTCCGGGGTGGCCGCCACGCCGATGGGCGCGCCGTTGATCGCCAGGACCGCGTCGCCGGGACGTACGTCGACACCGAGCCGGTTCAGCGGCGAGGTGGCCTTCGGATCCCACGGGTCGCCCGTCACGATCGCGCGGATGCGGTAGACGCCGTCGCGGTAGTCCCAGTCCACGCCCAGTTTGCCCTGGCTGTAATCGGGCCCCGGCCGGTACTCGCCGCCGCTCTCGAAGGCGTGGCTGGTGGCCAGCTCGCCGTGCAGCTCCCACAGCAGGTCGGAGAACTCGCCCCGGGTCGTGATCCGGTCCACCAGCGGCTGGTAGCGGTCGTACACGGCCGGCCAGTCCACGCCCGCCATGTCCTCGGTCCAGAAGTTCTCCCGCTGCAGCCGCCACGCCTCGCGGAACATCTGCCGCCACTCCGCCTCCGGGCGCACCGACACCTTGATGCGCGACAGGTCGATCCAGCCGCTCTCGCGCCCCGGGGGGTCGTCGTCGCCGTCCGGCGCCTCCGCCGCCTTGACCACGCGCAGCCGGGCGCCGGCCCGGTAGAGCAGCGTCTTGTGGTCGCGGCCCAGCTCGAAGTCGGTGACGCCGTCGGCGAACGTCTCCTTCTCGCCCTTGGCGAAGTCGTACAGATGCAGCGTGTTCTCGCCCTCCGTGTGGCTGGCGAGGATCAGCGCCTTGCCCTTCAGCCCGGCGATCCGCTCGTAGCGGCCCTCGGGCAGCGGGAACGCGGTGACGCGCCGGGCCAGCCCGGCCACGTCCACGCGCAGCGGCTCCGGCTCGTCGTCGTCCTCGTCGTCCTTGTGCTCCAGCGGGCGCTGCCCGGGCACGAACGGGTCCGGCACGTCCTCGCGCAGCGCCACCGCGTACAGGCGGGTGCCCAGCGGGAAACCCAGGTCGAACTGGAGCTCGTCATAGACGGGGGAGAAGGTGCGCTGGCCGATGAAGTACAGGTAGCGGCCCTGCGGGTCGAACGCCGGCATCGAGTCTTCCAGCACCGGCTCCGTGGCCTGGACCGTCAGGCCGGTCTCCGGGTGGTGCAACTTGATCGCGCTGGTCTGGGCATTGAGCGGGGAGGCGTACGCCAGCCACTGCCCGTCGTGCGACCAGGCGGGGTCCTCGGGCGGGCCGTGCGGGTTGGCCTCGACCAGCGCCGCCCGCCTCGTGGCCAGGTCGAGCAGGTGCAGCTCTTCGCGGTGGTTGACGACGGCCACCCGGTCGTGCGCGGGGTCGGGGACGAGGGCGTTGATCCGGCCCAGCCTGGCGACCTCCGTGCCGGGGCCGCCTTCGTGGTCCTCGAGGATCACCAGCCGCTCCTCGTCGCCGTCGTCGCTGGCCGCCGCGATCAGCCTTATGCCGTCGTTGAGCCAGGTCAGGAACCGGTAGCGGACGCCGTCCGGCGCGCCGTGCTGGCGTACCGGGCCCTCCCAGCCGGCCATCGCGTACGCCTTGCCGCGTGCCGTGATCGCCAGCGCGCTGCCGTCGGGGCTGAGCGTGGCGCTGTCGAGGTAGTCGGCGGCGTCGACGAATCTGCGGTTGCGCTGCGTGCGCGAGCTGGCCAGCCGCACGTCGAGCCGGCGCGCCCGCTCGCCGGGGTCCATCAGGTACAGGACCGCGCCCGCGTGGTAGACCAGCCGGTGCCCGTCGCTGGACAGGTTGCGCGCGTAGTAGTCGTCGTGGTGGGTGTGCTTGCGCAGGTCCTGGCCATCGGGGGCGCACGAGTAGACGTTGCCGACGCCCTCGTGGTCGGAGATGAAGCACACCCGGCCGTCGCTCCAGCACGGCGAGGCCAGGTTGCCGGGCAACCTGATCAGCCGCCGGAACTCACCGTCGCCGCTCGGGTCGATCCACAGGTCGCCGACCGTGCCGCCGCGGTAGCGCTTCCAACGGGCCGGGTCGGCGGTGTTGCGGCCGAGCACGATCATGCCGTCCGGGCCGTACGCGATCGAGTTCGCCGGGCCGTACGGCAGCCGCTCAGGCACGCCGCCGGGCGCCACCCGGTGCAGCCACTTGCGGCTCTCGAACGGCTGGGACTGGTCGCTGGCGTACAGGATGCGCCCCTCGGGGTCCCAGCCGGTCACCGTGCAGCGGGCGCCGTGGAAGGTCACCCGGCGGGCCGCGCCGCCGTCGGCCGGCATGACGTACACCTCTTCGGGGCCCTCCTCCCGGCCGACGAACGCCAGCTGGTCGCCACGCGGCGAGATGCGCGGATAGCCGGCCTCGGCGAGCCCGGCGGTCAGGCGGAAGGCCCGTCCGCCCTGGGCGGAGACCATCCACAGGTCGTCCTCGGCGGCGAAGACGACCACGTCCTGGAAGACGGCGGGAAAGCGCAGGTAGGCCGACATGAGACAGCTCCACGATCGATCCGGCAGCCGAGGGCCCGGCTCCCCGGCTGTCAGATCATGTCACCCGTGCGGGCGGGCGGCCCGGGCCGCCCGCCCGCTGGTCGCAGGTCATCCCTCGTCCGAAGGCTTCCTGTCTTCCTTCTTCGTCTCCTTGGCCTGCCTGTTGCTCTTGATGGCCTGCTTCTTCGACTTGCCGGACTTGGCGGTCGGTTTCTTCTTCGTATCTGCCATGGAAGATTCCCCCCGTACGGATGAGATGTACCGGATTAGTACACCAAGCTCGTTACTACCCATCTATCTCCGATATCCGACATACCGCCTATCGGGTGGGGCGGTCGCCGGACGGCTCCGACCACCACGCGCCCTCGCCGTGCCCCAGCCGGTCGATGGCGCCGGTCTCATGCAGCCTGCAGTGAGGCTGATCTTGCCCGCGTCTACGTGCGCAACGATGCCGATCGTAGATGCTGGGCGCGGGCCGTGCGCTTCAGCCGTGGGGGTAAGCCTGGCGCGGGAAGGCGTGCTGGCCGGCTGAGCGTGTAGTAACGGAGAGAAGTTGCAGCGTCACGCTGTGTCTCGGTAATGTAGACGGTGGTCGAACAGGTGAGTGATAACCAAGCTCGCTAGTTCGTCCGCTCTTCACCGCCGGGAGGGCGGAACGCGCACTACCCAGACCGGGTGTGCGCGTTGGGGCGTGGAAACCCGCGCAAGCGGGGCCGGAAGGTGAACCGCCAAGCAACAGCGTCGCGACCATGTGCACAGCCGCACGGTTGGGATGGCTGAAATCCCCGGGATTCATCCGTGGGGGAGCGCTTCAAGTTGAGGATGTGCATGCGTGCGTGCTCGAGCCCTCGAGAATTCCATTACGGCAAGTGGGTGCTGGCCGGGGTTGTAGAGCTGCTCACACAACTCATCCGCGAGGTGATTGAGGAGAAGGGGCATGGCTGGTGGAGTTGGACGTTATGCCTGACCACGTCCGACTGCTGATCGAGGTGGATGCCAGGACAGGATTCACAGGCTGGTCAAGTCCGTCAAGGGCCGTTCCTTCCGCGTCCTGTTGTGGACCAACTCCTACGTGTGGCTGGTCGGCGGGGCGCCTGTGGATGTCGTCCAGCGGTATATCGAGAACCAGAGGAACTGGTGATCGCGGATGCTGACCGGACGCAAGTACCGCCTTGACTTAACACCCGGGCAGGATGATCTTGCTGAGCGGATCGGCGGAGCATGCCGGAGCGTGTGGAACACCGGCCTGGAGCAGCGCCGTATCTACCGTCGGCGCGGCGGCTGGATCGGCTATCACGACCAGGCGCGTCAGTTGGTGGAGGCCAAAGGCGAGTTCGAGTGGCTGGCCGAGGTGCCAGGCCACTGTCTGCAGCAGACGTTGATCGACCTGGATCAGGCGTGTGCCGAGCACGGCACGTGGAAGGTCCGTTGGAAATCGAAGGTCAACAATCCGCCGTCGTTCCGGTTTCCCGAGGGCGGGAAGATCGCCATCGAGCGGTTGAACCGGCGCTGGGCGCGGGCCAAGCTGCCCAAGCTGGGCTGGGTCCGCTTCCGGATCACCCGACCGCTCGGTGGGACCGTCAAGAACGCCACGGTCAGCCGAGACGGTAAGCACTGGTACATCAGCTTCCTCGTCGAGGATGGAATCACCCCGCCTGTGCGGCACGCCCATCCCGGCTCTGGGGTGGGGATCGATCGTGGGGTGGTCAAGGTCGTGACTCGCTCGGACGGTCGCTTCCACCACCAGGTGTTCGCTCGTGATCGGGAAGTGGAGCACGCCAAGAAGCTCCAGCGGGACTTCGCCCGGACCACAAAGGGATCGGCCCGGCGCAAGAGGGCCGCCGGGCGGGTCGCCGACCTGGCGCGGAAGGTCCGCAGGCGCCGGGAGGACTTCGCCGCCAAGACCGCCCACAGCCTGGCCATCGGCTTCGAATTGGTCGTGTTCGAGGCGCTGGCGACCAAGAACATGACCGCCGGTGTCGAACCAAGGCCGGACCCCGAGCGGTCGGGCGCGTTCCTGCTCAACGGGGCGGCGAGCAAGTCCGGGCTGAACCGGTCCATCCTGGACAAGGGATGGCACCGGATCGAGGTGGCCATCCGTAGCAAGGCCCGGTACACGGGCACCCGCGTGATCACCGTCAGCCCGGCGTACACGAGTCAGACGTGCAACGTGTGCACGGTAGTGGATCGGAAGTCCCGCAAGAGCCAAGCGGTCTTCTGGTGCACCTCGTGCGGACACACCGAGGACGCCGACGTGAACGCCGCCAAGAACATCCTCACCGCCGGGAGGGCGGAGCCCGCACAACCCCGACCGGGTGTGCGGGCTGGGGCGCGCAAACCACGCACCCGCGTGGGCCGGAAGGCCCCGCCGAGCAACAGCCACCGCGCGGACGGAGCCCGAACTGGCAGAAATCCCTTGATTTAGCTTTAGAGGTCACGCGGATAGGTCGCACGCGCCGGGCGACGACGTAACACAGGCACGGAGCCTCAAGATCACATAGTTGTCTACGCTGCGTAATCTCCGATGAGGATCATCCGTGCCTGTCCTGCCATCATGGCTTGCCGAACCGCTGTGGGTCCAGTTCGAGGCCCTGCTGCCCGCGCGCCCCGTCTACGACCCCGCCCATCCACTGGGCTGCCACCGGCGGCGCATCCCGGACCGGGTCGTGTTCGACAAGCTCCTGCAGGTCCTGCGGTTCGGCTGCTCGTATGAGGCCATCGCCGACACCACCGGCTCGGCCACCACGATCCGCGCCCACCGCGACGAGTGGATCAACCTGGGCGTCTTCGCCCAGCTCAAGCAGATCTCCCTGGAGGCCTACGACCGGATCGTCGGCCTGCTGCTGGAAGAGGTGAGCGTCGATGGGTGCATCACCAAGGCGCCCGGCGGCGGCGAGGCCGCCGGGCCCTCCCCGGTGGATCGGCGCAAACTCGGGATGAAACGTTCGCTGCTGGTCGAGGGCTACGGCATCCCGCTGGGCCGGGTACTGGCCCCGGCCAACCGCCACGACTCGCCCCTGCTGGCACCCACCCTCGATCTGCTGGACGAGCTCGGCCCGCTGCCCGACGACATCACCGTTCACCTGGACGCGGGCTACGACTCCGGCAAGACCCGCGACTTGCTGGCCGGCCGCGAGCTGACCGGCGAGATCGCCCTTAAGGGCATCAAAGCCCCGGTGCAGGCGACCCGGCGCTGGCATGTGGAGTGGACCAACGCCTGGCACAACGCCTTCACCCGGCTGGCCCGCTGCTACGAACGACGCGCCCGGGTCGTCGAGGCGTTCTTCGACCTGGCCGATACGATCATCACCGTCCGTAGCCTGATCCGTCGCTC
>NZ_VCJS01000327.1 GCF_005893125.1 Nonomuraea basaltis | reverse complement strand
CACGAAGGGGCCGCCGAGCTGCTGGGGGCGGCGCACGCGCTGTGGCAGTCGGTGGGCGCCTCGCCGGAGCGGCTGTGCTACCACGCGATCTGGCACGAGCGCTGCACGGAGCAGGCCCAGCACGCGCTGGGGAGGCGGGCGTTCGCGGCGGCCTTCCAGGCCGGGGCGCGGCTCGGACCGGACCGCGCTGTGACCTCCGCGAACGAGAGCTCGGCCGCCGAAGGCGAGTCGCGTCCTTTGGGGTGATCCGGGGTGGCCCAGGCTCTCGTACCATGAGGGCGTGCAGGGTCTTCTTCGCTCCGTGTGGGCCGAGCCCCGTCCCCCCGGCCCGCCGCGGCGCGTATGGCGGGACTGGCTGCTCGTAGGGGTGCTCGTGCCGGCCGCGGTGCTCGAAGGAGTCCTGCGGCCGGATCTTCCGTGGCGGGTGATCTCGCTGGTCGTGACCGTCGGGCTGGTGCCCACGCTGCTGTGGCGCCGGACCAGGCCGCTGGTGATGGTCGCGATCGTCTTCGCCGTCACGAGCGCGGCCCCGCTGTTCACGGGCGGCGATCCCGTCGAGACGTACACGATGGTCTTCGTCCTGATCCTGCTCTACTCGCTGTTCCGGTGGGGCTCCGGGCGCGAGGCCGTGATCGGGCTGGCGGTCATGCTGACCGTGGTCTGCCTGTCGATCCTCTTCGGCCGCCTCAGCTCCCCCGACGTGGTCGCCGCGTTCGCCGTGATGTTGTCGGCGCTCGCGCTGGGCGTGGCGTTCCGCTACCGGGCGGGCGCGCGGTTGCGCGAGCTGGATCAGGTCAAGCTGCTCGAACGCGAGCAACTGGCCCGCGACCTGCACGACACCGTCGCCCATCACGTCTCCGCGATGGCGATCCGCGCGCAGGCCGGTCTCGCGACGGCCGCGACGCGGCCCGAGGCCGCCACAGACGCGCTCCGCGTGATCGAGGCCGAGGCGTCGCGCACGCTCGCCGAGATGCGCGCCATGGTCCGCGTCCTGCGCAGGAACGAGCCGGCGGAGCGGGCACCCGGCCGGCACATCGCCGATCTGGAGCAGCTCGCCGGCTCGGCCCGCGTCGGTCCCTCCGTCAACGTGGAGATCCGCGGCGATCTCGCGGATCTCTCCCCGTCGGTCGGCGCCGCGGTCTACCGCATCGCCCAGGAGTCGGTCACCAACGCCCGGCGGCACGCGCGGCACGCCACCCGCATCGAGGTCAGCGTCGCCGCCGACGACACGTCGGTGCGGCTGCGCGTGAGCGACGACGGCGACAACAGCTCCACCCGCTCGATCGCGTCGGTGGGGTACGGGCTCATCGGCATGATCGAACGCGCCGGGCTGCTCGGCGGCACCTGCGAGGCGGGCCCGAACCCCGGCCGCGGCTGGACCGTGACCGCGGTTCTGCCCCGTGCGGGGGCGGCGACATGAGCATCCGCGTGATCGTCGCCGACGACCAGGAGATCGCCCGCACCGGCCTCAGGATGATCCTCGACGCGCAGCCGGGCATCGAGGTCGTCGGCGAGGCCGGCGACGGGCAGCGGGCCGTCGAGCTCGCGCGGCGGCTGCGCCCCGACGTGTGCCTGTTCGACATCCGCATGCCCCGCCTCGACGGCATCGAGGCCACCCGCCACCTGGCCGGACCGGACGTCGCCGACCCCCTCGCCGTCGTCGTCATCACCACGTTCGACCTCGACGAGTACGTCTACGCCGCCCTCAGGGCCGGCGCCCGGGGCTTCCTGCTCAAGGACGCCGGCCCCGACCTGCTCGCCCAGGCCGTCCGTGCCGCCGCCAACGGCGACGCGCTCATCGCCCCGAACATCACCGCCCGCCTGCTCGGCGCCTTCGCCGGCGCCGGGCCCGCCGCACCGCCCGCCCAGCCGATCGAGGCGCTCACCGGCCGCGAGGAGCAGATCCTGGCCACCGTGGCGCGCGGCCGGACCAACAGCGAGATCGCCGCCGAGCTGCACATCTCGCTCAGCACGGTCAAGAGCCACATCGCGAGCCTGATGGCCAAGCTCGGCGTCCGGAACCGCGTCGAGATCGCGATGTGGGCCTACGAGACCAACCGCGTCAAGGGCTGATCCGCGGGGGCGCGCACGGAGCGGGCCGGGCGCCTGCGGATGATCCATTCGGCGAAGGCGACGTTGATCGCCCAGCTGGCGCCCATGAGCAGCGCCCTGGCCAGTTCGTCCGCCGGGCCGTGGATCAGCAGCCAGATGGCAAAGGCCACCGCCTGGGTGCCCGCGCCGAGCCCGATCGCGTAGCCGCGGGTCATCCAGGCGCGGTGCCGGGCGATGTCCCGCCGCCGGATCGCGGCGACGCCGAGGACGATGAATATGGCCATGGCCGAGCCGAACACGAGCCGGAACGCGCCCAGCAGAGCGCCGTCGACGGCGGGCAGGGCGTAGAAGAGGGTCATCCACAGCCCCGAGAGCGCCGCGGCGATCCCGCAGGCGGCCAGCACCCGGCCGGCGGCGCGGTGCCAGCCGGGCCGACGGCGGCGGAACCGGGGCGCGAACTGGAAGGCCCCGAGGAAGGTGTACAGGGAGGCGGCGACGATGTGCACCATCACGGGCAGAGGCGCCGCGAAGAACCGGGCGTTCTCCGGCGTGACCTCCGCGCCGCTGGTCAGCTCGGTCAGGCGGAGGGCGCCGGCGAGCAGGGGGATGAAGCTGAGGACGATCAGCCCGGTGGGCACCCGCCATCCCGCCCTGGCCGCCTTCGTCGTGCTCTTGTCGGTCATGACTCGATCGTGACGGCCGCGGCGGTGGCGGCTCATCGGCAGAACGGCCCGAGCCGAGTCGGCCTATCAGCCATCGACGAGGTCGTACTTTCGGCCGTTGGGCCCCGGACCGCCCTTCGTCACACTGACTCTCGTGGCCCGGGGCCGGCTCGGCGCCGTCCCCCACATCGTCGCCACATCCACAACGAATGAGGAGAACATGATGAAAGCATTCGTCTTACGCTCATACGGCTCACCCGACGCCCTTGAGCTCATGGACATCGACAAGCCCGCGCCCCGCGACGACGAGGTGCTGGTCCGGGTACGCGCCACCTCCGTCCAGCCCTACGACTGGCACCTCATGCGCGGGGAGCCGCGCGTGGCACGTCTCATGCCCGGCGGCCTCGGCCTGCGCAGGCCGAACATCGCCGTCCTGGGCGCCGACGTGGCGGGGGAGGTGGAGGCGGTCGGAAAGGGCGTGACGGGGTTCCGTCCCGGCGACGAGGTCTTCGCGATGTCCAAGCAGGGCGGCTTCGGCGAGTACGTCTGCGTCCGGGAGGACGAGCTGGCGCCGAAGCCGGCGAGGCTGTCGTTCGAGGAGGCGGCGGCGGTGCCGCTGGCGGCCAACACGGCCTTGCTGGCGGTACGCGACCAGGGCCGGATCCAGCCCGGGCAGCGGGTCCTGGTCAACGGGGCCTCAGGAGGTGTGGGGACGTTCGCCGTGCAGCTCGCCAAGGCGTTCGGCGCGGAGGTCACCGGCGTCTGCAGCGGCCGGAACGTGGACCTGGTCCGGTCGCTCGGCGCCGACGAGGTCGTCGACTACACCAAAGAGGACTTCACCCGGCTGGGCCGGCGCTTCGACGTCGTGCTGGACAACGCGGTGAGGCACGGGGCGTCGGCGTACCGGCGGGTGCTGAAGCCCAAGGGGATCCACATCCTCATCGGCGGGCCGGGCGGCCGATGGCTGCAGCCGGCCGGTCGCATGTTCGCGATGCTCGCGGCGGCGCCGTTCCTGCCCCACGGGGTGGCCCTGACGGACGTGGTCGCGTGCAAGGAGAACAAGCCGAACCTGGTGACGCTGACCGAGCTCATCGAGGACGGCAAGGTCACTCCGGCGATCGACCGGTGCTACCCGTTCGAGGAGATCCCGGCGGCCATCAGATACCAGGAGGAGGGCCACGTCCCGGGGAAGGTCGTGATCAGAGTTTCGGACGCCACTTAAACGGACATTTCGGATTCACGCCACCACGCACGGTAAGGCATGCTTAAGATCTGTAAGCACCTTATTCGCGACGATATGACGAAAGCCGCAGCCATCCACCCCATCCCCGTCCGCATCATCCGGCGATGGCCCCCCGAAGGGCGCGACCTCAGCCACGGCGCCGCCCTGTCCATCGCCCCTGCGACGGAGTCGCCGGCACGCGCCGGCGGCGATGGCCGCCCGCCACGCCCCCGTTCCTGGATGCGCCCGGTCAACGATGATCGCTCAGCGCCATGGCGTGGCCACTTCGTCGATCGAAGGTTGTGAGATCCATCGAAATGCTCCACGGAGGTCCTTGATGCCGTTCCTGACCCAGCTCGCCGACGTCGCCCGCCGTACCGGCTTCCCGGTGACCGAGGTGTCCGGGTGGAAGACCCGCGGCCACGGGCCGCAGCCCGAGGTGCAGGGCATCGTCTGTCACCACACCGCCGGCCCGGCCGGCGGCGGCGACTACCCGTCGCTCGCGGTGGTGCGCAACGGCCGCCCCGGCCTCGACGGGCCGCTGTCGCAGTTCGGGCTCGGCAGGTCCGGCCACATCTACGTCATCGCCGCCGGACGCTGCTGGCACAACGCCCCCTCCACCTCGCCGCAGCACGACAACTCCAGCTCGATCGGCATCGAGGCCGAGAACAACGGCAGCCAGCCCTGGCCCGACGCCCAGAAGGACGCCTACATCCGGCTGTGCGCGGAGCTGTGCCGCGAGTTCGGGCTGCCCGCCGCGCGCGTGAAGGCGCACCGGGAGGTCAACACCTCCAAGCCGGACCCCCACTCCATCGACATGAGCGACTTCCGCGCGGCCGTCGCCGCCCTGGTCAAGGACGGCGCGGAGGCGGATTTATCCTGGACGGAGAAGATCGTGAAGAACCTGCCGATGGTCCGCCTCGGTGACGACAACTACGACGTCAAGACCGTCAGAGGCTGCCTGTTCGCCCGGGGCCACGTGCCTCCCACCGCCTACGCGGGCAGCGAGGCCGGTCTGGAGGGCTGGCTGAAGTCCACCCAGTGCGACACCGGCCTCGTCGAGCTCGTCCGCGGGTTCCAGCGGGCCGAGGGCCTCGACGAGGACGGGTTCGTCGGCCCGAAGACCTGGCCGTCTCTGCTGCGGGTCTGAGCGGTCAGCGATGGAGGGTACGGGCCGCGACCAGCCGGCCGTCCTGGAAGCCCTCCACGCGGACCACCTGGGCGGCGCCGATCCCGGGAACGGGAACCGTCACCGTCTCCTGCGCCAGGTCCACCGACAGCCGCGGCCGGCCGTCCAGGTGGACGTCGGCCCGGTCCAGGCGCGCGGTCCGGAGCGTCAGCTCGCCGCCCGCCGCGCCGATCTGCACGCCGAGGCGGCGTACCGGCAGGCCGGCGAGCAGCCGCCCGGCGTGATCGAGCAGGTCCGCGTTGTCGTGGAGGACGTCCTCGCGGGTCATGCGGTGGCGGTGCTCGGGCACCACGCCGAGGTCCTCGACGGGCGTGCCCGCGAGGTCGCCGACGCGTAGCGTGCGCCGGATCGACACCCGCATGTTCGCCTGCCCGGGCAGCGGCCGGTACGGGCTGTCCGCCGCCGGCTCCGGCAGCTCGAGGAGGAGCTTGAGCAGCTCGTGGGTCCACACGTTGGCGCCGCCCGCGCCGGTGTTGTCGTCCACCCCGAGGATGGGACCGATCGTGTGGTCCTGGAAGCCGGCGGCGAAGATGTCCGTCGCCGAGTAGCAGCGCGCGTCCGTGATCAGCACGACCGGGCCGTGATACTGCTGCCCGATGGCGTTGGCCCCGTCGGCGGGGGTGATCGGGAAGCCGCCCGAGTAGACGGCGCCCGTCTCCAGCGCCTGGTTCATCGACGCGCACCAGGGGGTGAGGTCGATCTGGCCGGTCGGGTCGCCCTCGTGCTGCGCGCAGATCCGCACGTTCAGCGGCGTCGTGATGAACTGCGACGGCTCCGGGGAAACGGGGTGGGGCGTGAGCGTCTGCAGGAGGAACTCGCCGGCGAAGATGTGCCCGCCGCCGTTGCCGCGCACGTCGACGATGAGACCGTCCTGCGGCAGCAGCCCGATGAGCCGGACGAACTCCCGGACGAACCCGTCGGGGTCGTTGACGTTGAAGGTGAACACCCGGATGTGGCCGTACGTGCCGGACGCGGTGACCACGCTCCTGGCCCGGAACACGCCCGGCATGGACGTCGGGACGTCCGCGCCCGGCTGGGCGGGCTCTGCCGTGAGGCCCGCGACGTCCGCCGACTCCTGCTCGGTGATCACCTGCGGGACGTAGAGCAGCTTCACGGCCCGGCCGATCTCGTCCGTGCCAAGGTCGAGCCCCTGGGCCACGGCCGCGCTGGTGAGCTCGTCGGCGTTGACGAAGGGCGGCAGGTTGTCGGTGATGCGCCACTTCTCGCGCAGTTCCTTGGCGATCCCGTCGGCATCGACGTAGTTGAGCACGACCCAGTCCTCGTCGGGCGGCACGTGGATGCGCAGCGGCCGGATGGTCAACGACTGCAGCCCGCGCGAGTGCCGCGCCGCCGGGTTGCCGCCCGCGAACCGCGCCGCGTTGACGTCCACCGCCCGGTCGATCGGGACGCCGTTCCAGTGGGTCACCTCCACGCCCGGGCCGAACCCCGGGGCGGAGAAGCCCTCGACGATCCTCGTCACCACGTAGTGGCGGTCCTCGCCCTGGTAGAACTCCTCGATCTGGTACGGCAGGTAGGCGATCTTGCTGGAGAACGGTTGCGGAAGCAGGTAGTTGGTGTGCAGGTCGCGTACCGAATGGAAGATCTCCGACAGCTCCGTGTGGAAGCGCCATTCCGGGTCCATGGTCGTCTCGGTCTGGCGGTTGAGCCGCAGGCCCAGCAGCCGCAGCCGCTGGATCGGGTTCACCGCGTGCATCGCCGCCTTGAGCGGCAGGTGCACGTAGTTCTGCTCGATGAGCACCAGTGCCTGCTGGACCAGCGTGCGCCTGTCGGCGAGCGTCAAGGCGCCCGCCGTACGCAGGAAGTCCCGCAGTTCCACCGCCTCGGCGAGTCGCTTGGCCATCGAGCCTGATGCGTCGGTCATGGCGCCACCCATCCCATCGTCCTGGGCGCGCCGGAGGACCGAGCTCCTTCGACCACGCCATCGGACCTGCTTGGAGCCGATTGGATGCCTGCAGGGTGGCACGGCACGACGGGCGGCGCCTCAGGAGGCGTCCTAGGGAAGTCCCTAGGACGTCAGCGGTCGCGCCGCCGTCGATCTTCCTTGCGGGACAGCTCTTAGTGCGTGCGGACCTTCCGGCCGGCGTCGGCGGGTTCGCCGGTTCGCCGTCGGGCGGCGGCGCGGCGGCCCGGGATCGTGAGGACGATGAGCGCCGCCAGCAGGGCGACGCCGCCGCCGATGATGAAGCCCGCGCGGAAGCCGTCCTCCGACGGCAACGTCACCGATCCGAACTTGATCGTCATGTTGGCCAGGACCGCGCCGAGCACGGCGCTGGCGCAGGACGTGCCGATCGCCCGCATCAGGCTGTTGAGGCCGTTGGCGGCGGCCGTCTCGGTGACCGGCACGGCGCTCATGATGATCGAGGGCATGGCGGCGTACGCGAATCCGATCCCGGCGCTGACCACGCCCGAGAAGATCAGGACGCCCCACGCGTGGCCCATCAAGGCCAGGGCCAGGAGATACCCGGAGGCGATGACGACCGCGCCGAGCAGCAGGGAGGTCTTGGGTCCCCGGGCGGCCGACAGGCGTGCCGCCACGGGCGAGATCGCCATCATGACCAGCCCGGCCGGCGCCATCCACAGGCCCGCCGCGACCATCGACTGGCCCAGGCCGTACCCGGTGGCGGCGGGCAGTTGCAAGAGCTGGGGCGTGATCAGCGACATCGCGTACATGGAGAAGCCGATGACGATGGAGGCCAGGTTGGTCAGCAGCACCTGGCGGCGCACGCTGGTACGCAGGTCGATCAGCGGGGCGGGCGTACGCAGCTCCCACCATCCCCACAGCAGCAGGATCACCGCCGCGGCGGCGAACATCCCGAGCGTGGTGCCGCTCGTCCAGCCCCAGTCGCCGCCCTTGGAGATCGGCAGCAGGAGCAGGACCAGGCCGGCCGACAGGCCCGCCGCTCCGGGGAAGTCGAAGCGGCCCGCCGACTTGACCGGGGACTCCGGCACGATCAGGAGGATGAGCGCGGTCATCAGCAGGCCGAGCCCGGCCGCCGCCCAGAACAGCGCGTGCCAGCTCACGTACTGGGCGACGAGCGCGGCGGCGGGCAGGCCGAGCGCTCCGCCCACGCCGAGCGAGGAGCTCATCAGGCCGATGGCCGAGCCGAGCCGCTGCGGCGGCAGCACGTCACGCATGATGGCGATGCCCAGCGGGATCACTCCCATGCCGAACCCCTGCAGCGCGCGGCCGATCACCATGGGGATCAGCGTGTTGGCGGGCGCGCACACGAACGAGCCGATGGCCAGCAGGAGCGCGCTGGCCACCATGACGCGGCGCTTGCCGTACAGGTCGCCGAGCCGCCCCGAGATCGGCATGGCGATCGCGCCGGCCAGGAGGGTCGCGGTGATGGCCCAGAAGGCGTTGGCGGGGGTGGTGTGCAACAGGGCCGGCAGGCTGGCGATCAGCGGCACGATGAGGGTCTGCATCAGCGAGACCGTGATGCCCGCCGCCGCCAGCACACCGATGATCACTCCGCTGCGGCGTGGCGCGGCGCGCGTTGAACTCATGAACTCTCCCGTGTCTCGCAACAATATGCATAATACATATAGCGTGTATCATACACATCGCTGAACGAGGGATATCCTGGCCCCCGACGGGAGGACCAAGTGCGCGAGGAGATCGCCGACATCGAGCGCGAGCTCATGCTCATCGGCCGCTACAAGGAGCTGGCGACGACCTCCGGCCCCGACGAAATGCGACTCGAACGCAGCAGCTACATCCTGCTCAGGCGCCTCGAGGCCGAGGGGCCGATGTCGATCGGCCAGCTCGCGCAGGCGTTCAACCTCGACACCTCCACCGTCAACCGGCAGACCGCCGTCCTGCTCCGCGGCGGCCTGGCCGAGCGCATCCCCGACCCGGAGGGCGGCATGGCCCGCAAGCTCCGCATCACCGAGGAGGGCCTGCGGCGGGTCGCGGCCGAGCGCGCGTACCGCCTCAACGGCCTCTCCATGGTCCTGAAAGACTGGACCCCGCAGGAGCTGGCCTCCTTCGCCGAGGGCCTGGCACACTTCAACGCCAGCATCGAGCAATGACCACGGCCGGGGCTCGTGGAGGGCCGGCCATGCCGCACGGTCGTCAGCGGCCCGTCAACGGTGACCGGCTGCATCCGCTCGACTCCGCGCGGGGGCGCCGACGAGACCGAGGGAGCCAGACGACTGCCACCCCGGTTTCTCATATTCTCTCGTAACGGTAGAGTTTCTCGCGGCACGTGGCGAGGTCTCCGTTTCGGCGCATGCTATGAGCGGGGCGGTGGCCGACCATGCAGGCGCATGCCCAGAGCCGCTATACCCTGACGTTAAGGCAGGGTGACGCGGAGGGCCGGAATGGCAGGCGAGCCCGGCTAGTCTTCGTTCTCGGCCGGTTGGAACAAATTCGAGGAGCACATCATGGCGTGCGCGCAGCGCCTGCGTGAGCAACTGCTCACCGCCCACGAGCCGCGGCAGGTCTGCCGGGCCACGAGCACCGGGGCGGGGCGATGAGCGGCATCGCAGGAGAGGCCGCCCGGCGGCGTACGTTCGCCGTGATCAGCCATCCGGACGCGGGCAAGTCCACCATGACCGAGGCCCTGGCCCTGCACGCCTCCGCGATCAGCGAAGCCGGCGCGGTGCACGGCAAGGCCGGGCGCCGCGGCGTCACCTCCGACTGGATGGAGCTGGAACGCTCACGCGGCATCTCCATCACCTCCGCCGCGCTCCGCTTCACCTACCGCGACCACATCTTCAACCTGGTCGACACCCCCGGCCACGCCGACTTCTCCGAAGACACCTACCGGGTCCTGGCCGCCGTCGACTGCGCGGTGATGCTCATCGACGCCGCCAAGGGCATGGAACCGCAGACCATGAAGCTCTTCGAGGTCTGCCGCCACCGCCGCATCCCGGTCATCACCTTCATCAACAAATGGGACCGGCCCGGCCGCGACGCCCTGGAGCTGCTGGACGAGATCGAAGAGCGCACCGGCCTGCGCCCCACCCCCATCAACTGGCCCATCGGCAGCCCCGGCCACTTCCACGGCGCCATCGACCGGCTCCAGAAGCGCGTCATCGGCTACGAGCGCACGCCCGGCGGCGCCACCAAGGCGCTGGAGAGCGAGCTGACCGCCGAGCAGGCACAGGCCGCATGGGGGCCCGACTGGCAGCGCGCGGCCGAGGAGGCGGACCTCCTCGAGGCCATCGGCGCCGACCACGACCAGAAGCGGTTCGAAGCCCACGAGTACACCCCGGTCCTGTTCGGCGCCGCACTGCCCAACTTCGGCGTGGCCCGGCTGCTCGACGCCATGGTGGACCTGGCTCCGGCCCCCGCCCCGCGCCCCGACGTCGCCGGCCAGGCGCGCCCGCTGCACGCGCCGTTCTCCGGGCTGGTGTTCAAGGTGCAGGCCAACATGGACCCCGCCCACCGCGACCGCATCGCCTTCATCCGGGTCTGCTCCGGCCGGTTCGAACGCGGCATGGTGCTCACCCACGCCGCCACCGGCCGCCCGTTCGCCACCAAATACGCGCACAGCGTCTTCGGCCAGGAGCGCACCACTCTCGACGACGCCTACCCCGGCGACGTCGTCGGCCTGGTCAACGCCACCTGTCTCTCATACACATCT
>NZ_VCJS01000326.1 GCF_005893125.1 Nonomuraea basaltis | reverse complement strand
CCGCGAGCAGATAGTTGCAGCCCTCAGAACCGTGGTTCAGCACCTCATCGAGAAAATAGCGCGCGGACAGCCTCTTACCCTGCAACCTGCCCTGCATGTCGGCGATCGCGAGCAGCACGGTGTCGATCGTGCCGGCCTCGACCTCGGAGCGGAGTTCCTCGACTGACAGGCCCACGGGCGCCCCTTCCACCAAAAGTCTGGAATCAGACCAATAGAGGCATGCAAGCACTACTTTTTTCACCCTGTCAATACTTCGCCTCATCTGGCGCTGGTTTACCCGATCGTCACATTTCCGGCCTTGACGGACCACGCACTGTGGGCGAAGCATCTGCGAAAGAGTTATTGGTCCGGCCGTAGCCCATTGGATGCGGTCGGCCGTGCCGGAGGTGGCAACGTTGGTTGACAAGAAACGACACGTCCGTGGGGCCGACTACGAGTCGGTCTCAGCCGACTATCTGGAAAAGCGCAAGCTCAAGCAGGGAGCGGCCGGGTGGGTGCTGCTCGCGGGACTGGGCGTGGCGTACGTCATCTCCGGTGACTTCGCCGGCTGGAACTTCGGGCTGGAGCAGGGAGGTTGGGGCGGCCTGCTCATCGCCACCGTGCTGATGGCGATCATGTACACCTGCATGGTGTTCGGGCTGGCGGAGCTGTCGTCCAGCATCCCGGTCGCGGGCGCCGGGTACGGCTTCGCCCGCCGTGCCCTCGGCCCCCTGGGCGGCTTCGCCACCGGCGTGGCCATCCTCATCGAGTACGCCGTGGCACCCGCCGCGATCGCCGTCTTCATCGGCGGCTACGTCGAGGCGCTCGGGCTGTTCGGGCTCACCAGCGGGTGGCCCGTCTTCCTGGTCGCCTATCTCATCTTCGTCGGCGTGCATCTGTGGGGCGTCGGCGAGGCACTCAAGATCACCTTCGTGATCACCGGCATCGCCCTGGTGGCGCTGATCGCGTTCGTGATCGGGATGGTGCCCAAGTTCGAGACCGCCAAGCTGTTCGACATCGCGGTCACCGACGCGCCGGGAGCCAGCTCCTTCCTGCCGTTCGGCGTCTTCGGCGTCTGGGCCGCGATCGTCTACGCCATCTGGTTCTTCCTCGCCATCGAGGGCGTGCCGCTGGCCGCCGAGGAGGCGCGTGACCCGAGGCGGGACATGCCCAAGGGCATCATCGCGGGCATGCTCGTGCTGCTGGTCACGGCGGCGCTCATGCTGGTGCTCGTCCCCGGAACGGCCGGTTCGAAGGCCATGATGGCCAGCGGCAACCCGCTGCCCGAGGCGATCAGGATCGCCTACGGCGGTGACAACTTCCTGGCCGACTTCGTCAACTACGCCGGCCTGGCCGGGCTGATCGCCAGCTTCTTCTCGATCATCTACGCGTACTCCCGGCAGCTGTTCGCGCTGTCCAGGGCCGGATATCTGCCGCGGTGGATGTCGGTCACGGGCCGGCGGCACACGCCGTACCTGGCCCTGATCATCCCGGGCACCATCGGCTTCCTCCTCGCGGCGATCACCGAGGCGGGCGACCTGATGATCCAGATCGCCGTGTTCGGCGCGACCATCTCGTACGTGTTGATGATGGTCTCGCACATCGTCCTGCGCCGGCGGGAGCCCGACATGCCCCGGCCGTACCGCACCCCGGGCGGCGTGGTCACCACCGGCGTCGCCCTGGTGCTCGCCGTGGCCGCCCTCGTCGCGGTCTTCCTGGTCGACGTCATCGCCGCGCTCATCGTGGCGGCCATCTTCGTGGCCGCGCTGGCGTACTTCTGGTTCTACAGCCGGCACCGCCTGGTCGCCAACGCGCCTGAGGAGGAGTTCGAGGCCATCGCCCGCGCCGAGACCGAACTGGCGTAAGCCACCAGGGGGTCAGGTCGTCGACCGGTCGCGCATGCGTCGCAGCGCGGCCGGTCAACCGGCCGTGTCCTCGCGAGGCGACGTCGCCGGCTCGTCGAACAGGGCCATCTCATCGGGCGTCGGAGGCTCGAACAGCGTCGCCCAGTGGTCGAGCATGTCCCGGCTGATCGGCACAGTGCCCCGGCCGCCGGTCGCGTTGCGACCCTCCAGGCGGCTATGCAGCTCCTCCAGCGGCGCCGCGAGATAGCGCAGCTCGACGGCCGCGCCCAGGGCCCGCGCGGCGAGCCGCAGCTCCTCGCGTTCCGCCCGCGACCAGAAGCCGAACTCGAGGATGACGGTCTGGCCGAGCCGCAGCAGGTCGTGCGCGTGCCGCCGGAACAGTCTCTCCAGCCGGTCGCGGGCCTGCTCGTCGTACGCGTCGATGCCGAGGTCCGCCAGCCATTCGTCCGGGCACAGCCGGATGGCCGGGAGCTCGCCGGCCAGCCGCCGGGCCAGCGTGGTCTTGCCCGCGCCGGGCAGTCCGCACAGCAGGATCAACCGCCCCGGCCGCGTCGTACGCATGTCCCTGCCCGCTCCTCTAGGGCGACAGCAGCCGGCTGAGCGTGTGGGGCAGCTCGTCGCGGTTCTGCGGGGTCACCGTGATGAGCTCCGCCTCGATGCGGGTCTTCAACGCCTGCCGGCTGCGCTGGTGGACGGTGGCCACGACGGGAATGTCGGCGGCGAAGAGCGACACGCACCGCGGCATGAACGCGGGCGACAGCAGCTCCATCGGCCCGATCTCGTCGATGAGCGCCACCGCGCCCTTCGTGGCCACCGCCCGCTCCATGGCCGGCAGCGCGACGCGCTCGAACGCGGGCACGTTGACGCCGTACTGCCCGACCCGCGGGCCGGACACCCACGAGACATGGGCCATGACGGTCTTCTGCCCGCCGAACTCCTCGACCGTGAAGCCGACCCGGCGGCCGTGCTCGCGTATCTCGTCGCTGAGGAAGCCGCAGACCGGCACGCCCGCCGCCGCCAGCAGCTCGGCGAGGCGGCGGATCACGGTGGTCTTGCCGGTGCGGGGTGGGGCGGTGAGCATGATGTGCGGGCGCGACACGGGTCAAGGATGTCAGACCCGCCGGTCCTTGGTCAGCACCTCCAGGTAGTGCGGGTTGCGCATGATGCCGAGGATGTTGCCGAACGGATCGATCATGGAGGCGGTGACGAACCCCTTGCCCTCGCCGCGCTCGGTGATGGGCTGGTACTCCTTTGCCCCCAGGCCGAGCAGCCGGTCGAACGTGGCCTGCAGGTCATCCACGTGCCAGTACATGATCGAGCCCGCCGGCCCGTCCGCCGCGCCCTCCGGGGCGAAGCGGCTGTTGATCAGGCCCAGCTCGTGCCCGTAGTCGCCGATGCGGAACTCGGCGTAGGCGCCCGGGACCTCGTAGTACGGCTGGATGCCCAGCAGCTCGGAGTACCAGCTCTTGGCCGCCTCGAAGTCGGCGGCGTAGAAGTTGAGAGTGGCGAATCCTCGCAGCATGTCGGTTCCTTTTCTCCGGTTCCTGATACTGCGATCCTTCCAGCTAAAGTGCTCATCAAATGAGCACTTTGTCAGGGGAATGGCCAGGGTACGGGGATCGACCTCCACCACCCGTAACCCCCGCCGCGCCCAGCCCCGCGACCCGCGCCGCCTTCTCCAGTGACGAGTGCGTCTGGGACGACACATACATCGTGTACCGCCGGGTGGCGCCCTGCTTGGCGACCTCACCGCCGCCGGCCCGGTGCAGCGCGGCCAGCAGGGCGACCAGGCTCGCGCTCGACGCCGAGTCCTGGATGACGCCGCCACCCCGATCGTCCGTACGGAAACGGGCCGGCAGGCCGAGCAGGTCGCCCAGGATGGCCGGGCCGCTGGCGTTCGAGGCACCGGAGGGCGTCAGAAAAGGGGACGGGCCGGAGGTTTCTCCTCCGGCCCGTCCTATCTCAAGCGGTCAGCGACCGCGTTAGTAATGCCTGTGGTGTCTGCGGCGTCCGAACGATTTGCCGACCTGGAAGCCGCCGGGCAGACGTACCGACACATGCCGGCGGCCGTCGGGAGTGGTCGTGACGTGGAAACGCCGGTTGCCGAAACTGTGGCCGACGCCGTGCCGCGACAGGTTGATCCGGAACGGCCCCAGCTTGATCGACTTCCTGTAGTGCCAGCCCATTTTCCTCCTCCGGCTCGCCGCCGTACTCATGGGGGAGAACGACCGGCGCGCCCGCCGAGTTCCGCGAGCGGCTCCGCCAGGGCTTCCGGCGCGGGCGGGCAGGCGTTCCGAACTGGCTCCGCCTTTCCTCGCAGAACTGGATCTTACGGTTGGTCCGATCAACGGGCATAACGTAGGCGAGCCTGCCGAACGGGAAGGAACCCAGCCATGATCGTGATCGCTCACGTGAGCGACATCCACATCGGCGCCACGTCCAGCAGCATCGACCGCGCCAACGCCGTCATGCGCTACCTGGACTCGCTGCCCGCCGACCTCGACGCGGTGCTGGTCACCGGCGACATCGCCGACCACGGGGTCGCGGAGGAGTACGAGGAGGCGCGCAAGCTGCTCACCTCCCGCCACCCCGTCCTGGTCGGTCCCGGCAACCACGACGTACGCGAGGAGTTCCGCCGGGTGCTGCTCGGAGAGCCCGACCCCGGTGCCGGGCCGATCAACCAGGTGTATCGCAGCGCCAAGGCGGTCTACGCGATGTGCGACTCGTCCATTCCGCACCGCCAGAACCCGGGACACCTGGACGACGAGACGATCGCCTGGCTCGAGGGCGTGCTGGAGGAGAGCGACCTGCCGGTGTTCGTGGCGTTCCACCATCCGCCGACGCTCCTGCACAGCCCGATCGTCGACGCCATCAGGCTGCAGCGGCCCGAACCCCTGGCGGAGCTGGTCGCCCGGCACCCGAACGTGGTCGCCGTCCTGGTCGGCCACGCCCACACGGCCGCCGCCACGACCTTCGCCGGCCGCCCGCTGCTGGTGGCCCCGGGGGTCATCTCGACCCTGAAGCTGCCGTGGGAGGGCGCGACGACGCCGGACACCTGCGCCGACTATGACCTGCCGCCCTCGATCGCGTTCCACGTCCTCGACGACGAAGGCCGGATGACCACCCACTACCGGGTGATCCAGTAGGCGACCTCCATCAGCATCCCGCCACGGTGCAAGGGCCAGGTCACGTGGAGCGGCGCCGTCCTGGGTGAACGGCGCCGCTCCCCTGCCTCAGCGTTCCGTGAGCTTGATGAACGTCACCGAGTGCGCCGGGAAGTCGTAGGCGAAGGCCGAGGAGAAGCCGTTCGCCTGCCACTTCACCGGCGCCACCCGATCCGGTTCGGCGATCGAGTTCGAGTCCGACGGCGTCCCGGTCAGCGACGTGACCGTGGCCGTCGGCTCGACCTGTGCCCCGCCCAGGTCGACACGGCCGCGTACAGCCGTCTCCTGGGCGTTGACGACCTTGAGCGTCACGGACTTCCCGTCCCTGGACACCACCTGGTAGAGCGGCTCCACCGTGCCGCTGTCCACGAACTCGCCGACCTTCTGCCCGTCCAGCCAGGCCGTGATCTTGCGACCGGCGACCTGGATCTTGAGGTGGTAGTCGCGGCCCGTCTCGACCGTGTGGGTGGAGGTGGCGATCGAGGACTTGCCGCCGTTCACGGCCTTCTCGATGGCGGACTGCGTGTTGTTCCAGCCCCCGATGTTCCACCAGTAGTAGTTGCCGGTGTCCCGCACCCCGAACATCACCAGGAAGCCCTCGGACCCGCCGGTCTTGCGGGCGGTCACCTCCATCGTGTAGTTCGACCAGTCGGCCGAGCCCGCCGTCGACCTGGCGTCCTCCACCTCGGCCGTCTGCATGTACCCGCCGTCCTGCACGGCCCAGGTCCCCAAGCCAGGGGTCCACTGGGACGCGCCCGCCGAGAAGTCGTCCGAGAGCAGGACGGTCCCGTCCGCCGCGGTGACCTTCACGTCGTCGTAGCGGACCTGGGTGCGCCAGGCGCCCAGGCCGATGCCGCCCTTGATGTCCTCGGCCGGCCTGGCCTCGCCCTCGAACGAGCTCGGCAGGATCCGGTCGCCGACGTTCGTGGAGAACAGCCGCTGGACGTGGTAGCTGGGCGAGCCGTACGCCTGGTCGTTGTCGAACCAGATGAGGTCGGGCGCCCAGTCCACGTAGTCCACGTTGGACAGCAGCGGCGCGTACGAGGTCAGCTCCACGACATCGGCGTTGCGCTCCAGGCCCGTCATGTACGACGCCTCCGCCAGCGCGTTGTAGAAGGTGTTGCCGCGCGAGGCGTACTCGCCCACGAACACCTTCGGCCCGCTCCGGTCGTAGGAGTCGTAGCGGCGGTTGTTGGCCAGGAACCAGTCCGGGTTGTTGTAGTAGTGCTCGTCGACCAGGTCCGCCTTCTGGTCGCGGGAGAACTGCCACATCCGGTCGAACCAGGCGCCCTGCGACGTCTGACCCGAGTTACTGATGATCTTGATCTCGGGATACTCGGCCCTGATCGCGTTGGCGAACTTCGGGTAGTTTGCGAAGAACTCGGGGTAGATCTCCTCGTTCCCGAGCCCGATGTAGTCCAGCCCGAACGGCTTCGGATGCCCGAGCTCCGCCCGCTTCTTGCCCCACTCCGACGTCACGGGCCCGTTGGCGAACTCGATCAGGTCGAGCGTGTCCTGCACCCACCTGGCCAGCTTGGCCTCGTCGGTCAGCGGCCGGTTCTCGCCGCACCCGTTGACGCCCACCGACAGCACCGGCAGCGCCTCGGCCCCGATGTCCTCGGCGAACTGGAAGTACTCGTAGTAGCCGATGCCGTACGTCTGGTTGTAGCCCCAGAAGTTGAAGTTGGTCGGCCGCTCCTCGACCGGGCCGATCGTCTCCTTCCACTGGTAGATGCGGCGCCGGTCCTGCTTGTCCGAGTACGGGTCGTACGTGCCGACGTTGGTCACGCAGCCGCCGGGGAAGCGCAGGAACCGCGGCTCCAGATCGGCGATCATCTTGGCCAGGTCGGCGCGCATGCCGTTCTCGCGCCCCTTGAACGTGTCGTTCGGGAACAACGAGACCATGTCCAGGTCGGTACGGCCGGCGGGAGCCTGAACGATCAGACGGCCCGCGTCGGTGGTGCCCGACGACACGAACGATGCGGTGTACTTGGCCCAGCCGCCCGCGTTGACCTGCACGGTCGCCTTGCCGAGCACGGTGCCGCCGGTCTCCGCGGTGATCGTCAGCGGGCCGGCCTCCGAGCGCCTGGCCCACAGCGACAGGTCGTACTGCTCGCCCGCCTTCAACGGCAGGCCGCGGTTGAAGCCGGCGTTGCTCACCCCGGCCGTGCCCTCGCCGGTGACCTCCAGCCGCAGGTAGTTGCTGTTGTTGGGGTTCAGCGGCTGGTCGGAGGAGACCGCGAGGGTCGCGGTGGCGCCGCGCTCGGCCTTCGTCCACGCGGTCAGCCCTGTGTAGGAGCGCTCATCGACGCTGTTGAACTCGAACGAGCGGTTCTGCACCAGCTCGGCGTAGAGCCCGCCGTCCGCGGCGTGGTTGATGTCCTCGTAGAACACCCCGTACAGGTTGGGGGCGACCGCGGTGCCCTTGGCCTTGGTGTCGACGGCGAGTTTGCCCGAGGAGTAGGCCTCGACCCGGAACTTCGCCGCCTCCGTCCCCATGGTCAGCTTCCCGTCGCTGATCGAGACGTTCTGGCCGCCCGAGGACACCGTGACCTTGCCGCCGCCGGCGTCCTTGAGCTGGAAGACCGACGCGGTCCCGCTCAGCCGCACCCGGTCGGTGGCCTGCAGGTATTTGCCCGTGGCCAGGTCCTTCAACGTCACCCCGTCGCCGCCGGCCGTCGCCGTGACGGCCAGGCTGGTCATCGGCGGGCGCGTCGAGGCCCGGATCGTCCCGTACTCGTCGGCCGACAGGTACGGCAGCGTCGCCGCCCGCAGCGTGAACGGCCCCGACGGGACCACGGCGCCGCCCTCAGCCGCCTTGATCGCGATGTAGTCGAAGTCCGCGCGCATGGACGTGCCGTTCTGCGCCGACAGCGCGAACAGTCCGAGCTGCCTGACGTTGATCTTGGCAGTCATCCTGGACGCCTCCGCCCAGGCGGTGCCGTCCCAGTAGGACGAGACGAACTCGTCGCCGGTCCGCGCCAGCTTGACGATCTCACCGGTCGAGCCGGGCCGGGCCGCGAAGTTCGAGGCGAAGGCGGCCCCGACCTCGGTGGCCGTCTCGATCACGGGCCCGCCGGCGAACCCGACGTGGGCCAGCCCGGCTCGCACGTAGTTGTCCCAGTCCTGCCAGGCCAGCAGACCCGCGCTCTGGTAATTGAGCGAGACCGGTGCGCTGAACTTGGTGACCACCTCGAAGTCGCCGGCGGGGACGTCCACGAGGAAGAGGTTCCTGGCGTTGTTCGTACCCTGGTGGGTGTCGCCGGTCAGGGTGTCCACGTGGAGCGCGCTCCCGGACACCGACCAGCGGGAGCTGTCCGGCGACAGCACCGTCCAGTCCTCGCCGAGCGTGGTGCCGTCGAACTGGTCGACGACGGCGCCTTCGGGGATGGGATCCGCCAGCGCGGCGGCCGGCGGCGCGACCACTAGTCCCGCTAAGAGCAGGGCTGATAGGGCGATTCGCATCATGAGTGGGGGGCTCCTCAAGTCTTGTTAGCGCTAACATTCAAGTGAGCGTTAACAACAGGGATTCGCGACAAGTTAAGGACTGCCCGTGCACCCCGTCAAGTGGCGCTTCGTGTAACCCGACCGTAATCCGGCGACTCTTGACGAGACCGGTTGTTAACGTTCACAGTCGTGCCCAGGCCAGGAAAGGAGCACGCAGTGGGATCCACCCTGAGGCGCCGCCTACCTGTCATGGCCGATGTGGCCAAGGAGGCGGGTGTGTCGCATCAAACCGTCTCCCGCGTGCTCAACGATCATCCGAACGTGCGAAGCGAGACCCGCACCCGGGTGCTCGAGGCGATCGACAAGCTCGGCTACCGCCGCAACCTCGTCGCCCGCGCTCTGGTCACCAAACGGTCGAGGACGCTCGGCGTGGTCAGCTTCGACACCACGCTGTACGGCCCGGCCAGCACGGTGTACGGCATCGAGCAGGCGGCCAGGTCGGCCGGCTACTTCGTCAGCATCGTCAGCCTCAAGTCCATCGACAAGGGCGGCGTCCGCGACGCCCTCGACTACCTGGCCGACCAGGGCGTGGACGGGGTCGTGGTGGTCGCGCCGCAGCGCTCGGCCGCCCAGTCCATGGCCGACGTGCCACTCGGCATCCCCGCCGTCGCCGTCGAGGGCGGCGAGGCGGGGGAGTTGTCGGTGGTCTGCGTGGACCAGGTCGCGGGAGGCAGGCTCGCCACCGAGCATCTGCTGTCGCTGGGCCACGAGACGGTCTGGCACGTCAGCGGCCCCTCCGACTGGCTGGAGGCCGAGGGGCGCGTGGCCGGGTGGCGGGCCGCGCTGGAGCAGGCGGGCCGCGAGGCCCCGCAGCCGCTCACCGGGGACTGGAGCCCGCGCTCGGGATACGAGGCGGGCCGCAGCCTGGCGAGCATGAAGAACGTCACCGCGGTCTTCGTCGCCAACGATCAGATGGCGCTCGGGGTGCTGCGGGCGTTCACCGAGCAGGGGGTGAGAGTGCCCGATCAGGTGAGTGTCGTCGGCTTCGACGACATCCCCGAGTCGGCGTACTTCTCGCCGCCGCTCACGACCATCAGGCAGGACTTCGACGCGGTGGGAAGACACAGCATCGAGGTGCTCGTACGGCAGCTCGAAGGGGGCCCCGAGGAGCGGGAGCGACTCGTGGTGCCGCCGAGCTTCGTGCTCCGGGCCAGTACGGTCCGGGCGCCCGGAAACAGATAGCGGTCGTACTTGTAGGCAGGAGGCGCTGGCGCCCGATCAGGGCTGTTAGCGCTCACATCAGAAGGGAACCCCCCACGTGTTCAAGAGGATCTCGGGGCTGGTGCTCGCCGGGCTCACCGCGATGTCGGTGGCGGCGTGCGGCAGCGGTGGCAGTGACACCTCCGCCAACACCACCGGTGGCGGCGACAGCACGATCACCATGGGCTTCTCCCAGGTCGGGGCAGAGAGCGGCTGGCGGACGGCGAACACCAAGTCCGTGCAGGACGCGGCCAAGAACGCGAGCATCACGCTCAAGTTCTCCGACGCCCAGCAGAAGCAGGAGAACCAGATCAAGGCCATTCGCTCCTACATCCAGCAGAAGGTGGACGTCATCGCCTTCTCGCCGGTGGTGGAGTCCGGCTGGGACACGGTGCTCAAGGAGGCGCAGAACGCGAAGATCCCGGTCATCCTGACCGACCGCGCCGTGGACTCCAAGGACACCTCCCTCTACAAGACCTTCCTCGGCTCCGACTTCGTGGAGGAGGGCCGCAAGGCCGGCAAGTGGCTGGTGGAGGAGTACAAGGACAGCACCGACCCGGTGAACATCGTCGAGCTGCAGGGCACGACGGGGTCGGCGCCGGCCAACGACCGCAAGGCCGGGTTCCAGGAGACCATCGGGGCCGAGTCGAAGTTCAAGATCATCGCCTCGCAGACCGGCGACTTCACCCGGGCCAAGGGCAAGGAGGTCATGGAGGCCTTCCTGAAGTCCAACCCGGACATCGACGTGCTCTACGCGCACAATGACGACATGGGTCTGGGCGCGATCGAGGCGATCGAGGGCGCCGGCAAGGTGCCGGGCAAGGACATCAAGATCATCACCGTGGACGCCGTCAAGGACGGCATGCAGGCGCTCGCCGACGGAAAGATCAACTACATCGTCGAGTGCTCCCCGCTGCTCGGCCCGCAGCTGATGGACCTGGCCAAGAAGGTCGTCAAGGGCGAGCAGGTGCCGGCCCGCGTGGTGACCGAGGAGACCGTGTTCACCCAGGAAGAGGCCAAGAAGGTCCTGTCCACCCGCCAGTACTGATCGCCGGACCGGGCCGGCCGCGGCCGGCCCGGTCCTCCCATTCCAGCGACCGGGCCGCCCCACACCCCGACCC
>NZ_VCJS01000325.1 GCF_005893125.1 Nonomuraea basaltis | reverse complement strand
TCTCCTCGATCTGCCTCAGCGCGCCGGCGCGGGTCACGAAGTCCCGTTCGTAGATCATTCGGCTGGTGACGCCGCGGTCGAGCAGCTCCCGTTGCGCGGCCACGCTTCCCAGCCGGTCGAAGTACGGCGGTTTGGACAGACTGCGCAGCTGCCGCCGGGCCGCGCGCTGGATCTGGGCGTGCCGCTGCTCGACCGCCCGCCGGCCGGTCACGACCTCGACGACGACCGGCGGCGTACGCTTCCGCGCGTGCTCCTGGAAGGTCTCCTCGAGCTCGCGGGCGCGTTCGCGGGCCTGGAGCAGCCTGCGCTCGGCGGCGAGCAGGAGGGCGTCCAGCGCGATCTCCGGCGCGACGGCGGCGTAGCGGACCGGCGGGCCGGGCGTGGCGCTGAGGAGTCCCTTGTCCTCCAGCGACGCGAGCAGGGGGACGAGGTCCGGGCGCACCCAGGCCGCTGCGAGCCGGCCGAGGGTGGTCGGCGATCGGTCCAGCAGCACCTCATACAGGGCCTCCTCGTCCGGGTGGAGCCCGATGGTGCCGAGCCCGCTCATGCCGGACCCGAGCCCGCCGAGGCGGCCCGCGCCGGATCCAGGCTCGCCGAAATCGCCCGCACCGGACCCGAGGCCACCCGCGCCGGATCCAGGTTCGCCGGGATCGTCCGCGCCGGGCTCCGTCCCGCCGGGGTTGCTCACGCCTCGGCCAGCCAGCCGCGGAGGACCGCCTGGTAGCCGGCCTGGAACCGGGTCTGTGCGTCCAGCCGGGCCGTCATGTCGCGGACGTGGCGGCGTACGGTCCGGTCGCTCCAGCCGAGGTGCGCGGCGATCGCCGCGTCGGTCAGCCCGGCGGCGAGCAGCGGCAGCAGGTCGCGCCGGCCCCCGGCCGCACCGGCGGCATCGGCCGCCTCGGCCAGGCGGCCGTGCCTGACGTGCAGCGGCGCCGCGCGCTCCCAGGACGTCTCGAACAGCACTGACAGCGCGTCGAGCAGGGTCGGGTCGTGCACCACCAGCGCGGATTCCACGACGTGCTCCCCGTGCCGCAAGGGCATGATCGCCATGGGCCGGTCGCTCAGGACGAGCTTCACCGGGACGTCCCCGACCCGGGCCTGCTCGCCGGCCGCGATGTAGCGGGTGATGGCCGCGAGAGTGCCCGGCGCCTCCATGGCGCGCCTGTCGTACAGCACCCGGTACTCCACGCCCCGCCGCAGCAGCTCGAGCTCGGCGGTGTTGCCGTCCGCGACGGTGGCGTACGGCGGCGCGTCGAAGACCCGGACCTGCCGCCGCGCGCCCTGCTGGAGCCGTTCGAACCACCGGCTCACCGCCTCTCTGCCCAGCACCACCTCCACCAGGCCGGCGGCGTCCGGTTCGGGCACGGGCCGGTGGCGCCGGGCCGCGAGCCGGGCGATGCGATGCCGGGCCTCGGTGAGCTCGCGGGTGCGGGCATGGATCAGCACGTCAAGCCCCAGCTCCGGGGAGACCGCCACGTAGCGGGGCGGATCCCCGGGCAGCCGGGTGATCAGCCCGAGCTCCTCCAGCCGGGCGGCGGTGGCGGCCTCGTGCCCCAGCTCGGCGAGCGTGGCCGCCGAGCGCTCCACCAGGGCCTCGTACAGGGCCTCCTCGGCGGACGACAGTCCGATGATCTCCAGCACGAGATCAGCATGTCCTCTTTCCGCATATGACGGAAAGAGGACGCGATTCTGTCTTTCGCGACTTTACTGGAATCTGTCATGGTTCCCCGGAGTGATCTTCACGAGGAGGACCATGATCCGCCGGTCGCTTGTCGCGCTGGGCGTGCTTCTTTCCACCGGAATGGCCGTCCCCGCTCCACCCCTCTCCGCATCGGCTCCACCCCTGGCTCCCGCAATCGGCGGCACGGCTCAACAGGGCCCTCAGAAGATCACGTTGATCACGGGAGACGTGGTGACGTACGGCACCGCGCCGGACGGGAGCCCGCAGGCCCAGGTCGAGCCGGCCGCACGGCCCGACGGCGCGCCGGTGTTCTTCATGTCCGTACGCGACCGCGACTCCTACTACGTCTTCCCCGCCGACGTGATGGACCTGCTGTCCGCGGGCCGCCTGGACCGGGGACTGTTCGACGTCGCCTACCTCGCGGGCAACGGGTACACCGACGCGGAGAGCGCGACCCTGCCCGTGATCGTCCAGCACGCCGCGGGCCGGCGGATCGCCGCGGCGCGCGACCTGGCCAGCATCGACGCGGCGGCCGTGAAGGTGGACAAGAAGGACGCCGCCCGGTTCCTGCCCTCGCTCGACGTGGCCAGATCCGCGAAGACCAAAGTCTGGCTCGACCGCAAGGTGCGGGCCGTGCTCGACGAGAGCGTCGAGCAGATCGGCGCCCCGGCGGCCTGGGCGGCCGGGCTGACCGGCGAGGGCGTCAAGGTGGCGGTGCTCGACACCGGCATCGACGCCGAGCACCTCGACGTGGCCGGCCGGATCGCGGCGACGGCCAACTTCAGCTCGGCGGCGAGCGCCCGGGACGGGCACGGGCACGGCACACACGTCGCCTCCATCATCGCGGGGGACGGCGACCGGTACGACGGGGTGGCGCCCAAGGCGTCGCTCCTGGTGGGAAAGGTGCTCAACGACTACGGCAGCGGCCACGAGTCGGACGTCATCTCCGGCATGCAGTGGGCGGTCGCCCAGCAGGCCCGGGTGATCAACATGAGCCTCGGGGGCTGCTGCCCCGGCCCGGACAACCCGCTCGACCAGGCCCTGGCCGAGCTCTCCGCGCAGTCGGGGGCACTGTTCGTGGTCGCCGCGGGCAACGACGGGCAAAGCCGGAGGATCGGCTCGCCCGGCACGTCCCCGGCGGCGCTGACGGTCGCCGCGGTGGACGGCTCCGACAAGACCGCGGACTTCTCCAGCAGGGGCCCCACCGCGATCGACTACAGCCTCAAGCCGGACATCGCGGCGCCGGGCGTGGACATCACCGCCGCCCGCGCGCAGGGCACCTCCATGGGCACGCCCGCCGACGACACCCACACCAGCGCCTCGGGCACGTCGATGGCTGCCCCGCACGTCGCGGGCGCTGCCGCGTTGCTCGCCGGACAGCACTCCGGCTGGACGAACGCCCAGCTCAAGGCCGCCCTGACGAGCACCGCCCGGCGCACCGGCGCGGGGGCGTACGAGCAGGGCGCCGGCCGCGTCGACGTGGCCCGCGCCATCACCCAGCCGGTACGCGCCGACGGCGCCGTCGACTTCGGCTTCCTGCCCTCACCCCAGAGCGGCCCGGTCACCAAGACGCTGACCTACACCAACGACGGCGACCAGCCCGTCACCCTCACCCTGACCAGCGGTGTCTCCGCGCACCGCGGCGGCCCCCCGCCGGAGCGCACACTCACCCTCGGCAAGGACACCGTCACGGTCCCCGCGCACGGCAGCGCGCCGGTCGCGGTGACGTTCGACCCCGCCGGCCCGGACACCTGGTACGAGGGCTTCGTCCACGCGTCGGACGCGAGCGGCGAGGTCCACGTGAGCACCCCGGTGGGGGCGTTCGTCGAACCGCGGAAGGTCACCGTGCGCACCCGGCTGGTGCTGCCGGACAAGGCGAGCAACCCGACGCCGATCCCGTGGCTGCTGATGCGCACGGACGACCGCGACGACCTGGAGTCCTTCTCCTATCCCGCACCGGGCGCCGAGTCCGAGGCCACGGTCTATCCCGGCACCTACAGCGTGCTCAGCGCGGTGGGCTGGCGCGACGCGGACGGCGAATGGGTCCAGTCCCTGCCCACCGACCCGCAGATCCAGATCACCGGCGACACCACGGTCACGCTCGACCTGCGCAAGGCCCGCAAGGTCTCCGTGCGCACGCCCCGCCCGGCCGAGATCTACGCCTCCCAGTACGCCTTCCGGCGCACCGCCGCCAACGGCCGCACCTACGCCGACGCGCGATCCCTCTACCCGGCCTACGGCGTGGACGACTACCTGATGCTGCCCACCAGGAAGGTCACGCAGGGCTCCTTCACCCTCGGCGGCCGCTTCCAGCTCGGTGCTCCCGCCATCACCATGAAGGCGCCCGGTGGCCCCGAGCTCGACCCCCGCTACCTCGACATCGAGCCGTGGGTCCGCAAGCTCGACGGCCGCAGCAGGCTCCAGGCCGTCCCCGCCGGCAAGGGCGCCGACTTCACCGGGCTCGACGTGCGCGGCAAGCTCGTCCTGCTCGACCTGGCGGATCTCTGCCCGGCCACGACGTGCTCGGGCAACGCGCTGGACCGGGTGACGGCCGCCGCTCAGGCGGGCGCCGTGGCGGTCCTCGGGTACGGGGCCGCGGGCCGGGCCTTCCTCGACCCGGCGGCCAGCTGGCCCGCGTACCCCATCCCCACCATGAGCCTGCCCGCCGAGCAGGGGCGGGCGCTGGCCGCCCTGGCCCAGCGCAGGCCGGTGACCGTCACGGCCGAGGGCACCCCGACCACGCCGTACCTGTACTCGCTGATGCTCACCGAGCGCGGCCGCGTCCCCGCCGATCTCAGCTACACCCTCGGGGACCGCGACCTGCAGCGGATCGAGGACCGCTTCCACTCCGACCGGCCCGCCTCCGTGGGCCTGCTCGCGTCGGCCTCGATCCGCACCCCCACCGGCTGGTTCGCGGGCACCGCGTCCATGTCCCATGACCGGCCCGCGCGGACGACGATGACCGAGTACGTCGGCCCCGTCGCGCCCGACATCGTGTGGACCCGCCAGGTCACCACCGCCTACGACGAGGGCACCGACTACTACAGCAGGTCGGCGCTGACGGCCTCCGCCGTGGACGTCTTCCCCACGGCGGGGTCGCGGACCGAGCCGTGGGGCATCCAGCCGCGCGTGCCCGGCAACGCCGTCGTCTCCAAGGCTGCGTACGACGTGGGCGCCGTGCAATGCTTCCCGTGCCGGGCGGAGGACCTCTTCCTGGCGAGCGTCCCGGTCATGGGGCAGGCCCCGAACCACCAGGAGGCGTTCACCTACAACGCCAACTTCCAGAGCGCCAAGCACGGCGGCCGGGACGAGCTGCGCCTCTACCGCGACGGCCAGGAGATCCCGCTGGTAGAGGCGAAGGTGGTGCTCGGGATCTTCGCGGTGACCATGCCGACGTTCACACTGCCGCGGGAGGAGGCCGCGTATCGGCTGACCGACAAGTTCCACAGCCCGCATCCGCTCCAGCTGTACGCGCGCGACGTCGATACCGCGTGGACGTTCCGCTCCGGGCGGCCGACCGGCGGCATGACGGGCACGGATCAAGGCCTGTGCGTCGCCTGGTTCGCGCTGGGCAAGCTGACGCCGTGCGAGCCGGTCAGGCGGCTCAACCTCCGCTACGAGCTGCCCCTCGACCTGGACAACCGGGTCAGTGCGGGCACGGCGCACCGCATCACCGTCACCGGCTACCACGGCTCCTACGAGCGGCCGGACGCGAAGGTCACCCGGCTCAGGCTGTGGGTCACCTTCGACGACGGCGCCCGTTGGACGCCGGTCGGCGCCTCCGTCTCGGGGCGGGCGACCATCACTCCGCCGCCGCTGGCCCAGACGACGGGAGCCGTGGGCCTCCGGGTCCAGGCCACCGACGCCGAGGGCAACACCGTCGAGCAGACCGTCCACCGGGCGTACGGGCTGAAGTGATCCGGCGCGGGCACGTCACTCCGGTGACGTGCCCGTCGTGCCGCCCAGGGCGCGGAGGGCGGCGGCGAAGTAGCCGAGCGAAGCGTCGACCTCGCCGAGGGACGGGGTGCGGTTCAGGTGCCCGTGCGGCATTCCCTTCGCCAGGTAGGTGCTCACCGGGACGCCCGCCGCGCGCAACTGGCGTTCGAGCAGCTCGCCGGAGGCCCGCAGGTCGTCGTACTCCGACAGCAGGATGTGCGTGGCGGGCAGCGCGTCGAGCCGCGCCGCGCCCGGCAGCGCGTACGGCGGGAGGTCGCTGATCCTGCCCACGTAGTTCCTGACCATGCCCTCGACCGCCTCGGCCGGGAAGCGCATGAACGGGGGAAGCGCGCTCATCTCGGCTGCCGCCGCGTCGTCGAGGGCCGGGTTCGGGTAGTGCGCGAACGGATAGGCCAGGAGCAGGAGGCGGGCGGCCGGGCGGCCGCGGTCCCGCTCGCGCAGCGCCGCCGCCAGCGCGAGCGCCGCTCCCGCGCTGGCCCCGCCGATCGCGGCGGGGTGATGGGGCATGGCATCCGTGGTGAGCCAGCGCCATGCCGCGTCGACGTCGTCCAGCGGTACGGGGTAGCGCACGCCGTTCTGAGCCAGCCGGTAGTCGACCGAGGCGACGAAGGCGCCGGCCCGCGCGGCCAGTTCGGCGCTCACGACGTGGGCCTCGGGCATCTCCAGGTCGCCGAACGAGAACCCGCCGCCGTGCGCCCACAGCAGGGCGGTCGCGGGTGTGCCCGGCGGCCTGTAGGTACGGATGGGGATGGGGCCGTGCCGGCCTTCGATCCGCAGGTTCTCGACGATGACCTGCGGAATCGTCCACTCCGCCGGATCCCGCACGTAGTCGATCATTCGCTGCTGGGCTACCGGGTCCGAGGCGAGGGCCTCTCGGGACAGGTCCCGGATCGGCTCCAGCTTCTTGGCGAGGTACGGATCGAACGGCATGCCCTCTCTTCTATCGTGCGCGGAGGACGGGTGCGCGGGCGGGTCTGTCGGCCAGGTGGCAGGCCGCCAGGTGTCCAGGACCGGCGACCGGTTCGAGCGCGGGCGCCGTCAGGGAGCAGGCGTCCACGGCCTTGCCGCAGCGCGGGTGGAACGAGCAGCCGGACGGCGGGTCGACCGGGCTGGGCGGCTCGCCTTCGAGAACGATCTCCTGGCGGGTCCCGCGCAGCGCCGGGTCGGGAACGGGCGCCGCCGACAGAAGGGCCTGCGTGTACGGGTGCGCCGCGGCCCCGTACACCTCGGCCTCGGAGCCGATCTCGACCACCTTGCCCAGGTACATGACGGCCACCCGGTCGGCGAGATGCTGGACGACGCTCAGGTCATGGGCGATGAAGACGTACGCGAGCGAGAACTCCTCCCGAAGTTCCTCCAGCAGGTTCACGATCTGCGCCTGCACCGACACGTCGAGCGCCGACACGGGCTCGTCGCACACCAGGACCTCCGGCCGCAGCGCGAGGGCGCGGGCGATGCCGACCCGCTGCCGTTGCCCGCCGGACAGCTGGTGCGGGTAGCGGCCGCCGTGGTCGGGGTTGAGCCCGACCGCCTCCAGCAGCTCGCGCACGAGCCGGTCGCGCTCGCCGCGCGGCGCGAGCTCCGGATTGACGTCGTACGGCTCCCGTACGGTGTCGGCGACGGTCATGCGCGGATCGAGCGACGTGTACGGGTCCTGGAAGATCAGCTGGATGTGCCGCCTGGCCCGGCGCAGCTCCCTGCCGCCGAGGTCGTGCAGGGACCTGCCGAGCACGGTGACCTCGCCCGACGTGGGCCGGTCGTGCGCGGTGAGGAGCCTGGCCAGGGTGGACTTGCCGCATCCCGACTCGCCGACGATGCCGAGCGTCTCCCCCTTGCGCAGCACGAGGTCCACCCCGTCGACCGCCTTGAGCACGCCCACGGTACGCCGCAGGACGCCTTGCCTGACCGGGAAGTGCCTGACCAGGTCGCGCACCTCCAGCACCGTCTCCGTCACGGGCTCATTCACTGCGACGTCACCCGCTCCCACTCGTGGCAGGCGGTCAGCCTGCCCGGTTCGATCTGGTGTGCCGGGGGCGCCTCGGCGCAGGCGGCGGTGCCGTACCCGCAGCGGGGCAGGAACCGGCAGCCGGGGTCCGGCGCGGCCAGGTCGGGCGGCGCCCCCGGGATGACCGCCAGCCGCCGGCCGCGAAGCCGCGGCCGGGGGATCGCGCCCAGCAGCGCCTCGGTGTACGGGTGCGCGGGCCTGGCGTACACCTCGGCCGCACTCCCCTGCTCCACCACCCGCCCCGCGTACATGACGGCGACCCGGTCGGCGATGTCCGCGACGACGCCCATGTCGTGGGTGATGAGCACCAGGGCGGTGCCGTGCTCGCGCTGGATCTCGCCGAGCAGCCGCATGATCTGCGCCTGGACGGTCACGTCGAGCGCGGTCGTCGGCTCGTCGGCGATGATCACCTGCGGGTTCAGCGCGATGGCCAGCCCGATGCCGACGCGCTGGCGCATGCCGCCGGAGAACTGGTGCGGGTAGTCGCGCGCGCGGCGGGCGGCGGACGGGATGCGGACGAGGTCGAGCACCTCGACGGCCCGCTGGTGTGCCTGCTTGCGGGACAGCCCGCGGTGGGCGCGGAACAGCTCGGCGATCTGGTAGCCGACACTGAGCACCGGGTTGAGCGCCGACAGCGCGTCCTGGAAGACCATGGCGATCGTGGTGGCGCGCAGCCGCCGCCTGGCCTCCTCGGGCAGCGTGAGCAGGTCGACGCCGCGCAGGCGCGCGGAGCCCGCGGCAGGGCGGACCAGCCCCATGACGGCGCGGGCGGTCACGCTCTTGCCGCTGCCCGACTCGCCGAGCACGGCGAGGGTCTGTCGGCCGTCCACGGTGTAGTCGACGCCGTTGACCACGGTGGTCTGGCCGAAGCTCACGCGCAGGCCGGAGACGGCGAGCAGCGGCGCGGACGCGTCGAAGCCGGGCAGTGATTCCAGCAAGCTCATGGGACACCTCCTAACGCAGTCGGGGATCGAAGGCGTCGCGCAGCGCGTCGCCGAGCAGCACGAAGCTGAGCACGGTCACGGTCAGGAAGATCGACGGGAAGAGCAGTAGGTGCGGGGCGGTGGAGAAGTACTGCTGGGCGGTGTTGAGCTGCACGCCCCACGAGATCGCCGGGGTCTGCAGCCCCACGCCGAGGAACGTCAGCGCCGACTCCGAGGCGATCACGCCGCCCACGTTCAGCCCTGCGAGGACGGCGACCGGGCCGAAGGAGTTGGGCAGCACGTGGCGCAGCAGGATCCTGGCGGTGCCGGCGCCGACGCCGCGGGCGGCGGCCACGTACTCGCTGGTCGCGGTCTCCAGCACGGAGCCGCGCATGACGCGGGCCAGGACCGGCCAGCCGAAGAGGATGAGCACGGCCGAGACGGTCAGCTCGTTGTGTGCACTCGCCGCCTGGAGGATGACGATCATCCCGACGAGCGCGGGGAACCCGAAGAACACGTCCATGATCCGGCTGATCAGCGCGTCCACCCAGCCCCTGAAGTAGCCGGCCAGGCTGCCGAGGACGACCGCGATGAGGATCATGCCCGCGGTGACGAGGACCGCGATGAGGACGGAGGAGCGAGCGCCGTACACGACGTTGGTGTAGAGGTCGCAGCCCTGGATGTCGAACCCGAACGGGTGTCCGGGCGCGGGCGGCAGGCCGCTGTTCACCAGGTCGCAGCTGCGCGGGTCGCCGCCGCCGAACCAGCCCGCGAACAGCTGCGGGAAGGCGGCCATCACGCAGACGAGCAGCGCGACCGCGCCGGACGCGGCGAAGGCAGGACGGCGGCGCAGCTCTCCCCGGAGACGCGGCCGGGGCCGGGGCTCAGCCGAGGCGGATGCGAGGGTCGAGGATGCCATAGAGCAGATCCACCAAGAGGTTCACCAGCAGGAAGACGAGCACGAGCAGGGTTCCCACGCCCACGACGACCGGCCCGTCGTGCTGCGGGATGGCCGTGAAGATCTGGTAGCCGAGGCCGGGCAGGTTGAAGATCCCTTCGATGAGGACGGTGCCGCTGAGCAGGTAGCCGAGGCTCACGCCGAGCAGCGACACCACCGGGATCAGCGAGTTGCGGACGACGTGCCGGGTCACGACGGCCCGCCTGGGCAGGCCCTTGGCGGTCGCCGTGTCGACGTGGCCGGCGCCCAGGTTGTCCAGCACGCTGGTGCGGGTCAGCCGCACCACCTGCGGCAGGCCGTACAGGGCGAGGACCAGGCCGGGCATGACGTACGCCAGCGGCCACCCGGCCTCGGTGCCCGACACCGGCAGCCAGCCGAGGTCGACGCCCAGCACGATCTGCGCGACGTAGGCGACCACGAAGAACGGCACGCCCATGACGACCGTGGTGCCGCCGAGCACGGCGGCGTCGGCCAGGCGGCCGCGCCGCAGGCCGGCCACCGTGCCGAGCAGCACGCCCGCGATCGCCATGAACAGCCAGGCGGTCAGGCCGAGCTGGAACGTCACCGGCCAGCTCGCCCCGATGACCTCCGAAACGGGCCGGCCGGTGAAGCTCGTTCCCAGGTCGCCGGAGAGCAGGCCCTTGAGGTAGAGGCCGTACTGCACGAGCAGCGGCTCGCCGAGGTGGAACCGCTCGCGCAGCGCCTGCTCGACCGAGGGCGACAGCACCCGGTTGGGGCCGGCCAGCGCCTGGATCGGGTCCCCGGGCAGGGCGTAGACCGCCACGTAGATGATGAAGGTGGTGCCCAGCAGCACGGGCACCGCCATGAGCAGCCGGTGGAGGGCGTACCTTGCCACGGGGCCGCCTCAGCCGACCTTGACCGAGGCGAGCACCACGCCGCCGAGGAACTCCGGCTTGACGTCGCTGATCTTGGCCGAGTACGCCAGGCCGCCGACGGGCTGGAACAGCGGCGAGAGCGGCAGCCCGTCGAGCGCGACCTTGGTCGCCTCCTGCGTCAGGCCCATCGCCTCGTCCTGGCCCGCGCTCGCGGCCTTCTTCATGAGGGTCGCGAACTCGGGGCTGTCGTAGCCGGTCACGTTGGTGCCGGAGCCCTTGCGGAACAGCTGGTCGGCCAGCGCGTACAGGTGCGGGTAGCCGGCGCCCATGTAGAGCAGCACCGGGCCGTCGATCTTCTTGGCCGCCATGTTGGGGTAGAGCTGGTCGACCGGCTGGGCCTGCGTCGTCACCGCCTGGATGCCGAGGTTCGTGCGGAGCTGGTTGCCGACGGCCTCGAGGATGGTGGAGTTCAGCGGGTCCTGGTACGTCCAGAGCTTGAGCGGCCCCTCCCACCC
>NZ_VCJS01000324.1 GCF_005893125.1 Nonomuraea basaltis | reverse complement strand
TCCCGGTCCCCACCTGACGCCATCACGGACGCCTTTTCCTCATCGCTCACCACGACGGTCTTCAGCCAACGCAGCATGAGGCGGTTTGAAGCCTCCCTCCGCAGGGCGACTTCGAAGGGCCACGACCTTCATCATCCGAGCAGCATCGCTCCAGATCGCTCTCCTACATCGAACTCTCCTTCGCGTTCAGGACACACAGCTACACCTATCACCGATCGTGCGATTCCCCCATCGCCGATCCCGCTCGACGAGTGAATAGCCTGGCATTTGCTGACCGTCCATGACATGGACGCTAGGCAGCCACCCGCCCACCCGCAACAGTCAGGCGACTAGCGATGTCCTGCGACGTCACCACAGCCGACCGAAACGCGGCGCCTGCACGATCCCAGTCACGTGACAGATTTCTGCTGTCCCTTTCCTGACCTACGGTGACGGCATCGGTCGACGCTCAGGCGGATGTGCACATTGGCTCCGCGAAACCCGTCGTACGAGGGATTCCACCAATCCGGGAGGATGAAATGTTCCCAAATCCCAAGATTTCTGGGTGGTTCGGCGTCCTCGCAGGCGTGGGCCTGCTGGTAGAAGGCATGCTGTGGACGGTGAGCGGGTGGAATGCCGGCACCTTCGCCGATCCCACCGCCGCGCTCAGGTTTCTGGCGGAGTCCGGCACGATTCTGCGGTGGGCGGTCCTGTCGGGGTTCCTGAACCTGGTGTTCTTCGTCGTCCTCATCGCCGGTCTGGCCGGTCGGCTGCGGACCGCGACTCCGACGCTGGCCACCGCCACGCTCTGGTTCGGCATGATCGGTATCACCGCGCACGTGCTCGTCCCGATGGGCCACTGGTATGGCGTGCCCGCATTCCTGCAGGCGGCAGCGCGGGACCAGGAGTCCGCCGAGAGCGCATGGACGGCCTTTATGATCGTCGGCCAGCAGGCGGCCGGTGGAGCGGGATCTCTGTTCATGGGCCTGTCGATGTTGTGCGCGGGCTGGGCGATCGCCGCGCGCAGAGCCATGCCCGTCCTGCTGGGCTGGCTCGGCCTGATAGCCGGAGTGGCCACGCTCCTGACCTTGTTCGCCCCTGACACGCCGCTGTCCGGCGTTGCCGGGGCGGCGTTCATGCCGTCCCTGCTGCTCGCCATCGTCTTCCGGATCTGGGCGGGGCTCGCCCTGACCCGCTCGCCGCAGCACGGAGACGCGGTGAGCCCATACCTCAGCACGGCCGCGCAGTAAGGATCTACGACGCCCGATCCCGCCTCAGCCCTTGCAGACCATACGACCCCAAGGTCGAATGAATCTGGCCCAGCCGGAAACCCGAGCGAAGGCAAGGCCGCAAGGAGGCTGACAATGGACGTGCCCCAACCCCCGGCGCCCATCAGGCATGTTGCACGGGCGCGAGCTGGCAGCCATCGACCTCCTTCTACGCGACGCTTGGAATGGCCGCAGCGGCGCGCTGCCGCAAGCGGTGGCGCTACGCGGGGCGTTCGGATTGGCGGTCGCCTTGCGGGCGGACCGGTTCCTGGCCGGGCTCGCCACCTTGTCGCTACTCTGCGGCCGCGGTAAGAGGGTGACGATGGCCCGCATCTGGATCCTCCGCGAGGTTCCGGCGATCGGTGCCAGTCCGTACAGCTGCCGCGACAAGCCGCATCGTGAGCAGGATCGCGTTGAAGAGTCTCAACCCGCTCCGAGGTTCGCCTCGACGATCCTCGTCATATGACAGATTCCGGCTTCCCATGTCGTGACTTATGTTGACGCCGTCGATCAATGTCTGAAAGCGGTGTACGCAGTGGCTCAGCGAAATCAATGGTGGCTGGTGGCCGCCACCGGGGGTCACGGTCTTCATGGCTCAGCTCGACGCGACCATAGTCAACGTCGCGCTGCCGACCATCGAGCGTTCCTTCGTCATCGATACCGATCTGACGCAGTGGGTGGTCCTCGGGTTCGTCCTGCCGATGATTGCGCTGTCGCTGCCCGGCGGACGCTGGCTCGACCAAGTCGGCCGGCGTGCCGCCCTGGTGTTCTCGGTCGCCGGGTTCGCTGCGGCGAGTGCGCTGGCCGGCCTGTCCCCGAGCATCGAGTGGCTGATCGCCGCCCGGGTGCTGCAAGGGGGGTTCGGCGCAGTGCTGTTCGCGTTGTCGCCGGTCCTTGCCACCATCGCGGTACGACCGGAGGCACGCGGGCGGGCCATGGGCATCATCATGACGCTCGGCCCACTTGGTGGAATGAGCGGACCGGTCCTCGGCGGTTTCATCGTCGAGTACCTCGCCTGGCAATGGATCTTCCTTGTGAACGTCCCGATCAGCCTGATCGTGATCGGAGTGGGATTGGCCCAGCTTCCTTCCGGCGGGTCGCTGCGCCTGCCCGATCGGGCCTGGTTGGTCGAGACAGCGCTGCTCAGCGTGGCCACAGTGGTGGTGATGCTGGCGCTGACGTTCACCGCGCGGGGCGGCCCGGCATGGTTGTCACTGACCGTGGTGGCCGTGCCGTTCGTCCTGATGTGGTGGCGGTGGCCGGGCAGCGGCAGGGTTCGGGAACTGTTGCGGGCTCCCGGGGTGAGGGCGCCGCACGTGGCGTTGCTGATGCAGTCGGCCGCCGCGCTGGGGCTGCTCTTTCTGCTGCCTTTCCATCTGCACGCGCTTCGCGTGCCGCCCGCTGAGATTGGCCTGACCCATGCTGGCCTTTCCCCTGACGACGATGGTGACCGGACTGATCGCGGGCGTGCTCGCCGATCGGTGGAACGCCAGGATCGTCGCGCTCGCGGGCGCCCTCGTGCTCATCGCGGGGCTCGGCACGCTGGTTCCCTTGGGACAGGACTGGAAAGGGATGGAGCTGGTCTGGCGGCTCGTCGTCGTGGGGACGGGAACTGGGCTGTTCGCCGGTCCCGTGCAGACCATGGCCATGGCGATGTCGCCACGCCACCTGCTCGGCACCACCGGCGCCTCCACCAGCATGGCACGCCAGATCGGCATCGCGCTCGGACCGGCGCTGGCCACCACGGCGTGGGCACTGTCCGGGTACGGTGCCGGCGGAACACGCCTGGCCATAGCGCTGACCGTGGCGCTGGCCGGGCTGGGCTTCCTGGCGCTGGCTCGCCCGGCCCCAATCCTGCCGGGCCTGGCCACGGAGCGGAAAACCGCAGGGCCATGAAGTCACACCAGTAGTCCTACGACGAATTTCATCAATCCGAGAGGATGGGCTGACGCCAGATCCAAAGATCTCCGGGTGGTTCGGCGCGCAACAGCGAGCCGGGACCGCAGGCGTTCATCGGCTTATCGTGGCACTGGGGCCTGTCCCACCTGTATACAAGGCATTCCCGAAGCTGGGTGTCACCTCGCGCGCCGAGTCGGCCAGGCCGACACTGGAGATCTGAGCGTGCCGGGCGGGTCACACCCGCGGTAGATGATCGGCTGCGCGGCGATGCCGTTAGCCTTGAAGTTGGCCAGCACGAAACTGCGGAAGGTCGGCCGGAAGATCAGGCTGGGCAGGAAGGTCCGCAAGCTCGGCCAGCTCGCGTGGTTGATGATGCCGTAGTCGGCGGGCTCGCCCTCGAGCGGCTGCATTAGGGCGGAGTTGGGCAGCGAGGTCTTGACCTGGAACCACCCGGCGGTGTACTCCCACACCTTCAGCAGCGTCTCGCGGTCGTCGGCGTAGAAGTAGTTGAACAGAAAGGCATGCTCCTGGCTGTGGTCCACGTCGCCGAGCCGGGCCGCGTTGGCGGCGACGATCTCGTGGGTACGGCGGGCTGCGGCGCCCAGCATCTCGGCAAGCTCCTTGTAAGCGGCGCCCTCGCGCAGCGCCAGCGCGGCGTCCACGGTCGCGGTGCGGATCAGCACGACGACGTCGTAGCGCGCGGGGTGGATGCCCCGGCCGGCCAGCACCTCCTCACCTTCGCCTGGCGGGCGCAGGATGGCGCGGAACACGTTTACCTCACGCGCCTCAATACCCGCGGCCAGTGCCTTGAGCCGGGCGGCCAGCCGGACGGGAGCAGTGGGAAAGGGGCCGCGCCAGCGCGCCGACCTCTCCGGCCAGCAGGAGGAAACCGTCGCCGGCCGGCGGCAGCAGCCGCGCCTTGACGGCCAGGTGGTCATTGATCAGCTGCATGACGCCGACGCTACCCGGGCGCATGGTGAATCGCCTCCGTCACATGACTGGTCCGGCCGAACGCATATCAGTCACGTGACAGAAGCGGCGGTCATCGCGATCTTCCTAGGATCTGGGGCATGACACTCGTCAAACGGCCAGAACCCTACTCAGCAGCCATCATGGCGGTCCTGGCCGCCGCCTTCTGCGCCTGGGCGCTGCTCATCCTCCCACTTCAGGGTGCCGTCGTCCTCGTGGTGGCCAGCGTGCTCGCCTGGAGCGGCTGGATGGCCTTCAGCTATGCCCGCCCAGTGAAGTCCAGAAAGGTGATCGCCGTCTACCTGTGCGCGGTGGGCTTCCAGCTCATCCACATGGCCGAGGAGTACACCGGCGGCTTCCCCCACGAGATCGTCGAACTCTTCGACTCACCACGCGACTGGCCGGAGAACGAATTCCTGCTCGTCTTCGTCTTCGGCTTCGGCGCGCTCTACTTCTTCGCCGGTGCGGCCGCGCTCTACCGGATCCGGGCGGCCAACTTCTTCCTCTGGTGGTACGCCCTGGGCGCCGGCCTGCTCAACGGCATCGCCCACTTCGTCTTCCCGATCCTCAAGGGCGGCTACTTCCCCGGCCTGTACACCGCCGGCGGCCACTTCATCATGAGCGGACTGCTGATCTACTTCCTCATCAAGGAGAACCGCATGCTCAAAGCCGCGGAGCAGGAGGCTCAACCGCTCGTCAGGTAGCGCTGGCAACTCGGGGCCAGCCACCTCGGCCGCCTCGTCATCCGACAGCGCCGCCCCCGGGCCGGCAGCAGCAGGTGCCGAGCGACGAAGGGCAGCTCGGACTCGACACCGGTCGCCCACAGCACCAGCAGGTCATCGGCTACACGCCTGCGAACTTCGCCAGGCCCAGCCGCAGTTCAGTGCGGAACTGCTGGCCCTGTTCGCCATGGCGGCACTGCGGTGCGGAGAGCGCGACATCGCCGACCGTTCCGCCGACGACGCGGAGGCGGGCCGCGGCCAAGGTGGGCCTGTCGGTCCAGCGGGCAAGTGCGTGGCGGCCAGAGCCGTGCTCCACCAGACCGACGGCGAACACGACATGGCGGTGAAGCTGTTCGAGGAGGCGGCGGACGGCTTCCGGCGGGCCGGCATGCCGGTCCAGCACGCCTGGACACTGGCGTCGGGAGCCCGCTCGGCGCGGCGGCCATTGGCCACGAGGTGGCGCTGAGCTGGCTGAACTCTGCTGTATCCGTGGCCAGGAGCTGCGGCGCGGTCCAGGTGCGCGAGGAGGCGGCACGCGTGCGGGGCGAGATGGTGGCGGCCCGCGCCCAGCCAGGTGTGGCCGTCTCCCAGCCACGACGGCTGGACTCGCTCACCGAACGGGAGCGGGAGATCGTGGAGCTCGCGGCCGGGGAGAAGCGTTCCCGCGAGATCGCGGACCAGCTCTTCCTGAGTCCCAGGACGGTGGTAGCCCATCTCGCCAGGGTCTACCGCAGTGTCCGCCGACACCCGGTGCCCCTGGCGGGTCAGCTCGGCCGCGAGATTGCGGGTCGACATGGTCGTCCACCGCAACGGCGACATCGGATCCCCGCGCTCGTCCGGCTCGACCAGCGCCAGCAGCGCGGGCCGTAACCCCAGATCCAGATCGACCAGACGTTTACGGCCCACCGGCACGGCGAGCCCGGCTCAGCGGAGCCTCGCCGGATTCCAGCTCGGATACCCCAGTGACACCGTCGCCTCTCGAACCCCGGCTGCCTGCGCCACCGGCCGGATCCCGCCATGGCCCAGCACCCTGGCCTCGGCGCCTAACGCCAGCCGCCCGCTGAAACGGGCGCTGCCCAATATCTTCTGGGACCTTGGCCTGCTTGGACTCCAGAATGCCTGGCGCAGGCTCAGAACCACGGCTTGACGAACCGCCGGATGCGGGCCCGCATGTCCGGTGGTGTGAGAGGAGGGTGAGGCGACCTCACCCTCCTACTCGATGCACGTCCCGTGTCACCGAAGGCTGGGCGCGTGTCATTGAACCCTGGCGGATGCGAGTCCGTGCCACCGATGGTTGAGCAGCGTCGCCACGTACGCCGTGACATCGTGGTGCCATGACCATCGAAGTTCGCCCGGCTTCGGTCTTCGAGGATGTCCGTGCCCTGCTCGGCCCGAAGTCACCCGGGGCCAACGTCTGCTGGTGCCTGAGCTACCGGATCCCGTCCAAGCTCAACAACGAGCTTCGCGGGCCGGCCCGCGGCGAGTACGTCGCCGAGCTGTGCCTAACCGATCCCCCTCCGGGGGTGCTCGCCTACGACGGCGACGAGCCGGTCGGTTGGGCCGCTGTGGCACCACGCTCGGATACCTCCTTCGCACACAACCGTAAGATCCCGCACGTCGACGACCTACCGGTCTGGTCGCTGTGGTGCATCCGCGTACGCCCCGGTCACCGGAGGAGGGGGATCTCACATGCCCTCATCGTGGGCGCGGTCGAGTTCGCCCGCGCCCACGGCGCACCGGCGATCGAGGCATACCCCCTCGACAACGGCGACGCCAGGGTCGACATGACGATGGCGTACGCCGGGATCCGGAAGAACTTCGAGCGCGCCGGGTTCGCCCACGCTGCCGACACCACCTCGGTGCTGGCCGGTCATCCCCGGGTCCTGATGCGGCTCGACCTGCGCTAACAGATCGCCGTTGGCATTGGCATTGGCTGCCGGCGCCAGGTAGCAGCCTTCAACCTTGGGTGACAACGCTCAACCTTTACTGGCACAGAACCGTGGGCGAGCCGGTTCTTGGGGGTTGCCGAGGTCGATGTGGTGGCCCTTGAGGCGTCCGTTGATGCCTTCCGTTGGCCGGATGGGCTTGTATGCGTCGTGCCAGGTAGGAGTCAGGTAGTGCGTGTCCTGGCGGAATTGTCCTTTGTGCCGAAGCCGTCGGGGTGCAGGATGATGGTGGTCTGCTGGCAGATGTGCGGGGGATCGCCCTCCTGCTTGGCACGCCGGGGTGTTCACGAGTGTGTGTGATCTGGCTGAAGTGAGGACGTTTGAAGATCCCTTCCGAGGCGGGAGTGGTCGTTTCCCAGCGTCGCGCCGACGCGGTTACACCTCGTCCCGGCCTGCAGGCATCGGCTCGCCGGTGCTGCTTCCGCGGTCGTCGAGCACGAGTGCGGAGCGACCGTTGACGGTGTAACGCAGGTGCGTGACGTTCGGGGTGTGGACGACCCTGGTCGTCTGCCGCCGCTGTCACGAGGACATCCACGCTGGACGTCCTACGCGGCACTCACGTTGAGCACTGGAGAGCCAGCTGCCCGAATCTTCGAAGCGCCCTTGAAGTGACAAGCTCGTCCGGGGCATCAGCCGACTGCTGGTTGCCCCGCGGATATGGTGCGCCTCGACAGTTGTGTCGCGGATATTGGATGGTCGGGAATCAGTCCGTCGAGCGGTCGTCTCGATCCTTCTGGATCAGCGCGGCCAGTTCGGTGCGCGTGCTGATGCCGAGCTTCGGGAAGATCTTGTAGAGGTGGTAGCCGATTGTTCGATGGCTGAGGAAGAGCCGGGCGCCGACCTGCCGGTTCGTCAAGCCTTGGGCCGCGAGCGTGGCGACTTGAAGCTCCTGCGCGGTCAGCTCCGCGAGCCGGGATTCCGCATGCTCGAGAATAACGCCCTGCCCGCCGGTCGCGCGAAGCTCGGCCTGAGCGCGTTCGGCCCACGGCCGGGCTCCGATTGTGGAAAGTAGCGTTGACGCGGTGCGCAGGTGCTCCTGGGCTCTGTTCTTCTGGCGCGTCCGGCGCAGCCATTCGCCGTAGAGTAGGTGCGTGCGGCCACGCTCCAGCGGCACTCCCCCGGCCTGGTGCAGGCGGACCGCTTCGGCGTACAGGTCGTCGACGGCGTCGTCGGAGGCGAGAAGAGCTCTGCACCGGAGCGCGGTGGCCCGCGCCCACGGCTGGCCTGTCACCTCTGCCCATTCGGCATAGCGTGCGGCCGCGTCGCGCACCTCATTGCCTCGGTCCATCCGGACCGCGGCTTCGATCAGGTTCGGCACGGAGTAGGTCGCCGTTCTCAGGTGCCGCCGTGTGCCGGCATTCAGCTGTCCCAGCCGGGCGAGCGCGTCGTCGTACCGTGCCCGGCCGAGATTCAGCAGGCCGAGCGCCGAAAGGACCCAACCTTCGGCGACGGTCGACCCATATCCGAGAACCTGGGCGGCGTAGTCCCGGCACGCCTCGCCGTCACCCTCGGCCGCGGCGAGTTGCGTGAGGATCGCGGTGTGCTGTGCACGGTAATTGTCCTGCGCGGTCTCGGTGGCGAGCCGCAGGCCCTCGCGGCACGTGGCGTGCGCGTCGCGGAAACGGCCGCAGTAGAACTGTGCTCTCCCCAAGTACGTCAGGACGCGTGGAAGCAGCCCGATCGCTCCTTGGGTACGGCATTCGTCTTCCAACGTGAGCGCGAGCTCGAGTTCGGCCGGGAAGTCGCCGATGGCCGGTTCCCAGCCGGTGACTGCTGCGCGGGCGCGCAGACTGTGAGGGTGCTCGCCCGCCCGCATGGTCTCGACCATCGCGCGCAGCGGAGGCACGCCCTTCGTCGCGCGACCGGCGTACACGTGCGCGAGTCCCTCGATACCGGTGACGATCGGGTCGGCGTCCTTCGGCGACCTGCTCAGAATCTCTGCGACCGCGTCCGCCACGGAAGGGAGATTCTCGAATTCGATCGCGATCGATAACACGTCGGCGGACATGAACGCAGCAGTCCGCGGCGACGACGCGGCGACGGGCTCGATAGCTGCGAGGAACTCCCGGGAGACGGGGTTCGGCCTGCCGAGGGCATAGGTCGCGGTCGCCCGGAGCCAGGTGAGCCGGGCGAGCGTCAGCGGGTCGTCGAGCAGTTCGGCTGCGGCTTCGGCGACGCCCATCGCGTGATTCAGGTCTCCTGCATCGGCGACGGCGAAGGCCGCCTCGGCATACCTGCGCCCCTTCTCGGCGCGATCCGCGCTGTGCCGGGCCGCCTCCTCGTACGCCGCCGCCGACGCCGCGAAGTCGCCGCGTTCCCGGGCCTTGTCCGCCGACTGCTCGAGGGTCGAGGCGACGGATTCGTCGGGGCCGACGGTGGCGTTGGCCAGATGCCAGGCGTAGCGCGCCGTGTCATCGGTCCTTGCCAGCGCCTCGGCCAGCGCGGCGTGGATGGAGAGGCGCCGGTCGACGGTCGCCGTCTCGTACGTCGCCGACCTGACCAGCGGATGCCGGAACGTCACCGCCTGGGTCGTCGTCGAGATCAGGCCGGCCCGCTCGGCGGGTGCCAGGTCGGGCACTCCGGCACCGAGTCCACGGGCGGCGTCGAGCACGAGAGAAAGCTCGCAGTTCCCCGCCGCCGCCACGATCTGGAGGATCTTCCTCGTCGGTTCGGGCAGCCCATCGATCGTCCGGCGGAACCCCCGCTCGACGTTTGTCGCGGCCGTCGCGCCCGCACTGCCATAGGGGGATGGCATGCGCTCGCCGGCCTGCTGTCCGCGGGTCAGCGTCGACGGGAGGACGGTCAGTGCGAGCGGGTTGCCCTGGGACTCTGCCAGGACCCAGGCCCTGGCGTCCGACGCCAGCCCAGGGAACCCGGTGTCGAGGAGCGTCGCCGCGGCCTCAGCTTCCAGCCCGGTGAGATGGAGGACGGGTAGGCCCGCGAGAGCGACCGGCGCGGTCCCGGATTCCTCGCGGACGGCGAACACCATCCCCACCCCCTCGGCGCCGAGCCGCCGGGCCGCGAACGCCATGGCGTCCAACGAGGTCCGGTCGATCCACTGGGCGTCGTCGATCACGCAGAGCAGTGCCCTGTCTTCGGCGAGCTCGGCCAGCATCGACAGGACCGCTATGCCGATGTGAAACCGGTCGACGTGCAGATCGGTCGTGGCTCCGTCGAGCGCGTTCCGCAGGACCGCCGCCTGGGCGTCCGGAAGCGTGACGAGCCGGTCCCGGCAACCGCGCAGGAGCAGGTCGATCCCCGCGAAAGGTAGATCGGACTCCGATTCGATTCCAGCGATCCGGATGACCCGCATGTCGGCGGCTGCCCTTTCGGCGTGCTCCAGCAGGGCTGTCTTGCCGATCCCTGCCTCGCCGAGGACAACCAGCCCGCCGCTCCGGCCCTCCCGCGCTTCCGACAGCAGCCCCTCGATCCAGCTCGTCTCGGCGTCCCGGCCGTACAGAACGCCGACCGACGAGAACTCGGTCGATGGATCCGGGCGGCTGGCCACGGTCAGCGAGCCTAATTCATCGCCTGTGGGGTTGCAACGCACGCCATGCGGGTGAGATCAACACGCCAATGGGGAGGGTCCACCGCATCCCTGGTCGTCTGACGGAAGCCGGGAGTGGCCGGCCGGGCGCACCTATCGTCCGGGCCATGACGAGGGAGTTCGGGTTCACGCTGGCGGTCGTGCGGACGCGCCGGTGCTCGCCATCGCCCGCGGCTTAACAGCAGGTTGAATGATGGCAGTGGGCCACTGACACCTCGACATGGCCACCCGGCAATCCCCAGCAGCTGCTCGCGTACGAAACCCCGCTCTCCGGGCGAGCAAGACCCGCCCCCCGCGCCGAAGGATCACGTAAGCCACGACAACGCAATAGCCCGTCGCGCAGTCATCGTCGTTGCCGGAAGGCCTTCGACAGGGCACCCTCGTACGTCGACGTCCCGTCGAACAGAAGCCCGAAACACCTGTCGCTCACTGTCGTCGCAGAAACCCGGGTTCCGCAGTTCGTAGTCACACGTGGCGAATGGTTAGCGAGAATCTGCAGGTAGATGGCCTGTAGCGAGCTTCGAGGTGCCGCGAAGGGCCGAGAGTGTAGTAACACGACTTCGAAAATTTT
>NZ_VCJS01000323.1 GCF_005893125.1 Nonomuraea basaltis | reverse complement strand
AGATGTGTATAAGGGACAGGTGCCGTCTGAGCCGGCGCGCCAGGCGCCGTGGGTGGGGGGAGGGATCTGGAGCGACTCCCATTCGGCGAGTTGCCCGGCCGCCTCCGCCAACGCCGCGTGCAGTTCCGCGCGTTCCGGCTTGCCGGACCCCAGCCACAGCGCCCGCGCCCGTTTGCGCAGCGCATGGCGCTCCCGCAACCCGATGGGGCCGCCGTTCCCGACGGCCGGCCGCCGCGTCGTACCGTCGGCACCGGTGTCGGCCGCCGACCGTGCCGTCCGGCCTCTGCGGGTGTCCCCGTCGCCGACGGCGGCGGCCAGGCGGGCCGGGTCCGACTCGAAGACGCGGGGTGAGAGGCGCCGCATCGTCTGGGAGACGCCGGCGAACAGCTGCAGGAGCGCCACCCGTTCCCGATGACCCTCGGGCGCGCGCAGGCCGACCTCGGCGCACGCCTGGTCCACCCGGTACGTCAGCAGCGGCAGCAGGTGCGAGTGCAGCCGGGAGGCCAGGTCGGCGGCCTGCCTGGCCTGCTCGGCGGTCCGCAGCGCGGCCCCGTACCAGGGCGTGCTGCCGGGACGCAGGGTGAACCCGCCCAGGTGGGCGAAGTCGCGTAGCTCGTCCCGGATCCGGTCGGCCGCCTCGCGGTCGATCCGCTCGGGCGGGACGAGCCGCATCGGGGTACGCGCCTCGGCGGGGATGCCGAGCAGCCCCGACTGGATCTGGAACGCCGACAGCCCCCACGGCGCGTGCGGTTCGTGCAGCCTGGCGACGTGCTGGGACAGCCGCCGCTGCCGGTCGATCAGCCGCCGGTCCAGCTCCTGCTCGGGCGCATCGGTCACGGTCTGGGCGAGGTCGAGCGTGTCGCCGAGGTCGCGGGCGATGCGCAGCCGGTCGCGGGTGCCCTCGTGGATGTCGAGCACCAGGTCGCCCAGGTCGGCGCCCTTGAGCCGGGACAGCACGGCGTCGATCGCGGCCCGCTTCTCGGCCACGAACAGCACCTTCCGCCCCTTGGCGACCAGCGCGGCGATCAGGTTCGCGATGGTCTGGCTCTTGCCGGTGCCCGGCGGCCCATGGACGACGAGGCTGCGGCCGGACATGACGGCGGCGATGGCGCTGCGCTGGGAGGAGTCGGCGTCGAGCACCGAGTAGTCGTCCTCCGGCGAGTCGAGTTCGAGCGGTTGCCCCCGGTCGCGCGACAGCAGCTGCTGGGCGTCGGGGTCGCCGGCGATGGCGGCCACCACGTCGCTGTCGGCCAGCAGCTCGCCGGCCGCCTGCATGTCCCTGACCATGGGCAGCTTGGAGTAGGTGAACGTGCCGATGACGCGCCTGTCCTGGATGTCGAACCCGGGCACCTCGGCGGCTGCCGCGATGGCGCGCAGCTCGTCGTGGTCGCCGGTGGCACGCTCGGCGTCGGCGCCGTACACGGTGGCGAGCTTGTGCAGCAGCACCGGGTTGACCTCGTCCTCGTCGTCGAGCGCGAGGTCGAAGTCGTCGTGCCGGGCCCGGGTGGGGGTGATGGTGAGGCCGCGCAGCAGCACGGGCGCGGCGGGCTCCAGGAACAGCTCGTCCCACCGCGCCATGCCGGTGGCCAGGTACGCCGCCCGCAGGCCGCGCTCCTCGAGGAGCTCGCGGGATTTGCGGTGGATGGCCTGCACGCGCCTGATCGCGTCGGCCCTGGCGTCGGCGTCGGTGAACAGGCGGGTGAGCCTGATCGAGCCGGTACGCAGGAAGCGTTCGAGCCTCTCGGGGTCGGCCGCCGCCAGGTCGAGCGTCCCTGCCCGGCGGTCCTTGTAGTAGAGCAGCGTGTTGCGCCCGCCCAGATCGGTGAGCGCCGATATCCAGTTCGCCTGGGCCGCCGTGATCAGCTCGGCCCTGCGGCTGTCCAATGGCTCTGCCATGAATATCTCTTCTGCCCTGGCGAGACCTTTACAGTCGCTTGGCGGGCGAACGTACAGTCTTGGGGTGAGCAACCTGGAGCTTGACCCGCAAGAGATCCGTTGCGGCGCCGACGCGGGCGCGGGCAGTGAAGTGCTGATGGGGCGCGAGGTGCCGTTGGGCGGGCCGCGCGCGATGGCAGTGCGCAGGACCCTGCCGGGCGCGCACCGGCGCATGATCGGCGCCTGGTGCTTCGTGGACGCGTACGGGCCGGAGCGGACCGCCATGCGGGTGCCGCCGCACCCGCACACCGGCCTGCAGACGGTGAGCTGGCTGGTCGCGGGCGAGGTGCTGCACCGCGACAGCCTGGGCACCCTGCAGCGGGTACGCCCGGGGCAGCTGAACTTGATGACCGCCGGACGCGGCATCTCCCACTCGGAGGAGTCGCCGGAGACGGTGCTGCACGGGGTGCAGCTGTGGGTGGCGCTGCCCGGCGGGCACCGGCACGTCACGCCCGCCTTCGAGCATCACCCCGCGTTGCCCGTCCTGGAAGGGCCCGGGTTCGCCGCCACCGTCGTCATGGGGTCGCTCGGCGGGTCGGCCTCGCCCGCCACCGCCTACACCCCGCTCGTGGGCGCCGAGATCGCCGTCGACGGTGCGGGTGAGATCCCCCTGGATCCGGGGTTCGAGCATGGGCTGCTGCTGCTCGACGGCGCGGTGGAGCGACTGGAGCGGGGACCGCTGGTGTACCTGCCGCCGGGGCGCGACCGGGTGCGGCTGTCCGGGCGCGGGCGGGTGCTGCTGATCGGCGGCGAGCCGTTCGGCGAGGAGATCGTGATGTGGTGGAACTTCGTCGGCCGCTCCCACGACGAGATCGCCGCGTTCCGCAAGGAGTGGATGGAGGGCGAGGGGTACGGCGCCGTCGAGGGCTTCGACGGGGAGCCGCTCCCCGCCCCCGTCCTGCCCTCCACCCGGCTCAAGCCGCGCGGGCGCGTCCGCTAGTCGCGGCGGGTGTAGGTGTAGATCACGTCCAGGTCGGTGGCGTTCGCCGGCACGTCCGCCAGCAGGCGCACCATCTTGCCGGTCCGGGAGTCGTACACGCAGTTGGCGCCGCTACTCAGCGGTCAACGATCGGGACCGGTCCCGGGGACCACAATGCGGGGTCAGGTCAGGCTCTGGATGACGCACGCCAAGGACTGACAGAGGCGTTTCATCGGACACCGTGTCTTTGTAGGGTGCCGAAGGTGAACGCACGTAAGTACGAACAGCGCCTGCGGGCCGAGGCGGCGGAGGAGACGCGCCGCCGCATCCTGGACGTCATGTACGACCGGGTCAGCACGGCCCCCGCCGAGACCATAAGCCTGGACCAGGTCGCCCGCACGGCCGGGGTCGCCCGCTCCACGATCTACACGATCTTCGAGTCCCGCGCCGGGTTGTTCGACGCCCTGTTCCACCACCTGCTGGACCGGGCGGGCTTCGAGCGCATCGTCACCGCGGTGGCCCACCCGGACGCCCGCGAGCACCTGCGCGGCAGCCTGCGCGCCGGCGCCGAGGTGTACGCCTCCGAGCGCGACGTCACGCGCGCCGTCTACTCGATGGCCGCGCTCAACCCCGACGCCATGGCCGGCACCGTCCGGCGCGACGAGCAGGGCCGCGCCGAGGGCATGCGCCACCTGGCCCAGCGTCTGGCCGACCAGGACCTGTTGCGGCCGGACGTGACGGTCGAGGAGGCCACCGACATCCTGTACGTGATCACCAGCTTCGACACCTTCGACCTGCTCCACACCGGCCGCGCCCGGGCACCGGAGACGGTGGCCGATCGCCTGATCACCATGGCGGAACGCGCGCTGCTCCGCTGACGACGCTTCTGCGCATAAATACCAAGACAGCCTGTCCGATGAAATGTATCTTTTTTCATAAGACAAGTCGTCCTATGAAATGAGCGCAGATCATGAAGCACCCCGTCCTCATCGTCGGCGCCGGCCCCGCCGGCCTCGTCACCGCGATCACCCTCGCCCGTCTCGGCATGAGCAGCCTGCTCGTCGAGCGCCGCGACGACATCTCCACCATCCCCAAAGCCACCGGAATCAGCGTGCGCACCATGGAGTTACTCCGCTCCTGGGGCCTGGAAGCACAGGTCCGCCAAGGGGAGACCGGCGCGGTCGCCGAGGGACGCATCACCGCTTCCCTCACCTCACCCGACGGGGTCGGCATCCCCATGGGCTTCCCCGACGAGCACGCGGTCGGCGGGCTGAGCCCCACCGCCGCGGCCTCCGTACCGCAGGATCATCTCGAACCCGTCCTCCTCGCTCACCTGCGCGAACATCACTGTGCCGAGGTCCGCTTCGGCACCGAGTTCGTCAAGCTCCGCCAGGACGCGGAAGGCGTGGACGCCTGGCTGCGCGACCGCGCCTCCGGCGAGATCATCAAGGTCAGAGCCCGCTACGTGGTCGGCGCGGACGGCGCGCGCAGCCGGGTGAGGTCCGCCCTGGCCATCCCCATGACCGGGCCGGAACGGATGGCCGACTTCCTCACGGTCCTGTTCCGCGCGCCGCTGCGCGAGCGTGTGCCGGCTCCGCTGCACGGCCTGTACATGCTCACCGGCCCGGACGCGGCGGGCATGATGCTGCCGGTCTCCTCCGACGACCGCTGGCTGTACGCCATCCCGTGGGACGCAGACCGGGAAACGCTGTCCGACTACGACGAACGGCGCCTCACCGCCCTGATCGCGGCCGCCACCGGCGTGGCCGACGTGCGCCCCCGGATCGAGAACCTCGGCCACTTCTCCTTCACCGCCCAGGTGGGCGACCGCTACCGCGAGGGACGCTGTTTCCTGATCGGCGACGCCGCGCACCGGATCACGCCACGGGGCGGCACCGGCATGAACACCGCCATCCACGACGGCCACGACCTCGGCTGGAAACTGGCCTGGGTGCTGCTCGGCTGGGCGCCCGCGGCGCTGCTGGACAGCTACGAGACCGAGCGGCGGCCGATCGGGGTACGCAACACCACCCGTTCGGCCGACCCGGCCGGCGGGCGGCGAGACCCGGCGGAAACACTGGCCGAGGACCTGGCCGGACGGCTGCCGCACGCCTGGATCGCGCCCGGGCGCAGCACGCTCGACCTGCTCGGACCCGGTCTCACCTTGCTGACCGGCCCCCGCTGCGACATCCGCCCGCCGGCCACCCGCTCACCGGTCCCGCTGGACGTTCACCGGCTGGAGGAGCCGGTGGCGGCGGCACTGGGGCTGGAGCCGCAGGGCGCGATGCTGGTCCGCCCCGACGGCCTGCCGCTGGCGCACTGGACCGGCACCGCCGGCGACCTGCCGGCCCACCTCCACACCCTGCCCCTCGCCGCCTGACGACCCCGCCCCATGACCGCGACCACCGGCACCGGGTGGCCGAGGTGAGCGTGCCGGTCAGGGATGCGCGCTGAATCCGAGCATGGACCAGCGCGAACTCCCGCTACCGCGAACGCAGTAGCCGAGACGGATACCTGAGGAGGAGGGGACACGGGCGGCGCGAGCCTAGCCTGGGTGAGTGAAAGTGCTGGACAAGATGGTTGCGTGGCTGCGAGCGCACCCCTACGTGCTGGACGGCGCGCTGGCGCTGGGGATGTATCTGGGCGTACTCATGATCCCGCTGTTCGATCAGCGTTTCGGCAAGCACTCGCCTGCCGTCCCGGCGCTGGTGCTGGGGACGCTGAGCTGCGGTGCCCTGGTGTTCCGGCGGCGTGCCCCGCGGTCGGTCCTGGTGATCTGCGTGGCCGCGACAACGGCCTTCCTCATGCTGGGCGGCGGGCGCAGTCCGCTGGACATGCCCCCCGCGCTCGCTTTGTTCACGGTGGCCACGCTCAGCCGGCGCCGGCAGGCCTGGATCGCCGGCGCGATGACGGCCGCGGCACTGGGCGGTGCGCGACTGCTGTTCTCCGGGGACACGTGGCTGGCTCCCGAGGTGCTGGCACAGATCGCCTGGATCGGGATGGCCACCGCGGCAGGCGATGCGATCCGCACCCGCCGGGCGTACGTGGCCGCGGTGGAGGAGCGGGCCCGCCGGGCCGAGGAGAGTCGCGAGGAGGAGGCCGAGCGCCGGGTGATGCAGGAGCGGTTGCGGATCGCGCGCGAGCTGCATGACGTGCTGGCCCACCACATCGCGCTCATCAACGTGCAGGCGCAGGTGGCCGAGCACTTGATCGACAGAGAACCCTGGCAGGCGCGTCAGGCGCTGCGCCATGTCCGCCGAGCAGGCAAGGAGGCGCTGGGCGAACTGCGTACCACGGTGGGGTTGTTGCGCAGCCCGGACAGTCCCGAGGAGCTGCCCACGGAGCCGTCGCCCGGCCTGGACCGCCTGCCCGGCCTGGTCTCCACGTTCACGGCGGCAGGGCTGGCCGTCGACCTCCGGCTCGACGGCGTCACGGCGCCCCCGTTCGAGCCCCCGAACGAGCCCCCGAACGAGCCGCTGCCCGCGCCGGTGGAGCTGGCGGCCTTCCGCATCGTGCAGGAGGCGCTCACCAATGTCAGCAAACACGCCCCTGCGGCCACCGCGCACGTGCGCGTGGCGCGGACGCCGGACCGTCTGAGCGTGGAGGTCACCGATGACGGGCCAGGCGCGGTCACGCTGGGTACGGGCCACGGGCTCATCGGCATGCGCGAGCGTGCCCTGTCGCTGGGCGGCCGGTTCGCCGCCGGGCCGCTGACCGGCGGTGGCTTTCGCGTCCAGGCGGTGCTGCCGCTCATCCAGGGAGCGTTGTGATGACCATCCGGGTTCTGCTGGCCGACGATCAGTCGCTGGTGCGCGCCGGTTTCCGTGCGCTGATCGATTCCGCGCCCGACCTGCAGGTCGTCGGGGAGGCCGCCGACGGCCGCGAGGCGGTGCGGCTGGCCCGGCAGACGCGTGCCGACGTCGTGCTCATGGACATCCGCATGCCGGACGTGGACGGGCTGGCCGCTACCCGGGAGATCACCGGCGACGCGGCACTGGCCGGGATGAAGGTGCTCGTGCTGACCACCTTCGAGATCGACGAGTACGTCTTCGCCGCGCTGCGGGCCGGCGCCAGCGGGTTCCTGGGCAAGGGCGTGGAGGCCGCCGAACTGCACGACGCGATCCGGCTGATCAACAAAGGAGAGGCGTTGTTGTCGCCGTCGGCCACCCGCGGCCTGATCACCCGCTTCCTGTCCAGCCCCGGCGCCGGCGCGGAGCATGCGCCCGAGGAGCTCGACGCGCTGACCGAACGCGAGCGTGAGGTCATGGTCTTGGTGGCGGCGGGCCTGACCAACGACGAGATCGCCGACCAGCTGGGCATCAGCAGGATGACCGCCAAGACGCACGCCAACCGGGCCATGCTCAAGCTCGGCGCGCACGACCGCGCCCAGCTGGTGATCATCGCGTACGAGACGGGGCTGGTGCGTCCGCGATCGCGGTAGCCGGCGCGGGCGCGTACCGCGTTCGCAGCAGTCCCGAACCCTCCCGGGGACGGATGTTCACGCAGGTGAGGGCCGCGACGCTGGAAGCGTGACCGACACGATGCTCGCCTTGGCCGCCTGCGTGGCCTCGTCGTTGTACTACGCCCGGGGGGGCGATCGCGCAGCGGCGCGTCGCCGTGGCGGGGCGCGAGGGCCGGGCCCGGTGGGCGTACGCGCTGGGCATGAACCTGGCCGGCGGGGCCCTGCACCTGGTCGCTCTGGTGTTCGGGCCGGTCACGATGGTCCAGCGCTGACGTGCGGCGTGGTGCTGCTCGCCCGCGGTGAACAGAACCGGCTCAGCTCGACACCCGAGGCCCGGCTCAGCTCAGCACCCGACACCCGTCTCACCTCGGCACCTCTTTCCGGCCGTCCGTCCGTACGGCCGGTTCACTCCCCTTCTGTAGAGAGCAGATCATGACATTTCTGGCTAGATTGAGCCTCGCCAACCGGGGGCTCGTAGCGCTGATCACCCTGGCGGTGGCGGCCTTGGGCGTGTTCGCCGTCCCGTCGCTGAAACAGCAGCTCCTGCCTTCCCTGGCCTTTCCTCAGGTGTCGGTCGTGGCCGGCTACGCCGGTGCCGCGCCGCAGATCGTCGAGGACCAGGTGACCGTTCCGATGGAGGAAGGGCTGCGTGGGCTGGCCGGGGTCACGGAGGTCAACTCGACGTCGCGTGAGTCGAGCTCGACCGTCCAGGTGGCCTTCGAGTTCGGCACGGACCTCGACGACGCCCAAGGCAAGGTCCAGCAGGCCGTCGACCGGGTCGCCCTCCCCGACGGAGTGGAGCCGCAGGTCAGGGTGGGCAGCACCGACGACCTGCCGGTGCTGCAGATCGCGGTGGCCTCCGATCAGGATCAGCAGCAGCTGGCCGACAAGCTGTCCAACCAGGTTGTGCCCGCCCTGTCCGGTATCGAGGGGGTCAAGGAGGCGTCGGTCACCGGCGTACGCGACCAGGTGATCACCATCACGCCTGACACCGACGAGCTCACCGAGCACGGGCTGGACGCCTCAGCGATCTCCACCGCCATCCGCAACGCCGGCACCGCCCTGCCCGCCGGAACGCTCACCCAGTCAGGCACCACGTTGAGCGTCCAGGTCGGCAGCCGCTTCAGCTCCATCGACGATCTGAAAGACCTCTACCTGACCCCCTCCGCCGGCCAGCCGCAGGCCGGTCAGCCGCAGGCCGGTCAGCAGGCAACCGGCCAGCAGACGACGGGCCAGCAGGCGCCCGGGCAGCCCTCCGCCAAGCCCGCCGCCAAGCCGGAACCGGTCCGCCTGGGCGACGTCGCCGAAGTGAAGCTCGGCCAGACCAAGGCCAGCACTCTGACCCGCACCAACGGCACGCCGAGCCTGGGCATCTCCATCACGATGACGCCCGACGGCAACGCGGTGTCCGTGTCCGACGACGTACGCGCCGCGCTGCCCGGCCTGACCCAGGCGCTGGGCAGCGGGGCGGCGCTCACGATCGTCTTCGACCAGGCGCCCGGGGTGACCGAGTCCATCGAGGGCCTGACCACCGAGGGACTGCTCGGCCTGGCCATGGCCGTCCTGGTCATCCTGGTCTTCCTGTTCTCCATCCGCTCCACGCTGGTGACCGCGGTGTCCATCCCGCTGTCGGTGCTGATCGCGCTGATCGCGCTGTGGGCCTGGGACTACTCCCTCAACATGCTCACCCTGGGCGCGTTGACCATCGCGGTCGGCCGCGTGGTGGACGACTCGATCGTGGTGCTGGAGAACATCAAGCGCCACCTGTCGTACGGCGAACGCAAGCGCCAGGCCATCGAGAACGGGGTGCGCGAGGTCGCCGGCGCGGTGACCGCCTCCACGCTGACCACGGTCGCGGTGTTCCTGCCGATCGCGTTCGTCGGCGGATTCGTCGGCGAGCTGTTCGGCCCCTTCTCCATCACCGTGACCGTCGCGCTGCTGGCCTCCCTGCTGGTCTCGCTGACCGTCATCCCGGTGCTCAGCTACTGGTTCCTCAAGGCGTCCAAGCAGGGCGACCGCCGACAGGTCGAACAGCATGAACGCGACGGTGTGCTGCAGCGGGCCTACATCCCCGTCATCCGCTTCGCCACCCGGCGGCGGCTGTCCACGCTGGCCGCCACCCTGGCCATCTTCATCGGCACGCTCGCCCTCATCCCGCGCCTGGAGACCAGCTTCATCGACAACGGCGACTCGGACACGCTCAGCGTCACCCAGACCCTCCCGGTCGGCACCTCCCTGGAGAGCGCCGACGCCCAGGCCAAGCAGGTCGAGAAGATCCTGACCGAGATCGACGCCATCGAGACCTACCAGGTCACCGTGGGCGGCGCCAGCGGTGTCGGCTTCAGCCGAGGCGGCGGGGGCGGCGGGGGTGACACCGCGCGCGCCAGCTACTCCCTCACCCTGCGCGAGGGCAGCGACGCCGCGGCCGTCGAGGACCAGGTGCGCGAGCGGGTCAGCACGCTCGCCGATGCCGGAGAGATCAGCATCGGCGACAGCGGCGGCTTCGGCGGCGACAGCCTCGAGGTGCTCGTCAAGGCCGGCGACGCCGACGTGCTGCGCCAAGCGGCCCAGACCGTGCAGCAGGCCATGGCGTCCATCTCCGGCCTCACCGAGGTGACCAGCAGCATCGCCGACACCGCCCCCAGGATCGACGTCACCGTCGACCGCGAGAAGGCCGCCGAGCACGGCCTGACCGAAAGCGGCATCGGCCAGACGGTCGCGCAGGCCTTCACCGGCACCACCGTCACCCAGCTGGCCTTCGACGGCACCACCGCCGACGTCGTGCTCTCCCAGGGTGACGCACCCGCGTCCCTCACGAAGCTGCGCGACCTGGAGCTGGCCGACGGCGTCGAGCTGCGCGACGTGGCCACCGTCAAGCAGATCAACGGGCCGTCAACGGTCACCCGCGTCGACGGTGAGCGCACCGCGAGCGTCACCGGCGAGAACACCGGCTCCGACCTCGGTGCCGCCAGCACCGCCCTGGAGACCAAGCTCGCCACCTTGACCCTGCCCGCCGGCGCGACCTACTCCATCGGCGGCGCCAGTGCCGACCAGGCCGAGGCGTTCACCAGCCTGGGCCTGGCCCTGGTCGCGGCCGTGGCGCTGGTGTTCTTCGTGATGGTCGCGGCCTTCCGCAGCCTGATCCAGCCGCTGATCCTGCTGGTGTCGATCCCGTTCGCCGCTACCGGCGCGATAGGACTGCTGCTGATCACCGGTACGTCGCTCGGCCTGGCCGCGATGATCGGCCTGCTGATGCTGATCGGCATCGTCGTCACCAACGCCATCGTGCTGCTGGACCTGATCAACCAGTACCGCCGGCAGGGCATGCCGCTGCAGGAGGCGGTGATCGAGGGCGGACGCAAGCGCCTGCGCCCCATCTTGATGACCGCGCTGGCCACGATCTTCGCGCTGCTGCCGATGGCGCTGGGCATCACCGGCGGCGGAGGGTTCATCTCCAAGCCGCTGGCCGTGGTCGTCATCGGCGGCCTGATCAGCTCCACGCTGCTGACGCTCGTCCTGGTCCCGACCCTCTACACCTGTCTCTTATACCCATCTGC
>NZ_VCJS01000322.1 GCF_005893125.1 Nonomuraea basaltis | reverse complement strand
TAGGGCTCGATGAACTCCCACTCCACATCCGTCAATTGCACTCGCGTCACGCTGAACGATCTACCGGATCAGGCCCCGAGACGAGGGCAGATCCCGCAGATTGATCACAATCAAATACGCGCCCTAGCTGGCGCGTCTGTCGTCGCACACCGTGGGGGTGGAGGTGGACCGATGGCAAAGACTCGTGTGCAGGTCAGCAGGCGATGCGGCTGTGTGGATGCGACGACGGGACGTCAGCGAGGCGTGACGTGTCCGCGTCTGCCGGTGGACGACGATCACGGCAGCTGGTATTTCGCGGTGCAGCTACGCGGCCTGGATGGGCAGCGGCAGCGCATCCGCCAGGGTGGTTACGCCGACCCCGAGGAAGCGCAAGCGGCAGGCCATGCCTTGGCCGCTGCTAACCACGATGGCGCGGGGGCCGGATGCACGCTCGGACAGTGGCTGACACGCTGGCTGGCCACCAAGGACGCTCTGCGGCCGTCGACCCGGCAAGGGTACTCCACACACATCCGCCTCTACCTCATCCCGCAGTTGGGACGGATCCGGCTCCACCAGCTCACCTCTCGCGACGTCAACGGACTGCTCGCGGCACTGGCGTCCCGTCCCTCGCCGACCGGCCGCCGACTGTCGCCAGCCACCGTGGTGCGGATCCACGCCACCCTGCGGACAGCGCTGAACGCGGCGGTGCGCGCCCGGCTGATCCCGGTCAACCCCGCCAACGGAGCCGAGCTGCCGCGCCCCCGGCGACCGCATCCGGTCGTCTGGACCGCCGGGCGGACGGCCCGGCGGCAGCAGTCGGGAGAACGTCCGGCGGTGGCGGTCTGGACCGAACAGCAGCTCGCGGCGTTCCTGACCGGAGTGGCGGGAGACCGTCTGTATGCCGCCTGGTGGCTGGCCGCGCTACGTGGCCTGCGCCGCGGTGAATTGGCCGGGCTGCGCTGGACGGACGTCGACCTACAGGCCAGCGAACTGACGGTGGCGCAGCAGCGCGTGCATGCCGACGGTCAGGTCGTGGTCGGCCCTCCGAAGAGCGTCGCCAGCTGCCGAGTGGTGGCTTTGGACGCGGAGACCGTACGGGTACTGACCCAGCACCGTAAAGGGCAGGAGCACATGAGCGCGACGGCGGGAACACGCTGGCAGGACTCGGGGTACGTGTTCACGACCGCGACGGGTGCGCCGCTGCGGCCGGACTACCTCACCGGCCGGTTCCGCCGGCTGGTGTCCGCCTCCGGGCTACCGCCGATCCGGCTGCACGACCTGCGACATGGCGCCGCCACGCTGGCACTGGCCGCGCACACCGACCTGAAAGTCGTCCAGGCCATGCTGGGGCACGCCAGCATCGTGCTGACCGCCGACACCTACGTCTCGGTGCTGCCCGAGGTCGCCCACCGTGCTGCTCAAGAGACGGCGGGGCTGGTGCTGAGAGCGGCGTCCAAACTCAGGCGGGAGCTCAGCGTGTGACTCAGCTTTGCCTCACATTTGCCCCACACCTCCACAGGCCGCGATCGCCGCGCGGGTTTCCGCAGGTGGAGAAGCGCGCCCTGCAGGATTCGAACCTGCGACCGTCGGATTAGAAGCCCAGCCCTGACGCCACGTGACGGGGCGTACGAGCACGCACCGAGCACGGCCGACACCCTATTCGATCATTGCTGTTCCAGCTGCCACCCTGCGCCGTCCGTGTGGGGCGGACCACGCGGACGCTGCAAGGGATAACACCGCGTTCGGGACGCCAAGGCGCTCCTGCGGCGGCTGGACCGTTGCCACCGCGTCCTGGCCAATCCGCGGCTCAGCCACATCCCGCTCAACGCCATTGGCGCCCGGTGGGGTTTCGCGAACGACGCACCATTCAACCGGGCCTTCGGCGTCACCCCTGAGCCGGGAATGGTGAAAGCCCTATTCGTCTCGCCCAGTCCTCCCGGATCTCACCTCACGACCCGGCCGGATCTTCCTCACCACCGGCGGCATGACACCGGCGGGCCCGTCACCCCCGTGTCGAACAATCTACGGGCATAGATTCCGCAGGACGCGCTGTCACCACGGAAGTCTTGACCATGCCGATCTACGCTTCCCGCATGGCATTTGTTATCCCAGAGATCAAGGTCGGCCTGGCCGAACTCGGTGGCCGGCCTGACGCCTGGTGCTCAAGATGCGGCAAGCGTGCGACTCTGTACTACGTTGATCCAGCGACCGGAAGGCACACGTACGTCTGCACGACCGATGCCGGTCCCGAGGTAGAGGCAATGCTCTTGCGCTCCGCCGACTAGGCGAATCACCACCGTGGTGTCAGCCCTTCGAGCCTCCGCGCTCAAGAGACTTCGGAACGAGGTATTTCTTCGACGCCGTAGAACCGCGCCCGCGCCCGTACCTATGAGTGTTCGACCCCGCAGAACGGGGCGTCCCACGCCGTCGGAGCGTCGCTCTGGATCACACCCCTGACGCGAAGCCGTCGCGCGACGCTCTCGAAGCGCGCACCGTCATCGGTCCACACGCACGCGATGAGCCGAACCGCGTGCCTTCCGCGAACTCGATCGCATGCGCCTCGTCGTCGGCAGGCTGAATCGCGAGCACGGGACAAACCCCTCTCCTGCACGATCGGCGTACTGGGGTGTGTTAAGCCAGTGACTCCGAGGACGCGACCATGCCACACACGCTTTCCTCCCTTGACGGCCAAAGCTCATACACACCACGCAACGCCCTCGGTCCAGGTTGGCTGGAGGACCTGAAGCCAGCATGATCGCGCTGGCGGAAGGGAGATTGGCGGGAACCGAGCCCGCCATACCTAACTCGAAGAAATCAACGGAGAGACGGCCGGGCGGCGGGGGCCGATGGCTCCAGCGCCGAACCGATCATGATGTAGCGTTCCAGCCCCGCAAGCCGTATTCTCACCCATCGTGAAGCCCCCTAAGATCGCGGCACTCGCCTGCGCGCTCATCACCCCCTGACCGTCACGGCGGCCGCGCACGCCTCGGCATATCCAGTGAAGAACCCCGTGCTCGTCAAGAACGCGTTGTACCAGGCCGGCCCGCTGCCCACGACGACCTGTAACGGCCTGCCGGCCGAGCCCATGACGCCCGCCGAGGCCCGCACCTACATCAACGAGGCCCTGCTCTGTCTGGAGAACACGTGGGGACAGCACCTGAAGAAGGCTGGCCTGCCCTACGAGCCGGTCAAGGTGCAGTACGTGACCCGCCTGCCCAAGAACTACTGCGGGTCCGAGGACGGCGAGACGATCCAGCCGTCCGAGCTGTGGTACTGCGACTGGGACCGCACGCTGTCCTTCAAGATCGGCAAGTACTGGCTCCTCGGGCTTCCCAACCTCGACCTCTTCAACACGACCGCCGTCACGTACGGCTACCACGTACAGAAGCAGGCCGGGCTCTACGACGCAGCCGAGGACCTCAGGGCCGGCAGCAAGGCCGAGCACCTCGAACAGAGGCGGCGCAAGTACCAGCAGATCGAATGCCTGGGTGCGGCCTTCATGAAAAGCGTCTGGCCGCTGCCGGGCAAGACCGCACGGGACTGGGAGAGGGTCGAGTCGTCCTTCTACAGCGACACCGCGAAGTACGGAAAGGCCGCCAACATCAAGCGGTGGGTCAAGGCCGGTTTCCGCACCGCCGACCCGGCCGCCTGCAACACCTGGGCGGCCCCCTCGTCCAGGGTCTCCTGACATGATCGACCCCGGCCTGGCCGACCAGAACGTCCTGGTCACCGGAGGCGCGGGGGGAGCGACAGCTCGGCCGCGGCCGCCTCGTAGGCGCGGTCGTATACGTCGACCAGGTCGAACAAGGCGGCCTCGGCCTCGGATGAGGTGGTTACGGGTCCGTTCGGCAGCGCCATGGCTCCGAGCCCGTCGACCTTCCCCTACGTCCTCGGCTGGGACTCGGCGGGCACAGAGGCCGCGGTCGGACGCAACGTCACCCGGTTCGACGTGGGCGAGCGCGTCTACGCTTCGACGATGCCTTTGCCGCGTGGCGGCTTCTACGCCGAGTACGCCGTCGTTGAGGCGGAGTTCGCGGCGCGCGTGCCCGACCGGCTGCCTACCGAACAGGCCGGCGCGATGGCGTGGGATGCCCTGACCGCACTGAGCGGTCTCGAAAGGCTTCGCGTGGCGGCGCGAGCTCCGGCCACCCAGGAGACGGAACCAAGTGCGGCATGATGATCGGCCGTGCTCCTTCGCCTGGCCTACCTCACCGTCATGAACACGTTCGCCGCACTGCGGTTGCTGCCTATGGGCGATCGGGACAAGGACGTGGAGATACTTGCCCTGCGTCACCAGATCACCGTCCTCGAGCGCCAACTCGGCACCGACACCAGGGTCAGATTCGCAACCGAGGACCGAGCCTTTCTCGCCGCCCTGCTGACCTCGCTGCCCCGCGAGATCCTGCGCCGACTGCGGCTCCTCGTCCAGCCGGACACCGTCCTGCGATGGCACCGCGATCTGATGAAACGACGTCACGCGCGTAACTGCCGGCCGAAGCGGCCCGGGCGCCCGCCCACGGTGCGCTCCATCCGTGCCCTCATCCTGCGTCTGGTCCGGGAGAACCCCGGCTGGGGCTATCGGCGGGTTCACGGAGAACTCACCACGCTCGGCATCAAGGTCGCACCGTCCACGGTGTGGGAGATCCTCAAGCAGGAAGGTTTCGATCCGGCGCCCGAGCGGGCGTCCAGCACGTGGGCCGACTTCCTGCGCTCGCAAGCCGACGCCCTGCTGGCCTGCGATTTCATCGAGACCGTCACCTTGAACGGGCAACGCCAGTACATTCTGGCGGTCATCGAGCATGCCACCAGGCGTGTCCGTGTGCTCGGCGCCACCGCGCACCCGAGCGTGAGCTGGGTCACCCAGGCGATCAGGAATCTGGTGATGGATCTGGACGATGCGGGCTGCCGGGCGCGCTATCTGATCCGAGACAGGGATGGGAAGTTCCCAGCCCTCATGGACGAGATCCTCGCCGACGCCGGCATCAAGACCGTGCTCACCGGTGTCCGGATGCCGCGGATGAACTCGATCATGGAGCGGTGGGTGCAGTCGTGCCGCCACGAACTCCTCGACCGCTGCCTCGTATGGAACGAACGCCATCTGCGGCACGCCCTGCGCGAATACGAACGGTTCTACAACCAGCACCGAGCCCATCAAGCCCTGGACCAGGCAGCGCCACTGCGCGCCGTCCCCAATCCGATCACGGATCCAGAGCGAATCACCGACCTGAATGTACGCCGACGAGACCGGCTCGGCGGCGTCCTCCACTAGTACTCACATGCGGCTTGAACTGCATGGATGGAATTTCCGGCAGGCACAGTGCTGTCGTCAGCGGGCAACTCGGGCACTACGGTAAGCGGCACGGGTGTGCCTTCCCGGCCGACGCGCCAACGTCGGCCTTATCTCGAAACCTTCATCGGATGATCTGGGAAGGTACACCCTTCCCGGCAGATCCACAGGTTTCGATCATTCCTCCCGGACGCGGTGCCCGCGGAGCCGACGGAGGTGTTTGCAGGGGTGGGGTGCGCCGAGGGCAGCCGAAGTCCAAGGCCGGGTGCGGACGGCCCGCGCTCGTCTGCTCGTGGAGGGCTGTCAGTCGCTGAGGGTGAGCTTCGCGAGCTGGGTGCGTGCGGTGACGCCGAGCTTCGGGAAGGCCTTGTAGAGGTGTTGCCCCACGGTTCTCGGGCTCAGGAACAGATGCGCGGCGATGTCCTTGTTCGACAGCCCTTGGGCGGCCAGGTGAACGATCTGTCGTTCCTGCGGGGTGAGCTGGGCGAAGCGGTCGGCACCGGTGTTGCGCTGGGTGCTCCAGCCGGTCGCGCCCAGCTCCGTGCGTGCCCGCTCGGCCCAGGGGCGCGCGCCGAGCCACTCGAACGCCTCCAGCGCGGCCCGCAGGTGCTCTTGCGCGTCGCTGGTTTGGCGGGCCCTGCGCAGCCATTCGCCGTACAGCAGTTCGGTGCGGGCGCGGTCGAAGGGCCGTTCGTGCGCGGCGAGCGCGGCACGGAAGTGCGCGTCGGCGTCCGGGGTGGTGGACAGCAGGGCACGGCAGCGGGAGACCAGCGCGTCGGCCCACCGCTGGTGCAGCATCTCGGCCCAGGCCTCCAGTCGGGTGAACGGCTCGGCCGCGCGGGCGTTCCTACCGCGGCGCACGGCGGCCTCGACCAGGTCGGGTACCAGGTGCATGGCGGGGGTTCTGTTGCGGGCTTTGCCGTACACGAGCGCCTCCAGGCCGAGCAGGGCCTGCTCGGGGCGGCCCTGGCCGAGGTCGAGGAGCGCGAGCGCGGCGGGGTTGGCGCTCGCGGGGTCGAGCGGGTCTCCGTGGACGGCGGCGAGCTGGTCCAGCAGGATGGTGGCCAGACGTGACCAGGCGGGTTGCCCGGTGTCAGCGGCGATGCTGGCGGCCTCTTCGGCGAAGCCGCGCGCGTCGGCGTAGCGGCCGCGGGCGTACTCGACGCGGGCCAGGAAGGTCAGCGCCTGCGGTAACAGCCCGATGCGGCCCTCGGCGCGGATGGTGGCGGTGGCCGCCAGGGCGAGCTGGTAGGTGCGGGCGTCGTAGTCGGCCAGGCCGAGCCCGCCGATCAGCAGCAGTCCGCGGCGGTCGGGTCCGGCTTGGGCGCGAGCGGACTCGACCACCTGGGCCAGCGGCGGCAGCCCGGCGGAGGGTCGGGCGAGGGCGAGCGCGACGAACCAGCGGCACAGCTGGTGGACCGCGACGACGTCGGCGTCGGGCGGCACCCGCAGCGCGTCGAGCTGCTCGGCCGTGCGGTGGGCCATGTCACGGTCGCCGTCGAGCCAGATCATGGAGGCGGCATCCAGCAGCAGCCAGGCCGCCGAACTCGGGTCTGTGGCGGCCAGGTGGTCTACACCGGCCGACAGCATCGCGTGCGCGCCCTGCAGGTGCCCCTCGCCGTAGTCGGAGCAGGCCCGCACGCGGATCAGGCGGGAAGTCAGCTCGGCGCCGGGGTTCCCGGCGCCGAGCGCCAAGGTTCTGGCCCGATCGAAACGGCCGCTGAATTCGGTGGCCTCGGCCGCCAGGGTGAGCCTGCGGGCGCGCTCGTCGGCCGAGGGGCTCAGCGCGGCGGCACGTTCGTAGGCTGAGGCAGCCGCGGCGTAGCCGCTGCGGGCGTGGGCACGGGCGGCGGTCGCCTCCAACCGCGCCGCGACCTGCTCATCGGCCGTCAGCGTGGCGGCGGCCAGGTGCCAGGCACTGCGGTCGGCGTCCGCCGTACCCTCCAGGACGTGGCTGAGGGCGTGATGGACGGCCAGCCGCCGGGCCAGCGGCGTCCGCTGCCAGACAGCCGCCCGGACCAGCGGATGACGGAACTCCAGCCGCGAACCGTCGGCCGTACGGATCAGACCGGCCGCGCTGATCTCTTCCAGGTGTTCCGGGGCGCAGCCCAGCGCGCGCCCTGCGGCCAGCATGATCGCGGAATCCGAGGTGGCGTCGGCGGCGGCGACCTGGAGCAGGACGCGCGCGGCCGTGGACAGCCCGTCCACCTGGTGGGCGAAGGCCTCCTCCAGCCGGGTGGTGAGCGAGAGTTCCCCCTGGCTTTCACCGGACTTCGGCAGTTCCAGGAGTGCGAGCGGGTTTCCGGCGGCCTCGGTGAGGATCCGCTGCCGGAACTCGGCGGTCAGCGGGCGGGCGGCGGAGTCGAGCACCTCGCCCGAGGCCGTTTCGTCCAGGCCTGCCAGTTCCAGTACCGGCAGGCCTGGCGCTGTGAACCCGGTGCGGGCGGCCAGCAGCATCGCCACCCCTTCACCGGCTAGTCGCCTGGCGGCGATGACCAGCGCGTCTGCCGAGGCGCGGTCGAGCCATTGCGCGTCGTCCACCAGGCACAGCACCGGGCCGTCCTCTGCCAGTTCCGCGAGCAGCGACAGGACGGCCAGCCCGATCAGGAATCGGTCTCCCGTACCGGCCGGGCCGAGCCCGAAGGCGCCGCGCAGGGCGGCGGCCTGCCGTTCGGGGATGCGGTCGAGGCGGTCGAGCACTGGCCCGAACAGCAGGTGGAGCGAGGCGAACGCCAGTTCGGCCTCCGCCTCGATGCCGGTCGTCTGCAAGATCTGCAGATCATCGGTCGCCGCGGCGTGGTCCAGCAGGGCCGTCTTGCCGATGCCTGGCTCGCCGAGGATGACCAGGGCGCCGCTGCGGCTGGCTCGTGCGTCACTGAGCAACTCATCAATGGTGTGCGACTCGCGCGTTCGCCCCCGAAGCATATCTCCGGATATTACCTATGAGATGACTCATGCTGCCGTGCCGGGCCCTGCCTAATCTCGTGGATATGAAGCCATTCAGCGTGAACATCGCCCAGAACGACCTCGATGACCTGCACGAACGGCTCCGCCGCACCCGATGGACCCGCGAGATCGCGGGACAGGGCTGGAGCCGGGGCGTGCCGCTCGATTACCTCAAGGGACTGGCCGACTACTGGCTCAACGACTTCGACTGGCGGGCGGCCGAGGCCGAGTACAACAAACACCCGCAGTTCGTCACCGAGATCGACGGGCAGAACATCCACTTCCTCCACATCCGGTCCAGCTCCGAGGACGCTCTGCCGCTGCTGCTCCTGCACGACAACCCCGGCGGCGTGATCGGATTCCTCGACGTCCTCGAACCGCTGTCGCGCCACTTCCACCTAGTCGTGCCCTCCTGGCCGGGTGTCGGCTTCTCCGGCTACCTCACCTCGCCGGGCTGGACGGTCCCCCGGACGGCTGCCGCCTTCGCCGAGCTGATGTCCAGACTCGGCTACGAGCGGTACGGCACGCAGGGCGGCGGAGGAGGCGCCAACCTGGGGCTGGAGCTGGCCCGCCAGGTGCCGGAGCGGCTGGTCGGCGTGCACGTCAACGCCTACGTCGCCTTCCCCTCTCCGGACGAGACCGAGTTCACCGCCGATGAACAGCGGCGCCTGGGCATCATGCAGACCTTCATGCAGGACGGCCTGGGCTTCAACCAGATCATGTCCACCCGGCCGCAGACCATCTCCTACGGCTTGACCGACTCGCCGGTCGCACAGCTCGCGTGGATCGTGGAGAAGTTCAAGGAATGGACCGACTCGGCGGCCGAGCTGCCCGAGGACGCCTTCTCACGCGATCGGATCCTGACCGACGTGAGCGTCATGTGGTTCACCGCCACCGCCGGTTCGGTGGCCAACCTCTACTACGAGGTGGGTCACGACCCGGGCGCCTACGCGCCCAAGCCGCGGGTGACGGTCCCCACCGGGGTGCTCCTGGCCAGGGAAGACGTCACGATCCGCCGCTTCGCCGAGCGTGATGCCAATATCGTGCGGTGGACCGAGCTCGCCGGCGGCGGCGCCTACCTGGCGCTCGAGTCGCCCGGGCTGCTGGTGGAGGACGTGCGGGCCTTCTACGCCACCCTCACCACCACCGGCGACGCCGGGGAGTAGCAGACCGAGCGATCATCGCGCTCGACCGTGGCAGGGATTCGGTCGAGCGCGATGATCGCGGCCTGGCCGCGCCGATGGTTGTCAGGGCGTCAGCCCCAGCTCGCGCAGTTGCGCGGGCCGCAGCGGCCGCCAGCCGGTGGTGTCGAGCTTGGCCAGCTCCGCCTCGACGTCCACGTTGATGACGCCGAAGAAGTTGACATTGTCGCTGTGCCCGGGAGTTACCTGTACCGGTTTGCTGGGTGTCAGCGACGTCAGCCAAACAGCTTCTGAACTGCGGGAACTTTCGTGAATGACACCCTGGGCCTGACTGTTCGTGAGACGGTTCCCCTCCGTCGTTATGGGGGTTTCGGGAGGGAATCGGATGCGTGTACGTCAGGTCGTGGGGTCGGGAATGCGGCGGGAGACCTACACCCTGGTCGGCGATGATGGGCGGGTCATCGAGCTGGTGGATGACTACATCGCCTTGTGCACTGACCGAGAACACTCACCGAACACCCTGCGGGCTCGCGCCTACGACCTGAAGGAGTGGCTGACCTTCCTGCGGCTGCTGGATATCGATCCGCTCACCGCGGTGCCGAGCATGTCGATCAGTTCGCCGGGTGGCTGCGCCGACCGAGCGGGCTCGGCCAGCTGCGGTCGGTGCACGTCGACGAGGGGCCCAGGCGGGAGGCGACCACGGCCAACCGCATGCTGAACAGCATCTACATGTTCTATGAGTTCCTTGCTCGCCGGGGGGTGGGGATGGGCGCCCAGCTGGAGCAGCACCGGCCTGCCCGCCCTGGTGATCACGCCGGGTTTCTTGCGGGTATCGCCGAGCGGTCGGTGAAGGAACGGCCAATCCGGTTGAAGGAAAAGAAGCGCCGGCCGCAGACGCTGTCGGACACCGAGGTCCAGCAGATCCTGGACGCCTGCGACCGGTTCCGCGATCGCTTCCTGATGGCCTTGATGTTCGAGACGGGCTGCCGGATCGGCCAAGCCTTGGGTCTGCGTCATGAGGACATCAGCACCGACCAGTTGTCGATCACGCTGCGGCCCCGGGAGAACAACGTCAACCGGGCCCGCGGCAAGAGCCGCGATCCTAAGCAGATCCCAGTGCGGCGGGCCTTGCTCGACCTCTACGCCGGCTATCTGTTCGGTGAGTACGGTGAGCTGAGCTGTGACTACGTGTTCGTGAACCTCTGGGACGGCCCCATCGGCGCCCCGATGGGGTACTGGGCGGTGATGAGCCTGGTCAAGCGGCTACGCCGCCGAACCGGCATCGATTCCCACCCACATCTCTTCCGGCACACCCATGCCACCGCTCTGCTGCGGGCCGGGGTGCGGCTGGAAGTGGTCAGCGAGCTCCTCACCCACGTCTCGGTCCAGACCACTGCCGACACCTATGCCCATCTGGACGCCGACGACCTGGCTGACGAACTGACCCGCACCGGATTCTGGACCGCCCGATGAAGGCCGGAGAGCACCTGGCTGCGGTTATTCCTCTGCGCACCGACCGCGGGAGGCGGCATTGCTTGGTGTCCTGCGGCCGGAATTTCGGGTCGAGCGGTTCGTCCCGCCAGCCGGGCACTTCCTCGCGCCGATCCCATGCCGAATCCCCGCCTGCCCCCGGGCGAACACGTCCAAGGGCTTGTGCACCTTCCATGACATGGCCTGGCGCAGAGCTGGACGACCCGAACGCGAGGCGTGGCTCACCGACCCGGTCAACGCGGCGGCGGGGCTGAGCCCGAACGTGGCCTCGTGCGTGGTGAGTGGGTGTTGTCAATGGCCATGAGGTTTGAGGGGCCTCGGAGATTCCGGACAGCGTCTGGTGGTCTGACCTACGCTGCGGACTGCCGGGTCAGGTACTGGTCTTCGACTTCTTGCGGAGTCTGATATCCGAGTCCCGAATGCAGACGCTTGCGA
>NZ_VCJS01000321.1 GCF_005893125.1 Nonomuraea basaltis | reverse complement strand
TAGGGCTCGATGAACTCCCACTCCACATCCGTCAATTGCACTCGCGTCACGCTGAACGATCTACCGGATCAGGCCCCGAGACGAGGGCAGATCCCGCAGATTGATCACAATCAAATACGCGCCCTAGGGCCCAGCTTGATCACGGCGTTGTCGGGGCAGACGCCGTAGCAGTTGTCGCACTCGAATCGGAATGCGGCCCATGACCAGCGACCATGAACCCGCCCTCGCCCTGGACCGGCTGTTTCGGCCCGGCGATGATGGTCTTGACCGGGACGACGAAGCGCAGCCCATCGGCTGAGGCCAGTTCGCCGCCGCCCCAGGGGTGCACGATCTCCTGGGTGGCGTGGTAGTCGACCAGGGTGGCGTTGGGCGGCCGCCAGCGTGGCGGCGCGGATGTAGTTCTGCTCGGCCCGTCGTCGCCGCGAACAGCGGGCTGCCTTCGCCTCCCGGCTGGTACTTCAATCTCGCTGCAACCCCCCGACGCGCGTAGAGGTCCGCGGCAGGACGCTACGAGTCCACGCACAGGAGCTGACCTCCGACCAGGCGGCCGCTTTCTGGCCGAAGGTTCTGCGCATCGCCCCCCGACTACGCCAGGTTCCCCCAGCGCACCGACCGTGCCATCCCTCTCGTCCGCTTGACACCTGCACCCCGGTGACCCGTCAAGGCTGCCGCGCGTCAGGGCCATCCTTGATGACATGCGGCACATCGAGCAGATGGTTGCGCAGTCCTACGGGCTGAGTCCGGGCGCGTTGCGCAGGTTCCCAGACGGGCAGTCCACGATCAACTACGTCGACGGGCGCGGGCTGTTCGTCAAGGTCTATCGGGACGCGGACCTGGCCAGGGAACGGGCCGCCATCGCGCTATCGCGCTTCGCCGCTGAGGGCGGCCTGCCCACTGCGCCGATCATCCCCACACGAGCGGGAGAGCTCATCGCCGTGGGCGACGGCATCGCGCTGTCGGTGTGGCGATACGTGGACGGCCACACCGTCGAAGGGCTGTCGGCCGCGCGACTGTCCGCTATCGGCACAGTGACCGGCCGGCTACACCGTCATCTTCTGACGCACCCAGCGGGTGGCGCGTTCACCGGTCCGAGCGCCGCGGCCCGGCTGATCGACATCGGCCGCGCTGAGCAGCAGATCGACGCTCTGATCGAGCTCAACGCCCGCGCCGGCGGCGGTGACTTCACCGCCTGGGCCGACACAGCCCTTCATCGGCAACGCGCACTGCTGCCTGAGGTCGCCCGGCTGGCTACAGATCTGCCCGTCCTGACCAGCCAGGTCATCCACGGCGATCTGGCCACGCCCAACGTGCTGTTCGCCGGTGACCGGGTCGCGGCGCTGGTCGACTTCCGGCCACCTACACCCTGGCCAGTGATCTACGAAATCGCGCGGATCGCATGCGATCCACACACCGCGCTCAGCGACGCTTGGCTCACCGGCCTGGCCGCATTCGTCACTTCCTACCGCGCCGCCCACCCGCAGGGCCCGGCAGATGACCTCCTGGCCTGCGTGCGCTTCTGGATCTGCTACACGAGCGTCTCCCCCTACCCGCTGCGGCGGCTCCTTCACGGCCGCGCCCTGCTACCCAACCCGCTCAAGGCCTACGCGCGCATCCGTCATGACGCGCTGCAGAGTGTGCTTGAGCGGTTCGAGGAGGCCGAGGCCGTCGTACATCAGGCGGTCGCGGCAGCCGCCGCCTTCCGCTGAACGGCTGGCGCGGTCAGGGCTCGACGCGGGTGAGGTGTCCTTCCAGCCGGGTGATCTTCAGCAGGCGGAGGAAGGCGGGGGTGAGACCGGTAAGGTGCAGCGCGGTGTGCCGGCGGTGGGCCAGGCGCTGAAGGGCGACCAGGGCACTCAGGCCGTCAGCGCCGATGAAGGACACCCCGCTGACCTCCAGGATCAGCTGCGACCCGCACCCGTTCGCCAGCGTCTGCGCCACGTGGGCGCGCAGCCGGCCGGTGGTGGCGATGTCGAGCTCCCCGGTCACGGTCACGGTCGCCACGCCGTCCTGCCAGGTGGTCGACAGCCGTAGGGCGTCCATCCGCGCCCGATCAGACGCTGTCCGTGGCGCCGTTGCCCGCCGGGACCGCGACCGGAACGGCGACGTCCTTGGCCGGAACGGGTTGGGCGGCGGCGGCCTTGTGCTCGCGGGCGAGGAAGGCGCCGAGTTCGGCGATGGTGGTCATGAGCGGGGCGGGGAAGACGACGGTGCTGTTCTTGTCCACGCCGATCTCCACCAGGCTCTGCAGGTTGCGCAGTTGCAACGCCAGGGGGTGGGCCATCATGATGTCGGAGGCCTCGCCCAGTGCGGCGGCGGCCAGGTGCTCACCCTCAGCGTTGATGATCTTGGCTCTCTTCTCGCGTTCGGCTTCTGCCTGGCGGGCCATGGCGCGCTTCATACTGTCGGGCAGTTGGATGTCCTTCAGCTCCACCAAGGTCACCTCCACCCCCCATTCGACGGTGGTGACGTCGAGAATCTGGCGGATGTCCAGGTTGATGCGATCGGTCTCCGACAGCGTCTCATCCAGGGTGTGCTGACCGACGACCTTGCGCAGCGTGGTCTGGGCGATCTGGTCGATGGCCGCGCGCACGTTCTCGATCGCCACCACCGACTTGATCGCATCGACCACCTTGAAATAGGCGACCGCGGACACATCGACGCTGACGTTGTCGCGGGTGATGATGCCCTGGGACTGGATCGGCATCGTGACGACCCGCAACGAGACCCGGCGCATGACGTCGACGACCGGGATGATCAGCCGCAGGCCCGGTTCGCGTACTCCTTGTACCCGGCCCAGGCGGAACAGCACGCCCTGCTCGTACTGCTTGACGATCCGCACTGCCAGCGCGAACACCAGCAGCAGCACGGCCACGATGATCGCGGGAATGGTCCAATCGTTCATGGTCAGGCTCCGTTCACTCGTGGGCGGGCGCACCCGCCCGGCGGGATCGAGACGGACGTGGTCGTCGGCCCGGACGACAAGCGGCCCGTGGGCGATCCCTTTGCCGGAAGCCTCCAGCCGGCCGCGCCTGGCCGCCAGAGGCGAAAGACCTCTGCCAGGGCGACCGCGAGGGGGCATTCGGCGGCGCGAGGTGGGACCTTCAGCTCTGTCGCGACGGGTAGGGGCTGGCCACGTTGAGCGTATGACGTGGGACGGCATAGGGAACCGCGAGCTGGAGGCGTTGTCGCGTCCGCAGTGCCTGGCGTTGCTGGGGTCGGTGGCGGTGGGCCGGCTGGGCTTCACCCGGGCGGCGCTGCCGGTGATCTGGCCGGTGGACTTCCTCCTGCACGGCGAGTGCTGGTGGTCGGCCACGCCCGGCTGATGCCGGCTTCGCGATTCCCTGTCGTCGACCGGGCAGGCGCGAGTGGGCGCTGCGTCGTCATCGACATCGACCAGATCCAAGGCTGGCGCTTCGCTCCTCGCCTGTGAGTTGTCACCAGGCTGCACCGCCGGGCGCGTGCTTTCGGGACCGCAAGGGGCGTAGGGTCGAGATCAGGAGAAGAATGACACACAGCAGCCGGGCCGCCTTCCGCCGGGTCCGGAACCAGGCGCCGCCGCAGCCCCGGCGGCATCCACCCGTCCACGGCAGCGCAGGCCATCCGATCGTCGTCACCGACGCCTCTCCTGACGGCCAGGGGGTGTGGAGCTCACGTTGGGCGACGGGCGCTGCCGCAGTCATGGTCATCGCTTCACGATCGCCCACCAGCGTCGGCGACCACTGGACCTACCGGCCGGAAACCTCTTCGGCCGGCAGGACGGCGAGCCGGTTGGCGCAGCGAGGAACGCCGCCATGCACCGCACCGGCTTCAGCCAGGCCCATCCGCGCGAAACCGGCCCTGCCGGCCACGTGAACGCCCCGGCGCAGGCCCTGCAGAACCCTGTCGAAGACGACTACCGCATCACCGCCGACCTGCACGACATCCTGGTCAACCAGATCTTCGCCGTCAGCCTGGACCTGCACGCCGCTTTGAGCCTGACCGGCGACGCCCAGGCCAAGGTGCGTATCACCCGCGCCATCCGCGGGCTGGACCATGCCATCACCGACCTGAGACGGACCCTGTTCGAACTTGCCCAGCACACCTCGCCCCCGGATCACGAGCACATCGCCTCCGTCCCGGAGGCCACCACCTGATCTTGCCAGCTCCTGCGGGGCTCATCCGCTGACGGGACCGCCGCTCACGCGACCATGTCCGCACGGCAGAACGACAGCTCGCACCTACGGCCGTCACGGCGGCGGCGTGGGGCCGGGTACGGCCTGCTGCCGCTCAGGGCGGAGGTGGCGGTCGAAGAACGTCACGATCCGCCGGCGGGCGTCTCGGGTGGACGGCCCGTGGTACCGGGTGCCGGAGATCTTGCCCAGCAGGACCAGCAGGGGCGTCATGTCGGCCGGATCGTGATCGTTCATGAAGCCGTGACCGGCCTGCGGATACACCTTGACGTCATGGTCCACGCCCAGGCCGGTCAGGACCTGCTCCAGCCGGGCGGCCGCGCTGCGGCCCAGGGGTGAGCGGTCCTTGCCGCCGAAGCTGCCCACGATGGGGCAGGCGCCTCCCAGCACCTTGGCGGCGTCCTTCGGGCAGCCGCCGTAGTTGACGCTCGAAGCCGCGTACCCATGTCCGGGGGCCAGCGCCAGCGCATAGCCGCCGCCCATGCAGAAGCCGATGACGCCGATCCGGCCGGTGCAGTCCTGGCGCCCGGCCAGCCACCCGCGGGCGGCCTCGATGTCGTCGAAGGTCCTGCCCTGCCGGGCACCGATGTCCCGCATGATCGTGCGAAGGCACTTCAGGCGGCTGCCCCAGTAGTACAGATCGGGCGCGACGGCCAGGAATCCCGCCGTGGCCAGCCAGTCGGCCTGCTCGCGCAGGTCGTGGCTCATCCCGGTGAAATCGTGGATCACCACCACGCCCGGCCACGGACCTGGACCCGCTGGGGTCGCGACATAAGCGGGCATCTGATCGATCGCCACGTTCGTCATGCTTCTCCCTGTCATGCTGGGTGACATAGCGTCGGCCAAGGCCACGAGCGTGAACGTCTGCTTGACGCACCCTGGCACCCCGCGAGCAGTGAAGGCCGGTGCGCCCGGGCGGCCCGGCTGATGGCCGCGGCGGGGCCGCCGCCTGCGACCGCGTCCAGCGCCGGGCCGGGCCTCTCGACACTTCTCAACCGCTTGCTCCTACCCGCTCACGGGTCGACCGGCGTGGCTCCTGCTCGGCTCGTTGCTTGATCCCGCGCAGCATCTTGCGCGTCATCACGAAAGCGACCGCGGAGACGGGCTCGATCAGCAACGGCGCCCACCAGCGCGTGTAGGCGTACCGCTCCCGTACGATCAGCCGCGTCCCGCCGCCAGGCCCCGGCGCCAGCACGAAGGCCCAGGTGAAGTCGTAGGGCGGGGTGAGCGCGCCCATCGGGATGGCGCCGCGCAGCACCAGCGCGCGCCCGGCCGCCACTGCCGCCACCCTCAAGCCGACCTGCGGGGCCAGCCGGATCTCATCGCCCACCGCGATGTCCTGCCACTGCGGCAGGATGCGATCGGCGCTGTGGATGTCACAGCCGGCCAGGTTCTCGGCCAGGTCGTAGCTGTAGAAACCGCCGCGCCCCTGCCCCAGCTGGGCGATCCAGGGCCAGACCCCCTCGACGGGCGCGTCGATGGTGATCGCGCGAGTGGCCACCAGATCGGGACGATCCAGGAGTTCATCACCCGGCTGCCGGCCTCGGGCCTCGTCCTCGGTACTGCCCCAGCCGAGCTGCCGGCCTCGGACCACCAGCCGATAGCTGGCCACCACCGCCAACGCCAGCACACCGGCCTTGCGCCGCGAACCTCGCATCGCCGACACCCCTTCCACACGGCCCCGCTCCTGCCGGCCAGGCTGTCACGATGCCCGCCGGATGTTCAGGGCCGAAAGACCTCAACCTCCCGGCTCGCGGTATCCCGGCACCCCCATCCACGAAGCGCCGGGGACCGTCGTGGCGCTCGTCGTGGGCGCCAATGACGTAGTCAACCCGGCAGCCCGCCGTCCGGGAACCGCCGTGTCCGGCATGCCGATCATCGACGCCGACCGCGCCAAGAGCACGATCGTCATCAAACGCTCCATGGGACACGGCTACGCGGGCATCGACAACGAGTTGTACAGTGCTCCCACCACCGGCATGTACTTCGTCGACGCCAAAGGCCCTGGTCGAGATCACGGCCGCGGTCAAGGTGCTCGTCGGCTGACGACGTATCTCCGGCACACCCTTCAAATACCGTGAATGCGGCGGCCGGTGGTCTGGTGGGGAACGATGCGGATGTTGAGGCGGCGCTCGCCTCCCGCCCATGGCGTGACATTGACGGGCAGCACCGTCGGCCCGTGCGAGCCGTTGAGCGCGACCCAGTCGATCCCGCCCGGTGCCATGAGGCGCAGTCACTCTTCGGGCTCGAGGACTTTCAGAACCGGGTCGTTGTCCGCGAAGCCGGTCACCGGGGCAACGGTGGGACCGAGCCGGTCGTGGTGATGGCCGACACGGCCTCCGAAGCCACCACCACCTATCGTGATCATTTTTTCTTCGATGATGGTCAGGCCGGCGCCTTGGGGCAGGGCGATGCCGTTGACGCGTGTGCTTTCCTGGTCAGCCTCGATGGTGAGCCGGAGCCCGCGGAAGAGGAGCGGCAGAGACAGCGCACCGAGCCGGTCGGGCAGGAGCGGGTTGAGGTGCAGGCCCTCGGGGCGCGGCTCCAGGCCCAGGTAGCAGCGTTGCAGCATGTCGAGGGTGCCGGCCATGGCGCCCAGATGGATGCCCTCGGCGGCGGTGCCGCCCTGAACGTCGTGGACGTCACTGATCAGTGCTTCGGCAAAGAACTGCCAGGAGCGGGCCCGGTCGGAGCGGGCCAGGACCCAGGCGTGGACGACGGCGCTGAGGGTGGAGCCGTGGCTGGTGCGATCCAGGTAGTGGGTGATCGTTCGCGGTATCAGGCCGGGCTCGGCCGGGTAGCCGAGCCGGTCCAGAATCGCCAGTAGTTCGTCCGCGGTCAGCAGGTAGAACAGCATCAGGGTGTCGGCCTGCTTGGACGCCTGGTAACGATTGACGTCGTCGCCGTCGGCTTCGAGTGCCCGGTCCAGACGGCGCACGCCCTTGTAGCGGCCCCAGTCGAGTTCGGCGAGTTCGGCGTAGCCGGTGAACTGGCTGATGACGCCGTCATGGAAGTCGACCCGCATACGCCGGGTGATGTCCTCCCACCGTGCGGCTTCCTCTGGGCCGACTTCGCCAAGTTCGAGCGCGCGGGACAGTAGCCACACGGTCATGACGTTGGTGTAGGCGTTGTTGTCCAGGCCGGGGGAGGCGGCGCCCGGGTAGGCGGTGTGATATTCGTCGGGGCCCATGACGCCGCGGATCTCGTACCGGCCCGAGGCCGGGTTGAGCACGGCCAGTGAGGCGAAGAACCTGGCGATGTCCAGCAGCAGCTCCGCGCACCAGGGCGGCATGGAGCCGGTGGCCAGGCGGTACTGCCACACGTTGTAGGCGATGGCCAGGCCGACGTGGCGTTGCAGGTGGGAAACGTCCGGTAGCCAGCGACCGGAGTCGGGGTTGAGGTGGTAGGTCTGGGTCTCCTCCCGGCCGTCGCTGCCGCTCTGCCAGGGGAACATCGCACCCTCGCATCCCGCCTCCCGGGCGGCGGCCCTGGCCTCGGGCAGGCGGCGCCAGCGGTAGCGCAGCAGGCCGAGGGAGATCTCCGGGAAGCGCAGATTCAGCCACGGCAGCACGAACAGCTCGTCCCAGAACACGTGTCCCCGGTACGCCTCGCCGTGCAGGCCGCGGGCGGGCACGCCGGCGTCCAGGTCGGCGGTGTGCGGGGACAACGTCTGCAACAGGTGGAAGACGTGCAGGTGGACGATCTGGGACAGCTCCGGCCCGTCCACGTCCAGACCGGCCCGCTCCCACAGCCGTTCCCACTCCGCCTCGTGGGCGTCCAGCAACTCCGCGAAGCCCGCGGCCAGCCGCGCCCGTCGGAGGGCGGCGGAGAGCGGGTCGTGGACGGCGCGATCGCGCGAGGTCAGCAAGGCGACGACCTTCGTGAGCGTCACCGGCGTGCCCTCGACGACGTCCAGTACGTGCTCCGTGGTAATGCGGTCCAACTCCTGGGAACTGGAGCCGGGGACGGGTGCGTCCATGCGTGCGGCGAGCGCGACGGTGAGGCGAGAGGAGCGAGTGGTCGCGGTCAGCCAGGTCAGCGCGTCCTGGACGCCGGTGGCGTGGCCGGTCAGGTGGTCACCGCGCAGGTCACGATAGCGAGCGACGCCACTGTTGGTCACCCGCCCGTCCAGGGTGGCCCGGACGCGGAGCGGACCGGACCAGTTCTCTGCGGTGAAGGTCGTCTCCAGGGCGGCGAGGGCGGGATCGGCCATGGAAACCAGGCGGCGTTGCCGCACCCGCGTGACGCGGCCCTGCTCGTCGCGCCAGCGCAATTCCCGTAGGAGCACCCCGTGCCGCAGGTCGAGCTCCTGGGCGTAGTCAAGCAGGTCGGCCCGCTCGGGGTTGAACCAGTCCGAGCCCGGCGTGGCGAAGGTCAGCGGCAACCAGTCCGGCAAGTTGACCAGGTCCTCGTTGACCACTGTCCGGCCTGCCACCTCGGAGGCCAGCCGGTCGTAGCAACCCGCTTGGTAGGTGCCCGGCGTGCGGATCCGGCCGTCCGGCGTGGCACCGCGCGTGGCGAACCGGCCGTTGCCGAGCGTGCACAGCGCCTCGCGCAACCCCTCCGAGGCAGGGTCGAACCCCTCGTATGCGAGTACCCACGGGTTCATCGCGACCTCACGGGGACACGCCCGGTCACGGCCAGTTCAGCCAAGTCCGCCACGACGACGTCAGCTCCCGCATGGCGCATCGCCGCCTCCTGCGACCCGCTGCGATCCACGCCGATGACCAGGCCGAACGCGCCCCTGCGCCCGGCCTCCACACCGGGGAGCGCGTCCTCCACGATCGCCGCCTCGCCTGCGGCCACCTCCAGACGCCGGGCGGCTTCGAGGAAGAGCGCCGGATCAGGCTTGCCGCGCAGGCCGAGTGCGGCCGAGTCGTTGCCGTCGACCACCACGTCGAACAGGCGCATCAGGCCCACAGAGGTGACGACCATGCGGCAGTGCTGGCTGGCCGACACCACCGCGGTGCGGCAGCCGCGCCGCCGCAGCTCGTGCAGGAGGGCGACGGTCGAGGGGAAGGCGGCCACCCCGTGCTGGGCGATCTGTTCGACGAACAGCGCGTCCTTGGCCAGGCCAAGGCCGTGCACGGTCGGTGCGCCCGGTTCGTCGTCGGGACCGCCCTCGGGCAGCGTGATGCCGCGGGAGGCCAGGAAGGTGCGAACACCGTCGAGCCGCGGCCTGCCGTCCACGTTGCGCAGGTAGTCATCGCGGATGTCGAACGGGGCCGACCGGCCACGCAGGAAGCCGTCGAACACGTGCTTCCACGCGGCGGCGTGCACCCGAGCCGTGTCGGTGACGACACCGTCGGTGTCGAAGACCACGGCCCGCAGCCTCGTCAAATCAAGGGCGGCCATACCGAGGACGGTACCCACCCGCCTCCGCCGCAGCCAGGGCCCTTGGACCCTTACACCAGCGACCTCCGGCCCTGCACCCGACAGGCCCGAGGGCGGTTCCATGAGTGGTGACGCGCATGGGCGCGGTGCGATGGGCTCGATGCTCCTCGGCTCGGTCAGCCAGGGCGTCCTGCATCACGCCCGCTGCCCGGTCGCGGTGGTCCGCTCGTAGACGCCGGGACCTTGGACCCTGGCATCCGGGACCTTCGCCGCTGCCCCGCGGCGGCGCGGTGCGGGACCGTGAGACAGGAAGTGAGGTGGACGCCATGTCGCTTGAAGTCAAGGACATCATGGGACGCGTGGCAATCGCCGTGCTGGAGGACGCGCCGTTCGGCGACATCGTGGCCGCGATGAAGCGGTACGCGGTCGGCGCGGTCACCGTGATCGACGCCGACCGCCGGCCGGTGGGCGTGGTCTCGGAGGATGACCTGCTGCTCAAGGAGATCGACCCGGTACGGCACAGCGTGTCGATCTTCGAATCCCGCCAGCAGCGGCACGAGCACGACAAGGCTGCCGCGGTCACGGCTGCCCAGCTCATGACCTCGCCGGCGATCATCGTCACCCCTGGCACTCTCGTGCGCGACGCGGCCCGGCTGATGCACGACAAGCACATCAAGCAACTGCCCGTGATCGATCCGGAGACGAGGTGCATCATGGGCACCTTGCACCAGCATGACGTGCTGCGGGTCTTCACCCGTCCCGCCGCTGATCTGGAGGCCGACATCAGAGCCGTGCTCGCGGATCCTGGCACCGTCTCCATCGAGACGGACAAGGGCGTCGTGCGGATCAGCGGTCACGTGCGGTGGAGGTCTCAGGCCATCGCGCTCGTGGAGGAGGTCCGTACCGTCGAGGGCGTCGTCGACGTCGTGTGCGAGGTGGTCTCCGACAACGACGATCTCGTCGTCGTCCCGCCGCTGATGTAGGAGAGATCGTGGACACGGCATGGCGGATCGAGGTGTACGGGATCGTCCAAGGCGTCGGTTTCCGGCCCTTCGTCCACCGGCTGGCGACCGCCATCGGGATCCACGGGCATGTCAGGAACGCGGGCGGGCACGTGGTCATCGCCGCGAGCGGCTCGCCGGCCCGGCTGGAGGCGTTCGTCTCCGGCCTACGGACCCAGGGGCCCGAGGTCGCGCGCGTTCGCGATGTGGTCGTCACTCCCGGGATGTCCGAGCGGGAGGTCACAGACTTCCAGATCGTGGAGAGCGCGGCGGCTCGCCGGCGGTGGCGAGGGGGAGCACGGTGGCGCGGGGGTCGGGCTCGAACTCGCCGCGCAGCAGATCCAGCTCGCTGACCACGCCGACGAGGCGGTCGCTGTCATCGACCACGGGTGCGGCGGTGATGTCGTGGCCGTACAGGGTCCGGATGGCCCGCCGCACCGGATCGGTGCGGCGGACCGTGATGGCCGGGCTGCTCATGACCTCGCGCACGAGCATGGCTACCTGGCCTCCCACTTGGAGTCGTCCTGCTTCCAGGTGAGCTCGTTGACGACGTCGACGACGCCGTTGACCCGGGCGGCCATGCGGGCGGCCATGCGGGCGGCGATGCCGGTCTCGGTGCGGCGGTCCATCCAGCCGGTCAGCGTGACCACTCCGTTGTCCACCGTGACGGTGACCCCGTCGGTGTTGACCCACAGGGTGCGGCCGAGGATGTCGTCGCGGATCTCGGCGGCGATCTCCGCGTCGCCGCGCAGGAACAGTTTGACCAGGTCGCGGCGGCTGACGATGCCCACGAGCCGGCCGTTGAGGTCGAGGACC
>NZ_VCJS01000320.1 GCF_005893125.1 Nonomuraea basaltis | reverse complement strand
GGGTCGGGGGCGGGCAGCGACAGCAGCCTGCGCAGCTCGTTGGCCACGGCGTAGGCGGCGTCCGTGGCCTCGCGCTCAGCGACACCGGGCAGGGGCGAGTGGACGAACATGACGTCGGCGTCGCTGGCGTAGGAGCATTCCATGCCGCCGAGCCGGCCCATGGCGATGATCGCGAACGACGTGATGTTCGCGGCTTTGCCGAGCGCGGCGTCGAGGGCCGCCTGGAGGGTCACGTCGGTCAGCGACGACAGCGCGCCGCCGACCTTCTCGATGTCGATGAGCCCGAAGATGTCGGCCACGGCCGTACGGAACAGCTCCTTGCGCCGCAGCGCCCGCACGGCGGCGACCGCGGTCTCCGCCTCGCCGTCGCCCGCGGACACGTGCCTGGACACCGCGGCGGCCGCCTCGCCGAGCAGAGACTCCACGGGGCGCACGGCGAGCTCCTGGTCCGAGCCCAGCATGGCGACCGCGTCGGGCGCGTGCATGATCAGGCCGGTCGCGTAGCGGCTGGTGCCGAGCACGCGCGCCATCCTGGCGGCCACCGCCGTCTCGTCGCGCAGCAGCCGCAGGTACCACGGTGTGGCGCCCAGCTTGTCGCTGACCTGCCGGAATCCCAGCAGCGCCGCGTCCGGGTCGGGCGTGTCGGCGAACCAGCCGAGCATGACGGGCAGCAGCGTGCGCTGAATCGCGGCCCGCCTGGACACACCCGAGGTCAGGGCGGCGATGTGGCGCAGCGCCCCGGTCGGATCGACGTAGCCGAGCGCCTCGAGCCGGGCCGCCGCCGCGGTGGCCGACAGCCGCGCCTCCGACTCCTGCAGCCGCGACACGGCCTGCAGCAACGGCCGGTAGAACAGCTTCTCGTGCAGCCGCCGCGCCTCCATCGCGTGCCGCCGCCACCGGGCCGTGAACTCCCCCACCGGGTCGGTCTGCATGCCGAGCGCCCGGCCCAGCCGGCGCAGATCCGCCTCGCCCGTGGGCACGATGTGCGTGCGCCGCAGCCGGTGGAGCTGCAGCAGGTGCTCGACCTGGCGCAGGAATGAGTACGCCTCCGCGAGCCCGCGCGAGTCGTCGCGCCCCACGTAGCCGCCCCGCGAGAGCGCGGCCAGCGCGGGCAGCGTGGCCCGGCGGCGCAGCAGCGGGTCCAGCCGCCCGTGGACGAGCTGCAGCAGCTGCACCGCGAACTCGATGTCCCGCAGCCCGCCGGGGCCCAGCTTGAGCTGCCGCTCCCCCTCGGCGCGCACGTGCGCCTCGACCCGGCGGCGCATGGCCTGTACGTCCTCGACGAAGCGCTCGCGGGTGGCCGCCGACCACACCATGTCGTTGACCGCCTCGACGTAGGCCGCACCCAGCTCCAGGTCGCCCGCCACCGGCCGGGACTTCAGCAGCGCCTGGAACTCCCACGTCTTGGCCCAGCGCCGGTAGTAGGCCAGATGACTGCCGAGCGTGCGCACCAGCGGCCCGGCACGCCCCTCGGGACGCAGTCCCGCGTCCACCTCCCACAGCGAGCCCTCGGGCGTGGTGGCCGTGCAGGCCCGCATCATGGCCTGGGCCAGCCGGGTCGCGGTACGCAGCGCCTTGGCCTCGTCGGCGCCCTCACGCGGCTCGGCCACGAAGATCACATCGACGTCGCTGATGTAGTTGAGCTCCCTGGCGCCGCACTTGCCCATGCCGATGACCGCCAGGCGCACCTCGCCCGCGTCCACCTCGGCCCGCGCGATCGCCAGCGCGGCCTCCAGCGCGGCGCCCGCGAGGCCGGACAGCTCCGCCATCACCTCTGGCAGCGTGGCCTGGCCGGTCAGGTCGCGCGCGGCCAGGTGCATCACCCTGCCCCGGTACGCCACCCGCAGCGCCACGAGGGGCTGCTCGCCGGTGGCGACCGGCTCGGCCGCGCCGGGGTCCGCGCCGACCGCGCGCAGCAGCTCGGCCCGTGCCTCGCCCAGCCGCGGCTCGGCCAGCAGGGCGACCTGGCCGGGGTGGCGTACGAGATGCTCGCCCAGGGCGGCGCTGACGCCGAGCACGGCCAGCAGCCTGGTCCTGAGGTCCTCGTCGTGGCGCAGGGTGTCGAGAACGGCCGGATCGCGTTCTGTGAGGCGGGTCAGCGAGACGAGTGCCTGGTCGGGGTCGGCCACGGCCACCAGCGACTCGAGTACGTCGTCGAGGCCGGCGCCGGCCTGGCGGATGAGACTGGCGGCCCTGGCGCCGTCGGCGAAACCGAGCTTGGCGAGCCGCGCGGCGGTGGATTCGATCCTGGGCACCCCTCCATCTTGACAGGACTTGCGCGATTCGCCGTAGTATGGAACGCAACGTTGCGTTGTGTTTCTGGAAGGCGGGGGCGGCTTTGACGGATCGGGTTCCGGTGGCGGTGACGTGGGGGCTGCTGGCGGCGTGGGCGGTGCACGACGCGGAGGAGCTGGCGACCATGGCCCGGTGGGCACGGGCGGCCCGGCCGCGGCTGGAGGAGCGGTTTCCGCAGGTTCCGTGGGAGCGGCTGGAGGTGTCGCAGCGGCACGTGACCGTGGCCATCGGGCTCATGGGCGGCGTGATGGCCGGGGCCGCGGCTCTGGGGGCGCGTACGGGCGGGCGGAGCGCGGTGTTCCAGGCGGCGCTGGCCGGGTTCGGGGCGCACGGGGTGGTGCATGTGGCGCAGGCGGCCGTGACGCGCGGGTACACGCCCGGGGTGGCGACCGCACCCGTGGTGGTGATCCCGTTCTCGGTGTGGGCGTGGCGGCGGCTGCGGACCGCCGGGGTGCCGGTGCGCTCCGGGCGTGCGGGCGCGGCGGCGCTGGCGGCGTTCCCGCTGGTGCTGGGCGGCGTGCACGCGCTCGCCCACGCCCTCACAACGCCCCGCCACACGAACGACACGACCCGCACGGACGAGACGGGCCGGGCAGGCGGCGCGGGCGGCACTGGCGCGGCACGTCGTACAGACCCTGGCGCAGGAGGCGTGAGACGTGCCGGGCGCGGGACGGGCGGCGGGCTGCGGCTCAGGTTCGAGCGTTGGTTCTGACCACGTCGGCGAAGGCCCGCGCCACCGGCCGCCAGGTCGCGATGAGCGCGCTCTCGGCGGCCTTGACCTCGGCGTTGAGGTCCTCGGCCGCGTCCAGGTCCGACTCGCCGGTCCACGAGGCGAAGATCTCCGGCGTGGCCTCGGGATGGAACTGGACCGCCCAGGCGGCCTCGCCGAGCCGGTAGGCCTGGTTCGGGTACTGGGAGCCGGTCATCAAGGGCACCGCCCCGTCGGGCAGCCGCGTCATGGCGTCCTGGTGGTACTGAACGGCCACGGCCGTCCCGACGCCGGACAGCAGCCGGTCGGAGCCGGCGGCGGGCAGCGCGGCCACCTCGCGGGCGCCCACCTCGAGCCCGTTCGCGCCCCGCTCCACCGTCCCGCCGCAGGCCATGGTCAGCAGTTGCGCCCCCAGGCAGATGGCCAGCGTGGGCGTGGCCTCGTCGACGGCCCGCGACAGCAGGTCGCGGGTGGCGGACTGCCAGGGGCTGCGCTCGTCCTCCCAGGCGGCCGCCGCGCCGCCGAGCACGATCAGGCCGTCCGCGGACCGCGCCGGGACCTCCTCCCCCAGGTACGGCCGCACAACCTCGCAGGCCACACCCAGCCAGCCGCTCAGATATCCGAGCCCGGCCTCGGCCTCATGCTCGATGACGGTGATTCGCATATTCGGTAATTATCCGGAACATTCCCCCACAAGGCACCACCGACCCACCGGCGACATACGCGGCATCCGATTCTAGGATCCCGTTATGAGATTCGATTTCGACGACGTGGACGGGCTACGCGTCGCCAGGTCCGGCGCCGGGCCGCGGACGATCATCGCGGTCCACGGCATCACCGCCTCCCTGATGGCCTGGGGCACGGTGGCCCGGCACCTTCCCGCCGGATGGACGCTCGTCGCGATGGACCTGCGAGGACGCGGCCACAGCGCCTCGCTGCCCGGCCCGTACGGACTTCCGAGGCACGCCGAGGACGTGCTGCGGGTCGCCGAGCACGTGGGCGCCGGCCCCGATGCGGTGCTGACCGGCCACTCGATGGGCGCGTACGTGGCCGCGCTGGCCGCCGCCCAGCGGGACTTCGCCAGGGTGGTGCTGGTGGACGGCGGGATCCCGCTGCCCCCGCTCCCCGAGGGCGTGGACGCGGACGCGGCGATGGAGGCCGCGCTGGGCCCGGCGCTGGCGCGGCTGCGGCAGACGTACCCCTCGGCGGAGGCGTACGTCGAGTTCTTCAAGGCGCATCCGGCCTTCACCGGCTACTGGAGCGACGACGTCGAGGCGTACGTGCGCTACGACCTGACGGGACCCGAGGGCGCGCTGCGGTCGCGGGCCGCCGGCGAGGCGGTGCTGCAGGACGGCCGGTGGCTGACAACCGAGCCGGAGCGGATCGGGGCCGCGCTGGAGGCGATCAAGGCGCCGCTGCACCTGCTGCGGGCGCCGCGCGGGCTGCTCAACCAGGACGTGGGCATGCTGCCCGACGAGCTGACCGCCCCCTGGACGGCGCGGCTGCCGGGGCTCCAGGACGAGGTGGTGCCCGGCTGCAACCACTACACGATCATGTTCGACGATCGCTGCGTGTCGGCCGTCGTGGACCGGCTCACCTCACCGGCCTGACGTCGAACGAGCCCGGCGGGCATCGTTCCGGTCTCCGCCCGCCGCACCGCCCGGCCCGAATGCGGACAAGGACGGGCGGTGCGGGCGTGGACCGGGTTCTCTGGTCAGCGGGGCGCGATCCAGGTGGCGCGGCCGGCCGCGACCAGCGTGCCGTCCAGCTCGTAGATGGCGCTCTGGCCGTACATCTTGCGCCCGTCGCGGCCGGTCGGGCGGGCCACGACGGAGTACTGGCCGCCGGCGCGGACCGGACGGTGGAGCTGCACGGCCAGCCGGCCGAGCAGGGCGGTCTCGCCGGGGCCGAAGTGCGCCCAGCCGGTGATGCAGTCGAGCACGGCGCCGATGATCGAGGCGGGCACGCCGTCCTCGCCCGACACCGTGAACGGCACTCGCCAGCCGGCGGCCACCAGGTCCGTGCCCTCGACCGGGCCGGGGAAGATGCGCAGGCCGTCGCCCGGCTCGCGCAGCCCGCACGCGAAGCACTCGGCGAACGGGTGCGCCTGCAGGCCGACGAATCCGGCCTCGGCGCGGGCGGCGTCCGTGAACGGCACGAACCCCGGCCCCTCCAGGTCCTCGGCCACCGGGATGGCCTCGACGAGCAGCGTGTCGCCGTGCAAGAGGGACACGGAGTTGGCCACGTGCTCCAGCCGCAGCTCGGTCTCCAGGGGCGAGGGGGCGTGCAGGGTGACCTCGACGGCTGATCGACCTCCGTTGAGCGCCTCCGCCATCGTGCCCGCTATCCAGCCGCCGTTGGCGACGCCCTCAGGGCCGCGGAAACGCTCGGGAACGGTCAACACGGTCTGCAAGGCAGCCGTCGTCATGCCACACCCTCCAATATCGCCACAAGAGGCGCAAGTCCAGAAATATCGTAAAGAACAGGCCGATTTTACTGGACACCCGGTTACCCAGAGGCAGGGGGTCCTGACGCTGCTCCGTACCACCACATAACGCCTCGAACGGGTCCGAAACTTCCCATCCCCAGCCGTGACGCTAGGCGCCTTGCGTGGCACGCATGTGACTCGGGGGTCAGAAGCAACGAAAATCGGCCTCACCCGGGACCGTTCCCGGAGTGAGGCCGATCAAGGCGTCAGCAGCAACTCTAGCCGGGATTCCGATGTCTCGCGGATCAATCCCCTGATGCCGGTGAGGCGGGGCGGGCGATCATACCGCACACTTACGACATGGACCGGCTGACCTCCTGGGAGCGCCGCACCAGCACGGCGCTCCTCATCATCGGCACAGGGTTCTTGCTGGGCTGGGCGATCCCCGTCCTCGTCCCCGGCCTGCCCCCCGCCGCGCACGACGCCTTCTGGTACCTCCAGATCACCACGTGGGCCCTGTTCACCGCCGACTACCTCATCCGCGTGGCGCTCGCCCCCGACCGCCTGCGCTTCATCGTCAGGAACCTCCCGTCCCTCCTGGTCGTCATGCTCCCCCTGCTGCGCCCGCTGTGGCTGCTGCGGGCGCTGCTGCTCCTGCAGGTCATCGCCGAGCGGGTCCGCCTTCCACTGCGCCTGCGCGCCGTCGTGTACGTGAGCGGCACCGCCCTGTTCGTGGCCGCGATCGGGAGCGTCGCCGTCCTCGAAGTGGAACGCGCCAATCCCGACGGCAACATCAAGAACATCGGCGACGCCCTGTGGTGGTCGCTCACCACGATGACGACCGTCGGCTACGGCGACCGCTTCCCGGTGACCGCGGAGGGGCGGCTGGTGGCGACGGGCCTGATGCTCGCGGGCATCGCCCTGCTGGGCGTCGTCACCGGGGCCATCGCCTCCTGGTTCGTCGAACGGTTCGAGCGCACGGCGGCCCTGGAACGGCGCACGGAGGCCGAGCTGGCCCAGGTCGTCACCGAGCTCACCGAGGCCCGCAAGGCCCTGGCCGACCTCGCCCACACCCACGGGATGCTGCGCGAGGAGGTGGCCGCGCTCACGGCCCGGCTCACGCCCGGCCCAAATCCATAGCTCACGAGGCGCGCACCTCCCGGCGGCCTCGGGGATGCTGGGAGGCACGCGCCCGAAGCGGGCGCGGCAGACGAGGAGACGGCGGATCTTGCGAAGCGAGCGTCTCTGATCAGCTTAGTGATCCCGTGCCAGTTGTAGCGTCTGGCGTGGGTGGCGCCCACCGTGGCGGGGTGGCGTGAGCGTGCAGGTGGAAGCCTGCGCCTAACGCTGCCCCGCGTGGCCGGTGCCGTTTGGTGGGTGTGCTGATCGCTTGCCCGCCCTGGTGCCGGTGGGCTGCGCGGGGCAGCCGCATCCGGTCCGTTGGTACGGGTCCCTCCGGACGCTGGCCAGCCCGACCGGCGGGTCGTGCTGGGGAGGGTGCCCTGCGTCGCCTGGGCGCGGGGCGTGGAGTGCGGCGCCGGGTGGGGCCGGTCTTGGACCGGTCCGTCCGGCTAGTCTTGCGGGTGGGCAGGGTGATGACCGCCCGGGCTTCAAGCGTGTCCATCACCGAGCCGATCGTCATGACACCGGCGGCCCGATTCACAGCGGTCTTGGCCTGGTGGATCAGGCCGCGGGCGGCGATGCGGCGCCACGCGCCGTGGTCGCGGTCGCCCTGCCAGCCGCAGCCGGGGCAGATCGCCCATTTCCACCCAGCCATGTGCGGCTTGTCGGGAGCCTTGCAGTGCCGCAGCACGCTCAGGCAGTGCGGGCAATGCTTGGAGGTATTGCGGGCGGGCACGGTCACCACCGCGATGCCCACCTCGGCGGCCAGGTGCCGGATGTGGTCGGCGATCTGGCCGCGCACCTGCTGCGACAACCGGGTGTTCAGGGTCCGGCCCATCCCGCCCGCTTCGAGCGAGCGCAGATCCTCCAGGTAGATCACTGTGGAGCGGGCGGCGATGGCCTGATCGACCACCCAGCGGGCGGCCGCCCACGCCAGCGCGTGGTTGAGGTTCGTGCGGCGCGCGGAGATATGCCGGATCTCCTCGGTCAGCATCGCCTGCTTGCCCGGCAGGGCCGGATCGGGTGCGCGCCCGTCGGTCAGCCGCTGGTAGTGGCCGGTCTTGGCGTGCAGGCTCTCGCCATTCCTCCGCAGGCGGTGCTGCTTGGCGAGCACCCCGGCAGCACGGAACTGGGCGCCGGCCCCCAGCGTGGTCAGCTGCCCGTCCGCGCCAAGCCGTACTGCTCCGGCCGACAGCAGCGTGGTCAAGCCCCAGTCCACGCCGAGCGCGATGGTGTGGCCGGCGCGCCGGGCCGCGGGGACAGGGTGGGTGAAGGCCAACTCGGCGCGCACCCTTCCGCCGTGGAGGCGCAGGGTGGGCAGGTGCAGCACCGCATCGGCCGGGACGGTGGGGGGCAGGGTGATCGGGCAGGCCACCCACGTCCAGTCGGCGTAGGAGCGCGGGTCAGGACGGGTGGGCAGTTGAAGCCGCAGCAGCGCCCGCCGCGGGTCGCTTTCGCTGCGCTGGATGGTGGCCTGCTGCCGGTCGCAGGCAGCCAACAGCAGCATCCGCGCCGCCCTCGGCGCGTTCTCCAGCTCGCACACATCCGTCGGCAGCCGCCCCTTGTCCCGCAAGAACGTGGCGATCTGCCGGGTGCGGGCCTTGATGATACCGGCGGGCAAGTCTCGCCCGCCGGGGATGGCAGCACGCACGGCATCCCATTCCCCGGCCGTACGCTTGCCGGGGTCGGCGGGCCAAGTGGCCAGCACACCGGAGGTCACCTCGGCCCGCCAGCGCGCCGAGCGCAGCAGGCGTCCGGCCTGCTCCTGAGCCATGCGCACGATCCGGTCGTTGACCTTGAAGCCCTCGGGCGCGTCGGCCGTCCAGCCCAGCCGCCTCAACGCCATCCACGCGGTCGACGGCAGCCTGCGCCCGCCCGTATCCATCCCAGAAGCCAGCAGAGCGACATCGGCCATGGTCCAATGCTCGGCCAGCAATCCCGCCGTCATGCTGCAGACCAACTCGCCGCACCAGCCAACCCGATCGGCCAGCACCGCCGCAGACACCACCTCACCCGTCTGCTCCTCCACCCCACCGCGCAGCAACACGCGGGCACACGCCATCCGTGCCCTCTGATTCGCGGCCAGCGGCAGCCTTCGCCTCACCGGCACTCCCTGCCCTCATTGCACCGGCGGCACCCGGCCGGTACGCGACAGGGAGCATCCACCGACCCCGTCCCCTTCAGCCGCCCTGCCGACAAGGTGAACACGACGGTGACCAGGACGGCTACCAGGCCGACGCAGTCCTCAACGCGCTCGTCTACGCCACCGGGCTGCTTCGGACGCGACACGTCCAGCCGCACGCCAGAAACCGCAAACAGGCGCCTCGGCCAACCAGTACCCACCCGGCCACGCACCGGGCGCCCCGCCCACGACACCGGCGCCGTCACCCGACCACCACGGAAGGTGAAGGAGCGCTCTGCCGCCGCTCCCGGCGCCAGATCCGCCGACACCAGCGCCAGACCCCCGACAGGCACCACCCGCGCGGCCCCAAGGTGTACAGGTGATGCGCCCGCCCGGCGCGGTGCCGGATCAACAACTAACCGGTACGCCCGCACGACCTGCACCCCCAGCCGCCACAAATCTTCACCCTACGTGACCGTAAGACTACCAGTCCGTGACCTTGCTGGGTAGAACGCATGAGCGATACATGAACGCTTCCAGGACTCACCGGCCACTCAGAGACCCTCAGCTCTTGCAGCCGAAGAAGCGCCGCTGTCGTCAAGCCACTACGATCCTTGAGAATCCCCAATGAAGCTGGTGAGCCTGTGCAGGGCGCGATGGTGCAGTACCCGTCCGGATCCCTGGTCATCCTGACCGGGCTCCCTGGGGCGGGCAAGACCACCCTGCTGCAACGCCTGTACGGCCTGCACGGCGCGGAGAGCGCGCCCGTCGCGAGGGACACGGCCGTGGTGATCGACTCGTCGCAGTCCAGGCGGCACTGGGACGGCAGGCTCACCTGGGCGCCCTATCCGGTACGCCGCGCCGTGGTCTTCGTCACCCACGTGAACCGTATCCGCCGGGCCCTGGCCCGCGGCGAGTCGGTCGTCGCGCACAACCGCGGCTGCGGCCCGTACGTGCTACGGGGCTTCGCCTGGCTGGCCCGCCGCCACGGCGCGGGCTTCCACCTGCTCCTGCTGGACGCGCCTCCGGACGTGGCGCTCGCGGGGCAGCGGGCCAGGGGCCGGGTGGTCGCGCCGCGCACGTTCGCCCGCCACCGGCGCCGGTGGGAGGGCCTGATGACCCGCGTGAAAGGCGGCGACCCGGCACCGGCCATCGGCGCGCGCATCGTCGACCGGGCCGAGGCGAACCTGCTGGAGGCCATTGTGTTCGACGCCACCGGCAGCACAATCCGGTAAGCCGGAAATTCCGGATAACGGAACAACCTCATTCCCACCAATTACACCCGTCCCTCCATACGCTTGCCGCTCAGACATAAACGGGGAAACGTTCCACTTATCGGCCACGGGGAAGCGCGGGTGTCGCTGAGCTCTGCTCGCATGCCCGCTCATGTCCGCTGATGGGCTGGGATCCCCTCTACCCCCGGAGGTCCAGTGAGACTACGGTCTCTAGTGGCGAGCGCCTCGGTGCTCGCCACCACTTTGACGGGCGTGCTTGCGGTGGGCTCGCCCGCCCGGTAGCTGTCAAACCGTTTGAGACGTTTAGGCGACTTGTTCTGTATCGGAGTTGGTTTCCTCCTTGGCGGGTTCGTTGATCCAGACGGCTTTGGGCAGGCTGGGCGGGGTGGGCTTGCGGCGGAACCGGCCGGGGTTGGCGGCGTAGGCTGCCTGGAGCGTGCGTGCCCGCTCGGCCCGGATCTGGCCGGCGGTGCCCAGATGGACCGAGGCCGGGGTGTGCAGGCCGATACCGGAGTGCCGGTGCTCGTGGTTGTAGTAGATGAAGAACTCCTGGCAGAAGGCGCGGGCGTGGGCGATCGAGCCGAACTGCTCGGGGAAGGCCGGGCAGTACTTCAGCGTCCGGAACTGCGCCTCGGAGTAGGGGTTGTCGTTGGACACCCGCGGCCGACTGTGGCTTTGCGCGATGTTCAGGTCGGCCAGCAGCGCCGCGACCGGTTTGGAGGTCATCGAGGTGCCCCGGTCGGCGTGCACATGCGCGGGCGCCTGGCCGCCGTTGGCACCGATGGCCGCGGCGATGAACTGCTCGGCCAACTCGGCGTTCTCGCGGGCGTGGACCTCCCAGTGCACGACGTAGCGCGAATAGATGTCGATCATGACGTAGAGGTCGTAGTAGACGCCCTTGACCGCTGTCTTCAGCTTGGTGATGTCCCAGGTGAAAACCTGGGAGGGGCCGCGAGCGACCAGCTCGGGCCGCACCCTGGCCGCGTGTGTGGCCTGCCGCCGGCGCTCACGCACCTCACCGCAACCGCGCAACAGCCGGTACATAGTGGAGATCGAACACAGGTAGACGCCCTCGTCCAGCAGCGTGGCCCACACCTGCGCGGGCGCCTTGTCGACGAACCGGGCCGAGCGTAAGACGGCCAGCACCCGCGCCCGCTCGTCCCGGCTCAACGCCGCCGGATGCGGCGCCGGTGCCGGGCGAGGACCGAGCACCACCGGCGCGGGATGGCGGTGGCGGTGCACGGTGGCTCGCGACTTGCCTGACAGGGCACACGCCGCGGTCACACCGAGTATGAGCTTCCCCCCGTTGCACGGACACCTGAGGTGAGGTCACTCGGCGGTGTCTGAGGGCCGGTAGAGGCTCTCGTACGTGACGGGGCTGTGCATTCCAATGCTGGAATGGCGCCTGTATGGATTATA
>NZ_VCJS01000031.1 GCF_005893125.1 Nonomuraea basaltis | reverse complement strand
GGGTGGACGCGCTCACCGAGGACCAGGTGATCCAGCGGGTGGCCGCCGAGCTGGAGGCGGGCCGGGGCGGGCGCATCGTCACCCCGAACATCGACATCTGCCAGGTCGCGGCCAAAGACCCCTCGCTCAAGGACCTGGTGTGCTCCGCCGAGTTGGTGGTGGCCGATGGGATGCCGCTGGTGTGGGCGGCCAGGTTGCTGGGCACACCGCTGCCCCAGCGCGTCACGGGAGCCGACCTCATCTGGGCGCTCAGCAAGCTCGCCGCCCGCCGAGGCTGGCCCGTCTATCTGCTCGGCGGCCCCCCAGGCGTGCCGCAGAAGGCCGCAGCCGAGCTCACGACCTGCTACCCGACGCTGCGGGTCTGCGGCGCCCACGCTCCGCCGTACCGCTTCGACACCACACCTGAGGGACGCCGGCTCGTGCGGCGGAGGGTGATCGCCGCGCGGCCCCGGCTCGTCTTCGTCGGGCTCGGGTTTCCCCGGCAGGACCTGCTCATCGCGGAGCTGCGTGAAGAGCTCCCGGAGGCGTGGTTCCTGGGGTGCGGGGCGGCGATCTCCTTTGCGGCGGGGACGGTGCCGAGGGCGCCGGAATGGCTGCGGCGGGCCGGGCTGGAGTGGGCGTTCAGGCTCGTCAGCGAGCCGGGACGGCTGGCACACCGCTACCTGGCCGACGACCTGCCGTTCGCGGCGCGGCTGCTGGGCCGGTGCCTGGTCACGCGCCTCAAGGAAAGGGCCGGCGCTACGCGGAGGTGAGGGCGCGGACGCGGGCCGCGTCCGCCGGGCTGAGTCCGCGGGCGGCCACTTCGAGCGCGCGGCGGGAGTCCATGCGCCGGTACGCCGTGCGGGACAGGCCCGACCAGCGGAAACCACCTTCGTTCGACGGACCGGTGCACGCCCTGGCGATGCGGCGTCCGGCGGCGGGGGTCCAAGGGAGGCCCGCGTAGGCGTACAGGCGCTCGAAACCGGGGAGCGGGTCGGCGGCCAGGGATTCGTACGAAACAAGGAGGATTCCCGGCGTTCGGGTCAGGATCGCGTGGGTGACCCGCCAGAGGGCGGCGATCTTGGCGATGCGGTCCTGGGAGTCGTCGAGGGCGAGCAGCTCCGGATGGTCGCGAACCAGCATCGGCTGGTCCAGGAGCTCGTGGAAGTGGACCGTCCAGCCCAATCGCCGCCAACTCGCCACGAACGACACCGGGTCCCGTATCAGCGCGATGACCCGGCACCCCAGCCGCCGGGCGAACCAGCCCGCGCTCAGCACCGCGAACGGATCGTCGAGCAGCGCGCGCCGGCCCGCCAGGCGGCCGAGCGTGAAGGCGGTGCCGTAGCGGAGGAGACGGGCCAGGTCGTAAGGGGAGCGGTTCGCGCGCAGCTCAGCCGCCCAGTGGTAGCGCAGGGCGGTCGTGTCGCGGAAGGCGGGCAGCCAGGCGCCGGCGTTGTCGTCGCAGATGTACTGGAACCGGTGAGTCACCTCCGCCCTGAGCACGCCCGGGCAGCGGCCGGGCGGGTGCTGCGGGTTGAGCGGCTCGTTGACGTAGACCAGGCCGCCGCCGGCCGCGAGCATCTTCCCCGTCCAGCTCGTGCCGCTCCTCGGCAGCCCCGTCACCAGGATGGGGGCCCTCATGCCGCCGCCCACGTGCGCAACCGCAGCGCCGCCAGGGTGTGGCGGCCGAACGGGTGCAGGCCGTAGCGGCGGTGGAGCTGCCACAGCGGCAGCAGGTTCTTGACGATCACGCCGCCCGACCAGCCGGCGACCGCGCCCAGCGCCCCGTGCGCAGGGATGAGGGCCAGATCCAGCGCCAGCGTGCAGGCGATCGCCGCAACCAGGTTGAGCAGGCTCGTCCCGGTGTGCCCGGCGGCGGTGAGTACGACGTCCACCATCCCGCAGGCCGTGGCCACCATCATCGTCCCCGCCAGCACCAGCGCCACCGGCACCGCCGACCCGTACGCGGGCCCGAAGACCCCCAGCAGCCAGGGCGCCAGCGCGCCGTACGCCAGCCACACCGGCCACGTCACCAGCACCAGCCAGATGGTGGCGCCCTGGTACAGCTCACTGGCCCGGGCCAGCTCCCCGCTCGCCAGCGCGCCGACCAGCCGAGCCTGGACGGCCTGCGCCAGCCCTTGGTTCGCCAGCTGCCCGACGACCTTGAACCGGGTGGCGGCCGTGTACACGGCCGCCTGCGCGGGCCCTCCGAGCAGCGCGACGACTACGATGTCCACCCGCTGGAACACCGCCTGGATCGCCCCGGCGACCGACCGCGGAGCCGTGTACCGCCACAGATCCCGCCCCGTCCCCGGCAGGTACCGGCTCCTCGGCATCCGCCCCCGCAGCCCGGCCGCCGCCAGCACCAGCACCGGCACGTACGGCAGCCCCCACGCCACCGGCAACCACTCAGGCACGCCCAACACCGCCACCCCGGCCACCAGGACGAGCTGGCAGGCGGGCAGCAGCAAACCGTCCAGCAGCACGGTGGGCCGCATGGACCCGAAGCCCCGGGTGGCGGCCAGCAGCACGTCCCCCAGCACGATGACCGGCAGGACCGCCGCCACCGGCCCCACCCGCGGATACAGCACCACCGCGGCCCCGCACGCCGCCACCGCGCAGGGCACGAGCGCCGCCCGGATATATCCAGAAATGCCGCGATACCCGTAGGTCTCCGCGCGCGCGATGAAGTAGACGAGCCCGTTCCCCGCGTCCAGCTTGGCGATCCCCGCCGCCATGAGCGCCACGGCGGTCGCCGCGAAGAAGGCCCCGGCCTCCGCCACGGTGAACGCCCTGGTCACGACCACCACCAGGACGAACTGCGCCACCGCGGAGAAGGCCGCCCCCATCACGCCCGCGATCCCGCCCCGGATCAGCCCCACGCTCCCAAGAGCCGTGATCCCACCCCGGGTCACCGCCGCCACGACGGCTCCTCGCCCAGCCACCGCACCAGCCGCGCGTCATACGCCTCGAAGTGGTCCCGCAGCGCTTGCCCCAGCACCCGCGGCACCCGCCGCGGCAACGACCTGCCGTTGTGCCGCTCGAACACCGGATACCCCAGATGCGGCACCCCCAGGAACTCCAGCACCCGGTCATAGACCGGCTCCGGCTCCCGGAAGAACCGGTGGCTGTCCAGGACCAGGATCCGGTCCCGCCCGAACAGCGGCTCCAGCCGGTCGAGCTGCTCGGCGTAGCGGCCCCTGGCCAGGTAGGCGTGATGGCGGTGGGAGTGATGCAGCATGTACGGCGACTCGCGCAGCAACTCCTCGGCCCCCGCCAGCCGCCGCGCCTCCAGCTCGACCGCGTACTCGAAGTGCGACTCCTTCTCGAACCCCCTGGCCAGCTCGTGGGCGTGCGCCGAGCAGGCCCGCTCCACCGGATCGCGGACGAGGACGATCAGCTTCACCCCGGGCAGATCGGCCGCGATCCGCTGCCCGGCCAGCGGATGGAACAGGTAATAGGGGGACGACTCGAACGCCGGCGCGCGGCCGCCGTACCGATGCCCGATCAGCGCCGCCCCCACCCGCAGCGGGAAATGCCCCTGATACCAGGACAGCCCGCGCCAGTAGGCGACGTCGAAGTAGTGCACGCCCTTGTGCAGCACCGGCTTGAGCAGCAGCGGATGCTGCGCCAGCGCCCGGTACATCGACGTGGTGCCGCACCGCTGCGCCCCCGCGATCAGGAACGACGGCAGCACCCGCACCCCGGACGTGAGCCTGCCCGCGCTCCGCGACAGCGACAGCACGGACCGCTTCGTGGTCCTCATGTGAGCAGCTCCTCGTGGTCGACGGCCGGGTTGAGCCAGGTCTCCGGCGGCCCGAGCGGCGCGTGCCCGTCCGCGGCGTGCCTGTCGGCCAGGGCGATGAGGTAACGCAGCGCGGTCTGCTTGGCGGTGGCCGCCGACAGGCCCAGCGGGGCGAGCTCGCGGGCGGCCCGGGCCACGCACGCCCGGGCGGCGGCGGGCGGATCCATCCTGCGCAGCGCCCGCTGGAAGAAGTAGTGCACGGCGTCGAACCCGTAAGGCACATCGACCTCGTAGCGCTCCCAATCCCACACGAGCAGCCGCCCGTCGGGCGCCGGGCACATGTTCCACGGCGCCAGGTCCCCGTGCCAGGCGGCGCTGCGCCCTCCGGTGCGCGCGATCTCCTTGATCGCCTTCAGCAGCAGCGGCGGCCGGGGCGCGCGGCCGCGCCGCACCGGTAGCGGCGACAGGGCCAGCACCGCCAGCCCGCGCCAGTCGCCGTGGTGCAGCACGGCCGGTGTGGCCACGGTCTCCAGTCCGAGTCCCGCCAGCCGGCGCAGGGCCGCCGCCTCGGCGGTGATCAGCTCGCGCGCCTGCGGGCTGTCGCCGATCTTCACGAACGCCAGCCGCCGCCCGCTGGAGCGGACCTCCAGGATGGGTTTGCGGTTGGCCCGCCGCGCGGGACGTACGTGAAGAACGATCTCGACCGGCCGGCCGAAGACCTCACTCAGGTGCTCCGCGATGGACCCCTCGCCCGGCACCACGACCTCGGACCAGAGGTGCCACCAGCGGCGCGGCGCCAGCCTGCGGGGCACGGCGGCGTGCGGCAGCACGGTGTACGCCCGGGGCGAGCCCGGCCCGGGATACAGCAGCCGGACGGTCTCCGCGAGGTAGCCGAGCCGGACGTCGGCGTCGTTCATGCGTTCCTCCACAGGAGGGCGAACGAGACGAGGTAGAGGCTGAGCGGCGTGACCAGGCCGTCGTAGACGAACATGTAGAGCAGCACCAGCCCCATCACCAGCACCCCGGCCAGCCCGATCGGGCTGCGGTCGGGCCAGTGGCGCCGAATCGCGCCGAGGAAGAACGCCACATAGAGGGCCGCCCCCGTGAACCCCTGCGTGATGATCAGCAGCCAGAGCTGCCCGTCGCTGCCCAGCGGCGGATGCCCGCAGGTCATGCACCACTGGGTCTTGCCCGTGGTGATCGTGCGGTGGTTGCCCGTCGCGTTGCGGGTGTTGCCGTAGCCGATCACCGGCGAGTGCCCGGCCGCCACGAGGGTGGCGGTCACGGTGAAGGCTCTGATGTCGTTCGAATGCGGTTTGTCCAGCCGCTGCGCGACCAGCGCCGCGAGCGGGCTGAGCGCGAACGCCAGCGCCGCCGCCGTCACCGCCCCGCACAGCGCGACCCTGGTGCGCCCGCCCACTCGGACGATCAGATAAACGATCGCCAGGCCGAGGCCGATCCACAGGCCGCGGTTGAGCGAGTACACGATCGGGATCGCGGCCAGGGCGACCATCCCGGCGGCGAACAGCCTGTGCCGCCGCCCGCCGTACACCCACCAGCCGACCACGAACCAGACCAGCAGCACCGACACGTTGCTGCCCCACGCGTTCGCCCACTCGAACGGCGCCTCCGGCCGGGGCGAGGCGTAGCCGAGCACCTTCTGCGTCTGGGCGGCGGTGGGGTGGATCAGGTTCTGCACGAACGGGTTCTCGGCCAGCCACCGCGGCAGCACCAGCTCCACCGGCGAGGTGAAGGAGAACCCGGGGAAGAACACGCCGAGCAGCCCGCCCGCGACCGTCGTGACGAACAGCACGCCGAGCATCCGCACCAGCCGCAGCTGCGGCAGCTCGCGCTCGGTCAGGTTGCCCAGGTAGAGCATCATGATCAGAACGGCCGCGTAGAGCGCCAGCCGCATGGCGTAGCCGGCGACGCGGCCGGGGCCGAGCTCGCCGTACGTGCCCGGCGGCGTCTCGGCCAGCATCATCGCGCTCACCAGGTAGCCGGTGAGCAGCAGCAGCCACAGGCCGAACCCGGGCGGCACCCTGACGGGCCTGCGCCGCCACAGCAGCACCGCCATCGGCGCCGCCAGGACGATCACCGACAGGCCGCCGAACCCGAGCGCCCACCAGACCGGATAGCCGACCAGCAGCGCCGCGATGGGCCAGGCGGGTCCTGTCACGTCGGCTGACCCGGCCGGGTTTGGCGCAGCACCTGCATGGGCGTGGTCTCGGCCGACACGCTCACGCCGAACTCGCCGGTGGCGACGAGCTTGCCGAGCGGGGTGTGCTGGCGCGGCTCCGGCAGCGGAACGAACGACGGGACCGCGTCGGTGGCCGCCACCACGCCGATGATCGGGATCTCGTGCCGGCCCAGCCGGCGTACGGCGGCCGCGACCTGCTCCGCGCCGACCCGGCCCAGCCCCACCAGCAGCAGGGTCGCGTCCGCCCTTGCCAGATCGCGTACGTCGGAGCCGTCGAGCACCGACAGCGGCGCGCTGACCGTCAGCGGCTCGGCCAGAGCTGAGGAGCAGAGGTCGGCGGGCAGCGCCTTGACCAGCAGCCGCTTGCCCGGGCACGCGGCGACCACGGCGCAGGCCAGCTCGTGCAGCTCGCCCGGCTCGCGCGGTCCCGACAGGTCGGCCAGCACCGGCAGGCCGGTCAGCCGCTCCACGTCGGCGGCCGTGCGCAGCCGCGTGTCGAGCCGGTCGCGGGCGTAGGCGGCGGCGGAGCCGGCGAGCAGCCCCGCCATCAGCCCGGTGCCGAGGTGAAGGGGCAGGCTGGGCGAGCTGGGCGCGGCCGGCGGCGCCGCCCGGCTGATGATCGCGCCGGGGGTCACCGCGACCGTCCGCAGCGCGTCGTACTTGAGCGTCAGGCTGGCGGCCTGCCGGTTGAGCAGGCTCCGCCGCTGCAGCGCGATCTCGTGCTCGGGGCCGCCCTTGGGCAGCCTGCCGAGCTCCCTGATGGCCGCTTCGATCCCCGCGTTGACCTGCTTGAGCTTGGCCAGCACCGCCTGCTGCTGCTCGGTGAGCGCGGCCAGCGCGCTCTCGCGCCGGTGGACGAGGTAGGCGTCGGCGTACGCGTGGGACTGGGCGGCCGAGACGGCCGGGTCGGCGGCGGTCACCGAGATCCACAGGACCGCCGAGTTGGGCGGCACCGAGACCTCGACCGGCTCGGGGACGCCGATCCCCAGCGTCCTGGCGGCCCGGGCGGCGACCACGGCCGACTGCGCGACCTGGGCCTCGGTGTCGAGATTGAGCGACTCGCGCTGGCGGGCGGTCACCTGGTTGCCCGGCTCCTGCGGGCCGACCGGCATGACGTGGACCTGCGTGGTGGCGGTGTAGGCGGGTGGGGTGAGGCGCATCAGCGCGAGCCCGGCCGTGCCGCCGAACACGACGCAGCCCACCAGGAGCAGCCACCGCCTGCGCAGCAGCGAGAGATGCTCGTCCAGGTCGGCGCCGGGGCGGCGCACCTGGACGTCCGGCGACTGGCTCATGGGGCGGTCTCCTGGATGGTGTACGCGGTGTCGCCGATCGACGACGCTGCGTCACATGCCGAAGTGTGCGCCCACTATAGGGCGGACGGTCAGCACCCAGGTGGAATACGCAAGATTTTCTCCAGTACGGCAGGAAAGAAGGGCCTCCATAAATCGAAATTCCATGAAAATTCGGGCGCACCGTTACCAGCAATGACCTGGGGAGACTTCCACACTGGCTGAAGTTCCAGGAATGACATGGCAGGGTTCAGGAGTGACAGGGCGGGGGTCCTTCGACAAGGGGGTTGAACGGCTTTGCGGCTACGGGGAATTTCTTGGAAAACGACGGGAATCGTGGCGGTCGCGGCGCTGGCCGCCTGCTCCGGCGCGGAGGGTTCCAACGCGCGGACGCCGGTCGGCACCGCCGTCAAGGAGCCCGCCGCGCCTGCCTGCACGGCCACCGCCAGGCTCATCCCGTCATGCGGCGCCTGGTGGGGCCTGGCGCCCGAGGTCTTCACCGGCACCCCGGTGGAGCAGGCGCTGCGCGGCGCGGAGGCGCGCATGGACGCCAACGCCGACGTGCTCCACGTCTACCACCGGGGCAGCGAGCTGTTCCCCACCGACGCCGAGGTCAGGCTGGCCCGCGACCCGGCGCGGCCCCGGCTGCTCATGATCAACTGGAAGCCGTCGTTCGACCACACATGGGCCGAGATCGCCGACGGCGCGCTCGACGCCAGGATCGACCGGCTGGCCGGCTACCTCAGGCGCACCTTTCCCGAGCGGTTCTTCCTCACTCTCCACCACGAGCCGGAGAACGACGTCGACGCCTCGTCCGGGTCGGGCATGCGCGCCACCGACTACGCCGAGATGTTCCGGCACGTCGTACTCAGGCTGCGCGAGCAGGGCGTGAAGAACGCGGTCACGGTCATGACGTACATGGGGGCGCCCAACTGGGCTGCCGAGTCCTGGTTCGAGGACCTCTACCCCGGCGACGACGTGGTGGACTGGGTGGCCATGGATCCCTACGCCGACGACCGGGTCCAGGACTTCGACGGGCTGGTGAACAAGACCCGCAAGGAATATCCGCAGTGGCCGGGGTTCTACCGGTGGATGCAGCTGCGCTTCCCCGGCAAGCCCGTCATGGTGGCCGAGTGGGGGGTGTTCGAGCGGTCGCGCGATCCGTCGTTCAAGCGGACGTTCTTCGAGTCCGTGCGCCGCCAGATCAGGCGCTACCCGCAGATCAAGGCGCTGCTGTACTTCGACTCGCCGCAGGCGCCGCGCGGCGACACCAGCTTCGACTCCAACGAGGAGGCCGATCGGGCGTTCACCCGGCTCGCGCGAGATCCTTACTTTCGCTCGACCCGCGTGCCGCGACCCTGACGCGTGCTTATTGCCTCACTCCGTTCGGCGGCTCGGTCGCCCATATGCCGTCGCCTTCCCCCGCTCTGGTCGCTTCGCTCCCGCCGCTCCTCCAGGCGCCGGCGCGCCCTCGCCACCCTGCGATCGTGATCACGGTGGCCGCCGCGAGCGCCCAGACGGTGAGCGTGTTGCTCACGTCGAGCAGCTTGAGCGCGGAGGCCAGCAGGACGATCGCCAGCATGGCTCTGATCAGGCCGCCCGGGGCGCGCGAGGAGATCCTGGCGCCGAGGTAGACGCCCGGGATCGAGCCGATGAGCAGCGACACCGTGAGGTCGAGCTGGAAGTCGCCGAACAGCAGGTGTCCGAGCGCGGCCGAGGTGACCAGCGGCACGGCCTGCACCAGGTCGGTGCCGACGAGCTGGTTGGCCTTGAGCGCCGGGTAGAGAACGAGCAGGGCCACGATGATCAGGGATCCCGAGCCGACGGAGGAGACACCGACGACCAACCCGCCTATCATACCGACCAGTAGGGTAGGGATTGGGCGCACGACGATCTCGCGGGCGCCCGACGATCCTCCCTTCGATCCGAGCCAGGCCTTGAGCGCCATGCCCGCGACGGCCAGCAGGAGCGCCACGCCCAGGGCGTACTTGACCGCGTCGGTCACCGCGAACGCGCGGGCCAGGAACACCCCGCAGAACGCGGCCGGCACCGACCCGGCGCACAGCCAGCCCACCAGGCGCAGGTTGACCGTGCCGTGGCGCAGGTGCACGGCGCTGCCGACCGGCTTCATCACGGCCGAGGCGACCAGGTCGCTGGAGACGGCCGCCAGCGGCGGCACGTTGAAGAACAGCATCATCATCGGCGTCATGAGGGCACCGCCGCCCATGCCGGTCATCCCGACCACGATGGCGACGAGAAAGGACCCGCCGATCAGGGGCAAGTCTGCGCTCAATGGTCGCTCACCAACTCCTCCTTCGCTTCGTGGAGAGCCTCGTTCCCCGGCCCTCCACTCCGCTCAGTGCGTCGGGTTCGCTCCTCAACGGACCCAGCCTCCAGACCGCAGCGTCCCCAGGACCTGGGAGACGGCCGCCTCGATCGAGATGTGCGTGGTGTCGATCATCAGGTCGGCGTCGTCCGGCTCCTCGTAAGGGTCGGAGATGCCGGTGAACTCGGGGATGAGGCCGGCGCGGGCCTTGGCGTACAGGCCCTTGCGGTCGCGCCGCTCGCACTCCTCCAGCGGCGTCGCGACGTGCACGAGCAGGAAGTCGGCGCCGACCGACTCGACCATCTCGCGCACCTCCGCGCGGGTGGCCGCGTAGGGGGCGATGGGCGCGCAGATGGCCAGCCCGCCGTGGCGCGCGGCCTCGGCGGCCACGAAGCCGATGCGGCGGATGTTCAGGTCGCGGTCGGCCTTGGAGAACGTCAGTCCCTTGGACAGCAGGTGGCGGACCACGTCGCCGTCGAGGTAGGTCACCGTGCGGCTGCCGAGCTCCAGCAGCGCGTCACGCAGGCCGCGGGCGATCGTGGACTTGCCGGAGCCCGACAGGCCGGTGAAGAACACCACGAGCCCGCGCCGGTGCGGCGGCCCGGGGATGCTCACCGGCTCGGGCCCGGCCAGGTGCTCGGTGGCGCCGTAGGCGGTGGCGACGTGCTCGCGCAGCTCCAGGTCGATCTCGGGCTCCTCGCGCGGCGCGAGGGGCACGGAGACCACGAGGGTGCCCTCGGGCAACCGCTCCTTGGCGCGCAGCGCGGCGCGGACGATCCCGGGGCCGGGCTCGCCGTACGACAGGGGCAGCAGCATGATCACCGCGTCGAGTTCCTTCGCGGTGGCGACGATCTCGGAGAGATCGTCGAGGGGGCCTCGCATGGTGACGGCGAGCGCGGCCCGCCCGCCGAGCTCCTCCTTCACCTGCGCGGGGGTACGCCGCAGGCGCGCGAACGGCCCGTGCTCCGGCGTGCCGAGCCCCTTGACGGGCCCCGAGGTCAGCCCGCCGGCCTCCTGCGCGGTCACCGTGAGCGCGGCGAGCGGCAGGCCCTCCGGGTCGAGCAGGGCGACCTCGTCGCCGGGGGAGACCTCGACGGGCAGGTGGAGCGTGACGGGCGCGGGCCATGGGGTGCCGTCGGCGAGCGTGCCGCGCTCCTGCACCGCGTGGAGATCGTCGTGGCCGAGGAACCCCGTCAGCGGCTCGAACGCCCCGGAGAGCAGCAGCTCCAGATCGGCCAGCTCGTGCGGCTCGGGGGTCCACTCCACGTTTCCTACATCCCAACTATTCCGATTGAATTGGTAGGAAAGGAGTCTAGCGGCTGATGCCGGTGTGTCGCTAGATGAGCCTGGCGAAGTGATGCTGCGGTTTCCTGATCACCATCGTGATCTCATCATGGGAGGCGGGATAGCGGCCGCTGGTCAGCCTGTCGACGGCCGCGATCATGGAGCGGGCGATCCCGCTCGCCCGCGCGGGGCCGCTGGTGTTCCGCTCGTCGTCGGTGATCATGAGGCCGCGGCTGAGGCAGAACGCGTGCATGCCGTCGCTGGACGCCAGCGGCTCGTAGACCTTCGGCAGAGGCCCCGGCGTGCCCGGGGTGACGAGCGGGCGCCACAACAGGCGGCGCGGCCACGCCGGCGTGATCCGGTCGAGCAGGCCGTAGGCCGACCTGCGATCGCGCATCCGGAGCAGCACCAGCCCGCCAGGGCGCAGGGACCGCAGGAGACGGTCGAAGATCAGCTCGGCGTGCCGGACGCGCTCCAGCAGGAACGACAGCTGGATCACGTCGTAGGCCCTGGGCTGCAGCGGCACGCTGCGCAGGTCGCCCAGCGACCACGTGACCAGGTCGGCCCGCTCCTCCAGCACGACCCTGATCGCGGAGTGGTCCTCGTCGACGCCGGTGGCCCTGGTCTCGATCCAGTCCAGCGCCAGTGGCTCGTCGTGCGCACAGCCGGCGACCAGCACGTCGAGCCGTCTGCCGTATTGGCCCGTCCAGTGCTCGCGGACCCGCTGACCGAAGAGATCGCCTCTTTGGGCGACCGATCGTACCTCAGACATGTCACCCACAGTAATCAATCGATCGGGGTTAGTAATGCATTTCCCTGCTAGCGTCCTGGCCTGTGAGCGATCAGATCTACGTGGGGAACGCCGGTGTGGACGCGGCCGGCGACCGGGGCTGGCTCCTCGGTCACTTCAAACCCCCCGGCGATCCACGGCACAGCGACGAGGTCGAGATCAAGTGGGGCGTGCACCCGCCGGGGGACGAGCGGGCGCAGTGGGTCGAAGGCGAGGAGCGCACCGCCCTGCTCGTGCTGATCAGCGGCCGGTTCCGGGTCGAGCTGCCGGGCCGCAGCGTGCTGCTGTCCGAGCCGGGCGACTACGTGGTGTGGGGCAAGGGCGTCGACCATTCGTGGCGGGCGGAGGAGGCCTCCACCGTGCTCACCGTCCGCTGGCCCTCGGTGCCTGGTTACCGCGTCGGATGAGCTTGGGCGGCGAGTAGGCTGGGAACGGAACCCCCGAGACCTGACACGGCCGGGGGTAATCGTGTTGCCGTCGTGGGGCTGTGGACGTATCTGATGAGTCTTTCCGGACTACTTGACCTTGTTCGCGCCGACCCGAAGCTGGCCGCCGCTCTCGAAGAGGGCGGCGACGTCGCGCTGATCGCGCCGTCCGCGATGCGGCCGTTCGGCGTGGCCGCGCTGGCCGGGCACGACCAGCGGACCGTGCTCGCGGTCACCGCGACAGGACGCGAGGCCGAGGACCTCGCCGCAGCCTTGACCAGCCTGATCGAGCCCAGCTCAGTGGCGGTGTTCCCGGCCTGGGAGACGCTGCCGCACGAGCGGCTCTCGCCGCGCAGCGACACCGTGGGGCAGCGGCTGGCCGTGCTCAGGAGGCTGGCGCACCCGGTCAAGGGCGACACCTCGGCCGGGCCGCTCGGCGTGATCGTCGCCCCGATCAGGGCGCTGCTGCAGCCGATCGTGAAGGGCCTGGGCGACCTGGAGCCGATCAGGCTGCGCGCCGGCGACGACGCCGACCTCGAGGAGGTGGTCGGCAACCTCGTCGCCAACGGCTACCACCGGGTCGACATGGTGGAGCGGCGCGGCGAGGTGGCCGTGCGCGGCGGGCTGCTCGACGTGTTCCCGCCGACCGAGGAGCACCCGCTGCGGCTGGAGTTCTGGGGCGACACCGTCGAGGAGATCCGCTGGTTCAAGGTGGCCGACCAGCGCTCGCTGGAGGCGGCCGGGGACGGGCTGTTCGCGCCGCCGTGCCGTGAGCTGCTGCTGACCGACGAGGTCAGGGCCAAGGCGCGGGAGCTGGCCGAGGAGCATCCGGCGCTGGCCGAGGTGCTCGACCAGCTCGCCGAGGGCATGGCCGTGGAGGGCATGGAGGCGTTCGCGCCCGTGCTGGCCGGGGAGATGGACCTGCTGCTCGATCACCTGCCGATCAGGTCGGCCGTGTTCGTGTGCGATCCCGAGCGGATCAGGGGGCGGGCCCACGAGCTCGTACGCACCTCGCAGGAGTTCCTCGAGGCCTCCTGGATCAACGCGGCGGCCGGCGGCGAGGCGCCGATCGACCTGGGCGCGGCCGCGTTCCGCACGCTGGAGGAGATCCGCGACCACGCCGACGCGCTGGGGCAGCCGTGGTGGACGATGGCGCCGTTCGGCACCGGAGTGGAGCTGGACGCGCAGGACTCCGAGGCGTACCGGGGCGACACGGCCAAGGCGCTGGCCGACATCAAGGGCTGGCTGGCCGACGACAAGGCGGTCGTGCTGCTCAGCGAGGGGCACGGTCCGGCCGAGCGGATGGTGGAGCTGCTCAAGGGCGTGGACGTGCCCGCCCGGCTCGAGCAGTTCGTGGACAAGGTGCCCGAGCCCAAGGTCGTCCACGTCACGACCGGCCTGATCGAGCACGGCTTCATCACCCCCGGCCTGGCCGTGCTCACCCACCTGGACCTCGTCGGGCAGAAGGCGTCCACCAAGGACATGCGGCGCCTGCCGTCGCGCCGCCGCAACATGGTCGACCCGCTCCAGCTCAAGGTCGGCGACCACGTGGTGCACGAGCAGCACGGCGTGGGCCGCTACATCGAGATGGTCCAGCGCACGGTCCAGGGCGCCACCCGCGAATACCTCGTCATCGAATACGCCAAGGGCGACCGCCTCTACGTGCCCACCGACCAGCTCGACGAGGTCACCCGCTACGTCGGCGGCGAGTCGCCCACGCTCAACCGCATGGGCGGCGCCGACTGGGCCAAGGCCAAGTCCCGGGCGAAGAAGGCGGTCAAGGAGATCGCCGGCGAGCTGATCAGGCTCTACTCCGCCCGCATGGCCTCGCCGGGGCACCCGTTCGGCGCGGACACGCCGTGGCAGCGGGAGATGGAGGACGCCTTCCCGTACGCGGAGACCGGCGACCAGCTCGCCGCCATCGACGAGGTCAAGCGCGACATGGAGCGCGGCGTCCCGATGGACCGGCTGATCTGCGGCGACGTCGGCTACGGCAAGACGGAGATCGCGGTGCGGGCGGCGTTCAAGGCGGTCCAGGACGGCAAGCAGGTCGCGGTGCTGGTGCCGACGACGCTGCTGGTGCAGCAGCACATGTCGACGTTCGCCGAGCGCTTCTCCAGCTTCCCCGTCACGGTCAAGCCGGTCTCCAGGTTCCAGACCGACGGTGAGGTCAAGGGCACGCTGGAGGAGCTCAGGGCGGGCGCGGTCGACATCGTGATCGGCACGCACCGGCTGCTCAGCCCCGAGGTCAGGTTCAAGGACCTGGGGCTGATCATCATCGACGAGGAGCAGCGGTTCGGCGTCGAGCACAAGGAGGCCATGAAGCATCTGCGCACGCAGGTGGACGTGCTAGCCATGTCCGCCACGCCGATCCCGCGCACGCTGGAGATGGGCCTGACCGGCATCCGCGAGATGTCCACGATCCTCACCCCGCCGGAGGAGCGGCACCCGATCCTCACGTTCGTGGGCCCCTACGACGAGAAGCAGATCGCCGCCGCCATCCGGCGCGAGCTGATGCGCGACGGCCAGACCTTCTTCGTGCACAACCGGGTCGCCTCGATCAACCGGGTCGCCGCGCGGCTGCGCGAGATGGTCCCCGAGGCGCGCGTGGCGGTGGCGCACGGGCAGATGAACGAGCACCAGCTCGAGAAGATCATGGTGGGATTCTGGGAGCGGGAGTACGACCTGCTCGTCTCCACCACGATCGTCGAGTCCGGCCTCGACGTGCCCAACGCCAACACGCTGATCGTGGACCGGGCCGACAACTACGGCCTGTCGCAGCTCCACCAGATCAGAGGCCGGGTCGGGCGAGGCAGGGAGCGCGGCTACGCGTACTTCCTCTACCCGCCTGAGAAGCCGCTGACGGAGACCGCGCACGAGCGGCTCGCCACGATCTCGCAGCACACCGAGATGGGCGCGGGCATGTACGTCGCCATGAAGGACCTCGAGATCCGCGGCGCGGGCAACGTGCTCGGCGCCGAGCAGTCCGGCTTCATCGCCGGCGTCGGGTTCGACCTGTACGTCCGGCTGATGGCCGAGGCCGTGCAGGAGCAGAAGGCCAAGCTCGACGGCCGCCAGGTGCGCGAGGAGCTGCACGACGTCAAGGTCGAGCTGCCGATCAACGCCCACATCCCGCACGACTACGTGACCTCCGAGCGGCTGCGGCTGGAGGCGTACAAGCGGATGGCGGCCATCGCCGAGGAGAGCGACATCGACGAGGTGCGCGCCGAGCTCACCGACCGCTACGGCAAGCCGCCGGTGGAGGTGGAGAACCTCCTGGCGGTCGCCAAGTTCCGGATCAGGGTCCGCCGGGCCGGGCTCACGGACGTCACGCTGCAGGGGCAGAACATCAAATTCGGCCCGGCCAGGCTCAAGGAGTCGCAGCAGGTGCGCCTCGACCGGCTCTACAAGAAGGCGATATACAAGCAGGCCGCGGAGATGCTGCTGGTGCCCGTGCCCAAGACGAAGCCGCTGGGCGGGCAGCCACTACGCGATCTCGACCTGCTCAAATGGTGCGGTGACCTGGTCGAGGCGATGTTCCTCGAGCCCGCACGGGTAAGCTAGCGGCGGTTTTCGGTCGGAAAGGGACGCACGTGAAGTCAATACGAGTGGCTGTGGCCGCCGCCGCGGTAGGCATCGCGCTGACCGCCTGCTCTTCCCCCATGCAGGCCGGCGCCGCGGCCGTGGTGGGGAACGAGCGCATCACGACGAGCAAGGTGAATGCGGACTCGGAGGCGTACAAGGCGGCATTGAAGAAGGCGCAGCTGACGGAGGAGGCCCTGGGCGGCGTGCCGGTCACCCACGTCGTGCTGCAGCGCCTGGTGAACGTGGCCGTCTCCAATCAGCTCATGGCACGCCACAACGTGCAGGCGAGCGAGACCGAGATCGACGCCATGCTCAAGGATCCCGGCCAGTTCCAGTCGGCCGAGATCAACCTTCTGGCCAACGGTGTGGCGCCGGCCGACGCGCGCGACTACGGGCGTGCCATGGTCGGCCTGTCGAAGCTGCAGCAGAAGTTCGGCGGCGAGAGCGGGCAGCAGAAGCTGGTCCAGGAGTTCGGCTCGATCAAGCCGATCCTCAACCCGCGCTACGGCGCCCTCAACCCGCAGCGCTCGCAGGAGAACCCGGCGATCTTCCTGGACACCGGCAGATTCGGCAAGCCCGCCGGCCCGCCGGCGCAGCAGCAGCAGGGCTAGGCCGTGCCGCTCGTCGTCGTCACCACGTCGCCCCGGGTCGCCCCGGGGCTGCTGAGCCACCAGGCCTGGCAGGCGCTGCGCTCCGGTCCCGTGCTGACCGGGTCCGCGGCGCACCCGCAGCTGCCCTACCTGGCCGAGGCCGGGGTCGAGGTCCAGGTCGTCGAGCCGGACCCGCGGGGGCTGGCCGCGCGGGCGGTCGCCGAGACCGTCGTGTGGCTCGCGGAGGATGACGAGGACTTCATGCGCGCTGTGGGGCACGCCGCGGTCGCGCTCGAGGACCCGCCGCTGATCGAGGTCGTGCCGGGCTCGTACGACCTGCCGGGCGCGCGGGTGCTCGACCTGGTCGCGGTGATGGACCGGCTGCGTACGGAATGCCCGTGGGATCGCAAGCAGACGCACGAGACGCTGGTGCCGTACCTGCTCGAAGAGGCCTACGAGGTGCTGGAGACCATCGAGCAGGGCGACTACCCCGCGCTCCGCGAGGAGCTGGGCGACCTGCTGCTGCAGGTGGTCTTCCACGCCCGGGTGGCCGAGGGCTTCGACATGGACGACGTGGCCGCCGGGATCGTGGAGAAGCTGATACGCCGCCACCCCCACGTGTTCGGCTCGGTGCGGGCTGAGAGCGCCGACGAGGTCAACGACAACTGGGAGGCCATCAAGGCGGCCGAGCGGGCGTCGAAGGGCAGCGAGTCGGTGCTCGAGGGCGTCCCCATGGGGCAGCCGGCGCTGTCGCTGGCCGCGCAGCTGGTGCGCCGGGCCGAGCGGGCCGGGGCGCCCGAGTCGCTGTCGGCCGGGGTCGGCCAGGGGGTGGCGCGGGAGCTGTTCGACCTGGTCCGCCGCGCCGCCGACGCCGGTCTCGACGCCGAGGCGGAGCTGCGGGCCGCCGCGCGCGCGTACAGCGCACGAGTACGCGCCTGGGAGAAGCACTAGTCCGGGGCGGGTTACCACCCCGGGCGAAGATGCGCGACCAGCGGCGACCGCGTACGTGCTTGGGAGAGCAGGACCGATAGGCTCTGAAGGCATATTTGCCTTTCGATTTAGGAGCGCATCCCGTGGCTACCATCGAGGTCGTTTACGCTCGCGAGATCCTCGACTCCCGGGGCAACCCCACGGTTGAGGTCGAGGTGGTGCTCGACGACGGCAGCACCGGCCGCGCGGCCGTCCCGAGCGGGGCGTCCACCGGCCAGTTCGAGGCGGTCGAGCTGCGTGACGGCGGCACGCGTTACGGCGGCAAGGGCGTCGAGAAGGCCGTCCTCGCCGTGACCGATGAGATCTTCGACGAGATCAACGGGATCGAGGCCGAGGACCAGCGCATCATCGACCAGATCATGATCGACCTGGACCGCACCCCCAACAAGTCCAAGCTCGGCGCCAACGCCATCCTCGGCGTCTCGCTGGCCGTCGCCAAGGCCGCCGCCGACAGCGCCGACCTGCCGCTCTTCCGCTACCTCGGCGGCCCCAACGCCCACGTGCTGCCGGTCCCGATGATGAACATCCTCAACGGCGGCGCCCACGCCGACACCAACGTCGACATCCAGGAGTTCATGATCGCGCCGATCGGGGCGGAGACGTTCCGCGAGGCCGTGCGCATGGGCACCGAGGTCTACCACGCCCTCAAGAGCGTGCTCAAGGAGAAGGGCTACGCCACCGGCCTGGGAGACGAGGGCGGCTTCGCGCCCAACCTGCCGTCCAACCGCGACGCGCTCGACCTGATCCTGGTGGCGATCGAGCGGGCCGGCTACACGCCCGGCCAGGACGTCGCGCTCGCGCTCGACGTGGCCGCCTCCGAGTTCCACAAGGACGGCGTCTACACGATCGACGGCAAGGGCCTGTCGGCGCAGGAGCTCATCGCCTTCTACGAGGACCTGGTCGCGAACTACCCGCTGGTCTCCATCGAGGACCCGCTGAACGAGGAGGACTGGGCGGGCTGGAAGGCCATCACCCAGGCGCTCGGCGACAGGGTGCAGATCGTCGGCGACGACCTGTTCGTCACCAACCCCGAGCGGCTCGAGCGCGGCATCAAGGAGGGCTCGGCCAACGCCCTGCTGGTCAAGGTCAACCAGATCGGCACGCTGTCGGAGACGCTCGACGCCGTGGACCTGGCCCACCGCAGCGGCTACCGCTGCATGATGAGCCACCGCTCCGGCGAGACCGAGGACACGACGATCGCCGACCTGGCGGTGGCGGTCAACTGCGGTCAGATCAAGACCGGCGCTCCGGCCCGCTCGGACCGGGTGGCGAAGTACAACCAGTTGCTGCGCATCGAGGAACTCCTCGACGACGCCGCCCGCTACGCGGGTCGCGCGGCTTTCCCGCGTTTCCAGCGCTAGTTTCGAGTACGGCTCGCGGCTCCCCCGCGAGGGAGTGCCGCCGCCTGACCGAGGAGCGACGGGAGCGTAAGCGACCAGAGCGACGAGGGAAGGCGGCGGCATATGGCGACCGAGCCGCCTCACGGAGTGAGGCTATGAGCACAGTGAGCCGTATCTCGAGGGGGTGTGCAGCAATTGGCGAAGAGGCCGCAGCTGACCGGGCGGGCCGCCATCCTGGCCGTCGTGGTGTGCGCGATCGCGATGAGCCTGGCCTACCCTGTGCGCGAGTACATCAGCCTGCGCCGCAGCATCTCTGAGTTGCGGGCGGAGAAGGCCAGGGTCGAGGCGGAGAAGCAGGCGCTGCTGGCCCGCGACCGGCAGAGCAACGATCCCAACTGGATCAAGAAGACGGCCAAGGAGCGGCTGCACTACTGCGGTCCGGGCGAGAAGTGCTTCGTGGTGATGGAGCCCGAACAGGGCAAGGAACAGACGGCCGTGAAACAGCCCGCGGCGGTGCCGCCGTGGTACCAGACGCTCTGGGAGTCCGTGGAGGCCACCGACAAGGGCACCGGGCGCCGGGCGGTCGCTGGGAAGGAAAGCGTTGGAAAGTAAGGACGTGGAGGTCGTGCAGCGGCAGCTCGGGCGGCCGCCCAGAGGGCTGCGCGGGGTGGCGCACCGCTGCCCGTGCGGCAACCCCGACGTGGTGGAGACCGCACCGCGGCTGCCCGACGGCTCGCCCTTCCCGACCCTCTACTACCTGACGTGCCCCAGGGCGGCCTCGGCCATCGGCACGCTGGAGGGGTCGGGCCTGATGCGGGAGATGCAGGCCAGGCTGGCCACGGAGCCCGAGCTGGCCGCCGCCTACCAGGCCGCGCACGACGACTACGTCGCCAGGCGCGACCGGGTGGCGCAGGAGGCGGGCCTGGCGCCGCTCCCGCGCGACATGCAGAGCACGGGCGGCATGCCGAAGCGGGTCAAGTGCCTGCACGCGCTCGTCGCGCACGAGCTGGCGGCCCCCGGTGCCAACCCGATCGGCAGGGAGGCGCTCGACGCCCTCCCCGACTGGTGGAGTGACGGACCATGCGTGTAGCCGCCATCGACTGCGGCACCAACTCTGTACGCCTGCTCATCGCGGACGTCCGCGATGATCTGATCCACGACGTCGAGCGGCGGATGGAGATCGTACGCCTCGGCCAGGGCGTCGACCGGACCGGCAGGCTCGCACCCGACGCGCTGGAGCGCACGTTCAAGGCCATGCGGGCCTACCGCGAGCTGATCGACCGGCACGGCGCCGTCGCGACGCGTGTGGTGGCCACGAGCGCGACCAGAGACGCGGCCAACCGGCAGCGGTTCGTGGACGGCGTCCGCGAGATCTTCGGGGTGGAGCCCGAGGTCGTCACGGGGGCCGACGAGGCCGAGCTGTCCTTCACGGGCGCGACCAAGGGGCTGCTCCGGCTGTCGCCGGAGACCGAGGTGCCGCAGGGGCCGCTGCCGCCTTACCTGGTGGTGGACATCGGGGGCGGGTCCACGGAGTTCGTGGTCGGCTCCGAGCACGCCGAGGCGGCGCTGTCGGTGGACATCGGCTGCGTACGCCTGACCGAGCGGCACCTGCGCGACGCCGGCGACCCGCCGTCCGTGGCGGCGCTGGAGGCCGTCGTGGCCGACATCGAGGCGGCGCTCGACCGGGTCGAGGAGGAGGTGCCCGTCGAGCGGGCGCACACGCTCGTGGGCCTGGCGGGGTCGGTGACGACGGTCGCGGGCATGGCGCTCGGCCTGTCCGCCTACGATCCGGCGCGGATCCATCACTCTCGCATTTCGGCGCAGCAGGTTCACGACGTGACTCGGCGGTTGGTCACGATGACCCATGGTGAGCGCGCCGCCGTTCCGGTGATGCATCCCGGAAGAGTTGACGTGATAGGCGCAGGTGCGCTTATCCTTGACCGGATCGTCCGCCGTTTCGCGTTTTCGCAGGTCGTTGTCAGTGAACACGACATCCTCGACGGTATTGCCTGGTCCCTCACCCGATAGGCCTGTCCAAATCCGGACATTTCCGATCTACAGGCTGTGTTGAGTGTGCAATCATTATTGTGCTTAGGTAAAGGGGCATTACGGGGGCTTTGCCATATCGCTGTGTACGGGAGGTACCGGCGTGGCGACCGTTCCCGAGCGCGTCTTTTCCCTCACGGAATGGAGCACTCTCACATGAAGTTCTCTGGGTTAGCAGCGCGTAAAGCGGCGGCACTCGGCGCGTCTGCGGCGGTGCTGGCCGCCCTGACGGCGGGACTGATGGCCAGCCCCGCCCAGGCGGCGACCGCGGCCACGGCGTCCGAGGCCACTTCGGGACCCAAGGTCTCGGTGTCCACGCCCAAGGCCTCGCCGCGCAAGTATGAAGGATCCTGCCCGGTCAAGGTCAACTTCTCGGCCAAGATCAAGGTTTCCGTCAAGGGCAAGACCGAGTTGGCCTACCGCTGGCTGCACGGGGACGGGTCCAAGAGCAAGGTCAAGGTGGTCAAGCTCACGGGCAAGGGCACCAAGACGGTGACGGCCAAGCAGTCCATCACCTTCAAGGACGAGGTCAAGGGCTGGGAGGCCATCCAGGTCCTCGGCCCGAAGAAGGCCACGTCCAAGAAGGGCTACTTCTCCGTCTCCTGTGAGGCGCCCGAGTCGAAGATCGAGATCGACGAGCCGTCGGCCCCGTCGGTGTCGGCCCACGCCTGGGCCAGCCCCAGCTCGTACGTCGGTGAGTGCACCCCGGGCGACAAGATCGACTTCAACGGTCTGATCAAGGTCGACCGGCCGAGCTGGGTCCGTTACCGCTGGGTCCTCAACGGTGACGTCGTCGACTACGGCAAGGTCAAGGTCTACGACACCCGCAAGGTCGGCTTCGGTTTCTCTCCGCGTGAAAGCCAGCGCGGCTGGGCGCGACTGGAGGTCTTCCGTCCCGACCACGTCTCCTCCAACCGGGCCTACTACAAGGTCTGGTGCAAGGACCCGGCCCCCGCTCCCGCCGTGAAGGTCTCGGCCTCCAGCCTGGTGACCGGCACCAACCACGACGGCTGCAAGGTCAGCGCCCACGCCACCGTCAGCACGACGGGCTCGGCGAAGGTCCAGTGGACCTGGTCGGTGAACGGCGCGTCCGTGCTCAAGGGCGAGGCCTACTTCGCCGGCGCCGGCGCGAAGACCGTCGGGCTCCCCGACAGCCTGCTGACCGGTGACGCCACCAAGGGTGGCAACGTCACGCTGACGGTCTCCGGGCCGCACAACAGTGAGTCGATCACGCAGTCCTACGCTCCTTGCAAGACTGCGGAGCCGACTCCGACCGCGACCCCGTCCCCCACGCCTACCAAGCCGGTGTGAACGACGGTTTGACCGAGTAACAACCGGGTGGCACCTTCGGGCGCCACCCGGTTTCTTGTTGCCACTATTACGCTTTGCACAGTAGTGTGCTTTGCGTGGATAGCAGCCAGCTGCTGAAAGGCGTGCTCGACCTGGCCGTGCTGGCCGTGCTCAACGAGCGCGACGGCTACGGCTACGACGTCGTGCGCAGGCTCAGGGAGGCCGGCCTGGAAGAGGTGGGCGACGCCTCCGTGTACGGCACGCTGCGCCGGCTGTTCAAGGCAGGCGCCCTGACCTCATATGTGGTGGCCTCCGACGAGGGGCCGCACCGCAAGTACTACGGGCTCAACGAGGTCGGCAGGGGCATGTACGCCACCTCGGCCAAGACCTGGGCCTCTTTCGCGGCCACCATGGCATCGCTGCTCAAGGAGGGACGAGAATGACCCCCGAACACTACGCGCAGGCCGTACGCGATGCCGTGGGCGACCACCCCGACCGGGAAGAGCTGCTCGAGGACCTCGACGACCACCTCGCGGAGATCGCGGCGGAGTCGGACGTGCCGATCGAGGACCGGCTGGGCCCGCCCATCGTCTACGCCGAGGAGCTCATGGCCGCCTACGGAGGCCGCTCCGAGAGCCGCCAGAGGCACCGTGTGCGGCCGCAGGAGTGGGTGTCCAAGGCGCACGCCACGATGCTGCGGCAGGGGCCCTACCGGAGCTTCGTGGCCTTTCTGCCCGAGCTTCGGCCGGGCTGGTGGGTGCTGCGCGGCTATCTGCTGGCCATGCTGGTGCTCTCGCTGAGCGATTACGGCAGGATCGTCCCCGAGAACCCCGCCGACTGGGCCGTGGTCGCGGCGAGCGTCTGGGTCTCGGTCTGGTTCGGCAGGCGGCGCGGGGGACGGTCGGCCGCGGTCATCGCGACCGCGCTCAACCTGGCCGCCGCGTTGGCGCTGCTCAGTGGGCTGACGGGGGCCCCGTCTCAGGCGTCCTACGCCCAGCAGCCGGTCGCGATGGCCGAGCCGGCCGCCGACGTGCTGCTGGTGGGGTCGGGATCGTCCGGCATCTACAACATCAAGCCGTACGCCAAGGACGGCACCCCGCTCACCGACGTCTACCTCTACGACCAGGACGGCACCCCGCTCACCACCAACCCGGAGGACCACGGCTACACCGTCGACAGGTCGTGCGGCGAGCCGATACTCAACCGCTACCCGCTGCCGCTGGTCAAGGACGGGTTGCCGGAGGATCCGCAAACCACCCCGGAGCCGAGGCCCACCTGCTCCATGCCGACCCCGACCCCGACCCCGACCAAGTAGTTCGGGCACGATCGGTGTCATGAGCTTCGTACCTCCTGGCACCGGCTGGCCCGGCGATCCCGCGACCGCGGACACCCCGGTCGCGCTCGACCCCGCGGACGTGCGCCGCCTCGCCGCCACCAGCAGCACCCTCGCGGAGCTCACGGCCAGGCAGTCCGTCTGCCGTGCCTGTCCCCGCCTGGTGGAGTGGCGTGAGCAGGTCGCCGAGGTGAAGCGGCGCGCGTTCGCGGACGAGACGTACTGGGGCCGTCCCGTCCCCGGCTGGGGCGCCGAGCAGCCGCGGATCGTGCTGGTGGGCCTCGCGCCGGCCGCGCACGGGGGCAACAGGACCGGGCGGATCTTCACCGGCGACCGCAGCGGCGACTGGCTGTTCGCCTCGCTGTACCGCAGCGGCCTGGCCTCGAAGGAGACCAGCACGCACGCCGGCGACGGTCAGGAGCTCTTCGCCACGCGCGTGGTGGCCTCGGTGCGCTGCGCGCCGCCCGCGAACAAGCCCTCGCCGTCGGAGAAGACCACCTGCTTCCCGTGGATGGCCCGCGAGCTGGCGCTCGTCGCGCCGGGCGTGCGGGTGGTCGTGGCGCTCGGCGGGTACGCCTGGCAGGCCATGTGGCCGGCGCTGAAGGACGCGGGCTACGAGCTGCCGCGCAGCCGGCCGCCGTTCGGGCACGGTGCCGAGGCCGAGGCCCGGTACGCCGGCGCCTCCGTGACGCTCATCGGCTGCTACCACCCCAGCCAGCAGAACACGTTCACCGGTCGCGTCACCGCCCAAATGCTGGACGACGTCTTCACCAGGGCCAGGTCACTGGCTGTGTGACGCGTTGCACCACCCCTGGATTGGATTCGTCGAGAGCGCTTGACGTAAGCTTGTGAATGCTTTCACAAGCATTCCACGAGGGATGGGGCCTCAGGATGAACAAGCACATATTGATTGTCGGCGGCGGATACGTCGGCCTGTACACAGCGCTCCGGCTGCAGCGCAAGCTCCACCGCGAGCTGCGCGCCGGCGAGGTGCGCATCACGATCATCGACCCCCAGTCCTACATGACCTACCAGCCGTTCTTGCCTGAGGCGGCGGCGGGTAACCTCTCGCCCCGTCACCTGGTGGCCCCGCTGCGGCGGATCCTGCCGAAAGCGCAGATACTCAACGGTGCGGTCATCAAGGTCAACCACTCCGAGCGCACCGTCACCTTCCAGCCGGCCGAGGGCGCGCCGCGCCAGGTGGCCTACGACGTGATCGTGATGGCCGCCGGATCGATCTCCCGTACGCTGCCCATCCCCGGCCTGACCGACATCGGCATCGGGTTCAAGACCGTGGGCGAGGCCATCGCGCTGCGCAACCGCGTGCTGCACCTGCTCGACGTGGCCGAGTCGACCGACGACCTTGAGCTGCGGCGCAGGGCGCTCACGTTCGTCGTGGTCGGCGCGGGCTTCGCCGGCGTGGAGGCGCTGGCCGAGCTCGAAGACATGGCCAAGGACTCCGTGCGCTACTACCGCAACATCACGCCCGCGGACATCCGCTGGGTGCTCGTCGAGGCGACCAACCGGGTGCTGCCCGAGGTCGGCCCCGAGATGGGCCTGTGGACGCTGGAGCAGTTGCGCGAGCGCGGCATCGACGTCAAGCTCGACACCCGGCTCGAGTCGTGCGAGGGCGGGCACGTGATGCTCTCCGACGGCTCCGAGTTCGACGCCGAGACCCTCGTGTGGACCGCGGGCGTCAAGCCCAGCCCGGTGGTGAACGACAGCGACCTGCCCCTCGACGAGCGCGGCCGGATCAAGACCACCACCATGCTCACCGTCGCAGGCACGCGGGACGCGTTCTCAGCCGGCGACGCCGCCGGAGTGCCCGACGTGACGAACCCGGGCCAATATTGCGCGCCCAACGCCCAGCACGCGGTCCGGCAGGCGAAGGTGCTGGCCGACAACATCATTCGTCACCTGCGTGGCCAGCAACTGGTCGAATACCGCCACAAGTATGTCGGATCGGTTGCCGGTCTGGGCCTCCATCAGGGCGTCGCCAATGTCTATGGCGTCAAGCTTCGCGGATTTCCTGCGTGGTTCATGCACCGCACCTACCATCTGTCGCGGGTGCCGACGCTGAACCGCAAGGTCCGTGTCGTCGTCGATTGGACCCTGGCCCTGTTCTTCAAGCGAGAGACGATCTCGCTGGGTGAGATGGAGCACCCCCGCGAGGACTTCAGGGCCGCCGTGGCGACGACGCGCCGCTAGCCCGGGTACGGCAGCGCCCCGGTGAGCATCGCCGGGGCGTTTCGGCGCCCCTCGTAGCGAGCGGAACCGGGTAGCGAGTGGAACCGGGTAGCGAGTGGAACCGGGTAGCGAGTGGAACCGGTAGCGAGGGAAGGGGTACCACGGGTGGGGCTCTCAGCGGTGACCGTGCTCGGCGTGGACAGGCCCGGCGTGATCGCCGCAGTCACCGGTTCCCTCGCCGATTGCGGTGCGAACATCCAGGACTCGACCATGACGCTGCTCGGCGGCCACGTGGCGATGATGCTGCTGGTCTCCGGCGAGCTGGACTCCGCCGAGCTGCTGAAAAGGCTGCGCGCCCCCGACCTGGTGGTGACCGCCTCGGCCATCGAGGCCCGGCGCCACTTCTGCGACGACGGGGGTGGGCTCGGCTACGTGCTGACCGTGCACGGCCCCGACCGGCCGGGGATCATCTCCGGCATCAGCGCCGTGCTGGCCGCGGACGGCGGGAACATCACCGGCATGAGCACCCGGCTCACCGGGCGGCTCTACGTGCTCATCGCCGACGTCGAGCTGCCGAAGGAGGTGGACGTGGCGGCGCTCATGCGCAGGCTGGCGGCCGTCGGCGCCAGCCTCGACTCCGAGATAACCTTCCGCCCCGTCGAACCGGACCTGTTGTGAAGGGGCCCTGGAGAACCCCGCCCGAGTCCGCCCCCGGACCAGGGGGATCCGGCCGCGAGATGCCGGCCGGAACCCCGCGCGAAGTGCTCGGCGCCCCGCATCCGATCCTGTCCGCCGCGGCCGAGCCGGTGGACCCGACGGACCCCGAGGTCGTGGCCGCCGCCGCCGACCTCCTGGCGACCCTGCGCCGCGAGCCGTCCACGACCGGTCTGGCGGCTCCCCAGATCGGCCTGAGCTGGCGCCTGATCGCCTTTGACACCGGACTCCACCCTCGCAGCCGCTCGTGGGCTGGAGAGCTCGTGGTGGCCAATCCACGCCTCGCGAGAGCGTCCCACTGGGATGAGGGCCGCGAAGGGTGCGCTTCAATCACGGGGCTCACGGCAGACGTACTTCGTGCCACCCGTATCACCGTACATGGGCATTTGCCCGGCACCGGCGCGCCAGTCACCATCGAAGCTGATGCCTTCGAAGCCCGTTGCATTCAGCACCAACTGGACCATCTGGACGGTCTACTCTTCTTGGACAGAGTGCCTGGAGCCCTATCACTTCACCGCAGACTTCACAGTTGTGACGCCTGATGCGAAGTTGTGCTCCTCGGAAGCATGGTCCGTTTCGTATGATTGCGGCGCCCCCGTAGCCCAATGGCAGAGGCAAACCCCTTAAAAGGGTTGACGTGCGGGTTCGAATCCCGCCGGGGGCACATGCTTCTACCATTGGGAATGTCTTTTCTGGAGCCGGGATGACCTTGGGAACTCTCCGGGGTCGGCGTTCGTTGTGAACGCTGCCGAGAGTCCCACACGAACATCGATCTGAGCGCGAGTTGACCAAGGTGCCGCCCGGCCCCAGTAGGCTCGGCGTCACAGGAGGCAGCGATGGAGAGCAAGAACCCCGTATTCAGCAGGTCGCGTAAGCAGGCGGGGGGCTGGGCAGGCCCCACCCCGTCTTCCGGCCAGCTGCAGAACATGTACGACGCCCCGTCGTACGCACCCCCGGCCCCGCCCGCCTACCGGCCGATGACGATCGACGATGTCGTCGTCCGCGGCTTCATGACCCTTGGCGCACTCGTCGTGGCCGCGGCCGCCGCCTGGTATCTCGAGGTCCCGGTGGGTGTCGCCGTCGTCTCGGCGATCATCGCCCTGGTCCTCGGCCTGGTCGCGTCGTTCAAGATGAGCACCAACCCCGCGCTCATTCTGGCCTACGCCGTGTTCGAAGGCGTGTTCCTGGGCGCGTTCAGCAGCCTCATGGAGGCGCGCACCAGCGGCATCGTGCTGCAGGCCATCCTCGGCACCGTGATGGCCTTCGGCGGGGTGCTGGCGGTCTACTCGCTGCGCATCATCCGCGTCACGCCGAAGCTCGTGAGGTTCGTCGTCGCCGCGGGCATCGCGGCGGTCGGGCTGATGCTCGTCAACCTGCTGGCGTCGATGTTCGTCGACGGCGGTCTCGGCCTGCGCTCCGGCGGCGGGCTCAGCATCGCCTTCAGCGGCCTGATGATCCTGCTCGGCTGCTTCTTCCTGCTGCTCGACTTCGACTCGATCGAGCAGGGCGTCAAGCAGGGCGCTCCGGACAAGTTCGCCTGGCAGTGCGCGTTCGGGCTGACGCTGAGCCTGGTCTGGATCTACCTCGAGGTGCTGCGCCTCATCAGCTATTTCACTAGCAGTGATTGATCGTTAGCACCTGCGTCACCACGAGGGCCTCGCCGTTCCGGCGGGGCCCTCTCTTTGCGCGACCGAAAATCTACGTGCCGTCACGAAATGATGCCTGACTGGGGTCTTGCCATTCTCACGATGGTGTTGCAGTGTCAAGCAAAGGACCTTAATCCGCGGAGGTGCCCATGTCCTTGAACCACTCACCGGAGACGCAGACGAAGCTGATCGCAAGGGTCCCAACGATAACGGGACGCGAACTCCCAGAGTGGTTCCAAGCCATCGACAACGGCCCGGCTTTCCTGAGGTGTGACGAGCGGGCCAACTGGCTTGCCGACGAGCACGGGCTGACCCACGGCTACGCCGCCGCCATCGTGCACGAACACGAGCGGCACCGCCGTAACCGCATGGGCTTCGTCTAAGCCCATCCGCCCGCCGCGCCCGCGCTCCAAGCGCGGGCGCGTCATCATGAGTGGATGGATCTCGACAAGGCTCTCGACTTTCTCCGCGCCAACCACAACGCCGTCCTGCTCACCCGGCATCGCGATGGACGCCCGCAGATGTCGCCGGTGACGGTCGGCATCGAGGACGACCACATCGTCGTCAGCACCAGGGAGACGGCGGCCAAGGTCCGCAACCTCCGCCGCGACCCGCACGTCTCGCTGTGCGCCTTCACGGGCGCCTTCTACGGCGACTGGATCCAGGTGGACGGCACGGCCGAGATCATCTCGCTACCCGAGGCGATGGAGCAGCTGGTCACGTACTACCGCAACATCTCCGGCGAACACCCGGACTGGCCGGACTACCGCGCCGCCATGATCCGCGAACGCCGCGTCCTCCTCCGCATCACCCCGACTAAGGCAGGCCCAGACCACCACGGGTAGGCCAACCACCGCACGTGTTCTTTCACCCTCCCTTTACGCGCTGCCGTGGTCACCCAACCACCGCACGTGGCAGGCCTTTTTCCACCCTGCCTTTACGCGCTGCCGTGGTCACCCAACCACCGCACGTGGCTGAGGTCGTCCAGGGAAACGGCCGCTGACCGGATGCCGGTGGCCCGCCGCTACGCGAGCCCACGTTGCCCGGCTTCCGTGGATCGACCACGGCAGCGCGTAGGAGATGGGGCCCTTACGTCAGGCGTTCGAGGATCATCGCCATCCCCTGGCCGCCGCCCACGCACATCGTTTCGAGGCCGATGCTCTTGTCGTGGTGGTGCAGGCTGTTGATCAGCGTTGAGGTGATGCGCGCCCCCGTCATCCCGAACGGATGCCCCACCGCGATGGCGCCTCCGTTCACGTTGAGCCGGTCCAGGTCGATCCCCAGCTCCCGGTAGGACGGGATCACCTGTGCCGCGAACGCCTCGTTGATCTCGACCAGGTCGATGTCCTCGATGGCCATCCCGGCCCGGGACAGCGCCTGCCTGCTGGCCTCCACCGGACCGAGACCCATGATCTCGGGCGACAGCCCGGACACCCCGGTGGACACGATCCGGGCCAGCGGTGTGATCCCGAGCTCGGCGGCCTTGACGTCGCTCATCACGACCACGGCGGCCGCCCCGTCGTTGAGCGGGCAGCAGTTGCCGGCCGTGACGGTGCCGTCGGGCCGGAAGACCGGCTGCAGGGTGGAGACCTTCTCGTACGTCGTCCCCGCCCGCGGCCCGTCGTCCTTGCTGACCACGGTCCCGTCCGGCATGGTCGCGGGCGTGATGTCCTTGGCCCAGAACCCGTCGGCCATCGCCTTCTCGGCCAGGTTCTGCGACCGCACCCCGAACTCGTCCTGCTCCTCGCGGGTGATGCCCTTGAGCTGGGCGAGGTTCTCGGCGGTCTGCCCCATCGCGATGTAGATGTCGGGGGTGGCGCCGTCCTCGCGCGGGTCGTGCCAGGTCTGCCCGCCCTCGGTGAACTTCTTGGTACGCGACAGCGCGTCCAGGAAGAGCGGGTTGTGCGTGTCGGGCAGCGAGTCGGAGTTGCCCTTGGTGAAGCGCGAGACGGTCTCCACGCCGGCCGACACGAACACGTCGCCCTCGCCCGCCTTGATGGCGTGGAAGGCCATCCTGGTGGTCTGCAGCGACGAGGAGCAGTAGCGCGTGACCGTGGTGCCGGGCACGTCGTCGAGGCCGAGCAGCACGGCCACCACCCGCGCCATGTTGAATCCCTGCTCGCCGCCCGGCAGGCCACAACCCAGCATGAGGTCGTCGATCGTGTGGGGGTCGAGCTGGGGCACCTTGGCCAGCGCCGCCCGGATCATCTGCACGGTCAGGTCGTCGGGCCTGATGTCCTTGAGCGACCCCTTGAAGGCTCGTCCGATCGGGGAACGCGCGGTTGCGACGATGACTGCCTCGGGCATGGCCTCTCCTTTGTCGGCGCTAACAGTAGAACTATATTCCAGTTCCCTGCGCAACCCCCGCCGCCCCCGGCGGTTACCCGTACATGCCCGGTGCGGTCGCGGTCTGGTCGTTGACCGCGTGCAGTGCCCCCTTCTCGTCGCGCCACAGCCGCCACCCGTCCTGGCTGCCGGTGAACCAGGGCGGCGGCGCGGTGGCGGGGGAGGTGCGTTTGCCGGTGGCGAGGTCGTACTCGCAGATGGCCGCCGTCGAGTAGAAGCCGGGCGGCTGCCCGCGCAGCGACAGCGGTTTGGGGTCGGTGACGCAGAAGGACCAGCCGCGCTCGCCCTCCACGGGCACGGACTTGCCGGAGACGATGTCGAAGGCCGTGCCCTTGGAGTTGTGCTTGAGGAAGCCGAGCTTGTCCATCCGGCCGGGGAAGGCCAGCCACCAGCCTGAGCCCGGCACGTCGGCCGCCGTGACCTGCCCGAGCACCCGGCCTGACTCGGAGTCGAGCCGGGCGAAGCCGCCGTAGGCGCCCTGGCGGTCGACGGGGCGTACGACCGGGGCGTAGCCGGGGCTGCCGCTGGGATAGACGCGGACGACCGAGGGCCGGATCCAGTTGATCGTCCCGTCCGCGATCTTGACAGAGAACAGCCCGAAGGTGGAGGCCTTCTTGGTCCGGGGGTTCGTGTACGGGGCGACGTAGCCGACCAGATTTTCGCCCGTCGCGCCGAACGCCCACCCGCCCGACATGTCGACGCCGGGGCCGAGGGCCTGCTCGATCGGCTGCTGCCACTGGAGCTTGCCGGTCTTGAGCTCGTATGACTCGATGACGGGGCCGGCGGCCAGCCTGAGCAGCAGCACCCGGGCCGCGTCGGACCACTCGACCTCGGAGATCCCGGGCAGTTTCCACAGTTGCCTGCCCGTGGCCGGGTCGAGCACCACCATGCGGGCCTTGGCCAGGGCCGTGTGCTCGGACACGCAGACGTACGGCCCGCAGGGTTGGGGCCCGAACGTCGAATGCACCGGCCTGGCCCACTTCCGCGCCCCGGAGTGGGCGTCGCGGGCGACGAGGGTGGCGTTCCATCGGCCGTTCTTGGCCGGGTCGAGCGCGACCACCACCCCTTGGTCCTTGGCCGTCTCGACGTTCGCGGGGGCGGAGACGCCCATGCCGGGCAGGCGGCCCGCCATCGTGGCGGGGTAGGCCCACAGCCGTCTGCCGTCGCGCAGGCCCATCGCGACGGTCTCGAGCGTGCCGTCGGGCTTCATGGAGGTCGTGGCGACGACCCCGCCGGCCACCGCCATGCGGCTGACCGCGTTGACTTGGGTGTTGTGCCAGGTCGGGAAGCTAGAGGTGGCCGCGTCGCTGCCGGAGCACGCGGTGACGGCCATGGTTCCGGCTAGGGCGAGGGACGGTTTCCAGAGGGGCCGGAGCACGGGCAATACACACTCCAATGGGACAAGGAGTGACGGCTCGGGCTCGGAGGGTGACCGAGGTCGGGCGTGAACGAGGCCTGATGGGATCAGGCGTCGTTGAGCTGCTCGCCGAGCCGCCGGCGGAACAACGTCGCCCACTTCCCGTACAGGCCCGTCGCCCGCCCGTCGACCCGGGTCGCGGTGACCTCGGTGCCGGGCTCCTCCGCGGCCGTAGCCGCCGCAAGGTAGATCGGTTGCAGTGCCTCGCCGCGTGCGGGGTGCGGCTCAGGCCACAGCTCCAACGCAGCGCACACCGAAGGTAGCACCGCGTAAGCGGCCTGCGCGTAACCTCGGGCAGATGGATGGAAACAATCGGGTCCGAACATTTCTGTCGGGTTTGTCGCGAATTCCGGTCCCAGGACGTCGGCGAACGCCACCGTTCGCCCGCCCGCGTCGACCACCGCCACCGTCTGCGCCGCCGCGAGCTGCCGGCTCCACCGCCGGGTCACCCAGCGCAGCGGCTGCGCGATCGGCCGCACGGTGCCGAGGTCCGGGCACGTGCCCACGACCACCTCGACGCCCGCGTCCCGCAGCCGCCGCACGGCCTTGGTCAGGTGCCGCACGGCGATCGCGGGCGGCGTCTGCGTGATGATGTCGTTGGCCCCCACGAAGATCACCGCCACGTCGGGCTCCATGGCCAGCGCCTCGTCCACCTGGTCTCCCAGCTCGGCGGACGGGGCGCCCGACTTGCCGGCGACGAGCAGGTGTACCGGCCGCTCGGCGACGTGGGCCAGGCCGTTCGCGAGGAGGACGCCGGGGGTGTCGGCGGGGTCGGTCATGCCGAGGCCGACGGAGGTCGAGTCGCCGAGCATGGCCAGGTTGAGCGGCTCTCCGGGGAAGTCGCCGTACGCGCCGTCGGACGCCGGGCCGTCCAGGCCGTGCGGGCGCCCGATGGCCTTGCGCGCGAGCAGCCCTTCCGCGATCAGCAGGCCGTACGCCGTGGCTCCGAGAGCCGTCAGCCCGCCCCCTCCGAGCGCCGCCGCAGTAGCGATCTTGCGTGCCGCGCGCGCCATCCCAGCAGCCCAGACCACCTACGTGCCTCCCTGGTCGAACTCAGCGGTAGCGTTTGCTTGAAAACTAGCCGAGGGCCTGCCACCCCCACTGGATCTCGGCCACAGGCAAGCTGATCAAAGCTTCGGCAAAGAAGGTGAACACCTCGGTGCGCGTTTACGATTCCCTGGTCGACCTGATGGGCAACACCCCGCTCGTCCGGTTGCGCAAAGTCTCCGCGGGAGTGCCCGCCCAGGTGCTGGCCAAGGTCGAGTACTTCAACCCTGGTGGCTCGGTCAAGGACCGCATCGCGGTGCGCATGATCGAGACCGCCGAGAAGTCGGGCGAGCTGCGCCCGGGCGGCGTCATCGTCGAGCCGACGTCGGGCAACACCGGCGTGGGCCTGGCCATCGTGGCTCAGCAGAGAGGCTACCGGTGCCTGTTCGTGGTGCCGGACAAGGTGGCCCAGGACAAGATCTCGGTGCTCCGCGCGTACGGGGCCGAGGTCGTGGTCTGCCCGACCGCCGTCTCGCCCGACCATCCCGACTCCTACTACTCGGTGTCCGACCGGCTGGCCCGCGAGGTGCCCAACGCCTGGAAGCCCGACCAATACTCCAACGTCAACAACCCGGAGTCCCACTACCAGTCGACGGGGCCCGAGGTGTGGGCGGACACCGAGGGCCGGGTCACGCACTTCGTGGCGGGCATCGGCACCGGAGGCACGATCAGCGGCGCCGGCCGTTACCTCAAGGACGTCTCCGGCGGGCGAGTGAAGATCATCGGCGCGGATCCGGAGGGCTCGGTCTACTCGGGCGGGTCGGGGCGGCCCTACCTGGTGGAGGGGGTCGGCGAGGACATCTGGCCGGACACGTACGACACCACGATCTGCGACGAGATCATCGCCGTGTCCGACAAGGACTCCTTCACCATGACCCGCAGGCTCGCCCGCGAGGAGGGGTTGCTGGTCGGCGGCTCGTGCGGGATGGCGGTCGTCGCGGCGCTGCAGGTGGCGGCGAAGGCCGGGAAGGACGACGTGGTGGTCGTGCTGCTGCCGGACGGCGGCCGCGGCTACCTGTCGAAGATCTTCAACGACGACTGGATGGCCGACTACGGCTTCCTGACCACCTCCTCCGACGAGGGGCTGGTCTCCGACGTGCTGGCGCGCAAGGGGCCGGGGCTGCCGGAGTTCGTGCACGTGCACCCGCACGAGTCCGTCAGCACGGCCATCCAGATCATGCGCGAATACTCGGTGTCGCAGCTGCCGGTGATGAAGGAGGAGCCGCCGGTCATGGCGGCCGAGGTGATCGGCTCCATCGTCGAGCGCGACCTCCTCGAAGCCCTGTACCACGGCAGGCTCTCCTCCGACGATCCGATCGCCGATCACATGTCCGCGCCACTACCCACGATCGGCAGTGGTGAACCTGTGGCGCGTGCGGTGGAAGCGCTGGAGAAGGCCGACGCCGCCGTGGTTCTGGAGGAGGGCAAGCCCACCGGCCTGATCACCCGGCAGGACCTGCTCGCCTTCCTCGCCAACCACTAGGGCTTTCCGATCGACTCGATCACGGTGCCGAGGCCTTCGTGGCCGCGCCCTTCTGCGTCGGCCCGCTCGAAGAGCGCCTTCAGCGCCCTCGGCACCGTGGTCTCCACACCGGCCTCCGTCAGCGCCTCCACGACGTGGCCCATGCCGACGGCCTGCATGTGCAGGGAGTTGAGCTCGCCCGGATGCACCCCGGCCTCGAACTCCTCGGCCAGGATCTTCGCGTACCCCATGGGGCCGGCGCCGCCCAGCTGAGTGAACAGCGACCGCGCGAACGGCAGGAACTCCGCCGGCGACACCCCGGCCGTGCGCATGAATGCCATGGCGTGCATGTGGCTGGTCAGGCTGGACCAGAAGATCAGTAGCTGGGACTGGTAGTACATCATCGCCAGGCCCTGGTCGGTGCCCACGTACGTGATCTCGCTCAGGGCCTTCAGCGTCTCGGTGTGCCGATCCAGGACGTCCTTCGGGCCGCTGTAGAACGTGTACGCCCCCGGCTGCCCGATCCCGGGCGGCGGGACCATGATGCCCGCCGTGATCAGCGTGCCACCGCGCTCCGCCACCCACCTGGCCGCCTCGCGCAGCCGCTCCGGGGTGTCCGAGCTGAGGTTGACCACGACCTTCCCGTCCAGCCGGGCGTCGCCGAGACTGTCGTACATCGCCTGGTAGCTGATCTGGCTGACCACCAGCAGATCGCCGTCCGCCGCCGTCACCGCCCGCCGGGCGCCCCTGGACACCAGCGGCTCTGCCTTGCTCGCCGTACGGTTCCACACCGTCACCTCATGGCCCGCCGCCAGGAGCGTCTCGGCCATCTTCGACCCCATCGGGCCCAATCCCACAATCGTCACTTGGCTCATGCGCCCCACTCTTGAGCCCGCCGCTACGGAATTCCTTCGGTACGGCCACGGGTTGGCTATGGCGTGGTGTGTTTCGGGGTGCTCGGGCCGCTGGCCGTGTGGGCGGACGGCGGCGGGCCCGTCCACGTCGCCGAGGCCAAGGTCCGTGCGCTGCTGGCCGACCTGCTGGCGCACGAGGGCGGTCCGGTCTCTGCGGACCGGCTGGTCGACGACCTCTGGGGCGCGCAGGCCGGGCGCAACCCGGTCGGCACCCTCCAGGCCCGCGTCTCCCAGCTGCGCCGCGCGCTCGGCGATCCCGGGCTGATCGTCCACGGGCCCGCGGGGTACCGGCTGGCCGCCCACGACTGCGACGCCGCCCGCTTCCGCGCCCTCGTCAACCGCCGCTCCACGGACCTCCTCACGCGGGCGGCCGAGCTCGAGCGGGCGCTGGCGCTGTGGCGCGGGCCGGCGTACGCCGACTTCCCCGACGCGGACTTCGCCCGCGCCGAGGCCGCGAGCCTCGAGGAGATGCGCCTGGCGGCGCTGGAGGAGCAGGCGGAGGTACGGCTGGAGCTCGGCGAACGCGTGGACCTCGCCGAGCTGGTCGCCCGGCATCCGCTGCGCGAGCGGCTGCGTGCCTCGCACATGCTGGCGCTGTACCGGGGCGGGCGGCAGAGCGAGGCGCTGGCCGCGTACGAGTCGTTGCGGGAGCGGCTGCGGGAGGAGCTCGGGCTGGACCCGTCGCCCGAGGTGGCCGGGCTGCACCAGGCGATCCTGCGTCAGGATCCGGGGCTGGCAGGGACCCGGGCGCCGGACTCGAACCTGCCCGCGCCGCTCAGCGACCTGATCGGGCGGGAGGCCGAGCTGGCCGAGGTCCGGGAGCTGCTCGCGACGGCCCGGCTGGTGACGCTCACGGGGCCGGGCGGCGTCGGCAAGACCAGGCTCGCCCTCGAGGCCGCCCGCCCCCTGGCCTCCCACGAAGGGCCGGCGTTCCCGGACGGAGTGTGGCTGGTCGAGCTGGCCGGTGCGGTGAACGTGGCGGAGGTCGTCGCGGCCGTGCTCGGCATCCGCGACGACGCCGCCGTCGCACTGGCGCCCAGGCTGGCGGGGGCGCTGGCGGCCAAGCGCATGCTGCTGGTGCTCGACAACTGCGAGCACCTGGTGACGCAGGCGGCCGAGCTGGTCTCGGCGCTGCTGCGGGCCGCCCCGGGGCTGCGCGTCCTGGCCACCAGCCAGGAGCCGCTGGGAGTGACGGGCGAGAACGTACGGGCGGTGCCGCCGCTGCCGGAGCCCGAGGCCGTACGGCTCTTCACGGCGCGCGCGAACGTACCCCCGGGCGAGACCGTGGCCACCATCTGCCGGCGGCTCGACGGGATCCCGCTGGCCCTGGAGCTGGCCGCCACCCGGGTGCGGGCGCTCGGGGTGCAGGAGCTCGCCGACCGGCTGGACGACCGCTTCAGGCTGCTCAACGCGGGGATGCGGGACGCGCCCGCCAGGCAGCGCACGCTCCGGGCGATGATCGATTGGAGCTGGGAGCTGCTGGGGGAGGCCGAGCGGGTCGTGCTGCGGCGGCTGGCGGTGCACGCCGACGGGTGCACGCTGGAGGCCGCCGAGGAGGTGTGCGCGGAGGCGGGCGTGGACGTGGTCGACACGCTGGCCAGGCTGGTGGACCGGTCGCTGGTGGTGCGGGCGCCGGGACCGGTGCGCGCCTCGGAGCCAGGCCGCGGGCCGGGGTCTCGTTACCGGCTGCTGGAGTCGGTCGCGGCCTACTGCCAGGAGCGGCTGGCTGAGGCGGGGGAGCTCGGCCTGATCAGGGAGCGGCACGCCCGCTACTACACCGCGCTCGCCGAGCGGGCGGACCTCAGGGGGCCGGGGCAGCGAGAGTGGTTCGTACGGCTCGACGCCGAGCGCGCCAACCTGCGGCTCGCGTTGGCTGGGCCGGAGGCGTTGCGCCTGGTCAACGCCCTGGCGTGGTACTGGATTCTGCGGGGCAGGCTGCGCGAGGCCCGCAGGTCCCTGGCGATGGCTCTGGCGGCACACGACGCGGCCGCTCACGGTGCCGCCTCGGCCACCGCACTGACGCCACCCACCGCGGAGGCGGCTCCGGCGTCGGTCTGGCTGGCGGGGATCGAGTTGCTGCTCGGTGAGCCCGCCTCGCCGGTCCGGCGCGGCGGGCTCGATCGGGCGGGGACGGCGCTGGCCGACTGGTTGCTCAGCCACGTTCGCTGGGCGTACGGCGACAGGCCGGCGCACGAGGCGGCGGCGGACCGGGCGCTGGCCGCGTACGAGGAGCTGGGTGATCGGTGGGGTGTGGCGGCGGTGCTGTGCCTGCGTGCCAAGCTCGCCGTCGGCCGCGCCGACCTGGCGGCGATGGAGCGGGACGGGGAGCGGGGGCTGGCGCTGTTCAGGGAGCTGGGCGACGAGTGGGGCCAGGTCGAGGCCATGGACGTGCTCGACCGGGCGGCCGAGATCCGCGGCGACTACGTCAAGGCCGCCCGGTTGCGGGAGGAGGCCCTGAGGCTGGCCGAGGAGCTGGGGTTCGAGGTCTCGTTCAGGCTGGCCGCCCTGGGGCGGATCGCGCTGCTGGCGGGCGACTACGAGCGGGCCGACGACCTCCACGAGCGGGCCAGGCGGCTGGCGGTCGAGCAGTCGTACAAGGCCGCCGAGGAGAACGCCCTGCTCGGGCTGGCCATGAGCGCCCGGCGCCAGGGGCGGTACGAGGAGGCGGAGACGTACCTGCGGACCGTGCTCGACTTCCTGCGGCGGGTGCGGGGGACGCCCGGGATCGCGTTCGTCATGGCGGAGCTGGGCTTCGTCGCCGAGCAGCGCGGCGACGCGGAGGCGGCGCTGGCCAGGCAGCGTGAGGGCTACGAGGCGGCACAGGCCACGGGCGACCCCAGGGCGATCGCGCTGGCGCTCGAAGGGCTGGCCGGGGCGATGTCGCTGCCGCTGAGCGACCGGCGGGCGGAGAGCGCCGCCCGCATGGGCGGCGATTCGCTGGGGGCGGCTCGGCTGATCGGGGCGGCCGCGGCCATCAGGCGGGCCGTGGGGGCGCCCCTTCCCTCGGGGGAGCGGCGAGACGTGGACAGAATCGCCGGCAGGCTGCGTGTCGCCCTGGGAGAGGACGGGTTCGGGCGAGCGTTCGCGGCGGGGGAGCGGGACCCCGGCGATCACCTTTCCGGCCGGCGCCCCTCAGGGGAGCGGGAACTCGGCGACAACCTCCCAGGCACCTTCCGGGGACGGGCCCGCGTACAGCCGGCCGCCCAGCGCCTCCACCCGCTCGGCCATGCCGACCAGCCCGAACCCACCCCCCAGGCGGGCGACTCGCGGATCTGACGCCGACCCGAAGTTCCGCACCCGTAACACCACGACCCTCTCGTGCCGCCGCAGATCGGCCTCCACCCACGCGGCCCGCGAGGCGTGCTTGCGCACGTTGGTCAGCGACTCCTGCAGGATCCGGTGCAGGGTGGTCATGACCTCAGGTGGCAGGGTCCGATCGTCAAGACCCTGCCCGATCTCGAACGCCACCTTGGGCCCGTCGGACGAGAACCGGTCGGTCAGCATCCGCAGGTCGGCCAGCGTGGTGCCGGGCTTGCGGGCCGGGTCGTCCTCGGTACGCAGCACCGCCACCATGCGCCGCATCGACGTCAGCGCCTCCGACCCGGCCGTGGCGATCGCGTCGAGCGCGGGCAGCACCGCGTCCGGCTTGGTCTCGGCCACCGTACGGGCGGCCTGGGCCTGGACCACGATGCCGGTGATGTAATGGGCGACCAGGTCGTGCAGTTCCCTGGCCAGTTCGAGCCGCTCCGCCCGCCGTACCGAATGCACGGCCTCCACGCGGCGCTCTTGCTGGAAGCGGAGGTACCCGCCGATCCCGGCGGCCATCGACCACCCCGCGAACAGCACGAACGAGAACACCAGCCCCGAGCTCTGGTAGTCGCGCCCGACGGACTCGGACATCAGCACGATCAGCCCCACGCAGGCCAGCACCGCCGCCCGCCGCACCGGCTCAACGTGCCGCAGCACGCCGATGATCAGGATGAGCAGCGACCCGGTCTCCGCCATGCCGGGCGTGCCGTCGAACCCGGTGCTTCCGATCGCCGTGGACGTGCCGAACGACAGGGCGAGCATGACGCTGTAGCCGTTGAGGCGGTGCCTGCGCCGCAGCAGCACCGCCGCCATGCCGCACGCTCCGCAGAACGGCACGAGCCACTGGAAGCCCCCGATGGTGATGGCGAGCACGAGGTCGATCATCAGCATCATGCCCAGCCAGCCGAGCATCGCGATCTCGCTCAGCCGCCGGATCCAGTACACGAGGCGCTTGGAATCACCCACGGCCCGAGCCTAGGTCGGAAGTCGGACAAGTCGTATCAACCGTTCGGCCGAGTCAGCCTGCCGCAGACCATTCCTTCAGTGGAGGTGAAGGTCGGGGGGCGTGGCGGATGCTGGATATGTCGGAAAGGGGACATGAATGGTTGTCATCGGGTTCGTGCTACTGGGACTGGGGCTGGTCGTCGGAGTGCTTCTCGCGCTGGCCGACCCGGTGCTGCTCTCGCGCATCAACGGGGAGCACGCCGAGGGCGGGAGCGGCCGGCACATCGACGCTGACGTCGTACGGCTCGCGCCCCTGTCGGGGGGCGGGGAAGACCGCCACGCGCCCAAGGCGGCCTGACGACCCGGCTCGCGCGGGCAGGGTGCGCGAGCCGCGCGGGAGGCCGTTGGGGGACGGCGTCCGCACCGGCCCGTGGTCCGTTGGGAACGGACCGCGGGCCGTCTTCCGTTAACGTTGCCTCTATGAGCAACGGTTTTGAGACACTGGCCATCCACGCAGGTCAGGAGCCCGACCCGCTGACCGGCGCGGTCGTGCCGCCGATCTACGCCACGTCCACCTACAAGCAGGACGGCGTGGGCGGCCTGCGTTCCGGATACGAGTACAGTCGCTCGGCCAACCCCACCAGGACCGCGCTCGAACAGGCGCTGGCGGCCGTGGAGGGCGGCGCGCGCGGGCTCGCGTTCGCCTCGGGGCTGGCCGCCGAGGACACCTTCCTGCGTGCGGTGTGCAAGCCGCAGGACCACGTCGTCATCCCGAACGACGCTTACGGCGGGACGTACCGGTTGTTCGCCAAGGTCCACGAGCGCTGGGACCTGCACTACGACCCGGTCCCGCTGCACGACCTCGACGCCGTGGCCGCGGCCATGACGCAGAAGACCAAGGTGGTCTGGGTCGAGACGCCCACCAACCCGCTGCTCGGCATCGCCGACATCGCCGCGCTCGCGCAGCTGGCCCACGACAACGGGGCGCTGCTGGTGGTGGACAACACGTTCGCGTCGCCGTACCTGCAGCAGCCGCTGGCCCTCGGCGCGGATGTCGTCGTGCACTCGACGACCAAGTACGTGGGCGGGCACTCGGACGTCGTCGGCGGGGCGCTGATCGCGGCCGACGCAGGGCTCGGGGAGGAGCTGGCCTACCACCAGAACGCGATGGGGGCGGTGGCCGGGCCGTTCGACGCCTGGCTGACGCTGCGCGGGCTCAAGACCCTCGGCGTACGCATGGACCGCCACTGCGACAACGCCGAACGCGTCGTCGACCTGCTGCTCGCGCACCCGCGCGTGACCGAGGTGCTCTACCCGGGGCTGGCCGAGCACGCGGGGCACGAGGTGGCGGCCAAGCAGATGAGGCGGTTCGGCGGCATGGTGTCGTTCCGGGTCGACGGTGGCGAGGCGGAGGCCGTGGCGGTGTGCGACCGGGCCCAGCTGTTCACGCTGGGCGAGTCGCTCGGCGGCGTCGAGTCGCTCATCGAGCACCCGGGCCGGATGACCCACGCCTCGGCGGCGGGGTCGCCGCTGGAGGTGCCCGCCGACCTGGTGCGGCTGTCGGTCGGCATCGAGACGGTCGACGACCTGCTCGCCGACCTCACCCAGGCGCTCGGCTGACGGGACCGGTCAGGGTGATCACCCGGTGGGAACCACCATCAGGAACAAGATCACCAGCCAGATCACCGAGAGCAGCCCGCTGATCGCGGCGATCCGCCCGTTCTGCACCTTCGCATCGTCGTCCGCGTCCTCGCTCGCCAGCGCCCGGACGGCGGTGCGCAGGTCGCGGTCGATGATGACGAGCAGCACGGCGGCCACGATGAACAGCGTCATCGACGCGGTCATGTACCACCTGCCGAGCAGCCCGTTGCCGATGACCGCGCCGAGCGCCAGCCCGAACACGAACACCCCGATCGAGCCGAGGCTGTAGATCCTCGTCGTGCGCTGGATGAACTGCAGCGCGGACACGTTCTTGTTGCGGATGACGCGGGGCGCGGCCATCGTCGCGGCGGTCACCGGGCCGATGGTGAAGATCGCGAATCCGATGTGCAGCCAGAGAAGCAGGGACGACATGCGGGAGAGACTAGTCCCCGGCGATCTCGGTGGGGGACTCGACACTCTCTTTGCTCTCCGGGGAGCAGCGCATGATGAGCTCCATGGCCGCGATCGTGACGACCATCAGCACGATGAGGAGAATCGTGGGAATCATGGGCTCCTCTCCTTCCCCGTGCCGGACGTAAATATCGTCCGTAATAACTAGACGTACGTGCAACGGAATAAGTTCGGCCCCGGTATGGTTGTTCACCGTTCCGTTTGTCTTACCGTTAGGGCACAAAGGGGTGTCGTCCGTGACCATCAGGCACGTCGAGCCGTACACCGATGAGTGGCTGCAGCAGCCGATCAGCTATGTGCGCCAGGTCGTCGACCAGCTCGGAGCCGAGGTGGCGGACTGGTGGGAGGGCCCCTGTGACCCGCGCGACGCCACGCTCAAGCTGTCCGACGGCAGCGCGCTGGTGTGGGACGAGGAAAGTGGCTGGCGCCTGGGCGCCTTCGTCTCCGGTGGGCCAGGCCGGCACACCGAGCTGTCCGGGGTCCGCTATCTGGGCCACGGACTCGTGCCCAAGCCGGAGCGGGTGCCCTCGGCGTTGAGCGACGCCCGGGCCGGGGTGGGCGCCAGCACGGCCTGGCGTCCTTGCCATCGCTCCCACCGCAACTGCCGCGACGGCTTCGACGTGGCCCTCGACTTCTACACCCGCCTCGTCGACGCCTGACCCGGAGCCCCAGGCCAATCCCTCAGGCCAACTGCATGGACCTCCGCCGCCTCCGCATGAGCAGGTTCAACACCCTGGTCGCCGTCGGTCGAATCCGACGCGCGTGTTCGATACGGCGCCCTACCAGTGGTCCCAATGCAGGACTTCTTCGCGCGGGACCCGGCGGGCGGGCTTGAAGTCGGTGCCGATGGTGTAGGCCAGGGGGATGAACGCGGCGAGCATGACCTCGTCGCAGGGTACGCCGAGTGCCTGGGCCAGCTCTCCTTCGAGCGGCCCCTGCGCGGTCGTCCACACCGTCCCAAGGCCGCGCGCGCGGGCGGCGAGCATGAAGCTCCACACGGCAGGAAGGATCGATCCCCACGCGCCGGCCTGGACGGCCACTGGAGCGTGGTCGGTCCGGCCTTCCACCGCGGGGATGACGAAGGCGGGCACGCGGTGGATATTGTCGGCGAGGTGACGCAAGCCGTCGAAGATGCGCTCCATGGAGCCAGAGTGGTGGTTCATGCGCCGCAGGTCGTGTTCGGTCAACGGCTGCCCGACCGCCAGAGGCAGGGCACGGAGGAAGATGTCGGCCACGGCCCGCCGCCGGCCGGGGTCAGTGACGACGAGGAAGTGCCAGCGCTGCCGGTTGCGCCCGGTCGGCGCCTGCATGGCCACGTCCACGCACTGCTCGATCAGCTCACGCGGGACGGGCCGGGTGAGGTCGAGCCGCTTGCGCACTGCGCGGGTGGTGGTCAGAAGTTCGTCGGGGGTCAGATCCAAGGTCATGATGTGTTTCCTCAGGCATTGACGGTTTGTACGGCTTGGCGGCCACGCAGGCCGAAGTGTGCGATGAGGGCACCCAGCAGGGAGACGCCTCCTGCCACCAGGAACGCCAGCCTGTGACCGGCCAGCGCGGACTCACCGAGGGCCATGACGGCGGCCAGCACCGCCACGCCGATCCCGGCGCCGATCTGGATCGCGGAGGTGATCAGCCCTGAGGCCAGCCCTTGCTGCTCGTCCGGCAGGCCGCTGACGGCGGCGATGTTGAGGCTGGGGAACGACAGCCCGTTGCCCACCCCGTGAACAACCAGCGCGGGCAGCAGCACAGTGGCGTAGTCGCTGGTGGCCCCGGCTCGAAGGAACAGCAGGATGCCCGCCCCCTGGACCAGCATCCCCACCGTGGCCACTCGCCCGAGCCCCCACCGGTTGATCAGTTTTCCGGCCAGATTGGCGGCGATCACGATGGCCAGGCCCATCGGGACGATGCCCAGGCCGGTGGTCAGCGCGGTGTACCCGAGGACCTGCTGCAGGTAGAGGACGGCGACGAACTGCCAGCCGATGGTCGCGCACGCCCAGGCCAGTGCGGCGAGGTTGGCGGCGGTTACGCTGCCAGACCTGAACACTTCCAGCGGTACGAGCGGGGCCCGCTGCCTGAGTTCGATGACGACGAAGCCGCTCAGCACGAGCATGGCCACGACACCGACCAGCCAGTTCCGCTCACTCAACGAGAACACCAGGAGAAGGACGCCTCCGGTGACGGCGCCCGCACCGGCCGCGTCGAACCCACCGCGCGTCCTGGGCGGCTGGAGGCCCCGTGGCAGCGCCAGCGGCGCCGCCACCAGCACGAGCATGGCGACCGGAACCGGCAGAAAGAACACCAGCCGCCAGCTGATCTCGGTGAGGAGGCCGGAGGCGATCAGTCCGGCGGTGTAGCCGGTCGCCCCGGCCAGCGAGTAGACCCCCAGCGCACGGTTGCGCTGCGGCCCTTCGGTGAAGGTGGTGGTGATGAGTGAGAGCGCGGCCGGCGCGGTGAGCGCGGCTGCCACTCCCTTGATCACCCGGGTAGCGACCAGCGGCCACCCCGCGGAGAGCAGACCGCCGATCAGGCTCGCCGCCGCGAACACCGCCAGCGACAGCAGGAACATGCGGCGACGACCGAACAGGTCGGCCATCCGGCCGCCGAACAGCAGGAAACCACCGTAAGCGACCGCGTAGCCGGACATCAGCCACTGGAGGGTGCTCTCCGGCAGCGACAGATCACGCCCGATGGCAGGCAAGGCCACACCCATCAGGGACAGGTCCATCGAGTCCAGGAACACCGCCGCGCACAACAACACCAGGGCCACCTGTTTGCGGCCGTCGGAATGCGTCACACCATCCTCATTTCATCTGAGCGCAAACAATCTGTTCGCAGATGATCGAGACGGTATGGCGAACAACAATCTGTTGTCAAACAATCAGTGTCCAGACTGTTGGTGATACGCTGGCCCCATACGGAAGAGGAGATCGATGCCGACGAAGACAGCCGACCGCGCGCGGCCGACGTACTTTCCGCAGCTCGCGGCCGAGCGGTTGGACATCGCACTGTGTCGGGCCTCGGCCGCCGTGGCGCGCGCCGCCGACGCGCACGCCGCCGAGGAGGGCTTGGGGGTCGGGCAGCACTTGGTGCTGCAGATGCTCGACGCCGTCGGCCCGTGCTCGCAACAGACGCTCAGCGAGGAGCTGCGCATTGATCGCAGCGTCATGGTCAGCGTGTGTGACGACCTGGAGCAGGCGGGCCACGTGCGCAGGGAACGCAATCCCCATGACCGGCGCTCCTACGCCGTCACCATCACCGGCTCAGGCCGGCAGCGGCTCGCCGAGGCCCAGACGTCGATCCCGGCGTTCCTCGACGGCACCTTCCAAGCCCTCGCCCCCGAAGAACGTAGCCAGCTCACTGCGCTCCTCGGCAAGCTTCTCCGCCTCGGCGACTAGTGCGGTGCCTGGAGCTCAGGCGAACGTGCTCGGAACCCACCATGTGCTGGAGGCCGCGCGGCGTACGGGAATCACACGTGTGGTGCCGGCCGGCAGGAATCGCGTCACCGGCTTCTGTCCCACGGCTCATTGCACGTCTCCGCCGATCCGTCGGCACCTCAGACCGGCCCGTATGCCCTGCCTGAGTTCGCCCTGAAGCACATCTGGCCGTGATCGCGTGCAGAGACCGAGTGCCGCGTGCGAGAGGGCGGGCCGGACCGTTGGTGGGCGTGGGGCTGAGAATCAGGCCGTGACGGGTGACGGCGGGTCGTGGAGGACGAGCAGGAGGTGCTCGTCGTCGCCGTGCTGGATCGTCCCGGCCCGCTGGAAGCCGTGCCTCTCCAGGAGGTGGACGGAGGCGGTGTTGCCGTGGAACGGGTCGGCGTAGAGGGGGCGGGACTTCTCCTGGGCCAGGAAGAGCCCGAGCGCCCGGGTGCCGACGCCGCGGCCCCAGAACTCACGGCCCATCCAGTAGCCGATGAAGCGCCGCTCTCCCTCCCACCAGGCCACGAGATTTCCGGCCGGCTCGCCGTTCACCGTGATCGCCCGCACGAAGACGGTCGGGTCGTCGAGGATCTTGGTCCTCCAGTGGTTGAGGAACCTCTCCCGCGGCCGGGCGGGGAACCTCGACCTCCGGACGGCCTCAGGATCGTGCTCCTGCGCCAGGAACACCTCCAGGTCCGCCTCCACGACATCTCTCAACCGCACGTCGTCATCGCCGCTCATGCCGGGAGAGTCTGGCATCCCGTACCGACAATTCAGCGGGCGCGGCGGAGGCGGAGGAAGTCGCTGACGACGTATTCGCCCAGGCGCTCGGCGCTCGGCGAGAAGACACGGCCGCCGTTCCTGCGGGCCACCTCGTCCACGAACTCCTTGAGCCGCTCGTCCGCCGCCAGCATGAAGACGTTGAGCGTGGCCCGGCGCCTGCTCATCTTGTCCACCTCGGCCAGCGTGAGCTCCAGCGTCTCGTGCGACGGCGGCCACTCGAACGCCGACCTGCCGTTGCGCATGAGATGGGCGGTGGGCTCGCCGTCCGTGACCACCAGCACCACCGGCTCGAAGTCGGGGTGGCGGTCCAGGTGGCGGCCGGCGATCAGCAGGGCGTGGTGCAGGTTGGTGCCCTGGACCATGTCCCAGTCGAGGCCCGCCAGCTCGTCCGGCTGCAGCACCCTGGCGTAGTTGGAGAAGCCGATGATCTGCACCGCGTCCTGCGGGAACTTCGAGGCCACCAGCGCCTGCAGGGCCAGCGCCGTCTGCTTGGCGGCGGCCCAGGTGCCGCGCAGGGCCATCGAGTACGACAGGTCGACGAGCAGGCAGACGGCGGCGGCGCTGCGGCGCTCGGTCTCGGCCACCTCGAAGTCGTCCACGGACAGGCGTACGCCTCCTCCAGCCCTGACCCCACCGCTGCGGACGCCGTTGACCAGGGTGCGGACCACGTCGATCGGCTGCTCGTCGCCGAAGCGCCACGGCCGCGACGAGCCCGTGAGCTCCCCGGCCGAGCCCGCGTCGTGCTGGTCGTGGTCGCCGCGCCGGCCCGCGTCGAGGGAGGAGAACACCCGGCGCAGCGCCGTCTCGCCGAGCCGCCGCACCGCCTTGGGCGTCAGCTCCAGCTTGCCGCGGCGGCGCAGCAGGTAGCCCTGCTCCTCCAGCTCCCGCTCGATCCGCTTGAGCGCCTCCAGGTCGTCGACCGCCGAGCGGCCGAGCGCGCGGCGTACCGCTGCCTCGTCCACGTCGTCGAGTCGTGCGCCCGGGTAGTCCTGGCGCAGGGCGGTCTCCAGCTGGGTGAGGTCGGCCAGCTCCTCGAGGGCGGTGACGGCGTCGCCCATGCCCAAGGGCTCCTCGCCGGTGAGGCGTTCTGGGGCGTTCCAGGCCAGGTCGGGGCGGCGGGCGTGGAGCGCGTCGCCGAGCCGGCGCATCTGCTCGGAGAGCCCCGCCTGGTCGAGGGTCTGGTTGATCAGGTTGCCGAGCTCCTCGCGCTGGCGTGGGGTCATCGAGGCCAGCATGCGCTGCGTGGCGGCGGCGCGGCGGGCCAGGATGTCGACGAGCTCCTCGAGATTACGCGGCTTCTCCGGGAAGAGGTCGCCGTATTTCTCCATGAAGGCGTCGAAGTCGGTCTGGGTGTGCTGGCCGCGGGCGTCCTTGTCCAGCATGTCGTTCAGGTCCGACATCATCTGGCGGATGCGCTCCATGGCCTCAGGGTCCGGGTTGGCCAGCCCGTCCCGCAGACCTCTGAACTGGCTGTCCAGAACCTCCCGCCGCAGCAGGTCGCGCAGCTCCTCGAACGTCTGGCGGGCCGCGGCCGAGCGCCAGTCGTACGTGCTCAGCTCCTGGATGGCGCTGGCCGTGTCGTCGGGCAGCGCGTCGAGCCCGGTCTCCCGCAGCCGCGCGTCGTCGGACGGATCGGGGAACAGCTCCGCCCGCTCCTGTCCGATGGCCTTGTCGAGCAGCGCCCGTGCCTTCTCCAGCGTGCCGTCGAGCCGCCCGCGCTCACGCAGGTCGCGGCGGCGCCGGCGGACCTCCCTGAGCATGTCGTCCAGCCCGCGGCGGTCCTGGGCGCCGGGCAGGCCGCGCTTGAGCAGGTCGCGCAGGGCGTGGACCGGCGTCGAGCCCGACAGGATCGCATCGCCCATCTCGTCGAGCGCGGCCCGCACGTCGTAGGGCGGGGCCAGGGGATCGGGGCCGTCGTGGAATTCGCCATAGCGGAAGGCCATCACGAGACCACGCTAACCCGGAATGTCCGCCTACGCGTCCCCGTAGACCTCCCACGCCGCAGCTCCTTCGCCCCCGGGATCGCCTTGAGCCGGTCTCCCCCCGTCAAACGTGATCAGTACTCACTATGACGCGGAAGTCCGCCCAGATGTTCACGTGCGGTAGACGGTGACTCCGTCCAGGTCTTCCTTGGACAGGCGGCGCATGAGGTAGAGGCCCTCCAGGGCGAACTCCAGGGCCGCCGCGGCGTGCCCGGGGGACTCCTCGCCCGCGCCCATGCCCAGCCTGGACATGATCTTGGCCAGGCCGGTGACCGGCCCCATCCGGTGCAGCAGCTCGCCGGCCGCGACCAGCTCGCCGGACTCCACCTGGTTGCCCTCGGCGAACTTGTCGGTCACCGCGGACAGGTCCATGCCGCCCAGCCGGGTCCTGAACGTCTCCGCCGTGGCCCGGCGCAGCAGGTGGGCGAGGATCTCGGTCTCCCTGCCCTCCTCGCTGACCTCGAACTCCACCTTGCCGCGCAGGCTGTGCACCACGCTGGCCAGGTCGATCACGCGCGTGACGGCCTGCTCCTCGCCCGAGATCGCCGCCCGGCGGACGGCGGAGGCCGACGCGGTCTCGGCGGCCGCGATCGAGAACCGCGCGGACACCCCGGAGCGGGCGTCCACGGCGGTGGACTCGCGGACCAGCCGGGTGAACCTGGCGATCACCTCGACCAGGTGCTCGGGGACGTCGGCCCCGATGTCCGGCACGGACTCCTGCCGGATGAGCGTGAGCTCGTCCTCGACCGTCAGCGGGTAGTGGGTGCGGATCTCGGCGCCGAACCGGTCCTTCAGCGGCGTGATGATCCGCCCCCGGTTGGTGTAGTCCTCGGGGTTGGCGCTGGCGATGAGCAGGATGTCGAGCGGCAGCCGCAGGTTGTAGCCGCGCACCTGGATGTCGCGCTCCTCCAGCACGTTGAGCAGCGACACCTGGATGCGCTCGGCCAGGTCGGGCAGCTCGTTGACGGAGAACACACCCCGGTTGGTACGCGGGACGAGCCCGTAGTGGACCGTCTCGGGGTCGCCGAGCGTACGCCCTTCCGCGATCTTGATCGGGTCGACGTCGCCGATCAGGTCGCCCACGGAAGTGTCGGGCGTGGCGAGCTTCTCGCCGTAGCGCTCGTCGCGGTGCTTCCACGCGACCGGCAGCTCGTCGCCCAGCTCTCGCGCCAGCGCCTTGCAGCGCGTGCAGGCCGGAGCGTACGGGTGGTCGTTGATCTCACATCCCTCGACGACCGGCGTCCACTCGTCGAGCAGGCCGGTGACGGTGCGGATGAGCCGGGTCTTGCCCTGGCCGCGCTCGCCGAGGAGGACCAGGTCGTGCCCGGCGAGGAGCGCCCGCTCCAGATGCGGCAGGACCGTGTCGTCGAACCCGACGATGCCGGGGAATCTCGGCTCGCCCGCCCGCAGCTTGGCCAGCAGGTTTTCCCTGACCTCGGCTTTGACGGTGCGATGGACGTGGCCGGTCTCTCGCAGCTCGCGGAGAATACGTGGCTGATGCACGGGAACGAGACTACGTCCCCTGCGGGGAATGTGGCAGAGAGTTTCGCATCTGGCGAGATATCGGATCTTGACTATTGCGTGACGGTTCGTGGGCGTGCTTGTCCCTTTAGTGGGGAGAATCGGGCCTAGGGAACTTGGACATGTCGAGGGAGGCGAGACGCGTGGCCTTGATGACAAGCCGCTTCGCCGACGGCCTCGCCGTGGGTTCCGACCTGGTGGAGGCCGCGCAGAACGCCGTCGGCCAGGCACTGTCGAGGCTCAGCGGCCAAGCCGACCTGGTCTGCTTCTTCATCTGCGGCGACGATCCCGACGGCGTCGCGAGGGCCGGACAGGCCGCGATGAAGCTCGCACCCGGAGCGCACGTGATCGGATGCAGCGCCACGGGGGTGATCGGCGACGGGCAGGGCGTGGAGCTGACGCCTGCGGTGAGCGCCTGGGCGGCCACCTTGGACGGGGCGCGGCTGACCACGTTCGCGCTGGAGACGCTGGCGGCCGAGGACAAATTCGTCGTAGTAGGGCTGCCGGAGCGCAGCAAGGACGATCATGTGGCGATCCTCCTGGCGGACCCGTACACCTTCCCCACCGACGCCTTCGTCGAGCGCTCGATCGACGTGCTCGGCGAGCTGCCGCTGATCGGCGGGCTGGCCAATGGGCTGCAGGGGCGGGGCTCCGTACGGCTGTTCGCCGACGGCGAGATCTACACCGAGGGCGCGATCGGCGTGCTGCTCAGCGGCCCGGTGAAGGTCAGCACCGTGGTCAGCCAGGGCTGCCGGCCCATCGGGCCGAGCATGGTGGTCACGGCGTCGGAGGACAACCTGCTGCTGGAGCTGGCCGGCCAGCCGGCGCTGGCCAGGTTGGAGGACATCGTCAGCGACCTGGACGAGGACGACCGCGAGCTGGTCGCCGCCGGGCTGCAGATCGGCGTGGCCATGGACGAGTACGCCGAACGCCACGAACGCGGCGACTTCCTGATCAGGGGAGTCATCGGCATCGACCCCGAACGCGAGGCCGTGGCCATCGGCGACATCGTGGAGATCGGCAGGACCGTGCGCTTCCAGGTACGCGACGCGGCCACCGCGGACGAGGACCTGTACGACCTGCTCGACGCCCACCGGGAAGAGCTGGGCAAGGTGGACGGGGCGCTGCTGTTCTCGTGCAACGGGCGGGGTTCGGCCATGTTCGGCACCGCCGACCACGACCCGGTGGCGCTGCGCGACACGCTGGGGCCCATCGGCGTGGCGGGCTTCTTCGCGGCCGGCGAGGTCGGTCCGGTCGCCGGCCACAACCACGTACACGGCTTCACCGCCTCCGTCCTCGTCTTCTCCAGCGCCTCGGGCGCGTCATGAGCCACTCCGGTACGGTGGTCGGCCCGTGATCCTCGCGATCGACGTCGGCGGCACCAAGATGGCCGCCGGCCTGGTCGGCTCCGACGGCACGGTGGCGTTCTCCGCACGCGTCGCGACGCCGCAGGGCGCGGACGCCCCGACCCTGTGGAAAACGCTCGACGAGCTCATCGAGCCCCTGTCGGAGGGCGTCGAGGGGGTGGGGGTGGGCTGCGGCGGGCCCATGGCCTGGCCGGACGGCGAGGTCTCGCCGCTGAACATCCCCGGCTGGCGCGGTTTCCCCCTGCGCGCCCGGCTGGCCGAGCGCTTCCCCGGTCTGCCGGTACGCCTCCACAACGACGCCATCTGCCTGGCCGTGGCCGAGCACTGGAAGGGCGCGGGGCAGGGGAGCGCCGACATGCTCGGCATGGTGGTGTCGACCGGTGTGGGCGGCGGGCTGATCCTGGACGGGCGCCTGGTCAACGGCGGCACGGGCAACGCCGGGCACATCGGGCACGTGGTGGTCGAGCCGGAGGGCGGGCCGCGGTGCGGCTGCGGCGGCCACGGCTGCCTGGAGGCCGTCGCACGAGGCCCGGCCCTGACCGCCTGGGCCCTGGACCAGGGCTGGGTTCCGGGCCCCGCCGCGCAGATGGCGGACGCCGGGCCTCGGTTCGGCCCGGACGACGGGGCATACCGGGAGGATCGGGCGGTCACGGCGCGGGGGCTGGCGGCCGACGCGCGAGCCGGGGATCCGGTGGCGGTGCGGGCCATGCGCAGGGCCGGTCGCGCGCTCGGCATCGCGATCGCCTCCGCCACCCACCTGTGCGACCTGGACCTCGTCACGATCGGCGGCGGGCTGTCGCAGGCCGGTGAGCCGCTGTTCGGGCCGCTGGACGAGGCGCTGCGCGAGCACGCCATGATGGGGTTCGCCCGCCGGGTCAAGGTCATGCCCGCCACCCTGGGCCAGGAGGCCGGCCTGGTCGGCGCCGCCGCGCTGATCCTGGCCGGCGAGAGCTACTGGACGCCGGCGACAAGCAGGTAAAGGCCCGGCCCCGTGCTGGTCAAAGCCCCGAAGGCCCGGCGGCCCCGCTGCTCGGGAGGACCGCCGGGCCTGGTCGCCCGGTCGGCTGTCAGAGCAGAGAGGCCGCCGGGCCTGGTGCGGGCCGGCGATTCGCGAAGTGAGGAGATCGCCGGCCCTGGATGGGCTGCTACTTGGTCACCTGGTCCTGGCTGGGACCGCTGTCCTCGCCTTCGGTCTTGGAGTTGAGACCGGGCCCGTCGTCCTGCTTCTCCTCGGTGGTGCCGCCACCGCCGGACGGAGGCTGCGGCATCGCGGTCGCCTCGCAGGGCGCGACCGCCCCGTTGACGAGCTGGAGAGAGGTCGCGAACGGCGGCTTGTCGTCGCCGTCCTTGCTCTTGGTGACGGCCAGGACGAGCGTCTCGCCCGCCGGAACCTGACCCTTTTCGATCTTGAACGAGATCCCGTCGCCGTCCTTGCCGATGCTCGTCGTGAACTGCCCGCTCGCGCCGCCGTGCCGGCCGCGCGGTTCCTTGCAGGTCTGCCCGAACGGCAGGTAGTCGACCACCGCCTTGACGCCGGCGTCGGCCAGCTCGGATTCCAGCCCCTCGGGGTCGGTGAACGAGCTGATCTGCACGCTCACGCCCCCGTCGGCGGCCTTGGTCACCGCGTACGCCGGGCCGCCGGCGATCCCGGTCATGACCACCACGGCCGTGGCGGCCGCCGCGACCCCCGCCACCGCGGCGGACAGCCCTGCGAAACGCCGCCGTGAGCCGCGCTGAACCGGTGTAACCGTTGTCATCTTGTCCTCCGCCGTTCTCGTCGTGATCTCTTCCTTGAGTGCACTGAGAAGGCGCTCTTCGAAGTTGCTCATGCCTGTCCTTCCACGTACACAGGTGCTGGCGAAGCGACGTTTTCAAGGGCTCGTCTGGCCCGGTGCAAGCGGACTCGTGCGGTCACCTGCCTGATGCCCAGGGCCGCGGCGGCTTCGGAGACGGTGAGCTGGTCGATCGCCACGAGCTCCAGCACGGCACGCTCTCCCTCGGGAAGCTCGGCCAGGGCCTCCAGAGCGCTGCGCATCCGGCGCTCGGCGTCGATCCGCTCCTCCATCCTGACGAGATCGTCGTCGTCCATCAGCCGGCGACCCGCGACACGACCGGTGGCCCGCGCCTCCCTGGCCGCTTTGCGATGCTGGGCCGACACGACGTTGCGCGCTACGCCGTACAGCCATGCGGTCTCGCTGCCCCGGCCGGGGACATAAGTGTGAGCCGAGTCCAGGGCCGCCAGGAAGATGTCCGCCGTCAGGTCCGCGGCGAGGTGAGGGTCGCTCACCCGCCGGGCCACGAACTTCAGCACGGCATCAACGTGGCGGCGATAAAAGGCCTCAAAGGCCGCGGGGTCTTCGTCGAGGCGCATGGCCCCACTCCCTTTCGTCGTTCGCCTTACACCAGTACTTGGACCGAGCGACGAAAAGCGTTTCCCCTCTGGTCAGGCGGGGCGGCGGGGCTGGAAGAGCCAGGCGTCGAAGAGGGCGCCGAGGTCCTTGCCCGACATCCGTTCCGCGAGCTCGATGAACTGGTCCGTCGTGACGTGACCGTAGCGGTGCTCGGTGGCCCACGCCCTGAGCAGCGCGAAGAACGTCTGGTCGCCGACGGCCCGGCGCACGGCGTGCAGCGTCATGGCGCCGCGCGTGTAGATCGACAGGTTGAACAGGTCGCCGGGCTTGGCCCGCCCCGGCGGGTAGGACCAGATCGGGTCGGTGGCCGGGCGGGAGTGGAACTTCTTGAAGGTGGTCTCGGCCGTCCTCCTGCCCTTGCGCTCGGACCACAGCCACTCCGCGTACGTGGCGAAGCCCTCGTTGAGCCAGAGGTCCTTCCACCGCTTGATGCTCAGGCTGTTGCCGAACCACTGGTGCGCCAGCTCGTGGACGATGATGCTCTCGTCCGGGTTGAAGCCGCCGTAGAGCGGCTTGGTCTGGTTTTCCAGTGCGTATCCGGCGGCGTAGTCGTCGACCACGCCGCCGGTCGACCCGAACGGGTAGGGGCCGAAGACCGTGGCCCAATAGTCCGTGACCTCGGCGGAGGTCGTGTAGAGGCCGTCGAGCGTGCTGCTGAACCTGGGGTCGGCGGCCGCCAGGTTGGGGATGCCGCCGGGCGTGCGGCCCTCGCGCAGCTCGAACTTGCCCAGCGTGGCCGTCGCCAGATAGGTCACCATCGGGTGCCGCTCGCGCCACCGGAAGGTGGTCTTGCCGCCCGTGGTCGTCGGCTGCCCGGCCCGCTCGCCGTTGGCCAGGGCCGTCAGCCCGGCGGGCACGGTGATCGTGAAGTCGAAGGTGGCCTTGTCGGCGGGGTGGTCGTTGGCGGGGAACCAGGTCTTGGAGCCGTTGGGCTCGGAGGCCACGAACGCGCCGTCGGGCGTCGGCAGGAAGCCGTACGTGCCCAGGTCGGCGGAGGCATCGGCCGCGTTCGGCGTGCCCGCGTAGCTCACCTTCACGGTGAACCGGTCGCGCTCGTCGATCGGCCCGGCGGGCCGCACGGTGAGCTCGTCGCCCTGGCGGGTGAAGGTGGCGGGGGAGTCGTCGACGGTGACCTCGTGCACGTCGAGCCCGGCCAGATCGAGGTTGAAGGCCGACAGGCCGTGGGTGGCGGCGGCCTCGATGGTGGTCACGCCCTCGAGCCGCTTGCTCGCCGGGGTGTAGTCGATGACGACGTCGTAGTGGGCGACGTCGTAGCCGCCGTTGCCGTCCCTGGGGAAGTCGGGGTCGCCGATGCCGGGGGCGCCCGCCCGGTGGCCGGCCGGGGACGGCGACTCGTCGGTGGGCGCGCAGGCGAGCACGCTGATCAGCGCCGCCAGCACTGCCACCCCGCGCCGGTTGGAACGCATAGGCGAACGAGCCCCCTTCGGTCCGTAATCAGAATATTACGCTGCGTCAGGAGGTCATCACGACCGCCCTGGCGGCCTTGTCGTGGAGGGCCTCCTTGCGTCGGTCCGAAGAGGATCCGGCTCGGGTGGGGGCGATCCCATGATTTCGTGATCGCCCCCACCAAGTCGGGACAAATTACAGGTTGCCCCTGCGTTCCTGCTCGCGCTCGATCGCCTCGAACAGGGCCTTGAAGTTGCCCTTGCCGAACCCGAGCGAGCCGTGCCGCTCGATCAGCTCGAAGAAGACCGTGGGCCGGTCCTGCACCGGCTGGGTGAAGATCTGCAGCAGGTAGCCGTCCTCGTCCCGGTCGACGAGGATCCCGCGCTTCTTCAGCTCCTCGATCGGCGCCCGCACCTTTCCGATGCGCGCCCGCAGCTCGGGATCGTCGTAGTACGAGTCCGGCGTGTCCAGGAACCGAACGCCTGCCGCCCGCATGTGGTCGACCGTGGTCAGGATGTCGTTGGTGGCCAGCGCGATGTGCTGCACGCCCGGGCCGCAGTAGAACTCGAGGTACTCGTCGATCTGCGACTTCCTGCGGCTCACGGCCGGCTCGTTGAGCGGGAACTTGACCTTGCGCGTGCCGTCGGCCACGACCTTGGACATGAGCGCCGAGTATTCGGTGGCGATGTCGTCGCCGATGAACTCGGCCATGTTGGTGAAGCCCATGACATTGCGGTAGAACTCCACCCACTCGTCCATCTTGCCCAGCTCGACGTTGCCGACACAGTGGTCGATGGCCTGGAACAGCCGCCCGTGCCTGGTCGCGGGCGGCGCGACCAGCGGCTCGGCGGGCACGTAACCGGGCAGGTAGGCGCCGCCGTAGTTGGACCTGTCGACCAGCGTGTGCCGCGTCTCGCCGTAGGTGGCGATGGCCGCGAGCTGCACCTTGCCGTGCTCGTCCTCCATCGTGTACGGCTCCACCAGGCCCTTCGCCCCATGTGCGATGGCGTGGGCGTACGCGCCCTCGACGTCGGGCACCTGGATGGCCAGGTCGATCACCCCGTCGCCGTGCTCGGCCACGTGCCGCGCCAGGTCCGTGCCGGGCCGGAGCGACCCCCGGAGCTCGAACGTGGCGCTGCCGGACGTCAGCACGTACGCCGCCTCGTCGCGGCTGCCGTTCTCCGGCCCGCGGTAGGCCGTCAGCCTCATGCCGAACGCGGCCGAGTAGTAGTGGGCCGCCTGCTTGGCGTTGCCCACGGCGAACACCACGGCATCCATGCCGTTAACCGGAAAAACATCACTCATACCTCTAACTCTCGATTTCTCTAGACGACTTGCGCAAGAGTTACCTTGAGGAGTGCACAACCTGCCTAGTCATCTCGGGGAAAGTCGGGTAATCCTGTACAGCATGACGATCGACGATCTCGACGCCCGGCTGATCGCCCTCCTGGCCGCGGAGCCCCGCCTGGGCGTGCTGGAGTGCTCGCGCCGGCTCGGCGTGGCGCGCGGCACCGCACAGGCCAGGCTCGACCGGCTGACCGTCCGGGGAGTGATCACCGGGTTCGGGCCCGACGTGTCGCCCGCGGCACTCGGCTACGACGTCACCGCGTTCGTCACCATGGAGATCAGGCAGGTCGCCGGGCACGATCCGGTGGCGGACCGGCTCGCCCGCATCCCCGAGGTGCTGGAGGTGCACACCATCACCGGCGACAGCGACCTGCTCTGCCGCGTGGTGGCCCGGACGAACGCCGATCTGCAGCGGGTTATCGACCAGATCGTCGAGGTTCAGGGCGTACTCAGGACTAATTCGATCATCGCCCTGGACACCCCGGTTCCCTACCGAGTGCTGCCGTTGGTCGCCGATGTTCCGCGTCGCGAGGGACGGCCGTCGTAGTATCGCAAGGGGACGAGGCACCGTCATCGATCGTTTAGCCTTGGCATTCGCCCAGCTCGCGGAGGTTGGGCAGCGCTTGCCGAGGGGGGTCGAGGGTGCGGAGCGGTGGTGGGAAAGGGATGAAGAAGCGGCGGCGGATTCTCCGACTTCTGCTGATTTCTTGTGGCGCCGGAATCGCCGTGCTGGCAGGCCTTTTCGCGATCGCGTGGGCCATGACTCCCATTCCCGACAGCACCCAGAAAGAGGCCACCGCGCAGGGCTCGGTGATCTACTACCGGGACGGCAAGAGCGTGCTGGCCCGGCAGGGCATCGACCGCAAGCTCGTCAAACTGGCCACGGTGCCCGAGCACGTGCGCCAGGCCGTCATCGCGGCGGAGAACCGCTCGTTCTACGAGGACGCCGGCGTCTCGGCCAAGGGCACCGCGCGGGCCGTCTGGTCCACCGTCACCGGGGCGCAGCTCCAGGGCGGCTCGACCATCACCCAGCAGCTCGTCCGCAACTACTACAGCGGCCTCAGCCAGGAACGCACCGTCACCCGCAAGTTCAAAGAGATCCTCATCGCGATGAAGGTCGACCAGTCCAAGTCGAAGGACTGGGTGCTGGAGCAGTATCTCAACACGATCTACTTCGGCCGCGGCGCCAACGGTGTGCAGTCGGCCGCCCGCGCCTACTTCGGCAAGGACGTCGACAAGCTCACCGTGGCCGAGGGAGCCTACCTCGCGGCGGTGATCCAGCAGCCGAGCCGGTTCGCCGACCCCAAGGGCTCCGACCTCGCGGCGGCCAAGGCCCGCTGGCAGTCGGTGATCAACGCGATGGGGCAGACGGGCGCGCTGACGCCCGAGCAGGTGGCCGCCGAGCGGTTCCCCGAGCTGACGGCGCCGAAGAAGCCGTTCGAGCTCAAGGGCCAGGCTCAATACATGCTGGAGCAGGTGACCGCCGAGCTCAACCGGCGCGGCTACACCGACGAGGACATCAAGGGCGGCGGGCTGAAGATCGTCACCACCTTCGACAAGAAGCTCATGGCGGCGGCCGAGCGGGCGGTCAAGGACGTGCTGCCCGAGAACACGCCCAAGAAGGTCCGCACCGGGCTGGCCGCCGTCGATCCCGGCACCGGCGAGGTCGTCGCCTTCTACGGCGGGCGCCCCTCGCAGTCGGCCTACTACGACAGCGCGTTCTCGGCCACGGTGATGGCCGGGTCGACGTTCAAGCCGTACACGCTGGCCGCCGCCCTCGACAACGGCTTCGACCTGTCCACCAGGGTCGACGGCAACTCGCCGCTGCGCGTCGCGTCGGCCTCCAAGCCCATCCCGAACGACAGCGGGCGCTCGTACGGGCAGATCAACCTGGTGAGCGCCACCCAGAACTCCGTCAACACCGCGTTCGTGGACCTCGGCCAGAAGGTCGGCCTGGACAAGGTCGCCAAGACCGCCGAGTCGGCCGGAATCCCCGCCGCCCAGCTGGAGAAGCACCAGAGCGCCGTCTCCTTCCCGCTCGGCGTGGCCTCGGTCAGCGCCGTCCAGAACGCCTCCGGCTTCTCCACGTTCGCCAACAAGGGCGTCCACATGGAGGCCCACGTGGTCAAGTCGGTCACCGACAGCACCGGCCACAAGGACGTCGTCAAGGCGGTCTCGACGCAGGTGATCGGCGAGCAGGCCGCAGCGGACACGACGTACGCGATGCAGCAGGTCGTCAAGTACGGCACCGGCACCGCCGCCCGGCTCTACGACCGCCCGGTGGCCGGCAAGACGGGCACCACCGACAAGTCACGACAGGTCTGGTTCAACGGGTTCACGCCGCAGCTCGCGGTGGCGGTCAACATGTTCCGCGACGACAACGCCACGGTCACCATCCCCGGGTACGGCACGCAGTTCGGCGGCCAGCTGCCCGCGCAGATCTGGCGGGCGTTCATGACCGAGGCCATGGAGGGCGAGCCGGTCGAGGAGTTCCCGAAGCCGTCCGAGTACGGGTACACCCCCGACTACTCGACGCCGGACCGGGACACGGACGTGCCCGAGCAGGACTACACGCCGCCGGCGAACCCGGACGAGTGGAACACGTCCGAGCCCGAGCCCAGCGAGCCGCCGTTCTCCGACCCGCCCGTGACGGAGCAGCCGGACGACGGCGGACGTGGCGACCAGCAGCCCGAGCAGACCGCCCCGCCGCCCACGCAGGCCCCCGACCAGCCGTCCCCGGACGTCGACCCCAGGGTCACCGGCGACCGGGACGGCCCGTCAGCATGACGCGCCGTTACCGGCCCGTCAGCATGACGCGCCGTTATCGCTCCGGCAGGCTGACGCGCCCTTACCGGGACGCCAGCTCGGCCCGCAGCGCCTCGGCCGTCGTGACCGGCATCCGGCAGGTGAACCCCCTGCACACGTAGGCCGCGGGCGCGTCGCCGACCGGGCCGCGGCCTTCGAGCAGCGCAGGGAACACCTCGCCGCCGGGCATGAGCGGATCGCCCGAGGTGCCCATGGCGCCGGAGTCGCCGGTCCCGAGCGCGACCACCAGGCCGGGCGCGTCCGCCAGCAGGGCCTCCCGGTGCAGCGCCGCAGTGCGCGGGTCACCGGGCGGGCCGACGACGGCCACCTCGACGGGACCGTCCAGCGCGGCCCGCGCCACGGCCAGCCCCCACCCCGCGAACCTGGCATGCCCCGCGGCCAGCACGGACACGGTGCCGAGCGCGGCGTAGGCGGCCTCCCGGTGCCGGGCCGAGCCGGTCAGCGCGCCATAGGAGAGCAGGGCGCCCGCGGCCGCGTACTGGCCCGAGGGGGTGGCGTTGTCCGTGGGGTCCTGCGGCCGCTGGAACAGTCGCTCGGCGTCGTCCGCCGTGTCGTAGAAGCCGCCCGCCCTGTCGGCGAACCTGTCCAGCACGACGTCGAGCAGCGATCCCGCCAGCCGCAGCCACCTGGCCTCGCCGGTCACGCCGTACAGCGAGATCAGCCCTTCCGCCAGGTTCGCGTAGTCCTCCAGCACGCCGGCGTTCGTGCCCGCCCGGCCGTCCCGCGACGTGCGCAGCAGCCTGCCGTCGACCAGGTGCGTGCCGGCCAGCAGCTCCGCCGCCGCCGAGGCCGCCGCCACGAGATCGGGCCGCTCGAACGCCACGCCGGTGTCGGCCAGCGCCGCGATGGCCAGGCCGTTCCACGAGGCCACGATCTTGTCGTCGCGCCCGGGACGTACCCGCTGCTCCCTGGCGGCGAACAGCCGCTCTCGGACGCTCGCGTAGCGCTCGGCGTCCTCGGGGTCGCGCAGGAGCTGCAGCACGGACGTGCCGTGCTCGAACGTGCCGGTGACCTCGAAGAGCCCGGCCGCCCACCGGCCGTCGTCCTCGCCGAGCACCTCGCGGAGCTGCTCGGGCGCCCAGACGTAGAACTTGCCCTCCACGCCCTCGCTGTCCGCGTCCAGCGCCGAGGCGAACCCGCCCTCGGGGGTACGCATCTCGCGCAGCAGCCAGTCCGCCGTCTCCAGCGCCACCCGCCGCGCCAGCTCGCCGCCGCCCGCCTTCCACCAGTGCGTGTAGACCCGCAGCAGCAGCGCGTTGTCGTACAACATCTTCTCGAAGTGCGGCACGACCCACTCCGGGTCAACGCTGTAGCGGGCGAACCCGCCGCCGAGCTGGTCGTACATGCCGCCGCGGGCCATCGACCCGAGCGTCTTACCGCTCATCTCGCGCTCGCCGGACCGCAGCAGGAACTCCAGCACCATGGACGGCGGGAACTTGGGCGCGCCGCCGAACCCGCCGTTCACGGGGTCGTACGACTCCCGCAGATTCTCTACGGCCTGCGCCAGCGTCTCCTCGCCGGGCAGGGCGCCGCTGGGCAGCGTGGTGTGCGTGTTGAGCGCCTCGACCACCTTCGCGCCCTGCTTCAGCACGGACTCCCTGTCGCCCGTCCACACCCTGTGGACCTCGGTGAGCAGGCGCTGGAAGTTGGGGCGCGGGAAGTAGGTGCCGCAGTAGAACGGGTGGCCCTCGGGCGTCGCGAACACCGTCATGGGCCAGCCGCCCTGGTGCGTCATGGCCTGCGTGGCGCCCATGTAGACGGCGTCCACGTCGGGCCGCTCCTCGCGATCGACCTTGACGTTGACGAAGTGCTCGTTCATGAGGCGCGCGGTGTCGGTGTCCTCGAAGCTCTCATGGGCCATGACGTGACACCAGTGGCACGCTGAATAGCCCACGCTGATGAGCAGCGGCACGTCGCGGCGCCGGGCCTCCGCGAACGCATCCTCGCCCCACGGGTGCCAGTCCACCGGGTTGCTGGCGTGCTGCAGCAGGTAGGGGCTGGTGGCGTCTTTCAAGCGGTTCATCATGACCTCCTCGCTTCAGCCTAATCCGCCCTGGCTCCTGTGCTTCTGACCAGCTGCTTCCGCCCTGCTGCGGCTCCATGCCCCGCCCGCGGGTGCATCGCCCGAGGGGCTGTGTGCGGGTGCCGCCGCCCCCGTGGCCGAGTCGTGTGCGCGCCGCCACGTGGCCGGTAGGGCTGGGCGCTGGAGGGATCCACGGATTCTTCAGCTGACTCGGAAGGTCGGGACGGCGTAGGTTACGGAGCGTGGATATGGACTTCGTCTGCGCCCACGCCGGCCGCCCGGCGACCGCCCTCACACGGAGGGACGTGGCCAGGGCCCTGCTCGCCGTGCCCTCGGGCGTGGCGCTGGTGGCGCTGCCCGACCTGCGGCGCGCGATGATGTCGGCCGGCAACCCGCTGTCGCTCCCGTTCTGGGACTCCGCCAAGGCGACGCTCAGCTCCATCGAGTCGGGCGTCGCCACGGTCGGCGACGTGCAGCGCTGGGTCGAGTCCACGGGCACCGAGCCGATCCTCATGACGCCCAGCTACTTCGTCTGGCCGGAGGAGGACGAGCGCGGGCCGGTGGCCGCGGAGATGTTCGCCCGCCTGGTCGCCTACCTGGAGGAACGGGTCGCCTCCGGGGAGATCGACCCGGACGCGCTGACGGCCGGCGACCGGGAGGCGCGCAGGGCGTACGAGGATCTGCAGGAGCGCTGGCTCAGCACGCCGCTGCCCGACGGACGGGTGCCCGGCCACGTGGTGAGCGATGAGCAGGACGAGGAGCTGTTCGCGGCGTGGGACGAGGAGGAGGCGTTCGCGCTGGCCGAGCTGCGGCGCATCGTCAGCGGGCTGCCGAAGCAGCCCGAGCTGCCCGCCGCCGAGCTGGAGACGGCCGGGGCCCGCCTGCGCGCGCTGCTGGCGCTGCCCGGCTACCCCGCCAACGTGCTGCGGGCCTGCGCCGGGTTCGACGAGCGGCCGATGCCCGACGACGACCGGCAGCTGTGGCTGGCGGTGGCGGCCGGCATCGCGGGGCCGGTCTCCGACCTGTCGGAGAGCGGTGACGTGCTGCAGGAGTTCGCCGACCTGGACGGGGACCTGAGCGTGGAGGACGCGGCGCTGGCCAACCTCTGCGCGATCCAGCACGCCGACTGGCTGGCCGGCGTGGCGGCGCTGACCAGGATGGGCCCAGGGGTGCTGGCCTCGCCGGAGCGGATGGCGCGGCTCATCGCCGAGTCCGAGGACATCGACATCGACGAGCAGGACGAGGACGACCTGGACGCCACCGAGGGACTGTTCGAGTCCGTGGTGGCGCTGTGGGCCTATCTCGGCATCGTGGACGAGGACGAGGTGCTCACGCCGCTGGGCTGGTGGGGGCTGCCGAAGGCGCTGGAGCTGGCCTGGTCGTCGGCTCCTGAGTGATCAGGCGTCCACGAGCTCCTTGAACTCCGGGTGGCGATCGATGTATTTCGCCACGTAGGGGCAGAGCGGCACGACCCGCAGACCGGTGTCGGCGCTCGCGCGCAGCGCGTGCCCGACCAGCTTGCTCGCCAGCCCCTGCCCCTCGTACGCGGGCAGCACCTCGGTGTGCGTGAAGACGATCTTGGCAGGCAGCAGGCGATATTCGGCGAACCCGGCGACCTTGCCGTCTACGAGAACCTCGAAGCGGCTCTCCGTCGAGTTGTCGACTAAGTCGATCGTCATCTACTCGGCTTTCTTGTCGTCCACGTCGCGCTCGTGCGGCACCTGGATCTTCGACATCTGCTTGTTCATCGACTTGATCAGCATATACAGGGCCACCCCGATGAGGGCGACGACGACGAAGCCCAGCAAACCCGGACTTACATCACCAGCTGCTAGAAGGGTCACACTTCCAGTGTGCCACCGGGCCCCCGTGGTCCGGTCAGGGGCAGGCGGGGGAGACGTCCTCGGCGTGGATGCCCGCGAACAGGTCGTCCTCGGGCAGCTCGGTGTCCACCAGCGAGCGCGCCAGGTGGTAGTCCTCGGTCGGCCAGATCTCCTGCTGCAGCTCGCGCGGGCAGACGAACCACCAGCTGTCGGGGTCGACCTGGGTGGCGTGCGCCTTCAGCGCCTCGTCGCGGATGTGGAAGTAGTCGCCGCACGGCACCCGCGTGGTCACCGGCCACTTCGCCGGGCGGTCCTCCCAGCGGGAGATCCAGTCGGCGTACGGGGAGCCGAGGCCGCGCTCGGTCATCGCCTCGTGCAGCGCCTCGAAACGCTCCTTGGTGAAGCCCATCTGGTAGTAGAGCTTCAGCGGCTGCCACGGGTCACCGGTGCCCGGGTAGCGGTCGGGGTCGCCGGCCGCCTCGAACGCCTCGACGGACACCTTGTTGGTCATGATGTGGTCGGGGTGCGGGTAGCCGCCGTCGTCGTCGTACGTGATGATGACGTGCGGCCTGAACTCGCGCACGGCCGCCACCAGCGGCGCGGAGGCGTCCTCAAGCTTCTGCAGGGCGAAGCAGCCCTCCGGCAGCTCCTCGTCCTCGTTCTCCGGCAGGCCGGAGTCGATGAAGCCCATGAACCGCTGCTCGACGTCGAGGATCTCGCGCGCCCGGTCCATCTCGGCCTTGCGCACCTCCGCGATGTTGGCAACGATCTCCGGCCGGTCCATCTTCGGGTTGAGCACGGATCCGCGCTCACCGCCCGTGAGGGTACAGACCAGCACTTCCACGCCTTCACGCACATAACGCGCCATCGTCGCGGCGCCCTTGCTCGACTCGTCGTCGGGGTGGGCGTGGACGGCCATCAGCCTCAGCGGTGCACTCACGGGCTCGATGTCTCCTCAGTCGGGCGGGTCACTTAGCTTTGTCTGCGGGCGGTCGTGAGGGTCAGGTCTTGTACCGGGCCCCCCGCGGGCGACAATTGTCTCGGATAACGCCGAGGGAGTGCAGGGAGATTCCGCCATGGTCACCAGAGATGTCGAGAACGGACCCGTTCTCGGCACACCCGACGACTTGCCCGACCGTCCCAGACGCGGCGGCAGGCTCGTCGTCCACGTCGTGATCGGCGTGCTGGTGGCCATCATCGCCGGCGGCTGGGGTTACGTGATGTGGTCGATGACGGCCGGTGGCTCGGAGGCGCCGTCGCAGGTGGTGACGTTCAGCGTCGAGGGCCCGACACGGGCCGAGATCACCTTTGAGGTGTACAAGGCAGACGATAGGGTGGCTGTCTGCCGCATCAGGGCTCTGGACGTCAACCACGCGGAAGTGGGCAGCAAGGAAGTAAGAATCCCGGCTGGTGAGGGTAGTAAGCAGCTCAAGGAAAGCCTCGACACCAGTGGTCAGGCCACTTCCGTCCACATCCAGTACTGCAATCTCGTATAGTGAGACATTTGGGGAAGCGTTCGAGCGGTTAAGTTGTTAGCCTTTCGCAATTCAACCGTTGGAAACCTCAAGTGATCTCAGGGCCCCCTAGGCAAGCAAGGAGAACCCGTGGCCGACTCTCGCGATGAGAACGTCACATGGCTGACGCAGGAGGCGTACGACCGCCTGAAGGCGGAGTACGAATATCTCTCTGGCCCCGGGCGCGTCGACATCGCCAAGAAGATCGAGGCCGCCCGGGAAGAGGGTGACCTGAAGGAGAACGGCGGCTACCACGCCGCCAAGGACGAGCAGGGCAAGATGGAGGCCCGGATCTTCCACCTCCGGCAGATCCTCGACAACGCCCAGGTGGGAGAGGCCCCCAAGACCGAGGGGGTGGTGGGCCCCGGGATGACCGTGACGATCCGGTTCGTCGGCGACGACGACGAGGTCACCTTCCTGCTCGCCTCCCGTGAGGAGAGCGGAGCGCCCATCGACGTCTACTCGCCCAGGTCCCCGCTCGGGTCGGCGATCAACGGCAAGAAGATCGGGGAGAAGGCGACCTACTCCCTCCCCAACGGTCGCCAGAACACCGTCGAGATCCTCGAGGCTGTGCCGTACATCGGGAACTGACACCCCTGGAGACCAACCGCCGGGCCCACGTTGGCCCGGCGGAAGTTTCGCATTCTTCCGGGATCCGGCAGGATCTCAGCTATCTGGTCGGGACGCCTAGGCGGCGTGACACGACGTACAAGCTGGTGCCGTTCATCGTGGTGGCGCTGGTCGCGGTGCTGACCGCCGACGTGCTGCTGCTCGCCACGTCGGGCCGGCCGGGCGCCCCCAGCGCCGCCGCGCCCCCGCCAGAGCCCAGGCAGACGCTGATGGCGGAGCACCAGCAGCAGGAGCAAAAGCAGCAGCCGGCCAGGACCGCCGAGCCCGTGGCGCCGCTGAAGAAGCTGCACAAGCCCAACCTGTTCGTGCTCACCCGCAAGCCGTTCACCAACGAGCTGTTACAGAAGGTGGCCAAGCTGCGCGGGGTGCGGGCGCTGGAGCTGGCCGACGCGGCGTCCATCACGCTCGACGGCAAGCGGGTGCAGACGCTCGCGGTCGACCCGTCCTCGTTCCGGTCGTACACGCCCAAGGTGACCGCGTCCTCCGACGCGCTGTGGCAGAACGTGGCCGCCGGCGACGTCGCGGTCTCGTTCGTGCTGGGCAGTGACGGCGGGCTCCAGCTGCACCGCAAGGTGTCGGGGCCGGCCGGGCCGCTGCGGATCGGCGCGTACGCCACCACCGGCATCGGCGCCGTGGACGCCGTCGTCTCCAAGGACGTCGGGCGCACGCTCGGGCTGCCGCACGACAACGCGCTCATCGTCAGCGCCCCCAACGTGAACTCCGCCGCGCTCCGCACCAAGATCCTCAAGAAGCTGCCCAAGGGCACTCAGGTCGCCATGGTCAACCCGGTGCTGCCCCAGCCGCAGCAGAAGGTCGCGCAGAACTGGCCCGCCGGTTCGTTCATGACAGGTGAGCAGGTCACCGTGGCGCTCAAGGCCGCCGCCTCCAAGCTGGGCAGGCCGTACGTGTGGGGGGCCGAGGGGCCCGACACCTTCGACTGCTCCGGGCTGGTCCAGTGGGCCTACGCCCAGGCCGGGGTGCGGATGCCCCGGGTGACGCACCAGCAGTGGGTGGCCGGCCCGCAGGTGCCCCTGTCGCAGGCGCAGCCGGGCGACCTCATCTTCTGGCGCCTCGACCCGACGAATCCCGGCTACATCTCGCACGTGGCGATTATTTGGGGCGACGGGAAGATGATCCAGGCGCCGCGTACCGGAGACGTGGTCAAGCTCTCCCCGATACACACGCGCGGCCTGGCCGGCATCGTGCGGGTGAGCCCCATCGCCGCGGCCAAGGTCCGCTAGCCGCACGTTCCTTCGCGCGACATCCTCCTTCCCTCTGGATGCAATTGCGGCGCAACTATGTAATGTTGATTACATGGCAACAGATGATGTGGCGGCGCAGGTCCGCGGCTGGTTCACCGGGCGGCTTCCCGGCGACTGGTTCACCGAGGCTCCAAAGATCATCAGGGACCGTGAGGAGATCGCGGTGCTCGGCACGCTGCCCGACCCACCCGGCGACGTGCCAGAGGCCGAGCGGGGCACCCTGATCGAAGGGCTGGCCAGAAGGTTCAGAGAGGAGACGCGCGAGCGGCGCGTCGAGATCGCCAGAGAGGCCGAGCGCAAGTTCCGGCAGAAGGTCTCCTGGGGCGTGGTCTGCGGCGGCGAGACTGTGATGTTCACCACGTTGTCCGTCCCCGTGATGACCCGGCTGCGCCAGACGGAACGGCAGGTCCTGGACACTCTCGTGGCCGCCGGCGTGGCCAGGAGCCGCAGCGACGCGCTCGCCTGGTGCGTGCGCCTGGTCGGCAAGAACACCGACACGTGGCTCGCCGAGTTGCGCGACGCGCTCCAGCACGTCGACAGAGTTCGCTCCGAGGGGCCCGACGTCAATTCCTGAGACCATCCAGCGGAAACGGGCCGCGGAATGGACTAAACCACTGTGGAAATTGGTTTAGACCAGGTCAATTGGACTGGACCACTGCCGACAATTTTTCTTTTAAATCTCCTCCGCATGGGTAGGCTCCCTCAATCGTCAGGGCCGCTGCCTGCGGCGATGGCCGCGCCAAGAGGTCTATGCCAATTGGCTTTCCGGTCGCTTCGTCGTTAATGATGACTGGGCCCTGAGAGAGTGGAGGAGTCACAGCCGTGTCCGTTTCCGTGGCAGTAACCGCACCGACGAGCAATAGAGAATTGGCCGCGTGGGTGAGCGACATCGCAGCCCTGACCCAGCCGGACCGGATCGAGTGGTGCGACGGGTCGGAGGAGGAGTGGACGCGCCTGACCAACCTTCTCGTCGAGGAGGGCACGTTCACGCGGCTCGCCGCCCGGCCGAACAGCTTCTACGCCAAGTCCGACCCCAGCGACGTGGCGCGGGTGGAGGACCGTACCTTCATCTGCTCCGAGCGTGCGGAGGACGCCGGGCCCACGAACAACTGGATCCCGCCGTCCGAGATGCGTAAGACGTTCGGCGAGCTGTTCAAGGGCTGCATGCGCGGCCGGACCATGTACGTCGTGCCGTTCTGCATGGGCCCGCTCGGCGGCGAGATCTCGCAGCTCGGCGTGGAGATCACGGACTCCGCGTACGTCGCCGTGTCCATGCGGATCATGACGCGGATGGGTGACCGGGCGCTCCGCCTCATCGAGGAGCGCGACCATGAGCACAGCGACTTCGTCAAGGCGGTCCACTCCGTCGGGGCGCCGCTCGAGCCGGGTCAGGTGGACGTACCGTGGCCGTGCAACTCGACCAAGTACATCAGCCACTTCCCCGAGACCCGCGAGATCTGGTCCTACGGCTCCGGGTACGGCGGCAACGCGCTGCTCGGCAAGAAGTGCTACGCCCTGCGCATCGCCAGCGTGATGGCTCGCGACGAGGGCTGGCTGGCCGAGCACATGCTCATCCTCAAGCTCACTCCGCCCTCCGGCGAGACCCGCTACATCGCCGCCGCCTTCCCGAGCGCGTGCGGCAAGACCAACCTCGCCATGCTCCAGCCCACCATCCCCGGCTGGAAGGTCGAGACGGTCGGCGACGACATCGCCTGGATGCGCTTCGGCGACGACGGCCGCCTCCACGCGATCAACCCCGAGGCCGGCTTCTTCGGGGTCGCGCCCGGGACCGGAGAGGTGACCAACGCCAACGCGATCAAGACCCTCTGGGGCAACAGCATCTTCACCAACGTCGCGCTCACCGACGACGGCGACGTGTGGTGGGAGGGCCTCACCGACGAGCCGCCGGCGCACCTGACCGACTGGAAGGGCCGCTCCTGGACGCCGGACAGCGGCGAACCGGCCGCCCACCCGAACGCCCGCTTCACCACCCCGGCCTCCCAGTGCCCCACCATCGCACCCGAGTGGCAGGACCCCAAGGGCGTGCCCATTTCAGCGATCTTGTTCGGCGGTCGCCGCGCCACCGCGGTGCCTCTGGTCACGGAGTCGCTGAGCTGGGAGCACGGCGTCTTTCTCGGAGCCAACGTCGCCTCCGAGAAGACCGCCGCGGCCGAGGGCAAGGTCGGCGAGCTCCGCCACGACCCGTTCGCCATGCTGCCGTTCTGCGGCTACAACATGGGCGACTACTTCGGCCACTGGCTGAAGATCGGCCGCCGCGAGGGCGCCGTGCTCCCGCGCATCTACTACGTCAACTGGTTCCGCAAGAACGCCGACGGCCGGTTCATCTGGCCCGGCTACGGCGAGAACAGCCGCGTGCTCAAGTGGATCGTGGAGCGGCTCAACGGCGAGGCCAGGGCCGTGCCCACCCCGATCGGCCTGCTGCCCGCCGGCCTCGACACCGAGGGCCTGGAGCTGTCCGAGGAGGACCTGCGCGCGCTGCTGTCGGTCGACCGCGACGTGTGGCGTGAGGAGGCCGCGCTGATCCCGGCCCACTTCGACAAGTTCGGCGCGCACCTGCCGAAGGAGCTGTGGGACGAGTACAACGCCCTGCTCGACCGCCTGGGCTGAGCGAAGCCCTCTTGTGCGGTACGGCGGCGCCATCTAGCTTGGCGATCTGCCGTACCGCAAGAGAGGGGCCACCGTGGACTACGTCCTGCTCGTTGCCGCGCTTGGCATGGTGCTCCTGGTCAGCGCGGCCAACCAGCGCGTCGAACGCGAGCGCAGGCGCGTCAGCGAGGCGAAGCCGACTGGCAGGGGGCATGACCTGTCCCCGTACGAGCTGGCCTATCTGTCCGGCGGCCCGCGGCGGGCCATCAACACGGCGCTGGCCGTCCTCGCGACGGCCGGCGCCATCCGCGTGTCGAGGGGGTCCCACGTCACCCCGGTACGCGGGGCGCGGCCCTCGCCGGTGCCGATCGAGCAGGCCGTGCTCCATGCGCTGGCGGTCAGGCCGGGCGGCTACCGGGCCGGCGAGCTGCGGCGGGCGCTGCAGACGCATCCCGCGCTGACCGATCTCGTCAGCGGGCTCGAAGGCCGCGGCCTGATCGTGCGGGAGCACGCGTTCGGCCCGGCGTGGCGGCGCAGGCAGCACCTGCAGATCGCCGCAGGCGTGGCCGTGGGGTTCATGGTGCTGCTGTTCGTGCTGGCCGTCGTCGGGCTGGCGGCGAATGAGCCGGTGTTCCTCGGAGCGCTGTTCTTCGGTGGGATCGCCGTGCTCAACGGTCTCGTGGCGTCCTACAGGAAGGGGCGGAGGCTGCGGAACATCATCACGCGCGAGGGACGCGAGGTCCTCTTGTCGGCGCATCAGCATCACCCGAGGGGCGTGCGGGACCAGAGCTCGCTGGCCATGGCGGTGGGGCTGCCCGTAGCCCTGTACGGCCTGGCGGACGCCGGCGACCAGACGCTCTGCGCCGAGCTGTCGGCCGGCGACCCGAACGACTGCGCCGGATCCTGCGGGACCTACAGCGGCGGCGACGGCACGACGTTCGGCAGCGACTCCTACGGCGGTCTGGACTTCGGCGGCGGCTCGTCAAGCTGCGGCGGGAGCTCGTCGAGCTGCGGTGGGAGCTCGTCCAGCTGTGGTGGGGGCTCGTCCAGCTGTGGCGGTGGCGGCTCAAGCTGCGGCAGCAGCTGAAGGCCTGCGGGGGCCGGTCTATGGCCTGTGGCGGCCTGCGACTGGCGGCCGGCGGCCGGCGGCGCGAAACTGTATCCCAGCGGCCGGAACCTTTACCCCCGCTTTACGCGTCTTCCCGGTTACCCAGCCTGTCGGGCTGCACGGAGGGGAGGCCTGCATGGATCTGATCCTGCTGATCGTCTCGGTGGCGCTGGCGGCGCTCACCTTCACCACCGCCTCTGCGATCAAACGAGAGCACGCCGCCATCCGGGCGGCCGCCACGGGCTCCCGCCGCCGTGACCTCGGCCACTACGAGCTCGCCTACCTGGCGGCAGGCCCCGGCCGGGTGGCGGACACCGCCATCGCACTGCTGGCCGACTCGGGCGACCTGCGCGTGTCCCGCGGGGGTCGTGTCCACCAGGTCCACTCCGGCGTCGTCTCGCGCGAGCCCATCGAGGAGGCGGTGCTGGGCATCGTCGCCTCTCGCTCGGGGCTGCCCGTGGTCGCGCTCAGGATCGAGACCACGCGGACCCTGGCCATGGCCGCGCTCAAGCGCCGGCTCACGGGGCTGGGGCTGCTCCATCCCGACGACGCCTTCGCCCAGGCCGGCAGGCTCAGCGCCCGGTTGCGGGCGCTGGCAGTGGCGGCGTACGCGGGTGTCGTGGTCGCGGTGGTGTCGGCCGTGGTTCTGATGATCCTGCTGCCCCTGCTCGCGATGCTCGTCCTGGCGGCCACGGGGGTGGCCGCGGCGATCGTCATCGCCGGCCACAAGCGGGCCACGCGGGTCACGCTGACGCCGTCGGGCAAGGAGACGCTCGACGCGGCCCGGCGGGACAACGCCCAAGGCACCGCCGAGGCGCCCGTCGCCATCGCGCTGTACGGTCTCGGCGAGCTGCGCAACCACGACCTCCAAGTCGAGCTCACCGGGAGCGAAAGCCGGGGCCGCCGCGGGAGCCGGAGGCGCGCCGGGAGCGATGGCGTCTACGTGGTAGGCGCGGGCGGCTGCGGCGGGGGCGGCTCGTCACCGGACGGGCCGAGCGGCGACAGCTCGTCATCCAGCGGGCCGAGCTGCGGCGGCGGTGGCTGCGGTGGAGGAGGGGGCTGATGGCACGGCCGGAAGCCGAACGGCCCGGAAGTGCTGGTGGTCCAGAGGGCCGATATAGCGGGGGCGAGAGCCAAGCTGAAGGGAACGGGGCCTTTATGGCGGAGGGGGCTGATATGGCGGAACTGGGTGTAGGGATCGGCTGGCGGGCGGAGCTGGACCTGACGATCGAGCGCATGGCGGACGTCGACTTCGTCGAGGTGATCGCCGAGAACCTCAAGCCCGCCCACCTGCCCGAGTCGCTACGCGTGCTGCGGGCCAAGGGCGTGCCGGTGATCCCGCACGGGGTGTCGCTCGGCGTCGGCGGGGCCGAGCCTCCTTCGCCGGCCCGGCTCGCCCACCTGGCCGCCTGCGCCGGGGCGCTGGACGCGCCGCTGGTCAGCGAGCACCTGGCCTTCGTACGCGGCGGCGGCCTGGAGGCGGGCCACCTGCTGCCCGTCCCGCGTACGCGTGAGTCCCTGCGGGTCATCACGGAGAACGTGCGCAGGGCGCAGGACGCGCTGCCCGTTCCGCTGGCCCTGGAGAACGTCGCGGCCATCTTCGGCTGGCCCGACGACGAGCTGACCGAGGGCCAGTTCCTCGCCGAGCTGGTGGAGCAGACCGGGGTCAAGCTGCTGATCGACGTGGCCAACCTGTACACCAACCAGTTCAACCTGGGCCTGTCGGCGGTGGCCGCGCTGGACGCGCTCCCGCTGGAGCACCTCGCCTACGTCCATGTGGCCGGCGGGTACGAGCACCACGGCATCTGGCACGACACGCACACCACCGCCGCGCCCCAGCCGGTGCTGGACCTTCTCACCGAGCTGTGCGCCCGCGCCACCCCGCCCGGAGTGCTGCTGGAATGGGACGACGACTTCCCGAGCGACGCGGCCCTGGCGGACGAGCTGTCCAAGATCAGGACCGCGATGTCCCTGGCAGGGGAGCCCCGGTGACGCCCGGCCCGTTCGGGGGTGGGGTGGAAGTGACCGGCGCGGGCTCGGCGGCGGGCGAGCAGGGGCCGGCTGAGACGCAGGAGCGGCGGGAGGTGCCGGCGGACATGGTGGCGGCGCAGGCGAGGCTGGCCGAGGCGCAGGCGCGGCTGGTCGAGGCCTTGGTGGCCGGGGGTGACGTTCCTGAGGGCTTCGATCAGGAGCGGGTGCGGGCGCAGGCCGCGAGCCTGGTCGCCAAGCGGCGCAGCATCGTGGCCAGGATCCGCCCCGACACGGCCATCGCCGCAGGATCCCGCCTGGCCTCCGAGTTCGCCGCCTACGCACGGTCTCGCGGCGCGCCGCCGCCCAGCTACCGCACCGACGCCGACGACTTCGCCGCCTGGCTGCGCGAGCGCGGCCGCATGCCGGACCGGCCCGCCGCCAAGTCCCCCTGGTGGTCCCGCCTGCTGCCGTCGCGAGCCGTCCGGCGGTGAACGATCGCGTCCCCGAGGGCTGGACCGGGTGGTACCAGCCGCCGGGCCTGCGGGATCACGGCCGGAAAGCATTCAGACATAGTCGGGTTTAGCCCACTTTCGGCGGGAAATGCTGGAGAAATGGGGGGACTACGCTGCGTCGACGGATCTTATCTGACCGTCACGCCCGTCGCGTGCCGGGACAGCCTGGGCACGCCGTACGAGGTCACCCTGGAGCTGTATCGCGACGGCACCCCGTACGGCAGCGTGGGCGAGCGATGCGGCTGGCTGCTCGCACGCCTGGCGCGCGGCGTCGACGAGGCCCGCCAGGGCCGGGGAGAGGCCCGGCGGTGGAAAGATCCCGACGACAGGTTCCCCGGCGACGAGCCGGACGGTGAGCTGTTCTCCTTCCGCTATCGCAGCAGGTCCGGCCTGGTGGGCGGCGGGGAGCTGCGCTGCCAGCTCAGGACGATCCCGCTCTGGGTGCCCGGGCGGCGGGGCCGGCGCGGCGAGTGGCGGCTGACCAGGCGGGCCTACGTGGAGGCGTGGGGGACGACGGGCGTGGGCATGCGGGCGGTGCTGACGTCGGCCGAGCTGGCGGCGTTCGTACGCGGCCTCGTCGAGGAGGCCGAGTGGTGTCTGGGAGGAAGAGATCTGGTAAGGAATCCGATAGAGGGAGCAGGCACGGGCGAAACGCGGTGATAATTGCCTGTTGGGTCATTGGACCGAAGGCACAGCACCGCTGGGGAGGCACTCCGTGGGCCTGCGCGACCTGGTCTACCGGCTGTACGAACGCCGGTTGGAGGCCAAGCTGTCGAAGGACATCATTCCCCGGCACGTCGGGGTCATCATCGACGGCAACCGGCGCTGGGCACGCGCCATGGGCATGCGCGACGTGGCCACCGGTCACCGCAAGGGCGCGGACAAGATCTCCGAGCTGCTCACCTGGTGCCGCGAGACCGGCGTCGAGGTCGTCACCGTGTGGATGCTCTCCAACGACAACCTCAACCGGCCGCGGGAGGAGCTGGAGCCGCTTCTGGGCATCATCGAGGACGTCACGCGGGAGCTCGTGGCCGAAGGCTGGCGGATCAGCCCGGTCGGCGCACTCGATCTGCTCCCCGACCGGACGGCTAATGTCCTAAAAAATGCAAAAGAAGTGTCATCACACCGTCCGGGCCTGATTGTGAACGTTGCAGTTGGGTATGGAGGAAGACGTGAGATTGCCGATGCGGTGCGCTCACTCCTCCAGGAGCACGCGAGCAAGGGGGCGAGCATCGAGGACCTTGTCGAGGTACTCGATGTGGAGCACATCGCGGAGCATCTCTACACACGCGGCCAGCCCGACCCGGACCTCCTCATCCGGACCTCGGGCGAGCAGCGCTTGTCCGGCTTCATGTTGTGGCAGAGCGCTCATTCCGAGTTCTACTTCCACGAGGCCTACTGGCCGGACTTCCGCAGGGTGGACTTCCTGCGGGCGCTGCGCGATTACGCTGCGAGACACCGACGTTACGGTTCTTGACACGACATTCGGGTATCGAGGACGTAACGTTGGAAGTGTCCGGCCACAGGTCGAACACTCCGGAGAGGGCCCGCCTTTGCACCAACATCTGCCGAGGGGGGCCGGAACCCGGCGCCGCCGGCAGTTCGCGGTCGGGGACGCGGGTCCGGTCCGATTCCCGCCTCGTCTGCAGGGTGCCCGCACGTTGGGCGCCCGGGGGAGAACGTGTGGCAGTGTCCTCGAGCAACCCTACGAACCAGCCGACCAAGCGCACGTACGTGCTGGACACCTCGGTCTTGCTAGCCGACCCGGCGGCGATGACCCGGTTCGCCGAGCACGACGTCGTCCTTCCGATCGTGGTCATCACGGAGCTGGAAGGAAAGCGGCACCATCCCGAACTCGGCTACTTCGCGAGGAAGGCTCTCCGCTACCTCGACGATCTGCGGATCCAGTACGGCAGGCTCGACGAGCCCATGCCGACGGGGGATGGCACGATCAGGGTTGAGCTCAATCACAGCGATCCGTCCATCTTGCCCGTGGGGTTCCGCCTGGGCGACAACGACACGCGCATCCTGACCGTGGCGCGCCATCTGGCCGCCGAGGGCTGTGACGTCGTGCTGGTGTCCAAAGACCTGCCCATGCGGGTCAAGGCGGCCTCGATCGGCCTGTCGGCCGAGGAATACCGGGCCGAGCTGGTGCACGAGTCGGGCTGGACCGGGATGGCCGAGATCCAGGTGACCACCGAAGACGTGGAGGCGCTCTTCGAGCACGGCACTGCGGACCTGGAGGACACCAGGGACCTGCCCACGCACACCGGCCTGCGGATGTTGTCGGCCAAGGGCTCGGCGCTCGGCCGGGTGCTGCCCGACAAGTCGGTACGCCTCGTCCGCGGCGACCGCGAGGTGTTCGGCCTGCACGGCCGCTCCGCCGAGCAGCGCATCGCGCTCGACCTGCTGATGGACCCCGAGATCGGCATCGTCTCGCTCGGCGGCCGGGCCGGCACCGGCAAGTCGGCGCTGGCGCTCTGCGCGGGCCTGGAGGCGGTCCTGGAGCGCCGCCAGCACCGCAAGGTGGTCGTCTTCCGCCCGCTCTACGCCGTGGGCGGCCAGGAGCTCGGCTACCTGCCGGGCGGCGAGGGCGAGAAGATGGGCCCGTGGGCGCAGGCGGTCTACGACACGCTGGGCGCGGTCACCTCTCCCGAGGTGATCGAGGAGGTGCTCGACAGGGGCATGCTGGAGGTGCTCCCGCTGACGCACATCCGCGGCCGCTCGCTGCACGACGCGTTCGTGATCGTGGACGAGGCCCAGTCGCTCGAACGCGGGGTGCTGCTGACCGTGCTGAGCAGGATCGGCGCCAACTCGCGGGTCGTGCTCACCCATGACGTCGCCCAGCGCGACAACCTGCGGGTCGGCAGGCACGACGGTGTGGTGGCGGTGGTGGAGAAGCTGAAGGGCCACCCGCTGTTCGCGCACGTCACGCTGACCAGGTCCGAGCGCTCTCCGATCGCCGCGCTGGTGACGGAGATGCTGGAGGACATCACGATGTGAGCGCGGGCTTCGCCCGCTGACTTCGGTGGGCCGCTGGACGCGGCCCACCGAAGGTCACTTCAGGTCGCCGCATCTGAACCGTCCCTCGACCTTCGCGGGGCGGTTCTCGTTGTCTCGGACGATCTTGACCTGCTCGTACGCCGCGTCCTGCTGGGCCGTGCAGACGATCTGGGCCATGCCGAGCCTGGTCAGCGTGCCCTGGCCTCTGATGTGGACCGTCAGCGTCGACGTACGGGGAAGCTGCATCTCGTCCCGCTGCACCGGGTTCAGCGAGTCCTTGATCCCCAGGTACGTGAACCCGCGCAGATCCGTGTCCCGGTCGCCGAGCGGCTGTGAGGAGGCCGCGAAGAGCGCGCCGAGCAGGCTCTCGACGGTGTCGTCCTCGACGTCGGCCGGCTCCAGGGTGAGCTCGCCGTCCCTGACCAGATAGATCGTCTTGGACGGCGGCGGGATCCTGATGGTGGGCGCGGTGCCCCGGTCCTGGACGTCGGTGGGCGAGATGCCGCAGGCCGCCACGGCCAGCAGGGCGGCGATCACGAGGACGCGGACGGTCTTCATGCGTGCGGCATCCAGACCGTGAACAGGGTGCCGGGGTTCTGGACGCGTACCGAGATCGTGCCGCCGTGCAGGTGCACGTTGGCCCTGGCGATGGCCAGGCCCAGGCCGCTGCCCTGGCTCCGGGCCCGGCCCGCGCCCGCCTTGAAGAAGCGGTCGAAGACGTGGGCCAGCGCCTCCCGCGGGATGCCCTTGCCGTGGTCTCGTACCTTCACCTCCAGGCCGTTCTCCGTGCCCCTGGCGGTGACCACCACCGGGGGCAGGCCGTGCTTGAGTGCGTTGCCGACGAGGTTGGCCACGATGACGTCGAACCTCCTCGGGTCGAGGTTGGCGGTCAGGCCTTGGGAGGCGTTCACCTTCACCTGGTCGCTCCAGCCGCGTACCTCCAGGCAGTCCGCGATGGCGTCGGCCACGTTGACGGGCTCGAGGTTGAGTATGGCCGTGCCCGCGTCGAAGCGGCTGATCTCGATGAGGTGCTCGACCAGCTCGCGCAGCCGCTCGATCTCCCTGAGCACCAGCCGGACGGCCTCCGCCGGCGCCTCGGGCAGGCGGTTGGCCTCCTCCGAGAGCATGTCCGCCACGGCCGTCATCGCGGTGAGCGGGGTGCGCAGCTCATGCGAGACGTCCGCCACGAACCTGCGCGACATGGCCTCCAGCGAGCGCAGCTCGGACACGCTCAGCTCCAGAGCCGCCGCCGCGTCGTTGAACCTGGCGGTCAGCTCGGCCAGCTCGTCCTGCCCGTGGACGGGCAGCCGCGTGTCCAGCCTGCCCCCGCCGAGCGCCTGCGCGGCCGCGCTCAGCCGCCGGACGGGCAGCAGCACCTGCCTGGCCGACAGCAGCGCCACGACCAGGGCGATCAGCACGATGGCGGCGCCGCCCTGGAAGAGCGTGGTCCGGAGCGTGGCCAGCTGGCTCTCGTCGGCGCGCATCGGGAAGAAGACGAACGCCCGCAGCCCGGTGGCCTGGGGCACGCCCTCGGCGTCCCGGTACACCTCGGCGCCGACGATGAGCCAGAGCTCGTTGCGGATGACCTTGCGCTGGGTGACGACGCTCCGGTTGGCCCGGCCGTACAGCTCGTTGGGCACGTCGCTCATGGTCATGGGGCCGTTGCGGGAGACGAGGTCGCCGTACTCGATGAGGGCGCCGCGGCCGGGGCCGCTCAGGGCCTGGGCCAGCCGGTCCAGCTCCTTGGTCGTCGGCGCCGCCTCGCCGGGCATGAGCTTGCCGACGGGGAAGTCGATGCTGCTGAGCTCCCTGGTCACCACGTTGAGCGAGGTGGTCTCGGCCCGGGTCACCAGCGCCGTCTTGGCCAGCTCGAAGCCGATCGTGGCGACCAGCGTCGAGGCGGTGACGGCGACGAGCGTGAACGTGATGACCAGGCGCGCCCGCAACCCGGTGGGGAGCGGGATCACGGAGGGTTGAACCGGTAGCCGAACCCGCGCACCGTGTGGATGAAAACGGGCTCGGCGGGTTTCGGCTCGATCTTCGCGCGGACGCGCTGCACACAGGCGTCCACCAGCCGCGAGTCGGCGATGTGCGTGTGGTCCCAGACGGCGCGCAGCAGGTAGCGGCGGTTGAGCACCTGGCCGGGGTGGCGTACGAGCTCCAGCAGCAGCCGCAGCTCGGTGGGCGTCAGGTGGATCTCCTTGCCGTCCAGCATGACCTTGAGCGCGCCGCGGTCGATCACGAGGTCGCCGAACGTGATCCGATCGGAGGTGGCGGACTCCGCCCTGCGCAGGATGGCACGGATCCGCGCGTCCAGCACCCGAGGCTCGACCGGCTTGATCACGTAGTCGTCGGCGCCGGCCTCCAGGCCGACCACCACGTCGAGGTCGTCGCCCCTGGCCGTGAGCAGGATGACGGGGAGCTGGTCGAGCTTGCGCACGCGGCGGCACACCTCGATCCCGTCGATTCCGGGGAGCATGACGTCCAGGATCGCGATCTCGGGGCGGCGGGACCTGATGTGGTCCAGGGCCTCCTCACCCGTCGCGTAGGACGTGACCGAGTGCCCCTGCCGGGTCAGCGCCAGCTCGAGGGCCGTGCGGACCGAGGGGTCGTCTTCAACAAGGAGGATGCCTGCCACGCGCACATTATTATTCCATGTCCCGAATACCCGGGTTGTGTCATCAAACTGTGACGTTCCAGGCATGCGATCCCGAAGTGGGCACGCAACGCTGGTAGCGGCTTCCCTTCGGTTGACGGGCGCTCGAAGGGGGGCCACCTTGCTGTGATGAAAGTCACAGTTTTCCGGAAATGCCATGCTAAAGAGCTGGTTGCCCAAGAGGGCGCCAAACGATTCCCGCGTTTCGGTTGCGGAGTACCCCCTAGGACAGGGCAAGCTCATGGATCGTGAGCCCCGGTCCGCGTGTGAGTGAGCGCCCCCCAACGGAAGATGTCCCATCGGCGCGCCCCCGGCCTTCGCGCCTGACCCCGAAGCGCATCGCCATCATCGTCCTGTCGCTGGTGATCGTCGGTGGTGGCGGGGGTTTCATCGCCTACCGTGCCATTGAGAATGCCGCCACGCCGCCCACCGCGAAGTTCACCATCGACGACATGGGCAAGCTGGCCAGCGGCGACCTGTCCGCGCCAGACCCCGAGACCGACGCGCTCAAGGCCGCGGCCGAGCAGGCGTACCGGGCCGAGAAGCTGAAGAAGGGCCGCTCGGGCGCGGGGGACAGCCCCGACTTCGACTGGGTCGTGCCGAAGCAGGCGCCCGCCGGCGACGGGTTCCCTCCGGTGAACTTCCCGCCGGGCAGCGACCCCTCGCCGGGCTCCAACAAGGCGACCGCCAAGGCCATGCTCGGTCAGTTCGGCTTCGGCGCGGACCAGTGGGGCTGCCTGGAGTCGCTCTGGACGAAGGAGAGCGGCTGGAACGAGCGGGCGATGAACCGCTACTCCGGCGCGTACGGCATCCCGCAGTCCCTGCCCGGCACCAAGATGGCCAGCGCGGGCGCCGACTGGCAGACCAACGCGGCCACCCAGATCAAGTGGGGCCTGGGCTACATCAAGGGCCGGTACGGCACGCCGTGCGCGGCCTGGGGACACTCGCAGCGGGTGGGCTGGTACTAGAAGGCCCCGTCACCTAAAGGGGCACAGGTACAGGTCAACTTTCCCTCTGCAATCGGCAAGCCGCCGCGCCCGAATCGTGTATTCGGGCGCACGCTGGCCGCATGGTTGTGAAGGTCAGCGTGATCGTCAACGTCCACAATCCGGGTGACACCGCCGACGCGTGCATTCGCTCCGCGCTGGAGCAGACGATGCCCGCGGCCGACTACGAAGTGATCCTCGTGGACGACGGGTCCACGGACGGGATCGCCGAGCGCCTCGACACCATCGCGGCGAACCGCGACAACGCGCGGACGTTGCACCTGCCGCACACGGGCTCGCCCATGCACGGCCGCAACGTCGGGCTGACGGCCGCGACCGGCGACTACGTCTTCTTCCTCGACCAGGGCGACCGGCTCGAACGGGACGCGCTCGCGCGCATGCACGAGCGCGCCGTGGAGACCGACGCGGACGTGCTGATCGGCCGCCTGGCGCGCGACCACGGCCCGCCGCTGATCGCCTTCGCGCGCAGCACCGCCCGCGCCGACATCCTGCGCGACCGCCTGCTCAGCCTGCTCCGCCCGCAGCAGCTCTACCGCCGCGCCTTCCTGGTGGAGCACGAGCTGGGGTTCGCCGTGCCCGGCGGCCGGCTGGCCGAGCAGGCGTTCGTGATGCGGGCGTACCTGCAGGCCAAGGTCATCGCCGTGCTGGCCGACCACGTGTGCTGCCACCTCGGCGAGCGGCCGAGGGCCGAGGAGGAGCCGCGGGCGATGGCGAAGGAGCTGCGCGGGCTGCTCGACGACGTCGACACCTACGTCGGCGAGGGCCGCCAGCGCGACCGCATGTACGCCTACTGGTACCGCTACGCCGTCCTCCGGCCGCTGCTCACCAGCAGGTTCGCCGAATCCTCCGTGGACAGGGGCCTGCACTTCCGCCTCGTGCAGGAGCTCATGGCCGAGCGCTTCCCCGAGCGGCTCGACCGCTACCTGCCCGTTCAGCTGCGTGCGGTGGCCGCGTTCGTCCGGATGGGGCGCCTGGACCAGATCGTGCTGCTGGCCAAGTCCTCCAGGCGGTGCGGGCTCCGCGCCGACCTCACGGAGGTGCGCTGGGACGCCCACGTCCTGGTGCTCGGGGTGACGGTGGAGGTCCTCGGCAGCGACGACCGGCCGGAAAGGTACCGTTCGGACGGCCCGCGCCTGAACTGGATCCCGCCACGCGCCGTCGACGCCAGGCTGCTGGGCACCAGCGTCACCGACGTGAGCGAGGCCGTCGAACGGGCCCGCATCGAGGTCTACGTGCGGCACGCCGAGACGGGCGTCGTGCACTTCCTGCCGCTGGCCCAGCACGTGGAGGTGATCCAGGACGGCGGCCGCCGCGTCCGCCTGCAGATCAAGGGCGAGACCAGGATCGACGTGACCACCGCCGCGCTCGGCCAGCCGCTGAGGCCCGGTCAGTGGGAGGTGCACGTGCGCATGTTCGGCGGCGCCAACCAGGCCAGGAGCCGGGTCAGCCGGACCGCCGGGCCGCTCAACTGCCTGGGCGTGCTGGCCCAGCGGCCCAGGACGCGGCTGGTGGTGCCGTGCTGGACCGACCAGGGTGAGCTGGGCCTGGCCGTGGAGCCGCGCTCGTTCTCGGAGTCGATCGCGCTGGTGTCGCCGGGGGTGGAGGTCAAGCAGCTCGACGGGAACGCGTACATCGTGCTGCCGGTGCCGTACGTGCCGCCCAGCGGCGGCCCGCCCCTGGAGCTGGTGCTGCGCAGCACCGGGCGGCGCGAGCGCGAGGTGTGCGCCCCCGCGCTGGCCGAGGCCGGGGTGCCCGGCAGGCTCGCCGGGCAGCTCGTGGCCAAGGTGCCGGTCAAGCGGCTGATGCCGGGCGTGGAGCACCTCGGCCCCGGCGACTGGCGGGCGTCGCTGCGCTCGGCGGACGAGGAGCTCGGGCTGCGGTTCGCGCTGGAGGTGCGCCGGGGCAGGGTCGAGGTGCGCCCCGCCGCCGCGGTCCACCCCGAGCGCTCGCCCATGGGCCGGGACACCGCGCTGCACCGGATCGGCCGGCGGCTGCCCGGCGCGCGGCACATGGTGCGCCTGGCGCGCGCGGGCAGTCAGCGCTACCTCAGGGACTGACCCAGCCCTCCAGCTCCTGGAAGGCACTCCTGAAGACCGGCAGCAGCGGCTTCAGCCGATCTGGATGGACGTCCACCAGGCCGTCCAGGTGGTTGCCGCCCTCGACCCGGTAATAGCGGAACGGCCGGTGCGGTCCCACCATCCGCGCGTAGACGTCGGAGCTGCGGGAGATCGGCAGCAGCGCGTCGAGCGTCCCGTGAATCGTGATCAGCGGCTTGGTGATCCGGCCGGTCAGCGCGATCTTCGCCACCGCCGCGTAGGGCCGGCGCTCGTCGTAGTCGTAGTCGGCGGCCGCGCCCTGGTAGGACGGGTCCAGCTCCTTCTGGTAGAGCTGCTGGGTCAGCTCCCAGTAGTACTGCCGGTGGAACGGCCACAGGAACTCCGAGCCCGCCGCGAACCCGGCCGCCCGCACGCCGGCCTCGTCCGGATACGCCCGCAGCGCCGGCGGCAGGAAGCTCAGCAGGTTGTCGCCCTTGACCCGCCAGAGCGTGCCCTCCCAGTCCACGCCGCCGTCGTAGAGCCACCCGCGATTCTCCAGCTGCCACCTGACCAGGTAGCCGCCGTTGGAGATGCCCGCCACGAACGTACGCGCCGGCTTCCTGCCGTACCGCTGCCCGGCCACGGCCTTGGCGGCCACGGCGAGCTGGGTGACGCGGTGGTTCCACTCGGCGACGGCGTCGCCGGGGTGCCGGCCGTCCTCGTGGAAGGCCAGGCCGACGTTGCCCTTGTCGGTGGCGGCGAACGCGTAGCCCTTGGACAGGACCCAGTCGGAGATCGTGTAGTCGTTGGCGTACTGCTCCCGGTTGCCGGGGGTGCCGCTGACGACCAGGCCGCCGTTCCAGTCGTCGGGCAGTCTGATCACGAACTGGGAGTCGTGGTTCCAGCCGTGCGTGGCGTTGCCGGTCGAGGTGTCGGGGAAGTAGCCGTCGATCTGGACGCCGGGCACGCCGGTCGGGTTGACGGTGGCGGCCGAGTGCAGCCCGGCCCAGTCGGCCGGGTCGGTGTGCCCGGTTTGCGCGGTGCCCGCGGTGGTCAGGTCGCCGAGCGCGGCGACGACCTGCCGCTCCGCGCCCGGCACCGCGAGCTGCTGGACCGGCGTGAGCAGGCTCGCCACCAGGGTGAGCGCTACCAGCATCACGTCTCCCTGAGGTGCTCGGCCAGCAGGCGCCGGAACTCGGCGGGGTGCTCCAGGTGCGGGCTGTGGCCGCAGTCCTCGATCACGGCCTCGCGGTACGGGCCGTAGCGCTCCAGGACCGTCCTGGTCTGGGCCACCATCGGCTGGGCCGGCGTGCCGGGGGAGCCGGGCACGACGCCGAGCGCGCCCAGGTGGGCCAGGTCGAACAGGGACGTGTCGGAGACGATAAGGTCGTCGGCGCCCCTGATCCACAGGATGGGCGGCTTGGGGTCGATCTCGTGCAGGTCGTCCAGCCGGAAGTGGACGGGGGCGGCGGCGTTGAGCACGCCATGCTTGCCGGGGGCCACGTGCGGCCACGTGCCGGAGGCCGCCCCGTCACCCGGATAGTGGGCCTCGCCCACCCGCGTGGTGAGCATCGACCGCAGGTAGAAGTCCTCGTCGGTGACCGCGTTCTTGACGTAGGCCGAGCGGAAGACGCTGCGTGGGGATGTGGGGGATTCATCCGACATGTCGCCCGCCTTCAGTCGTGCCACGAAGTCCGGATTCGCGGCCCCCGCTCCCGAGCCCGTGCCGTCGGTGTGTGTCAGCCGGCCTTCGGTGCCTTCCGTGCCGCCGAAGCCGTACGGGGAGATGGGGTTGACCAGGGTGACGCTCTTGACGGCGGCCGGGCGGTCGCGCAGGGCCTGCAGGACGACGCCACCGCCCAGGCTCCAGCCGACCAGGTGGACCCCGTCCAGGCCCAGCTCCCCGATCAGCTCCAGCACGTCGTCGGAGTAGTCGCGAAGACCCCGGGTGGCGTCCACCGGCTCGGGGTCGGTCTCGCCGAAGCCGCGCAGATCGACCGCGAGCGGGCGGTAGCCCTCGGGCAGCGCCGCCATGCTGTCGCGCCAGAACGCGGCCGAGGAGACATTCCCGTGCACGAACAGCACGGGCTCGCCGGTGTCCCTGCCCTCGGCGGTCAGGACGTGCTGGGTGAGCCGCGGCGTGGTGATCTTCATGAGGCGTGGACCCTTTCGGCGAGGTCGCGGCCCTGGGTCTCGCGTGCGGCGTAGACCGCGACCAGGGTGAGCAGCGCCGCCAGACCAAGGTAGATGGAGATGGGCACGCTGCTCGAGTAGGTCTTCAGCAGTGCGACGGCGATGAGCGGGGCCAGCGCGCCTGCCACGATCGCCGACAGCTGCGCGCCGATCGAGACGCCGGTGTAGCGCATCCTGGTGCCGAACAGCTCGGAGAAGAAGGCCGCCTGCGGGCCGTACATCATGCCGTGGAAGAGCAGGCCGACGGTGACGGCGAGGGTGATCGCCAGGAAGTTGCCGGTGTCGATGAGCGGGAAGAACGCGAAGATCCACACCCCGATGCCGGCGGCGCCCGCCAGGTAGACCGGGCGGCGGCCGACGCGGTCGGACAGTGCGCCCCACATCGGGATCGTGACGAAGTGGATGGCCGAGGCGATCAGCACCGCGGTCAGCACGGTCGAGTTCGAGATTCCGGTGGTCTTGGCGTACGTGATGACGAAGACGGTCAGCAGGTAGAAGGAGATGTTCTCGGCCAGGCGCGCGCCGATCGCGGTGACCACGTCCTTCCAGTGGTAGCGGAGCACGCCGACGATCGGCGCCCGCTCCTCGGGCGGGGCCTGCTGGAACACCGGCGACTCGCTGATCGACAGCCTGATCCACAGGCCGATCAGCACCAGCACGCCCGACAGCAGGAACGGCACCCGCCAGCCCCACGACAGGAACGCCTCGTCCGGCTGCCAGGCGGCCAGCGCCGCCAGCACGCCGGTGGCCAGCAGGTTCCCGCCCGGCGCGCCGGCCTGCGGCCAGGACGCCCAGAAGCCGCGCCGGCGACTGTCGCCGTGCTCGGAGACGATCAGCACCGCGCCGCCCCACTCGCCGCCGAGCGCGAAGCCCTGCACGAGCCTGAGCGCCGTCAGCAGCAGCGCCGCGGCCGGGCCGAGAGTCTCGTACGTCGGCAGGCAGCCGATCAGGAACGTCGCGGCGCCCATCATCAGCAGGCTGACGACCAGCAGCGTCTTGCGGCCCAGCCGGTCGCCGAAATGGCCGAAGACCAGGCCGCCGAGCGGGCGGGCGATGAAACCGACGGCGTAGGTGAGGAACGACAGCAGCGTGCCGGTCAGCGGGTCGGAGTCGGGGAAGAAGAGCTTGTTGAACACGAGCGCGGCTGCCGAGCCGTACAGGAAGAAGTCGTACCACTCGATGGTGGTGCCGATCAGGCTCGCGGCGACGATCTTCTTGATGGAAGTGGCCATGCCGGTCACGGTAAAGAGTGACCGGCATCACTCATATGGAGTCCGGGCCCACAGTCTGCGAGGTGGATGTGTGGCCGAGCCGGTGCAGGCGGAGCGCCAGCTGGATCTCCAGAGCGCGCTCGGGCTCCAGCCAGCCGTCGCCGAGCAGCTTGCCGATCCTGTCGAGCCGCTGCGTGACGGTGTTGACGTGGATGTGCATGGCCTCGGCCGTACGCGAGGGCGAGCCGCCGGTGCCGAAGTACGCGGCCAGCGTGCCGGCCAGCGCGGTCCCCCTGCGGGCGTCGTAGTCGATCACTTCGCCCAGCACCCGGTCCACGAAGCCGCGCACGTCGCGGCCGTCGCCGACGAGCAGCCCGACGAAGCCCAGCTCGGCCGCGCTCGCACCGTCCCCGGCGCGCCCGAGCGCGATCAGCGCCTCGGCACACCGCCGCGCCTCCTGATAGGCCTTGGCGGTCTCAGAAGCCGGCATGAGATCGCCATGACACAGCGCAACGCTCCTCGCCTTCGCCGCGCCCGCCGTGGCCGGGCTGTGCAGGGACGCGCTCAGCTCGGCCGCCACCCGCTGCGCGATGCCTCCGGCGTTCTCACCCGGCAGCAACAGCACCACCTCGTCGCCCCGCCCGGCGGCCAGCCCGTGGCGCATCGTGGCCTGCGAGGAAGCCCAGAACGCCGCCCGCTCCCGCTGCCCGCCGTGCTTGACCACCACCACGACGTGCGGCGCGTCCAGGTCGACCCCGAGCCGGCGCGCCCGGTCGGCCAGGCCGGGGGAGTCCGGCCGCGAGATCAGGTCGTCGAGCAGCTCGCCCCTGACCCGCCCCTCGGCCTCGGCCACGCTCCTGCGGAACAGCAGCAGCAACGCGCACACCAGCGCCGCCCGCTCCAGGATCCGCTCGTCGGCGTCGTCGCTGCGCAGGATGAGCGTGCACAGCGGCTCCCCGCCGACGTCCACGGAGGCGATCAGCAGATCGCCCCTGCGCACGGTACGCCCCAGCGCCCTGGACGCCTGCGCCGCCTCGAAAACCCCGGCGTCGAGCTCCGCCAGCTCGCCCACGGCACCGGTGATCGGCCGGCCCAGGTCGTCGAGCACGGCCAGCGACCCGCCCAGCACATCGGTCACCACGGCCGCCACGTCCTCGATCCCGCCGCCGCGCAGCACCAGCGAGGTCATCCGGTCGTGGGCCAGTGCCGCCCGTTCGACGGCCTCGCCGTGCTCCCTGGCCGTCCGGTGCGCATGGGACAGCTCCTCCAGCGCGTTCCTGGTCTCCTGCAGCAGCCTGGCGTTGTCGATCGCGACGGCGGCGTGCGCGGCCAGGCTGGCCAGCAGCGACACCTCCTCCTGGTGGAACGGCCTGGCGCTGCGGTTGGCCGCCATCAGCACGCCGATCACCCGCTTGCCCAGCCGCAGCGGCACGCCCAGGATCGCGACCAGGCCCTCCTCCTTGACGGCCTCGTCGATGTCGTCCTTGTGCCGGAACCGGGCGTCGGCGAAGTAGTCGGCCGTCGAATACGGCGTCGCCGTCTGCGCGACCAGCCCGCCCAGCCC
>NZ_VCJS01000319.1 GCF_005893125.1 Nonomuraea basaltis | reverse complement strand
ATGTCCAGAGTGGGCAGGGTCAGATGAGTATAAGAGACAGGGCGGGTGCCGAAGCCGAGGAACGACAGCGCGGCCTCGGCCAGGATCGCGATCGCGAACGACACCGACGCCTGCACGATCAGCACGGACCCGATGTTCGGCAGCACGTGCCGCACCGCGATCGCGGTCCGCCGCCGCCCGGCGGCCCTGGCGGCCAGGATGTAGTCGGTGACCATGACCTGGAGCGTGGCGGCGCGGGCCACCCGGGCGAACGCGGGCACGGTGGCCACCCCGATCGCGATCATCGCGGTGAGCGTCCCGGCCCCGTAGACGGCGCCGAGCATGACGGCCAGCAGCAGCGCGGGGAAGGCGAACACGAGGTCGTTGACCCGCATGATCAGCTCGGACAGCCAGCCGCGCGGCGTCATCCCGGCGATCACGCCGAGCGGCGTGCCGATGACGGCGGCGATACCGACGGCGACGATGCCCACGTAGAGAGTGGTGCGTGCGCCGACCATGAGCTGGCTGAGGGTGTCGCGGCCGAACTTGTCCGCTCCCAGCAGGTAGCCGCCGCCCGGCTCGCGCAGCTTGCGTGCCGCGTCCACGAGCGTCGGGTCGTGCGGCGTCCAGAGGAACGACGCCAGCGCGGCCAGCACCACGAGCGCGACGAGCGTGCCGCCGACGACGAGCCCGGCGTTCAGCCGGCCTCTCATCGCAGCCTCGGGTCGAGCAGATGGTACGTCACGTCCACCACGAAGTTGATCAGCAGCACGGCCGCCACCAGCACCATCACCACACCTTGGACGAGCAGCAGGTCGCGCCCGGCCACGCCGTTGAGCAGCAGGTCGCCGAGCCCGGGAATGACGAAGACCCGCTCGACCACGACCGCGCCGACGAGCAGCGTGGCCAGCTGCAGCCCGAGCACGGTGACGACCGGGATCGAGGCGTTGCGCAGCCCGTGCCGCCACAGCGCGCCGGTGCTGCCCCGGCCCTTGGCGCGGGCGGTGCGCAGGTAGTCGTCGCGCATCACGTCGAGCACGGCGCTGCGCACGTACCGGGTGAGCACCGCGCCCTGGACGAGGCCGAGCGACAGCCATGGGAGGAGGAGGCTGCGCAGCCACTCCCCCGGGCTCTCGGCGATCGGCACGTAGCCGCCGGACGGCAGCGCCTGGGCCTGCACCGCGAACACGAACACCAGCAGGATCCCGGCCAGGAACGCCGGGACGGCGATGCCGACCTGGCTGGCCGCGCTGATGGCCGCGCCGAGGGGGTTGCGGTGGTGGACGGCGGCGAACGTGCCGAGGGGCACCGCGATGACCACCGCCACCGCCATGCCGCCGAGCACGAGCACGGCCGTGACGCCGAGCCGGTCGCTGATCTGCGGGCCGATGGGCGAGCTGGTCACGTAGGAGGTGCCGAAGTCGCCCTGGACCAGCCCGCCGAACCAGTCGAGGAACTGCGCGGCGGGCGTCCGGTCGGTGCCGAACTGCTTGCGCATCTCGGCCACCGCCTCCGGCGTGGCGTTGACGCCGAGCGCGATCTCGGCGGGGTCGCCGGGCAGCAGCGCCATGAACGCGAACACCGCCACCCCGGCCACGGCGGTGCTCGCGAGCAGCACCGCCAGCCGTTTGAGCAGGTAAACCGTCACTGCTTGGCGAGCGCGGTGAAGTCGAAGGACTCCGCGATGGCGTTCTTCGGCAGCCCGGTGACGCCCTTCTTCGCCACGATCAGGTTAGGGAACAGGAACAGCCAGTCGGCCGCGGCGTCGTCGGACAGCAGCTTGGCGGCCTTCTTGAGGTCGTCGGTCTGCTGCTGCTCGGTGCCCTCGTCGGCGGAGGCGAGCAGCTTGCCGAACTCGGGATTGTCATACCGGAAGTAGTACGACTTATCCGCGAATATCCCCATATCCCGGGGTTCGACGTGGTTGATGATGGACAGGTCGTAGTCGCCCTGCTTGAACACCACGTCCAGCCAGCGGGCCGGGAACTCCAGGGGCTCGATGTCGGCCGTGATGCCCACCTGGGCCAGCTGCGACTTGACGACCTGGGCGCTCGCGACCGCGTACGGCAGGTTCGGGATGCGCATCTTGACGGTGAGCGTCTTGCCGCCGAGCAGCTCCTTGGCCTTGGCCGGGTCGTACGGGTAGTCGCCGGTGCGGTCCTCGTACCACGGGTCGGTGGGCGGCACCATCGAGCCGATCAGCTGGCCGCGCCCGGCCCAGGCGGTGTCCAGCAGCGCCTTGTGGTCGATGGCGTAGCGGACGGCCTGGCGGGCCTTCTTGTCGTTGAAGGGCGGGCGGCTGTTGTTCATCGACAGCACGACCTCGCCGTTCGTCGTGCCCTCGACCGTCTGGAAGCGGTTGGGGTCGGCGAACTGCTGCAGTGACTCGGGCGCCTGCACGCTGGAGATCACGTCGATGCCGCCGGTCAGCAGCGCGTTGTTCATCGCCGTGGCGTCCTTGAAGTACTTCAGCGTGACCGCCTGCAGCGACGGCTTCGTGCCCCAGTAGGAGGGGTTCGGGTTGAGCTGGATGGAGTCGCCGCGCCGCCACGAGCCGAGCACGTACGGCCCGGTGCCGACCGGCTTGTTGGCCAGGTCGGCGACGCCGGTGCGGCTGAACATCGCGCCGAGCCTGGTGGCCATCGAGTAGAGGAAGCCGTTGCCGGGCCGCTTGAGCGTGACGACGGCGGTGGAGTCGTCCTTCTTCTCCACCTTGTCGACGACGTCGAGCTGCGACTTGATCTTGAGCTTCCAGTCCGTCTTGACCCGGTCGAGCGAGAACACCACGTCGTCCGCCGTGAACGGCGCACCGCTGCTGAACTTCACGTCCTTGCGCAGCGTGAACGTGTACGTCTTCCGGTCGCCGGAGACGTCCCACTTCTCGGCCAGCAGCGGCACGATCTTGCCGTCCTGGTCGAGCTTGACCAGGCCCTCGTAGACGTTGACGAGCAGCGCCTGCGGGATGGCGGCGCCCTCGGTGGCGGTGAAGTCCAGGTTCGCGGGCTCGGCCACGAATCCGACAGAGAGTGACTGGGCTTGGGGCGTGCCGCCGGCCGCGGCGCCGCCGTCGGAGCCGCCGCCGCAGGCGGCCGTGGCCAGCAGGAGACCGCCCACGGCGATCCAGGTTCCGATGCGCCTCATGTCTTGCAGCCTCCTGGCTAGTGCACTGGTCGGACCAGTAGGCTACGCACATTGCCAGTCGTCGGCGGTTCGGGTCAAGGGGGACGTGCATGGGTGGTCCGCGGTTCGAGCCGGTGCGTACGGTACGCGCCTACGAGCGCGTGGTGGAGCAGGTCGAGGAGGCCATCGAGAGCGGCTCCCTCTGCCCGGGGGCGCGGCTGCCGAGCGAGCGCGAGCTCATGGTGCAGTTCTCGGTCAGCCGCTCCACGGTGCGCGAGGCGCTCCGGGTGCTGCAGGCGCGCGGCCTGGTGCGGTCGCGGCCCGGCGACCCGCACGGCGCGGAGGTGCTGCCGTTCTCACCCGCCGTCCTGCACAAGTCGATGACCACGCTGGCCCGCGTGGCGGAGCTGTCGCTGGGCGAGCTGGTGCAGTTCAGGATGGTGCTCGACGCGTCGGCCATCCTGCTGGCGGCGCGGCTGCGCACGGAGGAGCAGCTCGCCGAGATGGCGGAGGCGGTGGCGAGCATGAGGGCCGCGGTCGAGGCGGGCGACGACGCCGCGGGCGCCGCGGAGGGGCCGGCGCGCGACGTGTACAGGACCGTCGGCGCCGCGGAGGGGGCCGCCCGGGAAGTGGACAGGGCTTTCGGCGCCGCGGATGTCGCGTTCCACGACGCCGTGGCGCGGGCGAGCGGGAACAAGCTGATCCAGATCTGCACCGACGTCGTCCGCTCGATCGTGGTCGATCTGATCGCCGGCAAGATCGCCTCCGCGCCCGACAGGGAGGCGCTGATGCGCCGGAGCATCGGCCATCACGAGGAGGTCCTCGCCGCGGTGCGCGCCGGCGACGGCCCGCTGGCCGCCAGGCTGTCGCGCGAGTCGATGTACGACTACTACGCCGGTTACGTCCCCGCCGACGAGCGGGCGGCCCTGCGAGCCCTCCTGGAGTGACGCACCCGAGTGATTTGCCCCACAGAGTGCTATGTTTTCCCACGTGACCCGCGTGGATGGGGACGGCCTGATTGAGGCCTTTCTACGCGAGCCGCGCCGCTACACCAGCCACCAGGTCGCCGAGATGGCGGGCGTGCCGGTCTACCGCGCGCGGCGCTTCTGGCGTGCCCTGGGGTTCGCGAACGTGGCCGACGACGCGGTCGAGTTCACCGAATCCGACGTCGAGGCGCTCAAGACGCTGCTCGGCATGGTCAGCTCGGGAATCTACGACGAGGAACACGTGCTGCTCATGGCCCGCTCCCTGGGGGCGGCCACGGCCCGGCTGGCCGAGTCGCAGGCCGAGCTGGGCGTGGAGGCACTCGACCAGGCGGGCGTGCCGCTGGCGGAGCGGCCCCGCGCGTGGCGCAGGCGGGCCGAGCGGGTGCTGCCTGACCTGGCGCGCCTGCTGGTCTACGCCTGGCAGCGCCAGCTCGCCGCCGCCGCGGGCCGCATCGCCGAGCAGGACATGAGCTCGGTACGGCTGGCCGTCGGGTTCGCCGACCTGGTCGCGTTCACCCGGCTGAGCAGGCAGATCACCAGCGGCGAGCTGGCCCGGCTGATCGACAGGTTCGAGGGGCGCTCGGCCGACATCGTCACCTCCACCGGCGGGCGAGTGATCAAGACGCTGGGCGACTCGGTGCTGTTCGTGGCCGACAAGTCGCACGTGGCGGCCGAGATCGCGCTGCGGCTGGTCGAGACGCACGCGCGCGGCAAGGACATGCCGGAGCTGCGGGTGGGGCTGGCGACCGGGCCGGTGATCTGGCGCATGGGCGACGTGTTCGGCACCACGGTCAACCTGGCGAGCCGGCTCACCGCGCTGTCGCTGCCCGGCACGATCCTGGCCGATCCGGCGATGGCCGAGGAACTGGAGGGCGACCGGGCCTTCTGGCTGCGGCCGGTCAACCGGCTGTCGGTGCGCGGGCTGGGCGAGCTGGCGCCGTTCACCGTCGTGCGGGCCGGCGCCACCTGACGTCCCCGGGGGCCGGCGTGGTCTGAGCCCTCGCCCGGCCCGGCAGTCTGACGCGCCGAGGCAACCTGGGGTCGCGCTCGATGCGTCACTCCCGTCAGCAGGCTTCGACAGGAGGCGTACAAGTTGGCGGATAGGGCGATATTTCAGGACTTCGTGGTGGCGAGGTCCGACCGGCTGTTACGCACCGCGTACCTGCTGACCCGCGACTGGGGCACAGCCGAGGATCTGCTGCAGGAGTCGCTGGCGAAGGCGTGGTTCGCGTGGCCGGGCATCGACGAGCCCGAGGCGTACGTGCGCAAGGTGCTGGTGACCACGTACACGTCCTGGTGGCGGCGCAGGTGGCGCAGGGAGCTGCCCAGCGCCGATCTGCCGGAGGCGGCCGCGCACGATCAGGGCGGAGAGCCGCGCGACGAGCTGTGGGTGGCGGTGGGCCGGTTGCCCGCCAGGCAGCGCGCGGTGATCGTGCTGCGCTTCTACGAGGACCTGCCGGTGGCCGAGGTGTCCAGGCTGCTCGGCTGCCAGGAGGGCACGGTCAAGAGCCAGACCGCCAAGGGGCTGGCCAAGCTGCGCATGGACGAGTCGATCGTGAAGGAGCTGCACCGATGACCGTGCAAGACCTGCGTGACGTCCTACGGGAGCGGGCCGAGGCGCCCTCGCCCGCGAACCCGCACCGCCACGACCAGGTCCACGCCCGCATCCGCCGGACCCGCCTGCACAGGCGCCTGACGGCGGGCGCCGCGGTGGTGGCGGCGGTCGTGGTCGGCGTGTCTCTCCTCCCCGGTACGACGGAGCGGCCGCGCGAGACGACGGCGGCCGCCCGGCCCGCACCCGAGCTGCCCGAGCGGTTCACGGCCGCCGACGGCACCGAGTACCGCCGCGTGGCCACGGCCACGCTCAAGGCGAAGGCCGCGCAAAAGACCTCCGTCACGATCCCGGTCACCGGCAAGCCGCTGGACGTGGCCGCGTTGTGCGACGGCGTGTCCGGCGGCGAACCACCGAACGTCTCGGTGAACGGCCGTGACGACCCTGAGTCCTCATTCACGCCGTGCGAGAAGGAGATGCAGCTGCGCGAGCTGACCGTGCCGGACGACGCCGAGGAGGTCACGGTCACGTTCGACACGACCACTTACGGCTCGGGCTGCGTCAGCAAGACGAAGGGCGGCCCATGCGTGCCGATCGAGCCCCGGCCGGTCGGCTGGAGCCTGGCCGTCTACGAGTGGACTCCGCCCGCCCGCCCGGTCGAGGCGGAACCGGTCAGGGCCTTTCCCGGACGGCTGGGGGGCGGGAAGCTGGCCGCCTTCACCTCGGGGATGTGGCCGCAGGACTCGTCCTTCACCATGACGTTCAAGAGCACCGGGACGGTGTTGATCGACCAGCTCTGCACGGGTGATCTCGCCGGGCGGATGCGGTTCACGTTCCAGGTCGATGGCTCCCCCGGGAGCGGGAACTGCGGCATCTGGAAGGAGGGCCCCTTCCCGATGGCGATGAGCGAGTTCTGGATCCCCAAGGGCAAGCAGGTGACGGTCAGGGGCAAGCTGCGTCTACGGGGCGAGTCTGCCAACCGTCCGGTTCGCTGGTCGGTGGGCGCGTACGTAAAGTAGATCATGTGATGGGACGTGCAGCGATCGAGGGCAGGCTGGTGGACGCCGACGCGCGCTTCGCGCTGGAGGCCCGCTACGGGCACTTCACCGCCATGCAGGTCAGGGACCGCCGGGTGCGCGGGCTCGACCTGCACTTCGAGCGGCTGGAAGGTGCCAACCTGGAGCTGTTCGGGGTGGACCTCGACCGCGCGGCGGTGCTCGCCTCGATCCGGGCCGTACTCGGCGACGACATGCGGGACGCGAGCGTGCGCGTGTACGTCGTGGAGTCCGACCGGCCGCGCGTCGTGGCCACCTCCGCCCCGCCGTTCCACGTGTCCCGAAGTCCCCAGAGCGTCAAGCCGGTCGTCTACCAGCGCTACCTGCCGCACATCAAGCAGGCGGCCGGCTTCCCGCAGGCCCATCTCATCCGTCAGGTCGCCCGCGAGGGCTTCGGCGAGGCGCTGCTGACCACGGAGGACGGCCTGATCAGTGAGGGCGCGATCACGAACCTGGGCGGCTTCGCGGGCGGCCGGCTGATCTGGCCGGAGGCGCCGATGCTGCGCGGGATCACGATGGGGCTGCTGGAGCGGATGGACGTGCCGCAGGAGCGCCGCCCGCTCCGGGTCGCCGACCTGCCGGGGCTCGACCAGGTCTTCCTGTGCAACTCGCGCGGCGTGGTGCCGGTCGGCCGAGTGGGCGATGTCGCGCTGCGCCAGGACGACAAGCTGATGGCGAGCGTGATCGAGTTCTACGACCAGGTCGCGTGGGATCCGCTGGATTGATCCGGTGACACCGCGCGGCAGAGCGCCGACGGCGTGGGCGTGATCGCGCGTCATCCCCGCCGAAAGCGGGCATGCAGTTCCGGCAACGACTTCACCTCAAATCCCCGGGATACTCCCTCCGTCTCGACCCCGAGAGAGGCCGCTGATCGTCATGCCGAGTTTTCCAGAGATCATGCACCGTACGCTCTTCCGCACGCTGTCCCTCCTCTCCCCCCAGGGGCAGGGCATGATTCTGCGCCGCTACTTCAACTGGAAGCACCGCTCCCCCGACCCGTGGAAACTGGCGACCGACAGCTACGAGCAGCAGAAATACCTGTCCACACTGCAGCACCTGCCGCCCAGGGCGTACCGGCGGATCATCGAGGTCGGCTGCGCCGAGGGCGTGTTCACCCACGCGCTCGCGGCGGCGTACCCCGACGCCGAGATCACCGGGGTCGACGTCTCCGAGCGCGCGCTGGCGCGGGCGCGCGAGCGCGTGAACGGCAACGAGCGGGTGCGTTTCATCCACGCCGACATCCTCACCCACCGCCCGGATCAGCGCTTCGACCTGGTGTTCTGCTCGGAGACCCTCTATTACCTGGGCCGTACGGACCGTCTGCGCCGCGCCTCCGCGCAGCTCTGCGCGCTGCTCGAACCCGACGGCGTCCTGGTGGCGGTGCACCCGTGGCCCGAGGCCACCCGGCTGCACCGCTACCTCGACGCGTCGCTGTCCCGCCTCGAGGAGCAGGTCTACACGGCCACGGCCCGGCCGTTCGCCATCGCGGTCTACGGCACGAAGCCGGCCTAAGTCTGGTGCCTGCCCAGCTTCTTCAACGACTACCCGTGGTCGCGTCAAGCTTATGTAGCAGGTGCGAAGTAGATGCGCATCGCGTTGCCGCCGAGGACCAGGCCGAGCGTGTCGTCGTCGAGCCCCAGGGCGGCCACGGCGCGGGCGTTGCGGGCCACGCCGGGGACGCCGGGCCAGTCCGTCGCGAAGACGAACTTGCGGGCCAGCCGCCGCAGGTCGAAGCGCTGGTAGTAGTCGGGGAGCCGGGCGGGCGGCAGGCCGGACAGCTCGATCCAGACGTTGTCGTGCATGAGCGCCAGGAAGGCCGCCTGGTCGTACCACCAGCCGCGGCCGCCGTGCGCCAGCACGAGCGTGAGCTCGGGGAAGTCGCGCAGGACGGGGTCGAGCAACTCGGGCGCGGCCATGGCGTTGGCCGAGCCGGGGAAGGTGCTGGTGCCGCAGTGCACGACGACCGGGATGCCGCGCTCGACGCACGCCTGGTACGCCGGGTACAGCATGGGATCCGCCACCGAGAACCCGCCGTGCACGGGGTGGAGCTTGAGCCCGGCCGCGCCCAGGTCCACCTGCCGGTGCACCTCGGCGGCGATGGGATAGTGCAGGTGCGGGTTGACGTTGGCCAGGAACGCGAAACGGTCCGGGTTGTGCTTGACGATCGGCAGCAGGTCCTCGACCGGCTGGATGCCGGTGGCCTTCGGGCTGTATTCGCAGAGCAGGATCGCCCGGTCCACGCCCTCGGCCGCCAGCAGGTCGTCGAACGCCGCCGGAACGATCACCCCGTCGTCGTCGAACGCCGAGCGCCATCCGGGGGCTCCGTACTGTTCCGCCCATCGCGCCCAGGCGGGCTTGACCGTGGACATCCTGGGCGGATGCAGGTGAGCGTCGATCAGCAGTCGTCCATCGAGCATGCCTCTGACCTTATACAGTTTGCTAGCGTTACATCAACGATTTGTAGACCATCCCTGTTCCGCGAACGGGACGCGGGCCAGGACGTTCGCGATGGCCGCCGCCGGGTATTCGATCATGTCGTCGGGCAGGCCACTCATGGGCCACCAGGCGATCTCTGAGCACTTGTGCGGCTCGGCGTTGTACGGCTCGCCGGTCCACGTGCCGGTGGAGAAGAAGAAGCCGGCCCGGTCGGGGATCCGGTGCATGACGTGGGAGAACGTCAGGTCGGCCGGGTCGATCGTCACCCCGAGTTCCTCGGCCGCCTCCCTGACGGCGGCCTCGGTCACCGACTCGCCCGCCTCCAGATGTCCCGAGGGCAGGTGCCACAGACCGTCGCCGTAGCCGGTTCCGGAGCGGCGGGCGAGCAGGAGCTGGTCGCCGCGGATGAGGATGACGTGCACGTCGACGATGGCCCGGAAACGACTCGGTCGCGGTGGTGCCGCCGGTGCCCCCGGGCGGCGGTCGAGGGCTTGGGCCCATTTGGCGGCCACGGCGGCCACCTGGATCAGCTCGGCCCGCAACCGGTCCGGGTCGCTTTCCGCGAACGCCTCCAGCACCTCCTCGGCCAGGACGTGCCGCCAGGTCAGCACGCCCTCACCGGCCGCTGCCTCCGTCTCGCGCCTGGCCAGGTCGGACTCGGCCACCGTACGCTCACCTCCGGTGCCGTCGGGCAGCTCCTGCATGCCCCACCTCTCGTCCTGAGCCGCTCGCTCGGCCGTCACGTCGGCGAGCACCCTCGCCAACGAGCCCGGCACGCCCGCATCGCCGTCGTGTGTCATGAGCCCAGTCTGGCGTGGAGACGTCGCAGGTCGGACGGCATTCGCCAAGCTCATGGTGCGGCGGGGCGGAAGCCGGGGCCCAGGTCCACGGTTCCCGAGCACACGTGGTCCCTGAACGCCCGCACCACCGGAGTCATCCCCTCCCCCGCCGGCCAGCTCACCCCGATCGTCCGGAACACCGGCGGTGACAGCGGGATCTCCACGACACCAGAGCCGGACGGGCTCGGACGGGGTCCTGGCTGCGAGCGGGGCAGGATCGCGACGCCCAGGCCCGCCGCCACCAGCCCCCGGACGGTCTCCGACTCCTGACTCTCGAACGCGATCCGCGGCTCGAACCCCGCCGCCGCGCACAGGTCGTCGGTGATCTGGCGCAGGCCGTACCCGTGCTCGAGCGTCACCTGCTCCTCCCCTGCCAGCTCCGCGGCCCGTACCCGCTCCCGTGTGGCGAAGCGGTGGGACGGCGGCACGAACACCACCAGTTCCTGGTCGGCGAGCGGCCGGCTTGCGAGGTCGGGGTCGTCCAGCGGCATGGGGGCGACGAACACCAGGTCGATCTCACCGTCGCGCAGGGCCCGCAGCATGTCCTGGCGCGACCCCTGCGCCAGGCTGAAGCGGACGCCCGGGTGGCGTTCACGGAACCCGCGGATGAGCGACGGGACGAGGGTGCGGCCGAGCAGGTGCAGGAAGCCGAGGACGACGCGGCCGCTGCCCGGGTCGATCTCCTCGCGCACCTCGCGGGCGGCGACGGCGACGGTGCCCAGCGCTCGGGCGGAGGCGGCGGCCAGCGTACGGCCCGCCCTGGTCAGGCGGATGCCGCGGCCGGAGGGCAGGACGAGCGGGGCGCCGACGAGGTCGGACAAGGCGGCGAGGCGGCGGCTCGCGGTGGGCTGGGGGATGCCGAGGAGCTCGGCGGCGCGCGTCACATGGCCGGTCTCGCCGACGGCGGCCAGCAGCGCGAGGGCGGGCGCGAGGCGGGCGGCCAGCTGTTCGTCGGATTCATCCATCACGGTATGAATTATCCACAATTTCTGTATTAGACGTATTTATTAGCCTTGCTTAGCGTTGGGTAGGTGGTCATCCAAGCGCAGCACGTTCCGGTCGAAGCAGACACGCGGCGCGTCAGCGCGGCGGTCGCGGCGGCCGGGCTGTCGTCGTTCGCGTTGCTGTACGCGCCGCAGCCGGTGTTGCCGCAACTGGCGGCCGCGTACCGGCTGGATCCCGGGAGCGCGTCGCTGGCCATCGGCGTGGCCACGGCCTCGCTGGCGGTGGCGGTGCTGCCGGTGGCGGTGCTGGCCGGGGTAGCGGGGCGGCGGCGGGTGATCGTCTGGTCGGTGGTGGTCTCGGCGGCGATCGGGCTGCTGCTGCCGCTGGCGCCGTCCTTTCCGCTGCTGCTGGTCATGCGGGCGGTGCAGGGGGTGGC